>NZ_LMNC01000001.1:0-716141 GCF_001422455.1 Brevundimonas sp. Leaf280 | reverse complement strand
GCGACGGGCGGGTCGGAGCAGCGATCCCCGATCCCCGGTGCGGCCGAGTATCCCCCTCGACCCTGCGACGCGACTGCGGACGCCGGGGCGATTCCCCGACCGGTCAGCCCCGGCGCCGCGATGGGATTTCACCATCGCCCCCGTTCCATCCGCTCTCGCCGCCGCAAGGTCGCAGGCCAGGCGAGCCCTCCATGCGACGAGACCGGTGCATTATGGGGGCGTTTGACCCCTTGGATGGGAGACGAGGGACATAAATCAGCAAGCGGTTGAAATCGCGGGGAATGAACCAGCGGCATTGCGATGGCTGAGCATCGTCTCCTCCCCATTCATGGGGAGGTGGCTCGAAGCGCAGCGGAGAGACGGAGGGGGCTTCGCGCATCGCGGGCGTCTGTGGGACGTCTAGAACCCCTCCACCGCTGCGCGGTCCCCCTCCCCACGCTGTGGGGAGGAGACGATTGATCTCAGCCCTTCACGCGCCAGGTAGCGCCGTCTGGGCCGTCCATGACAACGACGTTCAGGGCGTTCAGGCGGTCGCGGATGCGGTCGGCCTCGGGCCAGTCCTTTGCGGCGCGGGCGCTGGCGCGTTGGTCCAGCAGGGCCTCGACCTCGGCCTTCAGCGCGGGATCGCCGCCCTCGAACCAGGCGTCCGGCGTCAGCGACAGGACGCCGAGCAGCCCGGCCGCTTCCTTCAGGCTCCAGCGCGCCATGACGACATCGTTGATATCGGCATCAGCGTCGTTCAGCAGCTCGCGCAGGGCGGCGCCGAGCCCGAACAGCTGGGCGATGGCGCCCGGCGTGTTGAGATCGTCCTCAAGCGCGTCCAGCACCGGATCCAGGGCGTTCTCGGCCAGCTCCCGCTCAGCCTCGTCCAGCGTGGCCTCGTCGAAGTCGCCAAGGGCCGCGTCGGCGTCGCGCAGGACGCCATACAGCCGGTCCAGGTTCTTGCGGCTCTGATCCAACAGCCCCTGGTTCCAGTCCAGCGGCTGGCGGTAGTGGGCGCTGAGCAGGGCCCAGCGGACGACCTCGCCCGGCATGGCTTGGACCAGGTCGTGCAGCAGCAGGACGTTGCCGATCGACTTGGACATCTTCTCGGCGTCCACGGTCAGAAAGCCGTTGTGCATCCAGTAGCGGGCGTATTCGTCATGGGCCTGATCGCCATGGGCGTGGCCGTGGGCGCAGACACCCTGCGCGATTTCGTTCTCATGGTGGGGAAAGACCAGGTCGATGCCGCCGCCGTGAATGTCGATGGGCAGGCCCAGGGTCTTTTCGATCATGGCCGAGCATTCGATGTGCCAGCCGGGACGCCCCTCGCCCCACGGCGACGGCCAGGACGGCTCGTCTGCCTTCGACGGCTTCCACAGAACGAAATCGTGGGGGTTCTTCTTGTAGGGCGCGACCTCGACGCGGGCGCCGGCGATCATGTCGTCCAGGTTCCGGCCCGACAGGGCGCCGTAGGCCTTGTAGGACGAGACGTCGAACAGCACGTGCCCCTCGGCCGCATAGGCGCAGCCCGCATCGACGATGGCCTGGATCTGATCGACGATGGCCGGAATATAGTCAGTGACGTGGGGGGCCAGGTCGGGCGGCGACACGTTCAGCAAACCCATGTCGGCCAGATAGGCCGCCTCATAGCGGGCCGTGACCTCGCCGATCGGCACGCCCTCGCGCGCAGCCTTCTGATTGATCTTGTCGTCTACATCGGTGACGTTGCGAGCGTAGATCACCTGGTCCGCGCCATAGGTCCGGCGCAGCAGCCGCACCAGGACGTCGAACACCACCGGCGGGCGCGCATTGCCGATGTGGGCGTAGTCATAGACCGTGGGGCCGCAGACATAGAGGGTCACACGATCCTTGTTCCGGGGCTCGAACAGGCGCTTTTCACGGCGCAGGGTGTCGTGGATGTGCAGCGGCATGGATCAGTCTTCAGCGGGTTTTCTTGCGGGACGGACGGTCTGTCCCATATAGCGGCCTGATATACAGTCCCGACGGATTGTAGAAGGTAAACCGGGCGACCCGCCCGCCCCGGCCGGAAATCGAGTTCATGAGCGTCACCCCCGCCAAGCCCGTCCTCGTCAGCGACGAAACCGTGCAACGTCCGTCGCGCGAACAGGCGCTGGAGGCCGTGCGCACCCTGATCGCCTGGGCCGGCGACAATCCGAACCGTCCTGGCCTGATCGACACGCCCAAGCGGGTGGTGGACGCTTACGGCGAATGGTTCGACGGCTATGAGGCCGACGCGGGCAAGGAGCTGAGCCGCACCTTCGAGGATGTGACCGGCTACGACGACATGGTCATCCTGCGCGACATCGAGGTGGAGAGCCACTGCGAGCACCATCTGGCCCCCTTCCTGGGCAAGGCCTATGTCGCCTATCTGCCCGGCGAGAAGGTGGTCGGCATCTCCAAGCTGGCGCGGGTGGTCGAGATCTATGCGCGACGCCTGCAGAACCAGGAAACCCTGACCAACGACATCATCGACGCCATCGAATCGCACCTGCAACCGCGCGGCGTGGCGGTGCTGGTCGACGCAGAGCATCAGTGCATGACCACGCGCGGCGTGCATCATCGGCACGTTTCGACCATTACGACCCGCTTCACCGGCGCCTTCAAGGACGATCCTGCCCTGGCGGACCGTTTTTTGAAGCTGGCCAAGGCCTGAAGGCCGAACCGTCGTCCCTCTGTCGTGTATAATTGACGTTCGCGAACGGCAGATCGTTTAGAACCGCTTTACAAGCCCGCATCGGGACGCCAAGAACCGATCAAGCCTTCGGGCGATCCATAGGGAAATGTCGGCGCGGAACGCAGCCGGCGAGTAACGGAGACGAGCATGGCTGCGAAGATCGGCGGTTCCGGTGGGGACAAGCACACGATCGAACAGACGGCGGATATCAACATCACGCCGTTCATCGACATTCTGCTGGTGCTCATGATCATCTTCATGGTCGCCGCGCCGATGGCGACCGTGTCGATCCGTCTGGACCTGCCGCCCGCACAGCCGCCCACCAATCCGACCGAAGAGAAGGAGCCGGTGTACATCACCATCCAGGAAAACGGTCAGCTGTTCCTGTCGGATAAGCAAACCTCGATCGACAACCTGGCTACCGACGTCTGCACCGCCCTGGGCGGCGGCGCCTGCCAGGAAGAGCGCGTCTTCGTCCGCGCCCAGCCCGAAGTGAAATATTCGCAGTTCATGGAAGTCATGAACAAGATGCAAGAGAACGGCTTCTTCAAGGTCGGCCTGCTGAACGAAGATATCGAATAGGACCTACGTCCTTTCCAAGGATTTGGGCCGCGTTCCGAAAGGGACGCGGCCTTTTTCTTTGTCGCAAGGCTTGCCGGATCGATCGACTGCACCCTTGATGCCGCATCGGTTGTTCGAGGAGTCCGCCCATGCGTCGTCGCACCTTCCTGTCCGCCCTGCCCGCCGGCGCGCTGGCGGCGACCGCAGCCCAGGCCCGGCAGGCTTCTCCCGCCGCCAAACCAACCGAGGCGGCCCCTGCGCCGGCTCGCCCGGCCGACCCCTATGCCGGCGTCGGCATCGGCGACCGGATTTCGGGACCGAAGTTCATGGGGCGCTCGACCGTCTGGGGCGCGAACGGGGCGGCGGCGACGGCGCATCCCGCGGCCAGTCTGATCGGCATCGACACCTTAAGGCGCGGCGGATCGGCCATCGATGCGGCCATCGCCATCAATGCGGCCCTGGGCTTTCTGGAGCCTGTGGCCAACGGCATCGGCGGCGACGCCTATTGCATGCTGTGGGACCCCAAACAGAAGAAGGTCGTCGGGCTGAACGGATCGGGCGCCAGTCCGCGGGGCCTCAGCCTAGAGATCGCGCGATCCAAGGCCATCGACGGCTATCTGCCGCGTTATGGCGCGGTGACGGTGAACGTGCCGGGCACGGTGGACGCCTGGTGGAGCGCGCATCAGCGGTACGGCAAGCTGCCATGGAAAGAGGTGCTGCTGGCCGTCGCCGAACTGTGCGAACAGGGCGTGCCCGTGCCCCAGGTCATCGCCTACTATCTGGAACGCAACATGGCTTCGTTTGATCGGGGCCAAATCCCGATCGAGGAAAACGAGAACCGCAAGCGCATCTGGGCCGCCGGCGGCGCGACGCCGAAGGTGGGCGAGGTCTTCGCCAATCCCTATCTGGGCAAGACCCTGCGGATGATCGCGGAGGGCGGGCGCGACGCCTTCTACAACGGTCCCATCGCCGATCAGATCGAGGCCTATTTCAAGCGGATCGGCGGCTGGATGACCCGCGCCGACCTGGCCGCCCACCACACCGAATGGGTGGAGCCGATCCGGACCAACTATCGTGGGGTCGATGTTTTCGGCCTGGGTCCCAACACGCAGGGGCTAAGCACCAACCAGATCCTGAACATCTGCGAACAATTCGACCTGAAATCGATGGGCTTCCAGTCCGCCGCCTCGCTGCACGTTCAGGCTGAGGCCAAGCGGCTGGCGTTCGAGGACCGGGCGCGCTGGTTCGCCGACGACCGATTCTCCAAGACCCCGGTCGAATGGCTGAACTCCAAGGCCTATGCTGCCGAGCGGGCCAAGCTGATCCGGCCCGATCGGGTGATGGACCGCGTCATGCCGGGCGACGCCCCGCACCACGGCGACACCACCTATTTCAGCGTCGCCGACAGCGACGGGATGATGGTCAGCTGGATTCAGTCCAACTATCGCGGCATGGGTTCGGGCCTGGCGCCCGACAACGGCTCCGAACCGCTGGGCTTCATGTTCCAGGACCGTGGCGAGCTGTTCGCCCTGACCGACGGCCATCCCAACATCTATGCGCCGGGCAAGCGCCCTTTCCAGACGATCATCCCCGGCTTTGCGGTCAAGGACGGCGAGCCCTGGATGGCGTTCGGCGTCATGGGCGGCGCCATGCAGCCGCAGGGCCAGGCCCAGATCATCATCAATATGGTCGATTACGGGCTGGAGCCCCAGGCGGCGGGCGACGCCCCGCGCTGGCAACACTATGGCTCGTCCGAACCGACGGGCCAGCCCCAGGAAGGGACCGGCGTGCTGCATCTGGAAAGCGGCGTGCCCGAGGCGACCAAGGCCCAGCTGCGCGCGATGGGCTGGACGCTGGGCGAACCCGACGGCGGCTTCGGCGGCTATCAGAACGTCATGAAACAGATGAACCCCAGCGGACGCTGGACCTATGGCGCGGCGACCGAGATGCGCAAGGACGGGATCGCGCTGGCTTATTGAAGTTGGCCTACTGATGTTGAGCGACCGATGACCCACGACGAGGTCCGCGCCCTTCTGCTCTCGTTTCCCGGCGTGGAGGATGGCGTGTCCTATGGCGAGCCGTCGTTCAAGGTCGCGGGCAAGTTCTTCACCTGGATGCGCCCGGCGCTGGACGACAGCATCGTGGTGCATCTGGACAATTTGGATGAGCGCGAAGTGCTGATCGAGATGGACCCGGCGACCTTTCACTTCACCGACCACTATCGCGATCATCCCATAGTCCTGGCGCGCGTCGCCAGCGTCGATCCCGTCTGGCTGAGGGCGGCGCTTGAGAAGCGATGGCGTCGGATCGCGCCGAAAAAGCTGTCCAAGGCGCATCCAGACCTTATCGGAGCGGGGTCGGGCGCCTAACTACGCCCCTCAAGCGGACCCAGCCCAAGGAGCGCCCCATGGCCTATGGCGACCAACCCACGATCACCGTCGACGGTATCGAAATCCCCCTGCTCGGTTTCGGCACCTGGCAGCTGGAGCCGGACGATGCGCGGCGCATGGTCGCTGAGGCGCTGCGGATCGGATATCGCCACATCGATACGGCCTGGATCTACAAGAACGAGAAGGCGGTCGGCGAAGGCATTCGCGACTCCGGCGTGGCACGAAAGGACATCTTCCTGACCACCAAGATCTGGGTTGAGCATTTCACTCACGACGCCCTGCTGAAACAGGCCAGGGAATCGGCCGACAGCCTGGGCACGACGCCCGACCTGTTGCTGCTGCATTGGCCCAAGACGACGCCGACGTTCGAAGAGACGCTGGGCGCCCTGAACGAGGCCAAGGACCAGGGCCTGACCAAGTCGATCGGCCTGTCCAACTTCCCCTCCAAGGAATTCCGCCAGGCGCAAGGCCTGTCCAAGGCGCGTCTGCTGACCGATCAGGTCGAGCACCACCCCTATCTGGGGGTCGATCAGCTGGTGGCGACGGCGGCCGAGTTGGGGTCGTCGATCACCGCCTGGTCGCCGCTGGCGCAAGGCAAGATCGCTGACGACGCCACGATCAGCGAACTGGCCAAGGCGCATGGCAAGACCAACGGCCAGATCACCCTGCGCTGGCTGATCCAGCACGGGATCATCGCCATCCCGCGCACGACCAAGGAGAGCCGCGCGCGCGAGAACTTCGACATCTTCGACTTCGCCCTGACGGACGAGGAGATGCAGCGGATGGACGCGCTGGATCGCGGCGAACGCCTGGGCGACTGGCTGGACCCGGCGTTTGAATGGGACAAGACTGCCGCCTGACCGACAAGGGAGGCGCCGGTGTTTCGCAAGCGGGACCAGCCCAGGCTGTGGCGTGCGACGTTCGCCGTCGTGGGCTGGACCGCGCTGGCGCTTCAATATCTGCTGATGATCGCGCCGGCCCAGGGCTGGAACGTGCTGGAACGGACGATCAACTACTTCAGCTTCTTCACCATCCTGACCAACATCTTGGTCGCCCTGGCCTTTACCGGGCCGCTGCTGGGTGAAGGATCCCGACTGGCCCGCTGGTCCGCCAGCGAAGGCGTCAGGGCCGCCGTCGCCATGTACATCGTTGTGGTCGGGGTGGTGTACCACTTCCTGCTGCATCCCTACTGGAACCCGACAGGCTGGTCATTGGTGGTCAATCTGGTGCTGCACTACGTCATGCCCGCCGCCTTCGTGCTGGACTGGGTGTGGTTCACGCCAAAGGGCCGTTTGCGCTGGATCGACCCGGCGAAATGGCTGGCCTTTCCCTTGATCTATGGCGGGTGGACGCTGATCCACGGCCTGGCGACGCGCTGGTGGCCCTATGGGTTCGTCAATGTGGATCAGCTGGGACTGGTCCGGGTCGTGGTGATCTTCGGCGTGCTGCTGGTGTTTTTCCTGATCGTCGGGCTCGGCCTCGTCGGGCTGGATCGGCTGTTCGGTCGCGCGGCGCGTGACAGAGGGGCCACTCCCGCCTAAGCGTCGCGGCATGGCCTACAAATCCCTGCGTGACTTCATCGACCAGCTGGAAGCTCAGGGCGAGCTGGTGCGGGTGTCCGAACCCGTCTCCACCGTGCTGGAGATGACCGAGATTCAGACCCGGCTGCTGAGGAACGGCGGACCGGCGGTGCTGTTCGAAAAACCGGTGATGCCGGACGGCACGATCAGTCCCATCCCCTGCCTGGCCAATCTGTTCGGCACGGTGAAACGGGTCGCCATGGGGGTGACGCTGGAGGGCAAGGACCGAACCACGGCGGGCGAACTGCGCGAGGTCGGCGAACTGCTGGCCTTCCTGCGCAATCCGACGCCGCCGCGCGGTCTGGGCGACGCGATGGAGATGCTGCCGCTGATGCAGACCGTCCTGTCGATGCGGCCCAAGACGGTGAAGAAGGCGCCGGTGCAGGAGGTGGTGCTGAAAGGCGATCAGATCGACCTGACCGCCCTGCCCGTCCAGTCGTGCTGGCCCGGCGAACCGGCGCCCCTGATCACCTGGGGCCTGGTCGTGACCAAGGGGCCGTCGGACGACCGCGAGGACGACTTCAACCTGGGCATCTACCGGATGCAGGTGTTGGGCAAGGACAAGGCCATCATGCGTTGGCTCGCCCACCGCGGCGGGGCGCAACACTATGCCCGGCACAAGAAGGCGCGGCCCAAGGAGCCGCTGCCCTGCGCCGTCGTGTTGGGCGCCGATCCCGGCACGATCCTGGCGGCGGTGACGCCGGTGCCGGACACCCTGTCGGAATATCAGTTCGCGGGCCTGATGCGGGGCGCCAAGGCCGAGCTGGTCCCATGCAAGACCGTGCCGCTGATGGTGCCGGCCCAGGCCGAGATCGTGCTGGAGGGCCATGTCCTGCTGGACGAGTTCGAGGACGAGGGCCCGTACGGCGACCACACCGGCTATTACAACTCGGTCGAGAAGTTCCCGGTCTTCAAGGTCAGCGCCATCACCATGCGCCGCGACCCCATCTATCTGACCACCTTCACCGGCCGGCCGCCGGACGAGCCGAGCGTGCTGGGCGAGGCGCTGAACGAGGTGTTCATTCCCCTGCTGCGCCAGCAGTTTCCCGAGATCACGGACTTCTGGCTGCCGCCCGAGGGCTGCAGCTACCGGATCGCGGTGGTGTCGATGAAGAAGGCCTATCCGGGCCACGCCAAGCGCGTGATGCTGGGGGTCTGGAGCTATCTGCGCCAGTTCATGTACACCAAATGGGTCATCGTCGTGGACGACCACATCGACGCCCGCGACTGGAAGGACGTCATGTGGGCCATCTCGACCAAGATGGACCCGGCGCGCGACATCACCGTGATCGAGTCGACGCCCATCGACTATCTGGACTTCGCCAGCCCCGAGAGCGGCCTGGGCTCCAAGATCGGCCTGGACGCCACCGACAAATGGCCGCCCGAGACCAAGCGCGAATGGGGCGAGGGAATTCGCATGGACGAGGCGGTCGTCGAACGGGTCAACGACCTGTGGGATCGTCTCGGCCTGCCGGGTGACGGAACGCCGATCTGGAAATAAGCTTGGCTTTTGGTCACGCCGGGGGGCGATGTGAGCGCATTCGAGTTCTTCTTCAGCTTTTACGGCCTGCTGCTGGGCCTGTCGGTGGCCGAGCTGGTCGGCGGGTTCGCGCGGGTGCTGCATGAGAAGCAGCGGATCCGGTTCGGCTGGCTGACGCCGATGCTGGCCCTGTTCGTGGCGATCGACATCGCCACCTTCTGGAACCAGGCCTGGGTCATCTTCCGCGGCGCGCCGTTCAACACCTTCGTGCTGCTGGTTTCGCTGGCCATCGCCGCGACCTTCTACGTCGCCGCCAGCGTGACCTTCCCCCGCGTTTCGGCCGAGGGCGGCGATCAAAAGATCGATCTGGACGCGCATTTCTGGTCGCATCGGCGACTGGTGTTCGGCTGCATCCTGGCGGCCAATCTGATCGTGGCGGTGATCGTGATCATCCTGGCACAGCTCAATCCCGGCTTCGCCAAGATCGCCGGCTCGGTGCGTTTATGGGTCGGAGTCGCCATCTTCGTGATTGGCACGGCGACGGCGGCGTTTGCGCCATCGCGCCGGGTTGCGGTCGGCGCCCTGGTCGTCGTGCTGCTGTACAGTCTCTGGCAGATGGGCAACGCGGCGACGCTGTTGCTCAAGGCCGGCGGCTGGGCGCCCGTCCTGGGCGGCGGCGGTTGAAACCTTGTCAGGGCGGCGCAATCGGCTCACGAAAGGCCATGCAGTCCCCTCTTCTGGTTTCGGCGCTGGTCGCCGCCCTTGCCTGTAGCGTGAGCCCCGCCATGTCCCAGACGCTTCCCAACACCGCATCTTGGGATCAGGCCTTCTTGCCGCCCGCCCCCGCCTGGGACGGTGCGTCCAAGGCGCTGCTGCGCGATGCGTCTGATCCTTGGGTCACGGCGTTCGAGGCCGATCCGGGTCATGACTTCAGCCCCAACTATGTCGACACCCGCGCCTGGTTCGATCGCCTGGACGCCGCAAGCGACCTGATCCGCATCGAGCAGTTCGGCGTCTCGCCCGAGGGCCGGCCCATCTATGCGGTGATCGCGTCCAAGGATGGCGCGACGTTCGATCCAGCCAAGCCGGTGTTGATGATCCAGGCCGGCATCCACCCCGGCGAGATCGACGGCAAGGACGCGGGCATGATGCTGCTGCGCGACATCGCCTTCTATGGGAAGGACGCCCTGCTGGACCGGGTCAATCTGATCCTGATCCCCATCCTGAGCGTGGACGGCCACGAGCGTTCCGGCCCCTATTCCCGGCCTAACCAGCGGGGGCCGCGCATCCAGGGCTGGCGCAATACGGCGACCAACCAGAACCTGAACCGCGACTATCTGAAGCTGGACCAGCCCGAGATGCGGGCCGTGCGCGGCCTGATCCTGAAATACCGGCCGGACCTGTATGTGGACGTCCACGTCACCGACGGCATGGATTACCAGTACGACGTCACCTACGGCTTCAACGGCGAGGACGGGAGCTTCAGCCGTTCGCCGAACGGCTCGGCCTGGCTGGATTCGGTGTTCAAGCCGGCGATGAACGCCGCGCTGGAACGCGAAGGCCATATCCCCGGCGAACTGGTGTTCGGCATCGACGACGACGAGCCGAAGAAGGGCCTGTCGGACGGCGGCCTGGGCGAGCGGTTCTCCAACGGCTGGGGCGCGGCGGCGCATGTGCCGACGATCCTGATCGAGAACCACAGCCTGAAACCGCACGAACAGCGGGTCTTGGGCGCCTACGTCTTCATCGAGGAGGCGATGCGTCTGCTGGCCGATCAGGGCGCCGGTCTTCGCGCCGCGACCGATCAGGACAAGGCCCTGCGTCCAGCGCAGATCCCCGCCAACTTCGAGGCCGACGAGACGGCGTCGTCCACCCGCCCGTTCAAGGGCATGCTGTACGAGATGTATGACAGTCCCGCCTCGGGTCGGAAGGAAATCCGCTGGCTGGGCCAACCTGATCCCGACCTGTGGCAGATGCCCTTCTATGGCTCCAAGCCGACGCTGACACTGACGCGGCCGACGGCCTACTGGGTGCCGGGCTATCGCACCGACATCATCGAGCGGCTGAAGACGCACGGGATCGAAATGGAGACGGTCGAGGCTGCGCGCATCGTAAACCTTTCGATGCTGCGCCTGGTCGAGCCCAAGCTGGCCACCCGCGCCAACGAAGGTCACGTGCAGGCTTCGGTGAAGACGGTGGAGGTCGAGAAGCGCGACTGGACGTATCCGACCGGCTCGGTGCGGGTGCCGACGGATCAGCCGCTGGGCGACATCGTCGTGCTGCTGCTGGAGCCGCAATCCAGCGAGAGCTTCTTCGCCTGGGGCATGTTCCCCGAGGTGATGAGCCGCGTCGAATATATCGAGGCCTACGCCATCGCGCCGCTGGCGGACAAGATGATGGCGGCGGACCCGGCGTTGAAGGCCGAGTTCGAGGCCAAGGTGGCGGCCGACGCCACGTTCGCCGCCGATCCGCAGGCGCGTCTGGCCTGGTTCTATGAACGCACACCCTTCTATGACGACCACTATCTGCTGTACCCCGTCGGGCGTGAGGACTGATCGATGACCACGCCGCTGATGTACGCCGTCCAGGCCGCCGCCCTGTGGAGCGGCCTGCTGATCCTGATGATGCTGGTCTTGTCGGGCATCGTGGTCAGCGGGCGGCGCAAACACATGGTGTCGTTCGGCGACGGCGGAAACGCGGATCTGATGGCCGCCAGCCGCGCCTTCGGAAATCTGGTGGAATATGCGACGCCGGGCATGATCGCCATGCTGCTGCTGGCCGCCGTCGGCGCGCCGGCCTGGATGATCCACGGGGTCGGCGCGACGCTGTTCGTCGGCCGGGTCGCCCATGCCCTCGGCCTTTTGCTGCAGACCGGGCCGTCGCTGGGTCGTGTCGTCGGCATGCTGCTGACCTGGGTGGCGCTGCTGACGGCGGCTGTGGGGCTGATCGCCTTCGCCGTCGTCTGACGCGGTTGCGGTGCAGCGGGGCGTCCGCCATATCGGGGCATGACTGAAACCCTGGCTGCGCCCGTTTCCACCGATCTTCTCAACGACATCGTCAAGGCCGCGCTGAAGGCCGGCGCCGACGCCGCAGAGGCGGTCAGCGCCGATCGCCGATCCCTGTCGGTCGGGGTGCGGAACGGCAAGCTGGAAGACGTCGAACGCGAGGAATCGCGCGACCTGGGCCTGCGCGTGTTCGTGGGCCAAAGGCAGGCGTCGGTCTCGGCCTCGGACCTTTCGCCGGCGACCCAGCAGCGCTTGGTCGAGCGGGCGGTGGCCATGGCGCGGCTGGCGCCGGAAGACCCCTACGCCGGTTTCGCGCCCGAAGATCGGCTGGCGCGCGGCCCGTTCATCGATCTGGACCTGTTCGATCCCAGCGAACGCAGCGCCCAAACTCTGGAACAGGTCTCGGCTGAGGCCGAGGCGGCGGCCCTGGCGGTCCCCGGCGTGGCGCGATCCGAAGGCGGACACGCGGGCTGGTCATCCAGCCGCTGGCGGCTGGTGACCTCTCACGGGTTCGACGGCGCCTATCAAGGGTCGGCCTTCTCGCTGGGCGTAGGCGTCATCGCCGAAAAGGACGGCGCGATGGAGCGCGGCGGCGAGAGCCGTTCGACCCGACACCTGTCCGACCTGCCGAGCGCCGACCTGATCGGCCGCACCGCCGGCGAGCGCGCCGTGTCGCGCGTGGGGCCGCGCAAGATCGCCTCGACCACCGCGCCCGTGATCTTCGACAACCGGATGGCGGGCCAGATCGTGTCGCCAGCCATCGGCGCCATTTCCGGCCCCTCGATCGCGCGCGGCACCTCGTTCCTGAAGGACCGCATGGGTCAGCGCGTGTTCGCCGAGGGCGTCACCCTGATCGACGATCCGTTCCGCCCGCGCGGCATGGGATCGACCCCGTTCGACGACGAAGGCGTAATGGTCCACAAGCGCGCCCTGTTCGACGACGGCGTCCTCACCACCTGGTTGCTGAACAGCGCCTCGGCCCGGCAACTGGGTCTGGAAACCACCGGCCATGCTTCGCGGGGGCTGGCCGGGCCATCCGGGGTCTCGACTCACAATCTGCATATGGAACCGGGCGAGCGGGATCTGGCGGGCCTGATGGCCGACGCCGGGACCGGCCTATTGGTGACGTCGATGTTCGGCCCGTCGCTGAACGGCAACACCGGCGACTGGTCCGCCGGGGTGTCGGGCTTCTGGTTCGAGAACGGCGTGATCGCCTATCCGGTCAGCGAGGTCACGGTCGCGGGCAAGCTGACCGACCTCTATCTGCGCATCGAGCGCGGGTCGGACCTGGAGTTCCGGGGCGGGTTCAACGTGCCCAGCCTGATGTTCGACGCGGTGGCCATCGCGGGCAAATGATGGACCTGAACGCTGACCTCGACTTGATCCGCCAGGCCGCCATCGATGCGGGTTCGCTGGCCATCGCCGAGCGCGAAGCGGGGCTGAAGATCGAGTCCAAGGTCGGCGGCTCGCCCGTCACCAGCGGCGACCTGAAGGTCGACGCCATGCTGAAGGACAGGCTGCTGTCGGCGCGGCCTGATTATGGATGGCTGTCGGAAGAGACGGCGGATACGGCCGAGCGTCTGTCGAAACGACGCATCTTCGTGGTCGATCCCATCGACGGCACCGTCGCCTACATGAAGCGGACGCCGTGGTGGTGCGTGCCCATCGCTGTGGTCGAGGACGGCGAGGTCGTCGCCGCCGTTATCCATGCGCCCGAGGTGGACGAGACCTATGTGGCGACGCGCGGCGGCGGGGCGCGACGTAACGGCAAACCCATCCACGCCTCGGATGTCGATACGTTGGAGGACGCCTCGATCTTGGGCGATGCGAGACTGATCGAAGCGCCCTATTTCGACGACGAGCCGTGGCCGGCGATGCGTTTCGAGAAACGCAACGCCCTGGCCTATCGGATGGCGCTGGTCGCCGCCGGTGCCTTTGACGCCGCCCTGGCCCTGACGCCGAAATGGGACTGGGACGTCGCTGCGGGCTGGCTGATCGCGACCGAAGCCGGCGCGAGGGTCAGCGATCACCACGGGCGGCCGTGGGCCTTCAACCGGCCGGATCCGCGTCAGGCCAGCCTGGTCTGCGCGGCGCCGGTCATCCAGCCGATGATCGTGCGGCGCTGTAAAAACGTGCCGCTTTCGACCTGAAGGCGGGGACGGAAAAACCCCCGCCAACATTGATCCGAGGGCGTTCTCGGCCTATGCCGCGCGCAAACCTCCTCCCCCCAAGCCTTCCGGCCCAGCCTTCAGGATTTCCGATGACCGATCAGAATGCCGTCCCGCCGCAGCTGCTGCACATCGTGATCGGCGGCGAGCTTCGTCACCTGGGCGAGCCGACCTTCCGCGACCTGTCGCAGGTCGAGTTCGTCGGCGCCTTCGGCAGCTATGACGAAGCCAAGAAGGCCTGGAAGGCGCGCGCCCAGGCGACCGTGGACAACGCCCACATGCGCTATTTCATCCTGCACGCCCACAAGCTGATCGATCCTCGCGGCGACGCGGCCTGAGCCGAGGACTGAGTGCGACATCGAGGGGCCGAACCGGCTCCTCGATCCGACGTTTCGATCTGTAGGCGAGGACGACGATGAACCTGGAACCGCAACAGATCTTTCAACTGGTCAGCCTGCTGGCCGTGCTGGCGCTGTTCAGCTTTTCGCTGCGCGGCCACATCAACTACGCCCGCTGGTTCAAGCGGTGGGAGGCCGATCGCAAGGCCCGTCGCGACGCTGAACTGGCCGCCGTGGCCCGCGCAAACGGCGAGGCCGGCGACGAGCCGAAAACCGGCCCCTGGGGCTGAAGCCCCCTACTCCCGCTGCAGCAGCTTGTCGGTCAGCAGCGTGCCCCACCAGCCGGCCTTGAACTCGGCGCGGATGGCCTTGGGGTCGTAGTCGGGGCTGTCGACCCAATCGATGAAGCTGACGCCCTTCGGCTCGATTTCGTTGACGTATTTTTCCAGCGTATAGTCCAGCACGCCGGTCAGCCCCTCGCGCGAGTGCAGATATTTCTTCGAGAGCTGCTTCATGGCGACCGAGATCGGCTCGCCGAGGTGAAAGTGGCGATAGAAGACCGCCATCATCCCCGCCCGATCCGCGCCGGACTTGCAGTGGATCAGCACCGGATACTGGATCGTCCTGAACAGCTCGCGCGCGCGGTGGATGCGCACCGTCTCGGGCGGATCGCGCGAGTCCAGCGGCGCGTCGATCAGTGTCAGGCCCAGCCGCTCGCAAGCGTCCTTCTCCAGCCAGTAATAGCCCTCATCCCGCTCGCCGCGCAGATTGATGACCGTCTTGACGCCCTTAGACTTCCAATAAGCTAGCTGGCGCGGCGACGGCTGATTGGTGCGCACCAGATCCGGGCCCAGCCAGTGGGCGTTGGAAAACGCCACGCGCAGAAACGCGTGGTCGGCCCAGAAATAATGCCAATGCGCCCGAAAACGGCCCATCGCGGTCGAGAGGTCGAAGCGCGCCATGCCCGCCAGATAGCGATCCGACGCCGCCGCGTCATCCGATCTCGATCCTGATGCGTTGGAATGTTTGTCGAGAACAGGAGGTCCAGATGAAAACCCTCGCCATCGCAGCCGCCGTCGTGGCCAGCCTTTGGGCGGGTGCGGCCGTCGCCCAGACGCCGCCGCCCGAGGATCAGGCCCTGATCGCCTATCTGCGCGAACGGGCGAAAGAGGCGCTGGACACCACCCGATACACCGCCGCGATCACCCCCGACGGCGGCACGACCCTGGTCTATCTGACGGGTCCGAACTGGTGCGGGTCGGGCGGATGTCGGCTGCTGGTGCTGGACCGCACCGGCGCGACCTATCGCTCGGTCGGCGAGATCAGCGTCGCGCGCGCGCCGATCCGGCTGCTGGAGCGACAGACCCATGGCCGACGGGATCTGGGCGTCTATGTCGCGGGCGGCGGAATCACCGAAGGCTATGAGGTCGCCGTGCCGTTCGACGGGCGTCGATACGCGTCCAATCCGACGGTTCCGCCCGCCGTAAGGATCCAGGAAGCGCCCGGCGAAACCCTGATCCGCGCCGACGAGCCGGGCCGTGCGCTGGAACCTTCGCCGGACAAGCCTTGACTTGAACGGCGGCTCGGACGACCGAGAGCCGATGACCGTCGCCGCCTCCGAAACCATGCCGCTGCGCGCCCTGTTGGCGCGGATTTGGCGCGACTATCTGTCCAAGCACAAGGGATCGCTGATCCTGTCGGTCTTGTGCGCGGCGACGACGGGCCTGCTGACGGCGGCGCTGCTGAAGCTGCTGGAGCCGGCCGTCAACGGTCTGTTCCTTGGCGGGACCAGGCCGATCAGCCTGTTCGGCCTGGTGACCTTTCCGGCGGACAAAGCCGTCGTCTGGATCCCGGTCGCCATCCTGACCGTCGCCATTGCGCGGACCCTGGCGGCGCTGGGTCAGGCGGCTCTGGTCAACCGGCTGGGCCACACCATCGTCGGCGACATCCAGATTCGCCTGTTCGGGGCCATGATCCGCGCCGATCTGGCGCGCTTACGCAGCCAGCACTCGGGCGGCTTCGTCTCGTCGGTGCTGTTCGACGCCAATATGGTGCGCGAGGCCTTCACCTCGGGCGTGGTCAACTACACCCAGAACCTGCTGACCCTGATCGCGGTCCTGATCTACATGGGGTTCATCGACTGGCAGCTGACGATCGTCGTGCTGCTGGGTGTGCCGCTGGTGGCGCTGGTGCTGCGCCGGTTCGGGCGCAAGACGCGCAAGGCCGCCGTCGGCGCCATGGCCGAGACCGAGAACCTGTCCACCGCCCTGATGGAGAATCTGGACGGGGTTCGCCTGATCAAGATCGAGAACCGCGAGGCCGCCGAACAAGACCGCGTCGCCGAGGTGGTCGCCCGACGCCAGCGCCACGTCATCAAGGGCGCCAACGCCCGCGCCTTCGCCGGCCCGTCCAGCGATCTGGTCGCCTATATCGTCGTCGCCGCCGTCATGGCCTACGCCGGATGGCGGGCGCAGTCGGGCGACATGACCGTGGGCGGTTTCGCCGCCTTCATCGGCATGCTGCTGGCCGCCGGGCAGGCCCTGCGTCAGGTGACCAACCTGGCCACGGTGATGAGCGAGGGGTTCACCGCCGCGCGCCGCCTGTTCGGCGCCCTGGACATCCAGCCCGAAATTCGCGAGGCGGCGGACGCCGCGCCCCTGGCCGCCGGGCCGGTGGAGGTCGTGCTGAACAATGTCTCCTTCGCCTACGCGGGGACCGATGCGCCGACGCTGGACGGGGTGTCTCTGCGGGTCGCGCCGGGTGAGACGGTGGCCCTGGTCGGGCCGTCGGGCGGCGGCAAGAGCACGATCCTGAGCCTGTTGCCGCGCTTCTATGATGTGACCGGCGGGGCGGTGACGATCAACGGCGCAGACGTGCGCGCGCTTCGCATCCATGACCTGCGCGACCACATCGCCCTGGTGACGCAGGAGCCCTTCCTGTTCGACGACACCATCGCCGCCAACATCGCCTATGGACGGCCGGGCGCGACGCAGGCGCAGATCGAAAACGCCGCAAGGTCCGCCGCCGCCCATGACTTCATCACCGCCTTGCCGCAAGGTTACGACACCCGCGCGGGCGAGGCGGGCCTGCGTCTGTCCGGCGGTCAGCGCCAGCGCATCGCCATCGCCCGCGCCTTCGTCAAGGATGCGCCCATCCTGCTGCTGGACGAGGCCACCAGCGCCCTGGACACCGAGAGCGAGGCCCTGGTCCAGGCGGCGCTGGAGCGGCTGATGCAGGGGCGCGCCACCCTGATGATCGCCCACCGCCTGTCCACCGTCCGGAACGCCGACCGCATCTATGTGATCGAGGCTGGCCGCGTGGTCGAGGAAGGCGCGCACGACGCCCTGGTCGGCAGAGGAGGCCTCTATTCTCGCCTGGCGCGCCAGCAGTCGCTGGACGGCGCCGCGCCCACGGTCGAGACGGTCGCGTGAGGCCGCTGCGCATTCCGGCCGTCCAGGCCAGCCTGTCCTTCATCCTGGCGCACTGGATGCAGTTTTGCTTCGCCACCATGCGCTGGACCCATGAAAACCAGGCGGTGGCCGAGGGGGTTTGGGCCCGAGGCGGCGGGGTTTTGTGCGCCTTCTGGCATTCGCGCATCGGCCTGTCGCCGGCGTGCTGGCCGCTGAACCGCGCGCAGCCGGCCAAGGCGTTGATTTCGCTGTCGGCGGACGGTCAGTTCATCGCAAAGGCCGTGGCTCGCCAGGGCTTTCCCGCCATTCGCGGTTCGTCGTCGAACAAGGACAAGGCCGACCGGGACAAGGGCGGATCGCAGGCGCTACGGGCTGGCCTGCGTCAGTTGAAGATCGGCGCCCTGGCCATTACGCCGGACGGTCCGCGCGGACCGGCGCGGCAGATGGCCGAGGGTCTGCCGATGATGGCCAAGATCTCAAAGGCGCCGACGCTGTTCATCGGCATGTCGTGCAATCCGGCCATCCGGCTGAACAGCTGGGACCGCGCGATCCTGCCCCTGCCCTTCGCCAAAGGCGCCATCGTGTGGGACATCGCCGATTATCCGACCGGCGACGACTTGGATCACGTCCGCCAGGACTGGGCCGCGCGGCTGAACGCCGTCGAGGCGCGAGCCGATGCGATCACGGGCCTGAAACCGTGAGGATGCAGCCGTGACGCCGCTGCCGCTGATCGCCTATCGGCTGGCGACGCGCGCGCTGGAGCCGCTGGCCCCGCGCCTGCTGGATGCGCGCGCCAGGCGGGGCAAGGAAGACCCGGTGCGGGTGGACGAGCGGATGGGCTTCACCCGCACCGCGCGCCCCGAAGGTGATCTGGTCTGGCTGCACGGCGTCAGCGTGGGCGAAAGCCTGTCGCTGCTGCCCGTGGTCGAGCGGTTCGTGAAGGCGCGACCGGACCTGACCGTGCTGGTCACCTCCACCACCGTGACCTCGGCGCGCATCCTGGCCGAGCGGCTGCCTGAAGGCGTCATCCATCAGTTTGCGCCGGTCGATGCGCCGGGCGTGGTCGAGCGGTTCCTGGATCACTGGCGACCGGGCCTGGCGGTGTTCGTCGAGAGCGAGTTGTGGCCCAATCTGTTGCTAGAGGCGCAGCGGCGCGGCGTGAAACTGGGCTTGGTTAGCGCGCGGATCACCGAGAAGACCGTCGAAGGCTGGGCGCGGTTTCCCGCCTCGGCGCGGGCGCTGACCGGCGCCTTCGACCTTGTCCTGCCCCAAGATCCGGTCTCGGCCCAGCGGCTTGAGGGCATGGGGGCGCGGATCGACGGCCTGGTGAACCTGAAGCTGTCGGGCGAGCCTTTGCCGCACGACCCGGCGGCCTTTAGCCGCGTGTCCGCCGCGATCGGCGACCGGCCGGTGATCGTCGCCGCCAGCACCCATGAGGGCGAAGAGGTCGCCATCGTACGGGCGCTGGACCATTTGAACGAGCGCGTCTGCCTGATCCTGGCGCCGCGCCATCCCGAGCGGGGGCCGCACATCGCCCAGGCTCTGCAGCGCGACGGTTATGCCTTCGCCATGCGCTCGCGCGGCGAGACGATCGGGCCGGACACCGACATCTATCTGGCCGATACGCTGAACGAGATGGGCCTGTTCCTGCGGCTCGCGGACGTGGTGGTGATGGGCGGCTCGTTCGCGCCCGCCATCGGCCTGCCGCCCGTCGGCGGGCACAATCCGCTGGAGCCCGCGCGCTTGGGCAAGCCGACGATCACGGGGCCGGACGCGTCCAACTGGGCGCCGGTGACTGCGGCCCTGGTCGAGGCGGGGGGCCTGGCCCTGGTTCAGGCGCCGTCCGACCTGCCCGGCGTGATCGAGCCCCTGCTGGAAGACCTGAACGCGGCCGGGGCCATGGGCGAACGGGGGCGGCGCGCGGCTGTCGAAGCTGGAGGCGGGCTGGAGCGACTGTGGGCGCTGCTGTCGCCGCTGATGCCGCAGAGGCAGGGCCGGCGATGAAGCTGAACACGCCGCGCTGGTGGTATGTGCGCGACAGCAACCACGCCCGGATGACGCGCACGGCGTTGAAGCCGCTGGGCTGGATCTGGGCCGCCGTGACCGCGCGTCGGATGGCCAAAACGGTCCCGGCAGACCCCGGCTGCGCGGTCATCTCGGTCGGCAATCTAACGGTCGGCGGATCGGGCAAGACGCCGGTCGCGCGCGAAACCTTGCGGCTGCTGCGGGCGGCGGGGGTGGAGGCGCAAGGTCTGTCGCGCGGCTATGGCGGGCGGCTGGAAGGGCCGGTGCGCGTCGATCCTCAAATCCATACGGCCGACGATGTCGGGGACGAACCCCTGATGCTGGCGCAGGGATCGCCGGTCTGGATCGCGCGCGATCGCGCGGCGGGCGCCAAGGCCGCCGTCGCGGAGGGGGCGCAGGCTTTGGTGCTGGACGACGGCCATCAGAATCCGGCGCTGAAGAAGACCATCAGCCTGATCGTCGTGGACGGCGAGACGCGCGGCGACGAATGGCCGTTCGGAGACGGTTCGGTCTTTCCCTCGGGTCCGATGCGCGAGCCGCTGAAGGCCGGGCTGGCGCGCGCCGACGCCGTGGTGGTCATGCTGCCGACCGATGTCGAAGACGCCGATCCCGAACTGCTGGCGGTCTTCGGCGCCCTGCCCGTCTTCGTCGCGCGCCTGACGTCCGAGGGGCCCCCGCCGTCGGGGCCCCAGGTCGGCTTCGCTGGCATCGCCAAGCCCTGGAAGGTCGAGCGCTCGCTAAAGGCGGCGGGCTGCGACTTGGTCGACTTCGTCCCCTTCCCCGACCACGCGGCCTATAGCGACGCTGACATGACGTTCCTGACCGACCGGGCGGCGGTGTTCGACGCCCGCCTGGTCACGACGGAAAAGGACTGGGTCCGGCTGACGCCCGAGCAGCGCAAGGACGTCGTCGCCTGGCCGGTCGTCGCCCGGTTCGAGGACGAGGCGGCTTTCGCCGCCTTCCTGAACGACCGGATTTAGTCGGCGCGATAGACGACGCCGGACTTCATCACGAACTTCATCCGCTCCAGCTCGGTCACATCCGTCAGCGGATCGCCCGAGACGGCGACGATGTCGGCGGGCATGCCTACGGCGATCTTCCCGGCCTCATTGGCGATACGCAGGTGTTCGGCGGCGCTGACGGTGGCGGCCTGGATGGCCTCGAGCGGGCTCAGGCCGGCGCGGACCAGAAGCGCGAACTCCTGGGCGTTGTCGCCGTGGGCCGAAACGCCCGAGTCGGTGCCGAAGGCGATCTTGACCCCGCCCTCGTGCGCGCGGCGCGCCATGTTCAGCATCTTGGGACCGGCCTCCAGCGCCTTGGCCGTCTGGGCGGAGGTGAAGAAATTGTCCGGACCGGACGCGATCCGGGCCACAAAATCCCCAGCCAGCAGGGTCGGGATCAGCCAGGCGCCGTTCGACTTGAACAGGCGGATCGATTGATCGTCCAGATAGGTGCCGTGTTCGATGGAATCGCCGCCGGCCCGCAGGAAGGCG
Source organism: Brevundimonas sp. Leaf280 (assembly GCF_001422455.1). NCBI lineage: Bacteria > Pseudomonadati > Pseudomonadota > Alphaproteobacteria > Caulobacterales > Caulobacteraceae > Brevundimonas > Brevundimonas sp. Leaf280. Next base: position 695,014 of record NZ_LMNC01000001.1, on the reverse strand, counting down.
TTGATGCCGTCCACCCCGTGGGCATGCGCCGTCACCTGGCGGCCCATGCGGTGGGCGCTGCCGACGATGGCGGACAGTTCGTCGTCGCTGAACTGCTGGTTCAGGCCGGCGGCGGTGTTGGACAGAACGCCGCCCGTCGCGGTGATCTTGATGATGTCGGCGCCGGCGCGAACCTGGGTGCGGACGGCGCGCATGCAGTCCTCAGGCCCCGAGCAGATGCTCTCGGACGACAGCAGGTGCATGACGTCCTCGCGATAGCCGTTGATGTCGCCATGCCCACCGTGGATCGACACTGACGACCCCGCCGCAATGATGCGCGGTCCCGGCACGTCGCCGTTCCTGACGGCGTTCCGCAGGGCGAAGATGGCCTGGTTCGAGGCGCCCAGATCCGCCACCGTCGTAAAGCCGGCCATCAGGGTGCGACGCGCATAGCGGGCGCCGGCCATCGCCTGATCCGCGTCCGAAAGCGTCACCTCTTCAAGGCGTGCGTTCGGATTTTGCTGGCTCGTCAAATGGACGTGGCTGTCGATCAGGCCGGGCAGGACAAAGGCCTGGCGCAGGTCCACGACCTTGCCTTGAGAGGCGTCGCCGACGAAGCCGTCGCGCACTTCAACGACCTGGTTCCCTCTGATCACGAGAGTTTTATCGCGTTGCACAACGCCGTTCGACGGATCCGCAAGCAACCTTCCGGCTTCAACGAACGTTGTGTTGGGTTGCGTTGAAACGCCTGTGGCCACGGGGGTTTGCTGCGCGTGAGCGCTTACCGCCGACGCCATCAGCGCCGCCAGCGCGATTCCAAAACGTTTCATCGAACCCTCCCCGCGACGCGTCGGCCGCAAAAATGCCCCACAAGGCTCAGGTTGCCTCGCCCGTAACCAACTGAAACAAACACGCCTCAAGACCAACCGCAACGAGGGCGTCGCATGCGGCTATCGAGACGAGGACTTATTCTGGGCGGATCGGCCATGTTGGCGGGATGCGCCAGCGCGAGCGCTACGGCGCCGCTGACGACGGCTCAGAACGGAACTCCGATCGCCATGCCCCAGGTCGGTCTGCCCACGGTCCAGACCTCCGCCCTGACGCCTCCGCCGCTGGATCCGCGCGGTCACGTTCGCAAGGAACTGATGGAGCGCGCCATGACCGCGCTGGACACCCATCATCACCGCCTGCCGCTGCGTGACCGGATGTATCTGGTCGATTTCCAGAAGTTCTCGGGCGAGGAGCGGCTGTACGAAGTCGACCTGATCGCGGGTGAAGTGAAGGTGCTGCGCACCTGCCACGGTCGGGGATCGGACCCCAGCCACACCGGCTATGCCCAGCGCTTTTCCAACACGCCGGATTCCAACATGTCCTCGATCGGCGCCTATGCGACGGCCGGCGCCAACTGGGGCGCGCAGCAGGGGCCGAACGTGCTGCTCGACGGGCTGGAATACACCAACGACAAGGCGCGCGAGCGGGCCATCATCATCCACGGCGCCGACTACGCCGATCCCGACTTCCTGGCGCGCGAAGGCAAGCTGGGCCGCAGCTACGGCTGTTTCTCGGTCGCACATACCGACCTGCCGGCCTTGCGCGAGCGCATGGGCGAAGGCCGACTGCTGTTCGCGGCGGCCTAAACTGCAACGTCGCCCGCTCGCTCAAGTGGTTTGACGGCCTCGTGAAAGGTGCATAGGGTTTGCTCCTCACAGGAGCACCCCGATGTCTCTCGTCGCCGCTTTGGCCGCTCTGATGCTCATTCAAGAGCCATCAGCGGGTGCGGTCGATCAGCCCACGCGGCTGGAAGACATCGACGTGGTCGGAAGAAGCCTAAGATCGATGATCGATGACTTCGTCGGCGAAGTCGCTGCTCCGAACTCGGGTCGCGGCATCGCACGATGGGATAATGCGGTCTGCGTAGGCGTTGCCAATCTTGAACGAGAGACGGCGCAATACATCGCCGACAGGGTGTCGACAGTAGCGGAAGACATTGGTCTTTCGCCTGGCGCGCCGGGATGTAAACCGAATATATTGGTGATCGCCACTGACCAGCCGTCAGCCTTGGCGACCGAGCTTGTGCAGCGGCGCTCGAGAGCTTTTCGAATGGGTGGGTCCGGTATGGACCGAGGCGGCGCTGCTCTTCGTGCCTTTCAGTCGTCTGACAAACCTGTTCGATGGTGGCAACAGGCAATGCCCGTAGACTCTGAAACGGGGCAGCGCGCGGTACGTATTCCGGGCGAGTGTCGCAACTCTTGTACAAGCGTGAAAGACTTTGCCCCTACAATCAGCGTTTTTTCCGCATCGCGCATTTCGTCTCAAATCGTGGACAATATTTTCCGAACGATTGTAGTAGTCGATGTCAATCAAACAATGAATGTCTCCGGTCAGCAGTTGGCTGACTACATAGCCATGATTTCGTTTGCTCAGATTGACCCTGACGCTAATACGCGACCTTACGTGTCTGTGCTCAATGTCTTCGACACGCCAGACATAGCTGAAGGCCTGACCGATTGGGACGTGGCTTATCTAAAAGGCTTGTATGACGCCGAAAGAACGCGCCAAAACGGTAGAGCGGGAAAGACAGAAATCGCGGCATCAATAGAGCTCACCCACGAGAGATTGCGTTCAGCAAGCGATGCGGACGAAGCGCCTCCTCCCTGATTTTGGCTTCAACCCCGGTCCAGCGCGCGCCAGCCGATGTCGGAGCGGTTGAAGCCACCGGGCCAGTCGATCTTGCGGATGGCGGCATAGGCGCGTTCGCGGGCCTGAGCGATGTCGTTGCCCTCGGCGCAGACGTTCAGGACGCGCCCGCCCGAGGCGGCCAGCAAGCCGTCGTCGCGGCGCTTGGTTCCGGCGTGGAAGACCTGGACATGAGGGCCGAAGTCCTGATCGGCGCCACGGATGATCGAGCCTTCCAGCGGGCTGTCGGGATAGCCCTTGGCGGCCATGACCACACAGATCACCGTCTGCGGCTTGAAGGCGGGCGAAGCCAGGCCCGAAACGTCGCCGCGCGCGCAGCCCAGCAGATAGGGCACGATGTCACCCGCCATCCGCATCATCAGCACCTGGCATTCCGGGTCGCCGAAGCGAGCGTTGAACTCGACCACCTTGGGGCCGTCTTCGGTCGCCATCAGACCGGCGTAGAGGACGCCGCGATAGGGCGCGCCTTCCTCCGCCATCTTGCGGATCGTCGGCTGGACGATCAGCGCATCGGCCTGCTGCACCAGCTCGGGCGTGAAGACGGGCGCGGGCGAGTAGGCGCCCATGCCGCCGGTGTTGGGACCAAGGTCGCCGTCGAAGGCGCGCTTGTGGTCCTGGGCGCCGCCGAACAGCAGGGCGCGTTGACCGTCGCACAGGGCGAACAGCGAGCCTTCCTCGCCGTCCATGAACTCCTCGATCACGACACGGGCGCCGGCCGCGCCGAACCGACCGCCCAGCATGCGCTCGATCTCGGCCTCGGCGTCGGGGCGATCCGGGCTGATCGCCACGCCCTTGCCGGCGGCCAGGCCGTCAGCCTTGATGACATAGGGCGGCCGGAACACGTCCAGCGCCGCCTTGGCGTCCTTGACCGTGTCGTAGACGCCGTAGCCGGCGGTGGGGATTTCGTGCCGTTCAAGGAAGCCCTTCGAAAAGGCCTTCGAGGTTTCCAGCTGCGCCGCCTTGGCGGTCGGCCCGAAGCAGGGAATGCCGGCCGAAGCCAGACGGTCGGCGAGACCAGCGGCCAGCGCTACCTCTGGGCCCACAACGACCAGATCGGCCTTGATCTCTCTGGCCAGGGCGGCCAAGCCGTCGGCGTCGTCCGCCTTGACGGCGCGCAGCTCGCACAGCTTCTCGATGCCAGGGTTGCCGGGCGCCGCGACCAGGCGCGTGACCAGCGGCGACTGGGCGATCTTCCAGGCCAGGGCGTGTTCGCGGCCGCCCGATCCGACGAGAAGAATGTTCATGAGATCGGGCAATGACCGGCCGGCGCCGGCCGGTCAAGCGCCCGTCAGACTTAACGCCGCATTCAGCCTCCAATCAGCGCGCTGGCGAGGTCCAGGCCGGCAGGGCCTGAAGCTGACCGGGCGTCATATCGGTGACCAGATCCCGGTCGCCGTTGCGGTCGATCGGAGACACGTCCGCGACCGGAACCAACACCTTCATGTCGCCAGGCCCTTCCAGCTCGATCACCAGATGGGTCAGGGCGCCCGAAGCGTCCAGCACCAGGGTTTCGACATCGCCCAGATCGACGTTGGCGCGCGAATACAGGTCTGCATCCTCCAGCTGATCGCGGGTCATGTTGAAGGCCAAGGCGGCGTTCGAGGCGGCGGCATCCGCCTGTTGATCCGGCAAGGCCACGGGCGCCGCGCCCGGCGCTGGGGCCTGGACCACATCGTCGTCGCGATCCGAGCAGGCGACGACGCCGCCAGTCAGGCAAAGAATGGCGGCGAGCGGGACGAAGCGGTTCATACGGCCTCCTTGGGTGTTAGAGCAGGGCCGAGACGACATAGACGCCCAGGCCCAGCAGAATGATGCAGCCGATGATCAGCCACGGGCTCATGGCGCCGCCGCCCCCGGCGCGGCGCGACAGATCGCGCTCGTGCGGGTCACGGTCAGAAGGATCGGTTCCGGGCGGGTCGGCGGCCATGAAAGTCGAACGACAGGGCGCGCGCGGCGTTCCCGGGCGGATCGACGCAGGCTAGGATGCTTCCATGAGCGACGACTCCTACGTATTCGAAGGTCCGGCCGAGGTCCCTGCCCCGCGCGACAACAATCCGCCCCTGTCGATCTCGGAGCTGTCGTTCGCACTGAAGCGTACGCTGGAAGACCGGTTCGGCCACGTGCGGCTGCGCGGCGAGGTCTCCAAGGTCAATCGCCACGCCTCGGGCCACATCTATCTGACACTGAAGGACGACAAGTCGGCCATCGACGGCGTGGTGTGGAAGGGGTCGGTGCGCGGCCTCGGCGTCCAGCCCGAGGCGGGGCTGGAGGTCATCGTCACCGGCAAGATCACCTCCTATCCGGCGCGGTCGTCCTATCAGATCGTAATCGAGAGCATGGAAGCGGCCGGGGCGGGCGCCCTGCTGGCCCAGTTGGAACGGCTGAAGGTCCGCTTGCGTGAGGAAGGGCTGTTCGAGCCGGGGCGCAAGAAGCCCCTGCCCGCCTTTCCCGCGACCATCGGCGTGATCACCAGCCCGACCGGCGCGGTGATTCGCGACGTGCTGCACCGGATTGCCGAACGCTGGCCCTGTCGTGTCATCGTCTGGCCCGTGGTCGTTCAGGGCGAATCGGCCTGCGGTCAGGTGTCGAACGCCATTCGCGGCTTTGATGCGATGACCGCCGACGGGCCGATCCCCCGCCCCGACCTGCTGATCGTCGCGCGCGGCGGCGGGTCGGTCGAGGACCTGTGGTGCTTCAACGACGAAGGTCTGGCGCGGACCGTGGCGGCGGCGCGCATTCCCATCATCTCGGCCGTGGGGCACGAGACGGATACGACCCTGATCGACTTCGTGTCGGATCGCCGGGCGCCGACCCCGACGGGCGCGGCCGAAATGGCGACGCCGGTGCTGGCGGACCTGCGCTATACCGTCGCCGACATGGACCGGCGCATGGTGCAGGCGGGCGGACGGCTGATCGAGGATCGACGCACGCGCCTGCGGGCCGTGGCGCGCGGCCTGCCGGCGCGGCCGGAGGATCTGCTGGCCCTGGCGCAGCAACGGCTGGACCATGTGTCGAGCCGGCTGGGATCGGGCCTGCAACGCAATGTCGCCCTGCACGAGCGGCATCTGGCGGTGACGGGCGGCAAGCTGAGCCCGGGCCTGCTGCGCACCCGGATCGAGCGAGGTCAGGACCGGCTGCGCGGCGCGAGCGATCGGCTGGGCGCGGCGCTTCAGGCCGGAGTGGCGCGCGGCGAGCGGCGGCTGTTGCAGGTCTCTGGGCGGCTGTCGCCCGAACCGCTGCATCGACGGCTGGACCAGCGTCAGGCGCGGCTTGAAGCCGTCGGCGCGCGACTGGACGGGGTCATGCCCCGTCGGCTGGAGCGCGAAGCCGATCGCCTGGCGGCGCTGTCTCGCGCGCTGACGACCCTGGACCCCGGACGGCCCAAGCCCGGCTTCGCCCGCGTTGAAGATTCAGACGGCGCCTGGATCACCTCGGCCAAGGCGCTGGAGGCGGGTCAATCGGTCCGACTGGTGTTCGGCGACGGCGTTCAGCCCGCGACGATCGACGGCGGCGAATCCCGTCCGTCCCCGCTGCGGCCGGCGGCCAAGCCGAAGCCGACCGCCGCCGATCAGGGCAGCCTGTTCTGACGCCGGCGGATATGATCCGCGTTTTCCGCTTCGCCCCGGCGCCGCTTCCTGCTAACGGCGCCGCATGAAGATCACGCGCCTCGCCGTCACCGCCTATGTGTTCGCCCTCCTGATCATCGTCCTGGATCAGCTGACCAAGGCCTGGATCATCAGCGGCCTGTCGCTGCAGGAGGTCGGCCGCATCCCCGTCTTCCCGCCGATCCTGAACTTCAGCTGGGTCGAGAACACCGGCGTCAGCTTCGGCCTGTTCGGCGGCGGCGAAGCGCGCTGGGGCTTGGCCATCTTCTCCATCGTCGTCTCGGCAGGCCTGGCCTGGTGGGCGACCCAATCGAACCGTCGCCTGCTGATCACCGCCATCGGCTTCGTTATGGGCGGCGCCCTGGGCAATGTGATCGACCGGATCCGCTTCGGCTATGTGGTCGACTTCATCGACTTCTCGGGCACCGGCGTCTTTCCCTGGGTGTTCAACATCGCCGACAGCGCCATCACCATCGGCGTCGTGCTGCTGATCATCGACAGTCTGGTGTCCGACAAGCCTGTGAAGGTTGGCGCGGCCCCCGAAAAGTCGTAATCACCCCGTCTTCACTATGCCGACTGCGCCATCGCGGCGCTTCCTGCATCAGCCGACCAGAGCCTGAAACCATGCGTATCCGCAGTGTCGCCGTCCTGACCCTCGTCGCCTCCTCCGCGCTCGCCGTCTCGGCCTGCGGAAGCATCAAACAGGGCATCGGCCTGACCAAGGTCGTGCCGGACGAGTTCGTCACCGTCTCCACCGCCCCGCTCAGCATTCCGCCCGAGTACGGCCTGCGTCCGCCCGCACCGGGCCAGCCTCGCCCGCAGGAACTGGCCCCCGAAAGCGCCGCGCGTCAGATCCTGCTGGGTCAGCGCCAGGCCGTCACCCGCACGCCGGGCGAGCAGGTTCTGGTGGCCCAGGCCGGCGGCGAACAGGCCGATCCCCTGGCCCGCTACGTCGTCGACGACGAGTTCGGCGACCTGGCGCACAAGGACGAAAGCTTCGCCAACCGCCTGATGTTCTGGCGCAAGGACGACGCCTCGACCCAGGCCCCGACGGTTCGCCAGACCGCCGAAGGCCAGAAGACCATCGACGCCACGACCGAGGCGGCCCGCCTTCAGGCCCTGACCGGCGGCCAGCAGGCCATCACGATCCAGCCGCGTCGCAGCAGCGGCTTCAAACTGCCGGGCCTGTAAGGACCGATACGACGGGCGCTTGCCACGGCAGCGTCCGTCCTTATTGTAAACGGACCTGATAAGGAGCCGTTTGCATGAGCCAAAACGTGGATATCGCCGCCCTGTCCGGGATCGACCAACTGCGTCTGGGCATGACGGGCGGCTTCATCGCGCCCATCGCTCGCACAGTCGGCTTCGAACTGACCGAAGTGGAAGAAGGCCGGGTGGTGTTCGAGGCCATCCCCACCACCGCCGTCTATAATCCGCTGGGCACCGTCCATGGCGGTTGGATCGCGACGGTGCTCGACTCGGCCTGCGGCTGCGTTGTCCATTCGACGCTTCGGCCGGGCCAGACTTATACGACGCTGGAACTGAAAACGGTTTTCCATAAGGCGCTGACGGCCGGCACGCCGGTTCGGGCCGAGGGCCGGATCGTTCAGGCCGGTCGCCGGGCGGCCTTCTCGGAGGCCGATCTGCGCGGCCTGGACGGCAAGCTTTATGCAACCGCGACCTCGACTTGCCTGGTGATGGAGCGCTGAGGGCAGCAAGCGTTTGCCGCGCCTCGCTTTAGCCGCTATCAGCGGCGAGCGTTGATGATCGGCCGCCGATCGTCGTGCGCCCTCTCTCGCTGTCGGAAAAATAAGCTGATGCGTCGCGTGTTCACCGCCCTGGCCGCCCTCTCCATCGCGGCCTCCGTCCTGCCCGTCGCCGCCGAGGCCCAGACCTCCCAGCGTCAACGCGAGCGCGACGGGCAACAGCAGCAGGCCTCGGGTGAAGACGCCGCGCCTGCCCGTGCGCCGCGCATCGCCCCCTTGCGTCGCCGCGCCAACGCCGGCCCCTGCCCCTATGTGAAGATTCTCTACGACGCCGCCCGCTACGTCGAACTGGAAGGCGGTCGCGCCGCCGTGGCCAACGTCGGCTATACCGGCGAGATCGAAGGCGTCGCTTCGGACTGCGAATATCGCGAAGCCGATCCGATTCGCGTCGACATGGACGTGCTGTTCAACCTGGGGCGCGGCCCGCAGGCGACGGGCGAGCAGCGCACCTACCGCTATTGGATCGCGGTGACCGAGCGGAACAACGCCATCCTGTCCAAGGAATATTTCGATCTGCCGGTGAACTTCGAGGGCCAGCGCACCGCCTCGGTCACTGAAAAGCGCACCATCGTCATTCCGCGCGCCGGTATCGAAACCAGCGGCAGCAACTTCGAAATTCTGGTCGGTTTCGACGTGACGCCGGAAATGGCCGAATTCAACCGCTCGGGCAGCCGCTTCCGCGTCAACGCCGGCACGACACCGGCCGCCCCCACGCCTGCCTCCGCGCCGAGCCAATAATGTCTGATCTGAAGACCGTCCTCAGCGAAGCGGTCGCCGCCGCCTTCGCCGCCGAAGGCGTGGATGCGGCCCTGGCCCGCGTCACCACGTCGGACCGCCCCGACCTGGCCGATTTCCAGTCCAATGGCGCGCTCGCCGCCGCCAAGGCGTTGAAGGCCAATCCGCGCGAACTGGCCGGCAAGATCGCCGAGCGCCTGAGCGCGGATGCCCGCTTCGCCTCGGTCGAAGTCGCGGGACCGGGCTTCATCAATCTGAAGCTCTCCGACGCGCTATTGGCCGAACGCGCGACCGAGGTGGCGAACGACGCCGCCCACGCGGGCGCCGCGACCGTGGCCGAACCGCGCCAGGTAGTCATCGACTACGGCGGTCCCAACGTCGCCAAGCCGATGCACGTCGGCCATTTGCGCAGCGCCATCATCGGCGAGAGCCTGAAGCGGTTGTTCCGCTTCCGCGGCGACCACGTCACCGGCGACGCCCACTTCGGCGACTGGGGCTTCCAGATGGGCCTGCTGATCGTCGCGTGCGGCCACGAGGGCCTGGCGAATGACTTCATGGCCGAAGGCGACGGCCCCTTCCCGGCCGAAAGCCCGGTCACCCTGGCCGACCTGGACCGCCTTTATCCCCAAGCCGCCGGCAAGGCCAAGGAAGAGCCGGCGTTCCGCGATCGCGCCCGCAAGGCGACGGCTGAACTCCAGAACGGACGTCCCGGCTATCGCGCGCTCTGGCAGCATTTCGTGGCGGTCAGCCGCGAGGCGCTGAAGCGCGAATACGGCGACCTGTCGGTCGATTTCGACCTGTGGAACGGCGAAAGCGACGCCGATCCGCAAATGCCGGAAATGCTGGCGCACCTGAAAGAGACCGGCCTGCTGGTCGAGGACGACGGCGCCCAGGTGGTTCACGTCGCCAAGCCCGGCGAGACGCGCAAGAAGAAGCTGGCCGACGGCTCGGTGATTGAGGCACCCTCGCCCCCGCCCCTGCTGGTCATCAGCTCGGAAGGCTCGGCCATGTACGGCACGACCGACCTGGCCACCATCCTCGACCGCAAGAAGGCTCTGTCGCCCGACCTGGCCCTCTACGTCGTCGACGAACGCCAGGCCGAGCATTTCGAACAGGTCTTCCGCGCCGCCTATTTAGCCGGTTACGCCGAAGAGGGCGCGCTGGAGCATCTCGGCTTCGGGACCATGAACGGACAGGACGGCAAGCCTTTCAAGACCCGCGCGGGCGGCGTGCTGAAACTGCGCGACCTGATCGATCAGGCGACCGAAAAGGCGCGCGAGCGTCTTCACGAGGCCAAGCTGGGCGACGACCTGTCGCCGGAAGAGTTCGAGGCCATCGCGCACAAGGTGGCCATCGCGGCCCTGAAGTTCGCCGACCTGTCGAACGCGCGCACCACCAGCTACGTCTTCGACCTGGACCGGTTCATGAGCTTCGAAGGCAAGACCGGCCCCTATCTGCTGTACCAGTCCGTCCGCATCAAATCCCTGCTGCGCAAGGGCGCCGAACAGGGACTGACGCCCGGCGCCATCGTCATCGCCGAACCGGCGGAGCGCGATCTGGCCCTGACGCTGGACGCCTTCTCGACCGCCGTGTCGGACGCCTACGACAAGCGGATGCCGCATCTGGTGGCAGAACACGCCTATCGCGTAGCCCAGTCCTTCTCGAAGTTCTACGCCGCCTGCCCCGTGCTGATCGCGCCGGACGAAGCGACCAAGCGCTCGCGCCTGGCCCTGTCCGCCGCAGCTTTGCGCCAGCTGGAAATCGCGTTGAATCTACTGGGCATCGACACGCCGGAGCGGATGTAGGGTATAGACGGGGCGACATCCTCCCGGAGATCGCCCATGTCGCTCGACGCCTATATCGCCGGCCTGCCCAAGGCCGAACTGCACCTGCATATCGAGGGCTCGCTGGAGCCCGAGCTGATGTTTGAGCTGGCGCAGCGGAACGGCGTGTCCATACCTTACGACAGCGTCGAGGCGGTGCGGGCGGCCTATGATTTCTCGAACCTGCAGGACTTTCTGGACATCTATTATGCGGGGGCCGCCGTCCTGCTGACGCGGCAGGATTTCGAGGATCTGGCCTTCGCCTATTTCCAGCGCGCGGCGGCGGACAATGTGCGCCACGCCGAAATCTTCTTCGATCCCCAGACCCATACCGACCGGGGCGTGCCGTTCGGCGTGGTGGTCGAGGGGCTAATTTCGGGCATGGACCGGGCCAGGGCGGCGTTGGGCGTCTCCAGCGGCCTGATCCTCAGCTTCCTGCGCCACCTGACCGAGGAGGAAGCGTTCGCGACGCTGGAGGCGGCCAAACCCTATCTGCACCATTTCATCGGCGTGGGGCTGGATTCGTCGGAGGTCGGCCATCCGCCGTCCAAGTTCCAGCGCGTCTTCGCCGCCGCGCGTGAGCTGGGCCTGAAACTGTGCGCCCACGCGGGCGAGGAGGGCCCGCCCGCCTATGTGCACGAGGCGCTGGACCTGCTGAACATCGACCGGATGGACCACGGCAATCGCTCGATGGAGGACGAGGCCCTGGTCCGGCGGCTGGTCGCCGAGCAGATGACCCTGACCGTCTGCCCTCTGTCGAACCTGAAACTGTGCGTGGTCGATGACCTGAAGGACCATCCCGTCCCCGAGATGCTGCGGCGGGGCCTGCACGTCACCCTGAACTCGGACGACCCGTCCTATTTCGGGGGATATGTGAACGACAACTACAGCCGTTTGGCTGAGGCCGTCGGCCTGACACGCGATCAGGTGACGCAACTGGCGAAGAACAGCTTCGAAGGGTCATTCCTGGGCGAGCCGGAGAAGGCGGCCTACCTGGCTGAGGTTGATGCCTACGCGAAGCGATGAATACCGCTCAAGCCGTTCTGGCCATCGCTGGCTGGTTCAGTTTGGCGACAGGCATGGTCAGCAGCATGGGCGCGCATTTCGCGGCCGACCACAGAAGGCGAAACGGGCTCGTTCCCCGGAAGACCCCGGATTTCTACGACTTCTCGAAAAATGTCTTTTACTTCGGCATAGGGCCGTCGTTCAGGACGATCTTTTCCGACGCACACCGTCACTATAAGAGCCGCTTCATAACGCTTTGCGTCAAAGTCGCGCGGGTGGCTTTTGTTCTGGCCGCCGCCCTCCTCGCTGCATTCGTCATAAGCCTGGTCATCTGGTGATCGACGCCCTTTAGCTCACTTCGTGTTCCTGATATGTTCCGCCGATGGCGCGGACAGGATCACCGGTGGAAGACGAGGCGAACCTCCGTTGGTTGTTCGTTGATCTGAACGCCTTCTTCGCCAGCGTCGAACAGCAGATGAACCCGGACTGGCGGGGCAAGCCGGTCATCGTGCGGCCGGCTGAGAGCGAATACACCGGCGCCATCGCCGCCAGCTATGAGAGCAAGGCCTGGGGCGTTCATACCGGGATGCGGGTGTCCGAGGCGCGCAAACTGTGCCCCGAGCTTATCGTCGCCGAGGCGCGCCCCGACCTCTACGTTAAAATCCATCAGCAGATCATGGCCGAGATCGATCGCCATGTTCCGGTGTGGAAGGTCGGTTCGATCGACGAATGCTCGTGCGAACTGCTCGGTCCAGAACGGCTAGAGGCGAACGCCGTCGCCCTGGCCCGACGCATTCAGGCGGGCATCCTGCAAAACGTCGGCGACTGTCTGCGGTCGTCCGTCGGGCTGGCGCCGTCGCGGTTCCTGGCCAAGACCGCCTGCGGCATGCAGAAGCCCGCCGGGCTGACGGTGCTGCGCGCCAACGAGCTGCCCGGTCCCTTGCTGGACCTGCCGCTGTCGAAATATCCAGGCATCGGCTCGCGTATGCAGATCCGGTTGCAGGCGGCGGGCGTCACCGACACGGCCGGCCTTTGGAACATGAGCGCGAAACAGGCTCGGGCAGTCTGGAACAGCATCGAGGGCGAACGCATCTGGCGCGGCCTGCACGGTCTGGACAGCGAGCCGACCCCGGAAAGACCGCCCGCCTCGATCAGCCACAGCCACGTCCTGGCCCAGGCCATGCGGACCCCGGACAAGGCGCGGGCCGTTGCGCGGCGGCTGGTGGTCAAGTGCGGGGCGCGTCTGCGGCGCATGGGCCTGACCGGCGCCAGCCTGACCCTGCATCTGGACATGGGGCCGAAGGCGACGCCCCGAAGCGGCCGACGTGGCTGGGAAACGGCGGCGATGAGTTGTCCCATCGCGCCGACGCAGGACACCTTCGCCCTTCTGGCCGCGCTCGATAGTCTGTGGCGCAAGGTCGAGCCGGAGCTGGAGGCGGGACGCCTGAGCTATGTCGGGGTCGGGGTGGACGGCCTGAAATCCCGCGACGCTTTTGAGACCGACCTATTCGCCGCCGGCCCGGATCAGGATGGCGAGGCTCCGTCTCTTCGCCTGTCCCAGGCGCTGGATGCGCTGAACCGCCGCTATGGCAAGGACACCGTCAGCATCGGCCCCAAGGCCGGCCTGCCCGACTATATCGGCGCCAAGATAGCCTTCACCCGCATCCCCGAGGCCGAGGATTTTTGGGAGTGAACCAGGCTAGCTCAGCAGGGACGCCGCCGCGATCTCCGCGACGCCCAAGGCCCGGAAACTGTCTTGGGCCGCCACCTCGGTCTGCGGCGCGATGGCCCGGCTGGCGTCAGTGATCACCACGGCTTCAAACCCCTCGCGAATCGCGTCCTCGGCCGTGAAACGGACGCAGTAGTCGAAGGCCAGACCGCATAGGAAAACGCGCTTCACGCCCAGTTCGCGAAGCAGGCCGCCTAGGCCCGTCGGGGTGCGGTGATCGTTCTCGAAGAAGCCGGAATAGCTGTCGACCGCCGGATTGTAACCCTTGCGGATCACGGCCATGGCCTTGTCCACCGTCGGCGCTGCATCGGGATGAAAGTCGGCGCCAGGCGTGCCCTGAAGACAATGATCCGGCCAAAGCATCTGGCGACCGTAGGCGACCTCGATCTCGGTGAAGGGCGCCGCGCCGGGGTGGTTGGAGGCGAAAGAAATCTGGTCCGGCGTATGCCAGTCCTGGGTCACGATCACCCGGTCGAACCGAGCCGCCAGCCGGTTTATCAGCGGCATGATCCCCGCGCCGCCCGCCACCGCCAGACGGCCGCCTTCGCAGAAGTCGTTCTGCGGATCGATGACCAGAAGGGCGGCGCTCATCAGACGCCTGCGTAGGCGTCGATCTCGTTGGCCGAGCCGAGCGCGACGGGGATGCGCTGGTGCAGATGCTCGGGCTGCACGTCCAGAATGGCCTGACGACCATCCGTCGTCGCCTTGCCGCCCGCTTGCTCGACCAGGAACGCCATCGGATTGCCTTCGTACATCAGCCGCAATTTGCCCGGCTTGTTCGGCTCGCGCCGATCCCAAGGATAGAGGAAGACCCCGCCGCGCATCAGGATGCGGTGAACATCCGCCACCATGGCCGCGACCCAGCGCATGTTGAAGTTCTTGGCCCGAGGCCCCTCCTCGCCCTTCAGCAGATCGCCGACATAGGTCTGCACCGGCTCGGCCCAGTGGCGCAGGTTCGACATGTTGATGGCGAACTCCTTGGTGTCTGGAGAAATGGCGATGTCGTCGTGGGTCAGGATCCAGTCGCCGTCGTTCGACAGGGTGAACCCCTTCACGCCCGCGCCGGTCGTCAGCACCAGCATGGTTTGCGGTCCATAGACGGCGTAGAGGGCGGCGACCTGATGGCGGCCGGGCTGCATGAAATCGGCCTCGGTCGGCGTCGCGGTGGTGGACTTCAGCACCGAGACGATGGTGCCGACGGGCGCGTTGATGTCGATGTTGGACGAGCCGTCCAGTGGGTCGAACAGAACCAGATAGTCGCCGGCCGGATTGGAGGCCGGCTGGACCTCGTCCATCTCTTCCGACGCGACGCCGGCGACGGCCGGGCTGGCCAGCAGGGCCTCGGTCAGCATGTCGTTGGTCATGACGTCGAGCTTCTTCTGCTCCTCGTCCTGCACGTTGATCTGACCCGATGCGCCCAACGCTCCGGCCAGGGCGCCGCCCGCGACCACCTTGCTGATGTCCGCGCAGGTGGCGGCGACCACGGTCAGAACCGTCTTCAGCCCCTCAGGCGCATCCAGGGCGGCGATATGGGCGTCAAGGCGTGTGCGGGTCATGCGGTCGGTCCGGTTCTGGGCGTTGCGCCGTTTTGGCGGGGGACTAGCCCCAGGGCAAGGCGGCAGGGCGATGCGACAACGAAAACGCCCCGGCGAAACCGGGGCGCTTCCGTATTCATCGGCGTTGTCGATCAGATCGGCAGGATCGCCGTACCGAACGCCCGCTTCAGTTCGTGCGCGGCGAAGGTCTGGGCCGCCGTGGCATCCGGCACGACCGCCGCCATGCCGAAGAACTCGTGTGTCGAGCCGTGGAAGGTCTTGTGACGCACGTCGACGCCCGCCTGCTCCAGCTTCTCGGCCAGCAGCTCGCCCTCGGTGCGCAGCGGATCGATCTCGGCGCAGATCACCGTCGTCGAGGGCAGGCCCGACAGGTTCGCCTTCTCGACGATATTGATGCGCGGGTCCTGAGCATCGGCCTCGTTGGCGAAGATGTGCTTCACGAACCACTTCATCATCGGTTTGTTCAGCGGCTTGGCGTCGGCGTTCTCGACGTAGGACTCATTGTCCATGTCCACGCCGGAGACCGGATAGACCAGCACCTGATGTTTGGGGGCCGGTAGGCCGGCGTCGCGCGCCATCATCGACACGCCGATGGCCAGGTTGCCGCCTGCGCTTTCGCCCATGACCGCCACCTTCTGCGGGTCGCCGCGGAAGGTCTGCGCATTCTCCAGAACCCAGCGGTAAGCCGCCAGTGCGTCGTCGTGGGCGGCAGGGAAATGATGTTCCGGGGCCTGGCGATAATGGACCGAGACTACGATCACATCGGCCATCTTGGACACGCCGCGCGGGCCGCCGTCATAGACGTCCAGATCCGCGATCACGAAGCCGCCGCCGTGGAAATAGACGACGACCGGGTGCAGCTTGTCTTCGGAATGGTCGTG
This sequence comes from Brevundimonas sp. Leaf280, assembly GCF_001422455.1. Taxonomy (NCBI): domain Bacteria; kingdom Pseudomonadati; phylum Pseudomonadota; class Alphaproteobacteria; order Caulobacterales; family Caulobacteraceae; genus Brevundimonas; species Brevundimonas sp. Leaf280. The sequence goes on along the minus strand of NZ_LMNC01000001.1, from coordinate 679,238 downwards.
CGGCTTGTAGATGCGCGCCTGGATGGGGCCGGCGGCGCCGGGGATGGTGATGTCGCTGGTCTTGACGCCCATGTCGTCGGTGGGGTCCTTGCCGTCCTTGCGCAACAACGATTTCACCGCATCGGTCGGCGTCGGTTGCTGGCGGGCCTCCTCTGGCGACAGGGTCTCGATGGGCTTGCCGCCGAGGGACGCGAGTTCGTCCAGCACCTTCTGCATTGGGCCATCGGCCTTGGCGGGCGTATCGCGCGGCTTGTCGTTGTCGCCGAACAGCTTGTCTATAATGGACATTTTCGCATTCCTGGGTTTGGTTTCGGGGTTCGGAACGACAACCCGCCGCACGCATCCTTGTTCCCGGCCCGCTTGACTTGGCGCTTGAGTCGATGCCTTAGGTCGCAGGCTCTCGCGGGAGAGATCGGGCGCTGGAAACAGGGTTCGACGCCGAAGGCGCAACCGCCCCGGAAACGCTCAGGCAAACGGACCGCGAAGCACACGGACGCTGGAAAGTCGCCCATTCGGGCGCGCCGACGGAGCAAGGCGACATGATTTGGTCGCCGGAATCTCTCAGGCTTCAGGACAGCGGGGGCGCGAGGACGGCGGAGCTCCGCCACAACACGCGACCGTGAAAGCCTGAACCATGACCGATCAGACCCTGAAGACCACGCCCCTGAACGCCGCGCACCGCGCGCTGGGGGCCCGTATGGTGGGCTTCGGCGGCTATGACATGCCGGTCCAGTATGAAGGCGTTCTGGCCGAGCATCGCTGGACGCGGGAACACGCCGGTCTGTTCGACGTCTCCCACATGGGCCAGTGCAAGATCACCGGCGAGGACGCGACCGCTCAGTTCGAGCGTTTCGTGCCCGGCGACTACGCGATCCTGAAGGCCGGCAAACAGAAATATTCGCTGCTGCTCAACAAGGACGGCGGGATCATCGACGACCTGATGGCCGGCCGCCCGGATCACGACGGCCTGTTCGTCGTCGTCAACGCCGGCAACAAGGACGAGGACTTCGCCTTCTGGGAAGCGAACCTCGAAGGCGACGCCAAGTTGACGGTGCTTGACCGCGCGCTGATCGCCATCCAGGGGCCGGAAGCCGCCGAGGTCATGGCCGCGCACGAGCCGATCGTGGCCGAAATGGGCTTCATGGAATGCGCCCGCCTGATGCTGTTCGGCGCTGATTGCTATGTGTCTCGCTCGGGCTACACCGGCGAAGACGGCTATGAGATTTCGGTCCCGGCGGACCAGGCCGAGCGCATCTGGAACACGATCCTGGAAGACGCTCGCGTCAAGCCGATCGGCCTGGGCGCCCGCGACAGCTTGCGGCTGGAAGCCGGTCTGCCGCTGCACGGCCACGACATCGACCCGACCACCTCGCCGGTCGAAGGCGCCCTGACCTTCGCCCTGTCCAAGTCGCGCAAGGAACGCGGGGACTTCGCCGGCGCCGACAGAATCCTGAAGGAACTGTCCGACGGCCCCGCCCGCGTTCGCGTCGGTCTGATCATCAAGGAAGGCGCCCCGGCCCGTGAGGGCGCCGAGATCGCCGACGCCGACGGCGCCGTGATCGGCAAGGTCACCTCTGGCGGCCCCTCCCCCACCTTGGGCAAGAATATCGCCATGGGCTACGTCCCGCCGGCCCATGCCGCCCTGGGCACGGCGCTGAAGGTCATCGTGCGGGGCAAGACCGCCGCCGCCGAAGTCGTCGCCATGCCCTTCGTGGCTCAACGCTATTACCGCAAACCCAAAGCCTGAGAGATCAGACCATGAAGTTCACCAAGGATCACGAGTGGGTCAGCCTGGACGGCGACATCGCCACCGTCGGCATCTCCAAACACGCCGCCGACGCCCTGGGCGACGTGGTGTTCGTCGAAGTGCCTGAAGTCGGCAAGATCGTCTCCAAGGGCGACAGTTTCGCCGTGGTCGAGAGCGTGAAGGCGGCGTCGGACGTCTACGCCCCCGTCTCGGGCGAGGTGGTCGAGGCGAACGACGCCCTGTCGACCGCCCCGGAAACCGTCAACTCGGGCGCCGAGGCCGACGGTTGGTTCGCCAAGATCAAGGTTTCGGACGCCTCGCAGCTGGACGCCCTGATGGACCAGGCCGCCTACGACGCCTTCCTCGCCACCCTCTAAGCCCCATCGGACCCGCTGATTAGTCAGCGGGTCTTCGGCCTTTCCTGGCCCAGGACACGACCATGCGTTACCTCCCCCTGACGCCCGACGACCGCACGGCGATGCTCGCCGCCATCGGCGCGAAATCCATCGATGATCTGTTCGTGGACGTGCCCCAGGCCGCCCGTCTGGACGGCCCGGTCGATCTGCCGCGCGTCGCAGGCGAGCTGGAGGTGGAGCGCGCCCTGTCCGCCATGGCGGCCAAGAACGCCACGGCCGGCGCCGTGCCCTTCTTCTGCGGCGCAGGCGCCTACAAGCACCACGTCCCGGCGACGGTGGATCACGTGATCCAGCGCTCGGAGTTCCTGACCAGCTACACCCCCTACCAGCCGGAAATCGCGCAAGGCACGCTGCAGTATCTGTACGAGTTCCAGACCCAGGTCGCGAACCTGACCGGCATGCCGGTGGCTAACGCCAGCCTCTATGACGGCTCGACCGCCATGGCCGAAGGCGTGCTGATGGCGACCCGCGTGACCCGCCGCAACGAGGCGGTGATCTCGGGCGGCGTCCACCCCCACTACGTCAAGGCGACCGAGACCGTGGTCCACGCCGTGGGCGTCGAGACCCAGGTTCTGGCCCCAGCGTTCGACGCCGAGGCCGCCGTGATCGACCAGATCGGTCCCGACACGGCCTGCGTCGTCGTCCAGACCCCGAACGTCTTCGGCACGGCGACGGATGTGACCAAGATCGCCGAGGCCGCACACGCCGCCGGCGCCCTGCTGATCGTCGTGGTCACCGAGGCCGTTTCCATGGGCCTGCTCAAGTCGCCCGGCGAGATGGGCGCCGACATCGTCGCGGCCGAGGGCCAGTCGATCGGCAACGCCCTGAACTTCGGCGGTCCTTACGTCGGCCTGTTCGCCACGCGCGATAAGCTGATCCGCCAGATGCCCGGCCGCCTGACCGGCGAGACCGTGGACGCCGACGGCGAACGCGGCTTCGTCCTGACCCTGTCGACGCGCGAACAGCATATTCGCCGCGACAAGGCGACGTCGAACATCTGCACCAACTCGGGTCTGTGCACCCTGGCCTTCACCATCCACATGAGCCTGCTGGGCGAGACGGGGCTGCGCAAACTGGCCCTGCTGAACCACGAAAAGGCCGTCGCCACGCGCGACGCCCTGGCCGCTATCCCCGGCGTCGAAATCCTGACGGACCGCTTCTTCAACGAGTTCGCGGTGCGCCTGCCCAGGAACGCGGCCGAGGTCGTGGACGCCCTGGCCGGCCACCACATCCTGGCGGGCGTGCCCTACAGCCGCCTAGCCCCCGACGCCGGCATGGACGACGTCCTGCTGGTCGCCGCGACCGAGACGACACTGGATGCCGACATCCAGATCCTCGCCAAGTCGCTCTCCAAAGTCCTCGGCGCGTAAGGGATAACGACCATGAGCACCATGAACACCGTCGGCCGTCCGACCACCCCGAACGCAGTCCAGTCCAAGCCCGCCACCCTGACCGGCGGCCGTGGCCTGTTGCAGAACGAAGCCCTGATCTTCGAGGGCGACGGCTGGGGCAAGACCGGCGTCGATCTGCCGGAACCCAAGACGGACGGCTCCGACCTGGGCGATCTGGTCCGCAAGGATCCGATCGGCCTGCCCGGCCTGTCGGAGCCGGAAACCATGCGTCACTATGTGCGCCTGAGCCAAAAGAACCACGCCATCGACCTGGCCATCTATCCGTTGGGTTCGTGCACGATGAAGCACAACCCGCGCCTGAACGAGAAGATGGCGCGCCTGCCCGGCTTCTCGGACATCCACCCGCTGCAGCCGATCTCGACGGTCCAGGGCGCGCTGGAGCTGATGGATGCGCTGGCCCACTGGCTGAAGACCCTGACCGGCATGCCCGCCGTCGCTTTGTCGCCCAAGGCGGGCGCGCACGGCGAACTGTGCGGCCTGATGGCCATCCGCGCCGCCCACGAGGCCTCGGGCCAGCATGAGAAGCGTCGCAAGGTTCTGGTGCCCACCAGCGCCCACGGCACCAACCCGGCCACCGCCGCCTTCGTCGGCTATTCGGTGGTTGAAGTGGCCCAGACCGAGGACGGCCGCGTGGACGTCGCCGACCTGGCTTCGAAGCTGGGTGACGACGTCGCCGCCATCATGGTGACCAACCCAAACACCTGCGGCCTGTTCGAGCGCGACATCCTGGAGATCAGCCGCCTGACGCATGAGGCCGGCGCCTACTTCTATTGCGACGGGGCCAACTTCAACGCCATCGTCGGCCGGGTTCGTCCGGGCGACCTGGGCGTCGATGCGATGCACATCAACCTGCACAAGACCTTCTCGACGCCCCATGGCGGCGGCGGTCCGGGCGCGGGTCCGGTCGTCCTGTCCGAAGCCCTGGCGCCCTTCGCGCCCGCCCCCTGGGTCGTGCATGACGACGGTGGCTATCGCCTGATCGAGCGCGAGGAGGACGAGGCCGAGCAAGCCTTCGGCCGTCTGTGCGCCTTCCAGGGCCAGATGGGCATGTACACCCGCGCCCTGTCCTACATGATGTCGCACGGCGCCGACGGCCTGCGTCAGGTCGCCGAGGACGCCGTCCTGAACGCCAACTACATCAAGGCCCGGCTCGGTGATTTGATGTCGGCCGCCTTCCCCGACGGCCCCTGCATGCACGAGGCCTTGTTCGACGACGAATGGCTGAAGGGCACGGACATCACCACGCTCGACTTCGCCAAGGCGATGATCGACGAGGGTTTCCACCCGATGACCATGTATTTCCCGCTGGTCGTCCACGGCGCCATGCTGATCGAGCCGACGGAAACCGAGTCCAAGGCCGAACTGGACCGCTTCATCGAGGCGATGCGCGCCTTGGCCGGGGCAGCCAAGGCCGGCGACGTCGACCGCTTCAAGGGCGCGCCCTTCCACGCGCCGCTGAAACGTCTGGATGAAACCCGCGCCGCCCGTTCGCCGGTTCTGCGCTGGACCGCGCCGGAAGGCTCCAACAAGGCGGCCTGACCCCTTAGTCGCCCCTTCCTGCGGGAAGGGGCTGACGCGGGGCTGATCCATCGCTAGGTCATGGCCATGACCTGGACGACGAACGACATCCCCGACCTTTCCGGCCGACTGGCCATCATCACCGGAGCGACCGGCGGGCTGGGGCTGGAAACCGCCCTGGTGCTGGCCGGCAAAGGCGCCGAGGTCGTGCTGGCGGCCCGCAATCCCGCCAAGGGGGCCGAGGCCGAACGGCTGATCCGGTCTCGTCATCCGGATGCGGCCGTCCGGTTCGATCTGCTGGACCTGGCCAGCCTGGCCTCCGTCCGGGCCTTCGCCGAGCGCCATCTGGCGACGGGACGCCCCATCGACATCCTGATCGACAATGCGGGCGTCATGGCCCTGCCGACGCGCCAGACGACCGTCGACGGGTTCGAGATGCAGTTCGGGACCAACTACCTCTCCCACTTCGCCCTGGTCGGCCGTCTGCTGCCCCTGCTGACGGCTGCCCATTCCAACAGAGGAGGGGCCCGCGTGATCCAGCTGTCCAGCGTCGCCCACCGCAGCGGCCATATCCGCCTGGACGACCTGAACTATCAGACCCACTACCGTCCCTGGCCGGTCTATCAGCAGTCCAAGCTGGCCATGCTGATGTTCGCCCAGGAGCTTCAGCGCCGCAGCGACGCCAACGGCTGGGGCCTGATCAGCGTGGCGGCCCACCCCGGCTTCGCCCGCACCGACCTGATCGCCAACGGCCATGCCGGCAAGCCAGGCCTGTTCGCGCGCGGCGCCCGGCTGCTGGAGGCCGTGCTCAGCCATTCGGCCGCGGACGGCGCCCTGCCGATCCTGATGGCCGCGACCCTGCCGGACCCGACGCCCGGCGGCTATTACGGCCCCACCGGCTTTCAGGAGATGAAAGGCCCGCCCGGCGTTGCGGCGATCAAGCGCCAGGCCAAGGACGCTGATGTGGCCAGGGGTCTCTGGGCGGAATCAGAGCGTCTGACGGGCGTGACCTACGGCTGACGGCGCGGAGCGTGTCCGTCGCGACACGACGCGGAGAGATCGTCTCTTCATGACCAAAGCTTCACCCCCCGGACATCCATCCGCCATGGACGCAGGGCGTTAAGGGGTCTTGTGGCAAGGTCGTCACGGTCGCCTTTTTCCTTTCCCGACGAGGGATCGCGCGTCCGTGGCGACCGTTGTCATGACGATCCTCCTCCCCATCCGGCGTATTCGTGACCTCACTCCCCGTTCCCTTCGTCCGCCCAGACAAGCCGCGAGCCTCGACGCTGCGGGTCGTCAAGCGCTGGGCGCTGATGATCGGCGGTCTGTTCGTCGTGCTGCTGGGCATTCTGATCGCCCCCCTGCCCGGGCCCGGCGGCATTCCCGTCATCGCCGTCGGCCTGATGCTGATCCTGAAAAGCTCGTTCTGGGCCAAGCGCCAGTTCATTCGTGCCCAATATGCGCGGCCGAAATGGGTCTATCCCTTCCGTCGCCTGATGCGGAAGAAGCCGGAGTTCGCGCCCGTCTTCTGGCAGCAGGCGCTGCGGGCGGAAAAGATCGTGACCAAGCGGTCCAGCCGTCGCCTCTCGCGCGGCCGCAAGAGCGTTCGGCGCTATTTCCGCAAACTCTTCCGCTAGTTTGCGCCTGATTTCGCGGTTGCGTTGCTGCAACCGCTAACCACAGGATCGTGAACACCGCTCTCTCAAGTCAGGCGTATCCTGTCTGCGCGTTATCAGAGAACCACTTAGGCGTTGGGAGGCGCTAAGGTCATGATGTCACGCGTACAAAAAGGTCTGATCGCCGGCGTTGCGGCGACCGTGGCCGTCTCACTGCTCGAAATACCCAATATGTTCCTGAACTGGTTTGATCCCTTCCAGGGGGTCATCGCCAGCATGATCGGAATGCCCGGCAATCTGGCCGTCGGCTGGGTGGTCCATGTCATCAGCGGCGTCTTCATCCTGGGGCCGCTGTTCGCCGTCCTGTGTCCCCGCCTGCCGACGGACACGCCCGAGACCAAGGGCATCGTCTTCGCCGTCGGCGCATGGATCCTGATGATGGCCGCCATCGTGATGTTCGGCAACTACCGCACCTTCACGGCCGGCGCAGGCTTCGGCACCTTCGCTTGGCTGCTGATCACCCATGCGGTCTTCGGCATCGTGCTGGGCAACGTCTATGCCCGTCTGGTGGCGCGCGATAAACGGATGGGCGCGACCATCATCGGCGGCGCCCACGCTCACTGATCACGGCTTGCTGTCCAAAGAAAAAGGCCCCCGACGGCGACGTCGGGGGCCTTGTTTCATTCAGGATCAACCCTGATTAGTTCAGGCGATCGCCGATCTGGGCGATGGCGCTGTCGAGCAGCGGATCCTTGGCGCCGCTGGCGAGGCGCGCGGCCAGAACCTGTTCCGCCGACTTGGCGGCCAGATCGGCGGCGGCGGCCTTCACCTCGGCCGAGGCCTGGGCTTCGGCTTGGGCGATGCGGGTTTCGGCCATCTTCTGACGACGGGCCAGCGTCTCTTCCAGCTTGGCCTTGGTCTCGACTTCCAGACGACGGGCGTCGGCTTCGGCCTGAGCCATCATCTCGGCGGCTTGAGCTTCAGCCTCGGCCTTCTCCTTGCGGATCTGGGCCAGCAGGGCTTCGGCCTCGGCGCGCAGGCGAGCGGCCTCGTCCAGGTCGGCCTGGATTTTGACTGCCTTGGCGTCCAGCGCCTTGCCGGCCATCTTGGGCACGCCGGCGGCGATCAGGATGCCGAAGAAGATGATCAGGCCGATGCCGACCCAGATCTCCGCATTGGCGAAGCTCCAGATGCCGTGTTCGAAGATCAGGTTCATCAGGCGGCTCCCTTGACGGCGGCCAGCTCGGCGGCGGTCGCGGCCTTGCCGGTCAGACGTTCGACCATGGCGGCGGTCGTGTCGGAGGCGATGGTGGAGACATTGGCCATGGCGGCGTCGCGCGTCTTGCCGATCGAGGCTTCCGCCTCGGCGATGCGGGCGTTGACCACGGCTTCTTCGGCGGCCTGACGGGCGTTCGCTTCTTCGGTCACGCGCGCCTTGGCGGCGGCGGCCGTGGCGCGGGCGTCAGCGCGAGCCTTGGCGACTTCCGCCTGAGCTTGGGCGGCCTGGTCGGCGGCTTCAGCCTGAACCTGACGCGCGGTGGCGACGGCGGTGGAAATAGTGTCGGCCCGTTCGTCCATCACCTTGCGAAGGCGTGGCGCGAAGACCTTGGAAACCAGAACATACAGGATGACGAACAGGATCAGCAGATAGCCGATCTGGCCCGCCCAGTGTTCGAACTGGAATTGCGGCAGGCCGCCCGAGCCGTGCTCGGCGGTGGTCGCCGTCTCGGCGTGCAGGTCCGCTTCGACCGAAGGCGGGACCGCGTCGATGGTGTGGGTGCTGGCCATGAACCGTCTACTGCAGGATCAGATGAAGCGGCGCGCGGGCGAACCCCGCGCGCCGTAATCGACTGATATCAGCCGAAGATCATCAGGATGCCGAGCACGAAGGCCAGGATGCCCAGGGCTTCGGCAAGAGCGGCGCCGACGAACAGGTTGCCGACTTGGCCGGCGGCGGCCGACGGGTTGCGCAGGGCGCCGGCAAGGAAGTTGCCGAAGATGTTGCCCACGCCCAGGGCCGAACCGATCATGCCCAGGGTGGCGAGACCAGCGCCGATGTACTTCGCGGCTTCAGCGTCCATGATTGTATTCCTAGATTAAAGTCGTTGGTGGTTGGGGTGAAGAGACTGGTCCGGCCCTTTAGTGGGCGTGGTCCAGGTTGACCACATCGTTCAGATAGATGCAGGCCAGAACGGCGAAGACGAAGGCCTGGAGGAAGGCCACCAGGAACTCCAGAGCGGTCAGGGCGACGACCATGCCCAGCGACAGGGCCGCGACCGGGAAGGCCAGCAGACCGATGCCGCCGCCCAGGCCCAGAAGGCCCAGCGACACGACGAAGCCGGCGAAGATCTTCAGCGCGACGTGGCCGCCCAGCATGTTGCCGAACAGACGCAGCGCCAGGGTGACCGGGCGAAGCAGGAAGGACACGAACTCGATCAGGCCGACCACCGGGCGCAGCGCCAGCGGCGCACCCATCGGCCAGAACAGCTTGAAGAAGCCCAAACCGTTCTTGGCGAAGCCAACGACCAGCACCAGGCCGAAGGTGATCAGGGCGAAGGTGGCGGTGATGGCCAGTTGCGAGGTCGCCGTGAAGGTCAGGAACAGACCCAGAATGTTCATGCCCAGAATCAGGATGAACAGGGTGAAGATGAACGGGAAATACTTGCGGCCTTCGTGACCGATGATGGAATCGGCCAGATTGTCGATCAGGCCGAACAGGCCCTCTCCAGCGGCTTGCAGCCGGCCGGGCACGACCTGGGCGTTCGCGGTCACGGCGGCCAGGAAGCCGACGATCAGCACGAAGGCGACAGTCATGGCGATGTGCGAGTTGGTGATCGCCAGATCGACCGTCCCCAGCACAGGCAGGGTGACGTCGCCAAGGTCGACGACCTTCTGAATCGCAAACTGATGAATCGGATCGGCCATGAAGCCCTATCGTTCCCCGTCTTCGTCGGCCTCGACGTAGGGCTCGGCCGGAGCCGTCGTCCCTTGCGCCTTGGCCTGCGCCATCAGCCGGTTGGCTGTGCGACGCGCCATGTAAATCGACAAGGCGAAGCCCAGAAGGACTCCGCCGATCAAACCCCACGGACGGGTCCCGAGGGCCCAGTCTGCGATCGCTCCGAACGCCAGCCCCACGAAGACGCCGCCGAGAAGCTCGGCGATAATCTTGTAGGCCTGACCCGACACTTGATGGCCGGTCAGTTCGGCGGATTTCTCCGCCGTGGTCCGCGCCTCCAATGCGGATGCGCTTTCTTGGAGGCGTTTGATCGCCTCTTCGCGCGATTCCGACATGGGGGATAGGACCTGTGCGTTCGGCGTCCAGACAGTGCGTCCGGACGGGTCTGAATTCGGCGCGGAAACTAATCGTGAGCGGCCTACAGGTCAAGGCGTCGTGATCATGCGCTAACGCATTGTAGAATATCGACTTTCCATTCGTGCCCGCCCGCCGTGACGATGCGCCGCTGCTGCGGGCGCCAGAATCCGTCGCATCCGCCCTTCGGCTCCGATGGCGGTCAGCGCCGCAAACGACTAGGTTCGCCGCCATGAATGCGCATGCTCCTGTCCCCAACGCTATGCTTCGCCCGCTTTCGGTGAGGTTGGCCACCCCGCGGGGCTTTTGCGCCGGGGTCGACCGGGCGATCCAGATCGTCGAGCGCGCGATCGAAAAGTTCGGCGCCCCCGTCTACGTGCGCCACGAGATCGTCCACAACAAACATGTGGTCGAGCGACTGAAGGCCATGGGCGCCGTCTTCGTCAAGGAACTGGACGAATGCCCCGACGACCGGCCGGTCGTCTTCTCGGCCCACGGGGTGCCCAAGTCCGTGCCGGCGACGGCGCGGGCGCGCGAACTGGTCTTCCTGGACGCGACCTGCCCCCTGGTGTCCAAGGTCCACGTCGAGGCCGAACGTCATCATGCGGCCGGCCGGCACATCATCCTGATCGGCCACGCAGGCCATCCCGAGGTCGTCGGCACCCTGGGCCAGCTGCCGCCCGGCGCCATTACCCTGGTCGAGACCGAAGCCGACGCCGAATCGTTCGAACGCCCTGGCGACGCCCCCCTCGCCTATGCGACCCAGACCACCCTGTCGGTGGACGATACGGCAGGCATCCTGAAAGTGCTGAAGCGCCGCTTTCCCGAACTGCCCGATCCGCACAAGGAAGACATCTGTTACGCCACGACCAATCGCCAGGACGCCGTCAAGGCGTTGGGCGAGGGCTGCGACCTCGTGCTGGTCGTGGGGTCCAAGAACTCGTCCAATTCGGTGCGCCTGGTCGAGGTCGCGATGCGCGCCGGCGCTCCGGCCGCCTATCTGGTGGACGATGCGTCCCAGGTGGACTGGTCCTGGTTCGACGGCGTTAACACCGTCGGCGTCACCGCCGGCGCCTCGGCGCCCGAGCCGCTGATCGAGGCCCTGGTCGACGCCATCCGGGCGCGCTTCGACGCCACGGTGACCGAAGACGACGGCGCGCGCGAAACCGTCACCTTCAAACTGCCGCGCCTGCTGACGGCCTAGGCGACCGCCTTCAACGGCAAGACGACGCGGAAGGTGCTGCCGGCGCCGGGCGCTGTGACGATTTCGATCTTGCCGCCCATCAGAGCCGCCAGACCGTGCGCCGCCGTCAATCCCAGTCCCAGCCCTTCGGCCGTGCGGGTCGCGCTTTCATCGCCCTGGGTGAAGGCCTCGAAGAGACGCGCCGCCTCCGCCGGCTCCATGCCCGGCCCGGTGTCCTCGACCTCCAAGGCCAGGCCCGCGCCCACGCCCGGGCGCGCGACAGCGCGCAGCATCACGCCGCCGATGCGCGTGAACCGCACCGCATTGTCCGTCAGCGTCGCCATCAGCTTTTCGACATGAACCGGGTCGCCCAGCCACTCGCCTTCGGCCGCCTCGACCGAAATCTTCAGCCCCTTGGCCTCGGCCGCGCCCCGGAAGTCGTTGGCGACCCGCTGCAGCAGGTTGTCGGGCCGGAACGGCCGCGTCTCCAGCGCCACGGCCCCGTCGCGCAGCCGCACCACGTCAAGCAACTCCTCGACCAGCCTCAGTTGCTGACGTCCCGACGCCTTCAGGATTTCCAGCCGCTCGCGCTGCTGCGGCGTCACCAGATCGGCCCCGATGATCTCGGCCATGCCCAGAACCCCGTTCAGGGGCGTGCGCAGTTCGTGACTGACGTTGGACAAGAACCGCGTCTTGGCCCGGTTCGCCGCCTCGGCCCGCTCCAGCGCCGCGGACAGGGCGACCTCCGAGGCTCTGAGGCGCCGCACGTCGGCCGTCGTGTTCCACAGTAGCGACCCCGTGCCGATCAGCAGCACGATGAAAAGCAGCAGCAGCAGCGGCCCGGCCTTAGTCAGGATCTGATAGCCGGGCTGCTCCGGCGCCCAGACGACACGCCCCAACAGGGCACCGCCGACATCGCGAACATCGACGCCGATCATGCCCTTGGGCGGCTCTGCATCGCCGGGCTGGAAGTGAATCCGGTCCAGCGCCAGCCGCGTTCGCAAGAGATTGAGCTCGCCGGCGAACGGTTTGAACGACGCGACGACCGGATCGGATGCCGGCGTCGATCCGCCCGCCGTATGCCGCACGACCGTGGAGGCCCCCAACACATAGACGTCGTCGCCGACGCGGACGAACGCCGCCTTCAGACGCACCCCGGCATCCGCGGTGACCGATCGGTCGCGCCCGGCGGCCTCGGCCCGGAGCGCGTCGATCAGCGGCCGGGCCGCCTGGCCGAATGGTTCGCCGACCTGCGTCTCGGCCGGTCGGCCCAGCGTGCTGATGCGAAACAGCCGCCCATTCTCGTCATAACCCAGTGTAAACTGATGCTTATGCTGCGCGGCGTAGAACGCGCCGAAGTTCCGGTCGTACCAGGCTACATCGCCCGCCGTCATCCTATCGACGGCCTCGTCCCAGACCGAGGCGGTAGTCAGGTTTTCGCCGATGGTTTCCAGCGCGCGCGTCAGACGCAGCCGCACCAGACCTTCTTCCTTGCGCGCCTGGTGGGCGTCAATGCCGCGACTGACGATGGCCAGAACCCCGGCCATGCCGATGATGGACGACAGCATCAGGATCAACGCGATCCTGAACGTGCTCCACGCCCGCCAACCCGTCTTCGATGTCACGCCACTCATACGGTCTGGCTTAAGGTGCGCAGACTAAGACGTCGTGAACATCATCCAGGTCCGCCGCGTTCGCCGACGAAATCCTGGGCGAACTCGGGCGCCTCGTCGTCCAACGGCAGAGTGCCGTCCTCGTCGTTCGCCTCGGAGGCGCGGCTGGGATCCGGCACCTCGAACCCGACCGGCAGCGACAGATCCAGCAGGCCCGCCGCCTTCATTTCCTGCACGCCCGGCAGATCGTACAGGGTCGCCAGGCCGAAATGCTCCAGGAACCTGTCCGTGGTGGCATAGGTCACGGGCCGTCCCGGCGTCCGCCTGCGTCCTCGCAACCGCACGAACCCCATCTCCAGCAACAGGTCCAGCGTGCCCTTGGAGATGGTCACGCCGCGCACGCTCTCGATCTCGGCGCGGGTGACGGGCTGGTGGTAGGCGATGATGGCCAAGGTCTCCAGCGCGGCCTTGGACAGGCGGCGCGGCTCTTCGCGCTCCTGCGTCATCATGAAGGCCAGGTCCGGCGCGGTGCGGAACCGCCAGCGGTCGGCGACGCACTCCAGCTCGACCCCCCGCCCCTCATAGCGGGCGCGCAGACCCGATATGGCGCGGGCGACGTTGCAATTCTCGGGTAGGCGCGCGGCGATCTCGGCCGCCGTCAGCGGCCCGGCGGCGGCGAACAGCAGGGCCTCGACCCGCCGTTCGATTTCGGCCTCGTCGGGCTGGAACGACAGGTCGCTCACGGCGTCAGCTCCAGCGGCTGGCCCTGTCCGCGCCGCTTCAGATACAGGTCCGCGAACGCCTGCGTCTGTCGAATGTCCATCGCCCCCTCCTTCACCAGCTCCAGACTGGCCGACAGGGTCGAGGCCGTAAAGCTGGCCTGGCTGGGCCCCTCCTCGTCCTCACGATGGGGCGCCACCTGTTCCAGCGGCGTCCACTCCGCCAGCTTCGGCATGATCTCGCGCAGCCAGTCGCGGGCGGCTTCCAATGGAAAGGCCTCGACCCGCTGGCCGGGGGCGTAGCGCCGGGCCTCCTCACGCCGGCGCTGCACCACATAGGCGCTCATCAGTTCGTACAGGCTGGCGTCGATGCGATCCGACGGCACGATCACCGTCGCCTCGGGATCGCCGCGCGTGAAGACGTCGCGCTTCAACTGGGGCCGAGCCATCAACTGTTCGACCGAACGACGCATGGCCTCCAGCTTTTGCAGCCTGAACGCCAGGGCGGCGGCCATTTCCTCAGCCGGCGGTTCTTCGGCCTTGCCCTTGTCGGTGCGCGGCAGCAACAGCCGCGACTTCAGATAGGCCAGCCACGACGCCATCACCAGATAGTCCGCCGCCAGGGCGAAGTTGCGCCTGCGCGCCTCGTGCACGAAGGCCAGATACTGTTCCGCCAGCTGGGTGATCGACAGCTTCAGCAGATCGACCTTCTGGTTTCGCGCCAGGGCCAGCAGGACGTGCAGCGGTCCCTCATAGCCCTCCAGATCGACGACGAAGGCCTCGCGCTCCTCGACCTCCTCGGCGTTGAAATCCAGATTCGGCTGGAAAGACTCCGTCATAGGTCTTTAGGCCTGCGCCTCACCCACATCCGGCCCCTTGGCGGTGTCCATCCGACCGCCCATGGCCTTGAAGAAACGATCGTGCCCCGCGACGGGATCGAGCGGCTCGGGCGTCCGCACGATCCGGGCCAGAGCGGCTTCCGCCCGGCGGCGCGCCCCGCCCTTCAGCTTGCCGGTCGCCTCGGCCACGTCTTTCATTTCGGCCATGTCGCCATTGCAGTGGAGGACCACGTCGCACCCGGCCTTCAGCGACTGATGCGCCCGCTCGCTCAGAGATCCGCTCAGCGCCTGCATCGACAGGTCGTCGGTCATGATCAGGCCGGAGAAGCCCAAATGTTCACGCATCGTTTTTACGGCCTTCTTCGACTGGGTCGCCGGCCGCTTCTTGTCCAAGGCAGTGAAGACGATGTGCGCCGTCATCGCCAATGGCATATCCGAAATCGCCTTGAACGGCGCGAAGTCCCAGCTGTCCAGGGTCTCGAAATCGGCATGGACCGTCGGCAGGTCTTTGTGGCTATCGGCGAAGGCCCGGCCATGGCCCGGCATATGCTTGATGCAGGGCAGAACCCCGCCCGCAAGCAGCCCCTCGGCTGCCGCCCGGCCCAGCACGGCGACGGTCTGGGGATCGACGCCATAGGCCCGGTCGCCGATGATGTCGTGGGCGCCGGGCGCCGGCACGTCCAGCACCGGCAGCAGATCGACGGTCACCCCGACCTCGCGCAGATCGTGCGCCATCAGACGTGCGCCCAGGCGCGTCAGCTCACGCGCCTGAGCCAGCTCGTTCGTCGCCTTCAGATAGGCGTTACCCGGCGGATATTTGGGCCAGTGGGGCGGCCCCATCCGCTGGACGCGACCGCCTTCCTGGTCGATCAGGATCGGCGCCTCGGGATCGCCGATGGACGCCCGCAGTTCGTCGGTCAGGGCCCGCACCTGTTCCGGCGTGCCGATATTGCGCCGGAACAGGATGAAGCCCCAGGGTCGGACCTCGGCGAAGAAGGCCTTTTCGTCCTCCGTCAGCCGATGTCCCAGGCAGCCATAGATGGCGGCGGACGTCACCGAACGATGCAGTCCCGGCCCGCCGCCTTCAGCGCGTTGCAGAAGGCCACCGCCCGTTCGCGCGACAGGCCCGAGAAGGCCGTGCGGTACAGGGTCGATCCGCTGGACGAGGTCACTTCGGTCACCCGCTTTTCAGCACCCGAGGCGAACGAGCCGAAACGGCCGGCGACGGCGGCGTATTCACGGTCCGCGATCTCGGTCGAGGAGAAGGCGCCGATCTGGACCGAGGCCGATCCGCCGGTCGCGGCCGGAGCCTTGGTCGCCGGCGTGGCGGCGGGCGCGGGGGTCGTCGGACGCGGCGCAGGCACGGCCGGCGTGGCCGTATTGGCGGGCGGCAGGCCCTGCCCAGTCGGTGCGGCGGTCGGCGGCGCGGCCGGACGCGGCTGGGGCGCCTCGGGCGGCGGGGTGAAGGTCACGGGCGCATCGGTCGTCTCGGTCTCGTCGCGATAGACGCGCACGCCCTCGGCCGGATCAATCGGCTGGGCGTCGATGGGCGCGGCGGTCTTCATCTCGCCGACGGGCTGACCCACGGCCGGCGGCGCGTCGGTCGAGGCGCGCATGCCCGAGCGATAGAAGAAGATCACCGCCACGATCAGCAGCAGCAGGACCACCGCGCTGATGATCAGCGTCACTGGCGGCGCCTTGCCCCCGCCCGAGCCGACATTGCGGCCGCTGCGCGGATCGTAGCTGTTGCGGCGGAACGGCAGGTCGTCGTCGGTCGGCGGCGTATAGGCGCCCCGGCCGGGTTTGTTGTCGTCGTCAAAGGACATGGTCGCGCTCCGCCGTCTGTCGGCGCGAATCGGCGCGCCGAACGATCACTCTACGCCCCCGCGTGCATCTTTCGAATCACAGATCGAGGGCGAGGTCGAGGCTGAACAGCTTCTGGTGCACTTCTATGGCGTAACGGTCGGTCATGCCGGCGATATAGTCGCACACGGCGCGCGCCCGCTGCGTCTTGTCCGGGGTCATCGCCGGCTCGCCCCACTCCGGCGGCATGACCTCCGGCTCGGCCATGAACAGTTCGAACAGCTGCGACAGCACGCGCCGCGCCTGACTGCGGGTGCGGTTGACGCGGTAGTGGCGATACATCCGTTCGAACAGGAACTTCCTCAGCACCGCCAGATCGACGTGCATGGCGTGCGAGAAATCCACCATCGTGCGCCTGGCCATCCGCACGTCCTCGGTCGTGACGATCCGGTCTTCCTCCAGCCGCCGCGCCGTCTCGGCCAGCACGTCCTCGACCATGACGCCGATCATCCGCCGCACGGCCTCGATCCGCAGCATCCGGTCGTCGATCGTGGGCCAGTCGCGGCGCACCTCGGCCAACATCGGTCCAATCAGCGGCACCTGATCGAGATCGCGCAGGGTGATCAAACCCGCCTGCACCCCGTCATCCACGTCGTGGTTGTTGTAGGCGATGTCGTCGGCGATGGCCGCGCACTGGGCCTCCAGCGACGCGAACGTCCCCAGCCGCAGGTCCCACCCCGCCTCGCCACCTGACGCATAGGGGCGCACCACCGACCAGGCCGGCTCGTCCAGCCGGTGCGATACCGGGCCGTTGTGCTTGATGACGCCCTCGACCGTCTCCCAGCTGAGGTTCAGCCCGTCGAACTGCGGATAGCGGTTCTCCAGCTCGGTCACGACGCGGAAGCTCTGGACGTTGTGATCGAACCCGCCGTGATCGCGCATCTGCACCACCAGCTCGTCCTCACCGGCATGGGCGAAGGGCGGATGGCCCAGGTCGTGGGCCAGGGCGATGGTCTCGGCCAGGTCGTCGTCCAGCCTCAGCGCATGGGCCAGCGACCGTGCGATCTGCGCCACCTCCAGCGAATGGGTCAGGCGGGTTCGGTAGTGATCGCCCTCATGCGCCACGAAGACCTGGGTCTTCTCCTTTAGCCGCCGAAACGCCGTCGCATGGATGATGCGGTCACGGTCGCGGGCGAAGGCGGTGCGCGTGCGGCTGGCGGGCTCGAAAACGCGGCGCCCCTGGGTCAGGTCGGCCCGTTCGGCGTAGGAAGCGAGGTCTGGGTGGCTCAAGTCATCAACTTTGAGGCTGCTTTGATGCGGGGGGCCTTTGCGAACGGCCCTGCCCGCCTCATATAGACAGCCGTGAGCACCGTCCAATCCACAGAACCGTCCACACCCGTCTTCAGCGTCGCCTCGCGCGCGCCGGAGGGCATCGTCCTGGCCGCCAGCGCCGCCAAGCGCCTGGCCAAGCTGGGCGCGGCCGAGGGCAAGGCCCTGATGCTGCGCGTGGCGGTGGACGGCGGCGGCTGCTCGGGCTTCCAGTACCGGTTCGAGCTGGTCGAGGCGGCCGAGGACGACGATCTGCGCATCCAGGCCGACGGCCAGACCGCCTTGATCGATCCCGTCTCGGTTCCCTTCCTGAAAAACTCTGAGATCGCCTATGTCGACGAACTGGCCGGCGCCCAGTTCGTGGTCAGGAACCCCAACGCCGCCTCCAGCTGCGGCTGCGGCGTCAGCTTCTCGATCGGATAAGCGCCCAGGCCGTCACGACGACGGTCGAGGCCAGCAGGGCCGAAAACACCGCGTCCCAAATCCCCTCCTGCAACAAGGCCCCGATCAGTCCGGTCAGGCTGAAGCCGAACAGCACGATGGGAACGCGGAAGATCGCCCACAGGCTCAGGTCCTTGCGATTGTGATGACGCCGGCTCACGCCTTGCGCCTCCCCTTGCCCAGCCAGAGGTAGAGGCCGGATCCCAGGATCACGATGGTGGCGAGATCCAGCAGCGCCCAAAGGATCTTCAGCCCCAGCCCGCCGTAATCCCCGAAATGCAGCGGCTGGGACAGCGACAGGGCCTTCACATACCAGGGCATCGGCGCCACCGCCGCCAGCTCGCCCGTCCGCGCATCGATCAGGGCCGGCGTGGTCAGATGCGTCGTCAACGGCGTGTCGCCGTGGAAGAAGACGGCATAGTGGTGATCGGTCGAATAGTCGGTCCCCGGAAACGCCACGAACTGCAGCGTCTTGCCCGGCAGCGCCTCTTTCGCCCGCGCCACCGCCGCATCCAGCGACGCCCGCTGACCCGCCGGCGCAGGCGCGTCATAGGCCTGCGTCAGCTCCTTCAGCGCTGTATCCTTCCAATAGGCCAGGATCGGCGTCGCCAGGGTGTTGACCACCCCCGTCACGCCGACCACCAGCACCCAGGCCGCCGTCACCACGCCCAGCAGATTGTGATAGTCCAGCCACCGCGTCCGCGCTGCCTTCTTGACCCGCACCGTGCCGAACGGCAGTCGGCGCATGAAGGGCGCATACAGCACCACGCCCGACACCACCGCCGCGACCAGCAACAGTCCCATCGCCCCCAGGAACAACATCCCAGGCAGGCCCAGGAACATGTCGGTGTGAAGCTGCAGCAGGAACTCCATCACCGGATGGCCGGCGACCGGCGGCGCGACTTCGCCGCTGGTTCGGTCGATGGGTTCGAAACTGTATTTCCCCGCCGGGGCGTCAGGAGCGCGGCTGGTGACGTTCACCACCGGCCGTTCCTCGTCGAAGCTCATGAAGGCCGGAACCTCGCCCGGATGCAGGGCCAGCCCGGCCGCCAGCACCTGATCCAGGCTCAGTAGCGGCCCGTCCGGATTAGCGGGCTCCCACGCCTGCGGCAGCAAGACTTCCTCGATCTCGTGCGTGAACACCAGCGGCAGGCCCGTGACGCACAGCATCAGCAGGAAGACGGTCGAGATCAGGCTCGACCATTTGTGCGTCCAGGACCAGGCGCGGATGGTTCGGGCGTGCATCAGCCGGCGCGGATCAGAACTCGGCCGAGACCGACAGGCGGAACGTACGCGGCGCGCCCAGCGTCAGATAGCTGGACGTCGGGGCGTAACCGCCCACCGCCACCCACTGATCCTCGTCGGCGAGGTTCTCGATCCGTGCGCGAACCGTCAGCGGCTTGCCGCCCGCCTCGAAGGCGTAGCGCACGCCCGCATCGAAACGGGTCCAGGCGTCCAGCTCCACCGTATTGGCGGCGTTGACCGGTTGTTCGCCCGTATAGACCGCGCGGCCTTCCAACGTCAGGCCGGCGACCATCGGCACATCCCATTCCGCATTCAGATTGGCCTGGAACTCGGGCGATCCCGTGGGCCGTTTTCCGACCAGAGTGGCGTCCAGCGAACGGGTGACCTCGGCATCCAACCAGGTCGCGCCGCCGATCAGACGCACGCCCGCGACCGGTTCGCCATAGACGCCCAGTTCGACGCCGGTGTTCTGCTGCTCGCCGTCGGCGGTGTAGTTCTGGCCGTCGAAATAGGCCTGCGGGCGGTTCGCCTGGAAGACGCTCAGCGTGCCTCCGAACGTTCCGGCGTCATATTTGACGCCGACCTCATATTGCTCGGACTGGAACGGGGCCAGCACTTCGCCAGCGTTGCCGACCGGCGCGCCGCCGACCTGGGCCGGCGCCGTCGCGCCCGGCTGCAGCGCCTCGGCATAGTTGGCGTAGAGCGAAATGCGATCATTGGGCTTGAAAACAACCGCAAAGGCCGGCGTCCAGGCATCGCCCTCATAGGCCCCGTTTTCGACGCCGGTGTTGTAATCGAACGACCGCGTCTCGATCTCCTGATACCGCACCCCGACCGTGGCCAGCAGGCGACCGTCCAGCAAGGACATCATGTCGGCGAAGGCGACCGAGCGATTGTTCACACGCTCCGTCACCAGCGGATCGGACAGGTCGCCGCCGACGAAGAAGTCGGGCGTCGGCGCCGTCACGTCGACCGGGTCATACAGATTGCTGGCGAAACCGGCGAAGTTCGAAAAGGCGTAGGCGTTCCTGGACTTGGACCGCACCTGCGACGCCGAGACGACCAGCCGATGCCCGACCGGGCCCGTCGTCACGTCCGCGCGCAGGCCGACATCGCCGGCCCACACCGTGTCCTCGCGCACATTGTCGAAGCGATAGGCGCTCAGCGTCCCGTCGGCCGCGGCGTTCGGATTGGCCAGCACATTGTCCTCCTCCCCACGACGCCCGCCCACGGCCGCCCAGGCGGTGACGCGGTCGGTCAGGTCGAACTCGCCGCGCGCGGCGCCGAACAGCTGTTGGTCGTCGGTATAGGTCCAGGGCTGGGCGAAGTTGGCGTCGGCCGAGGGCGTCTCGGGCACCGCGCCGTTCGGCGTCACCTGCGGACGCGGCGCGTCGATACGGTGGTCCTGCCAGCCCAGGTCGGCCGAGAAGCGGGCGCGTTCCCCGCGACGATCAACTCCCAGGCCCAGCACGCGCAGTTCGCTGTGCTGATCCTCGACCGCGCCCTCGCCCGCACGGCTGACCAGGTTCAGGCGCGCGCCCCAGGCGTCGTCGGGACCGAACCGCCGCGCCAGATCGGCGGCGGCGTAGATCTCGTCGCCGCCTTCCCATCCGGCCGTCAGGCGGTTCAGGTCCGCGCCCGTCGCGCGCTTGGGCACCAGGTTGAAGGCGCCGCCGACCCCGCTGCCGCCCGGCGCCGCACCGTTCAGGAAGGCCGTCGCGCCGTGGAAGACCTCGACCCGCTCCAGCAGTTCCGGCGCCACATACTGGCGCGGCAGCACGCCGTACAGGCCGTTATAGGTCATGTCGTCCGAGTAAACCGGGAAGCCCCGGATCAGATAGACTTCCTGGAAATTGCCGAACCCCTTGGTCACCCGCACGGCTGGATCGTTCTGCAACACGTCGCCCACGCTGCGCGCCTGCTGATCGCGGATCAGGGTCTCGGTATAGCTGGTCACATTGAACGGCGTATCCATCGCATCCAGCGCGCCGAACAGACCGACGCGGCCGCCTGTGGCGACCTGTCCGCCGGCATAGGCGCCGGGCAAGCCGACCTGAGACCCGCCGGTGACCACGATCTCGCCCAGCTCCACGGGCTCCGACGTCGTCGACTGCGCCAAGGCGGGCGCGGCGGCGGCCAGGGCCAGGCTGCTGACGGCACAGGCGAGACTGGACGAACGGATCATGAAGTGCAACGCATTCTCAGGAACAAAGACGGCGCTCTTACTCTTCGTTGCGACTGCTTTGCAATGGCGAGTTCGCGCCTGCGACATAATGCAGTCCATCCATCCCGAGCTTGCATTTAGCCAATTTCCTAATTAGGGATATCCCTATGAACACCCTGTTCAAGGCTCTGTCGCACCCCGTGCGTCGTCGCATCATCGCCATGTTGCGCGCCGGTCCGCTGGCGTCCGGCGACATCGCCGCCGCCTTCGACATGAGCTGGCCCACCATCACCGGCCATCTCAACGCCCTGAAGGAGGCCGGCCTGGTCAGCCCGGAGCGCGAGGGCCAGACCATCCGCTATCGGCTAGAAATCTCGGCGGTCGAGGAGGCGATGGCCTTCCTGATGGACATCGTCGGAACCGGCGAAGCGACCGAAGCCCTGCCTGACGCCCACAAGGAGCCCCGTCGATGAAGGACCGCCTGTCGCTGCTGGACTATCTGACCGTCGCCGTCTTCGGCATGCAGGCGGCCTTCGCCCTGTATATCGGCGTCAACGGCCCGACGACGCCCATGCCGATGCACTGGACCGCGGACTGGCAGGTCGATCGCTGGGGCGACCGGGTGGAGTTCGCGACCTTCACGGGCGGCATGGCGGTGATCGGCTTCATCGCCGCCTCCGGCCTGGGTCTGGCCGCCTTGCGCGCCGAGGCCCAAGGCGACGCCTCGCGTCGTCGCTCGATGCGGATCGGTCAGGGACTGACCCTGTTCATCGTCGCCGCCATCGGCCTGATGATCGCCTGGGCCAGCCTGGGACATGCGACCGTCGACAGTGGCCCCGCCGTCATGACGGGCGCCCTGTCGCTGATCCTGCTGGTCGTCGGTGCCTTCCTCGGCCGGGTCGCGCCCAATCCCCTGATCGGCGTGCGCACGCCCTGGAACTACAAGAGCCGCCTGGCATGGGACCGCTCGAACCGTCTGGCCGGCCGGCTGTTCTGCCTGGTCGGTCTGGCCGGCCTGATCGCCGCGCCGATTGCGCCCTCGCCCTACGGCGTCACGGCCCTGACCGCCGCCGTCATCATCGTCGCGGGCCTTTCGATCTTCGAAAGCTGGCGCGTCTGGCGCGCCGATCCCGACCGCCAACCTTTCTGATCTCGCCGCCAAGGAGACTGCAATGCTGACGCTGACCCACGCCCTTCTCGCCGCCAGCCTGCTTGCCGGACCGGTCTCGACCGACATCGCCCTGCCCGCCCAGCCCGCGCCCCTGCATGGCACGCTGCTGACGCCCGAGGCGCCGACGGCCGTCGCCGTCATCCTGCCCGGCTCCGGCCCGACGGATCGAGACGGCAACAGCCCGATGGGCGTCGCCGCCTCCACCTATCGCCTGCTGGCCGAAGGCCTGGCGGAACAGGGCGTCGCCACCGTCCGCATCGACAAGCGCGGCATCGCGGCCAGCGCCGCCGCCGGGCTCGAGGAGACCAAGCTGCGTTTCGACGACTACGCCGCCGACGCCCGCGCCTGGGCCGCCGAGGCCGCCTCGCGCACGGATCAGCCCTGCGCCTGGTTGATCGGCCACAGCGAAGGCGCCCTGGTCGCGCTGAAGGCGGTCGAGGGCGGAGACGACAAGATTTGCGGCCTGATCCTGCTGTCCGGCGCCGGCCGTCCAGCGGGCGTAGTGATCCGCGAACAACTTCAGGCCGCCCTGCCCGAACCCCTGAAGACCCAGGCCTTCGCCGTCCTGACCGAGCTTGAGGCCGGCCGCACCGTCGCCGACACGCCGCCTGCCTTGGCAGCCCTGTTCCGCCCGTCGGTCCAGCCCTATCTGATCTCGTGGCTGCCGCTGGACCCCGCCGTCCTGCTCGCCGCCTACGACGGCCCGGTCTTCATCGGCCAGGGGACCACCGACCTGCAGATCGCCGTCACGGACGCCCAGGCTCTCGCCGCCGCCGACTCTAAGGCCACGCTGAAACTCTGGGACGGCGTCAACCACCTCCTCAAGACCGCCCCCGCCGACCGCGCCGCCAATCTGGCCACCTACGCCGACCCGGCCCTGCCGCTCGCGCCGGGCGTGGCGGAGGATGTGGGGGCGTTCATTCGGGCGCATTAATCGTCATCAACATCTGACCGGCTTGAAAAAATTATTCAGGCGACCGAGGCTCGCCTGAGCATGCGCAGGGTGATTAACGAACTTCGGGTGGTATGGACCTTTCATAATGTCGCTCTAGGTGGAGCGCTCATTGTGGCCGTATTCGCCGTCGTGATGGCGATCGTGGTAGCCTTTGTTAGCGCACCGCAATTCACCAAAGGCAAGGTGATATCGTTCGATGTCGCCGGAAGCGAACGGCGCAATGCTCCTGCGGCTATCGTTCATGTGGAAGGCCGCTTGGCCCGGATCAAAGTGTACAGACGCATCTCGTGCTTGGTCGGCGAAGAGATGGAGCTCATGCGCTATGACACGCCACTCGGATCGTTTTACGCTCTCGCTTCTGGTCCTCGCCCCTGCCATTCGCCGGAGGGCTGAATGGCGATTATGAGAACTTCGCCGTAAAGTTAGTCCACCCCTCCCCGCGCCTCATCCGCCAAAGCGAAAAACCGCTCCCTGACCTCGGCCGCGAACGGGTTGTCGCGTTCGATGGCGCGGAAGACGGCGGGGCTGTCGTGGCGGACCATGTCGACGGCCTGCATCAGCCGGTCGAAACTGGCGGTGGTCATGCGCATCGGCAGGGGCTCCATGGCCATCAGGACGCGGGCGATCAGATGGGTCAGGCCCTGCACCGTCGCGGCCTCGCGGTCGTGGTCCTCGGGGCTGACCTGAAACACCTTCAGGCGCAGCGCGCGGCGGCAGAAGGTGGCGACGCGGCGCGCGTCTTTCGCCCCCCTCACCTCGCACACGGCGATCCGCAGGCCCGCGATGCCGTCCTTGCCGCTCTGCGGTCCAAACAGGGGGTGCGTCCCGACGATCCGCACGTCGGGCGGCAGCAGGGCGTCCATCGCCTGCGCCGGCTTCACCTTCACCGACCCCACGTCGATCACCAGGGCATCGGGCGCCAGATGTGGACGGATAGCGATCAGCGTCGCCTCCAACGCCTCGACCGGCACGGCCAGCACCACCGTGGGACAGGCGGCGGCGGTCGCCAGATCGGTCAGGGTCGCGAGGCCTTCGCCATCGCTCGCCGCCGGATCATGCGCCAGGATATCGAACTCGGCCGACAGATGCCGCGCCGTCAGCCGCCCGAAGGCGCCGAAGCCGATCAGGCCGAGCGTTTCCTTCACAGCGTCTCCATGAACCGCACCGGCCGCCCGTGCGCCGATCCGATCAGTTCGCCGTCCTGCATCACCACCCGGCCGCGCACGATGGTCGCCATCGGCCAGCCGGTCGCCTCGACGCCGTCGAACGGGGTCCAGCCGCAGCGCGTCGCCTGCTGGTCATGCGTGATCGTCCGCTTCGCCTTCAGATCGACGATGGTCAGGTCGGCGTCATAGCTGACGGCCATCCGCCCCTTGTTGGCCGTGCCGAACACCCGCTGCGCCCCCGCCGAGGTCAGATCGATGAAGCGCTCCAGGCTCAACCGTCCATTGGCGACATGGGTCAGCATCAGCGGCACCAGCGTCTGCACCCCCGGCATGCCGGACGGAGAGGCCGGATAGGGTTTGGCCTTTTCTTCCTTGGTGTGCGGCGCATGGTCGGAGCCCAGCACGTCGGCCACGCCCTGCTGCATCCCCCACAACCACAGAGCGTCCACATGCGCCTGCGACCGGATCGGCGGGTTCATCTGGGCGTAGCTGCCCAGCCGCTCATAGGCCTCGGGCGCGACCAGCGTCAGATGCTGGGGCGTGATCTCGACGGTGGCGACATCCTTGTGGAAGCGCAGATATTCCATCTCGTCTTTCGTCGTGACGTGCAGCACGTGGATGCGCGCGCCCGTCTCCTTGGCCAGGCCGACAAGGCGCCGGGTCGAGCGGATCGCGCTCTCGGCGTCGCGCACCTCAGGGTGACTGGTCCAGTCGCCGGTGCGGGCCAGACCGCGACGCTCGACCAGGCGATATTCGTCCTCGGAGTGGAAGGTGGCGCGGCGGCGCACATTGGACAGGACCTTACGCACCCCCTCGTCGTCGGCGATCAGCAGGTCCCCGGTCGAGGCCCCCATGAAGACCTTGACCCCGCAGCAGCCGGGCAACCGCTCCAGCTCGCCCAGATAGTCCGCATTCTCGTGCGTGCCGCCGACGTAGAAGGCGTGGTCCGTCCACATCCGATCCTTCGCCCGCGCCAGCTTGTCGGCCATGGTGTCGGGGTCGGTGGTGTTGGGGTTGGTGTTCGGCATCTCGAACACGGCGACGACGCCGCCCAGGGCCGCGGCGCGCGAGCCCGTCTCCAGGTCTTCCTTCCACTCCAGCCCCGGCTCGCGAAAATGGACCTGGGTGTCGATGACGCCGGGCAGGACCGTGAGGCCCGTCGCGTCGAAGACTTCGCCCGCCGAGGCCTGGGTCAGGTCGCCGATGAAGGCGATCTTGCCGTCGATCACCCCGACATCCGCCAGCCCCCGCCCCGCATGGTTCGCCACCTCGCCGCCACGGACGATCAGGTCATAGGTCTGGGTCATCATCATCACCGTCACCCTCGGGCTTGTCCAGAGGGCCCATGGCGGCCGTCGCACGATCAACGAAATCGCACGCCGCGACCGACGCTTCAGGTTCGCTTATGCGGAAAAGTGGGCCCTCGGGACAAGCCCGAGGATGACGGAGTTTTGTTCAGCCCCGCCCCTTCAACGCCCGCATCGACGCCTTCAGCACACGCTCCCACGGCAGATCCATCATATGCTGGATCGCCTGGTTCAGGCGCGGATCCAGCTTCCTGAACTCGTCATAGGTGCGCGGCCCGCGCACGGCCTCGCCCTTCCAGGGTCCGCGCACGGTCTCGTCCGACGGTCCAAACACCGCCACCACCGGCGCGCCCGAGGCCACGGCCAGCTGGGTCCAGATCGAGTCCGCCCCGATGTACAGCACCGACGTTGACAGGGCCGCGACCGTCTGCAGCCGCGTCAGCCTGCCCTGGAGCTCGATCACCCGCGCGCGCGGCACGGCGTAGCGGATCGTGTGCGCCGCCTCGCGGTCGATCTCCTCGCCCACGATCATCAGCCGGCCGCCCGCCAGCGGCCCGTCGTCGGCCAGCAGCTTAGCCGCGACCTTGGCATAGCGTTCGGCGGGCCAGCGCTTGCCCATCCATTCCACGCCCGGCCCGACCGCCAGGATCGGCCCATCCCCGCCCGTCGCCGGAATTAGCGCCTCGACCTGGGCCCGCGTTTCATCCGAGACGTAGAGTTTTGGCGCCGGGATCTCATCGGGCTCCAGCTTCAGCACCGCCGCCGCCGCTTCGACCGCATGCAGGCCCGGCTGATCCTTGCCTCGCACCGCGCGTTTGTGCCGCCTCAGCTTGCCCGACAGGTCCGAGCCGCGCATGTCCACGACCAGCCCCCATTTGGTCGCCCGCACCTGGTTCCACAGGGCGATCCATTCGAAATGGCCCTCGCGCTCCAGCACGATCAGCTTCGTCAGGCGCGGCGTATCGGCGAACAGCGGCGCGCTGGCAGCCGATCCGACAATGGTGAAGGTCGCGTGCGGCAGGCTCTCGACCAGATGCGCCAGCACGCCGGAAGACAGCACGGCGTCCTCGGCGTCCGCCTCGGCGATGTACAGGATGGGAAACCGCCCGATCATCCGTCGACGGATACAGGGATTCTATCTGCGGTTCAGCGCCAAACGCGTGTTTCCACAGAAAGGCCCCATGCGCTACAGCGACGCGCATGAGCCACACGCCCGACGCCGCCCCGGATCCAGAAGCCGCCGCCCT
Organism: Brevundimonas sp. Leaf280; assembly: GCF_001422455.1. NCBI lineage: Bacteria > Pseudomonadati > Pseudomonadota > Alphaproteobacteria > Caulobacterales > Caulobacteraceae > Brevundimonas > Brevundimonas sp. Leaf280. The sequence goes on along the minus strand of NZ_LMNC01000001.1, from coordinate 652,037 downwards.
TGAACGCTTCAAGGCCCAGCGCGTCACGGCCATCTACCGGCTGGACCTGATCGCCAAGGGCGCGACGATTTCCTACGAAGACGGCACGCCCATCGACATGGCCTCCGAAAAGACCCGGCTGGAGGCCGTCGTCGCCGACATGGATCGCCGCATCGCCCGGTTGGAGCGTTCAGCCGGGTGAGCCTGCCCCTCCTCCCCGGCCGGACCTGCGGCGGTTGCGTCGAATGCTGCCGCGTCATTCCGTTGAACCTGCCGGAACTGGCCAAGCCGACGGGCAAACTGTGCGCCTATTGCGTCGACGGCGCCGGCTGTTCGGTCCACGAGATTCGGCCGAACACCTGCCGCATCTGGTTCTGCCTGTGGCGTGTGGTCGAGCTGTCGGACGACTGGCGACCGGATCGCAGCGGCGTCATCGTGCGCCCCGACGGCGTCGAGGACGGGGTCATCACCCTGTATGTCCTGCGCCGCTCCGACTTCCTGGCCTCGCCCGACTTCTTCGTGACCGTCGCCGGCTGGGTCGCGGAAGGGATTGAGGTCGCGCTCAGCATCCCCGGCCCGGTCGGAACCTATCCGGCCCGCGCGGTCGTCACCGATTGGCTGCGTCCGGCCATCGAGGATGGCGACACTGACGCCTTCACGACCCGTGTCCTGATGTCCCTCGACACCTTGGCCGAACACGATTTCCAGCCGGACGGCGTCGTCGCACGATATGCAGTGACAACCCAGGATCGTCCGAAAGCTTAGCCGAAGCTTAAGCCCTTGGCGCTACGATAGAATCCGTAACGCCGTCGCTGGAAAGGGCACGCCGTCGATGCAGGCCTGGGACGCGCTGAAACGACCGATCTGGATGTTCGATCCGGTCGCCCTGCGCGGCGTCTACGCCAATGCGGCCGCGCTCGACCTCTGGGGCTCCGACAATCTCGACGCCCTTCTGGCGCGCGACTTCACCAATGTCTCCCCCGCCGTCCTGGCCCGGACCGAGCGTCTGGCGCGCGAGACGGCCAATGGCGAGATCCTGACCGAAGACTGGACCTTCTATCCCCACGGTCGACCGCTGACGGTGTCGGCGGTGATCTCGACCTATCGCTTGACGGACGGCACGCCGGTCCTGCTGTTTGAGGCCGCGCCCATTGCGGTCGAAAACGAGGAGCGTCGCGCGGTGGAGGCGTTGCGCCACACCTCGACGCTGATCACCCTGTTCGACAGCGAGGCCCGCCCGATCTTCTCCAATCCGTCGGCCTTCGCCGCCTACGGATCGACCGCGCACCCCTTCGAGGCCCGGTTCGCCGAACCCGAGCGCGCCCAGCCCATGCTGGCGACCGCCCTGTCGGGGTCAGCGATTTCCGACGTCTGCGAGATCATCACGCGAGAAGGCGTGCGCTGGCACCATCTCGACGTTCGTCCCGTGACGGACCCCGTCACGGGCCATCTCGGCGTCTTGCTGAACGAGATCGATGTGACCGACCGCGTCGAGGCCGAACAGGCCCGCGTCGCCGCCGAGCAGAAAACCGCGATGGCCGAGGCTCGGCAGAAGTTCCTGACGGACATGTCGCACGAACTGCGCACGCCGCTGAACGCGGTCATCGGCTTCTCCGATCTGTTGTCCAAGGCCGGCCTGCCCGACGAACAGGCTGATCAGGTCGCCCGCATCAACGGCGCGGGCCAGCGCCTGCTTTCCGTCGTCAACGACATGATCGACCTGTCGGCCGACAACGTCGTTCCCCTGGCGCCGGCAGAGACTTCGGCCGAGCCCAGCCCCCCGGCGAACGAGGACGTCCCTGCCCTGCGCGTCCTCTATGTCGACGATCACGACAGCAACCGCGCCCTGGTCATGGCGGTGTTGACGGCCCAAGGCATCGCCTGCGCCACCGCCAACGACGGCGAACAGGGCGTCGAGGCCGCCCGCACCGGCGACTGGGACGTGATCCTGATGGATATCCAGATGCCCGTAATGGACGGCGTCGAGGCGACCCGCGCCATTAGGGCTCTGCCCGGCGTGACGGGCCGCACGCCGATCCTGGCCCTGACCGCCAACACCCTGCCGGAACAGCTGACCCAGTACGAACAGGCCGGCATGGACGACTGCATCGCCAAGCCGATGAACATCGTCGATCTGGTCATGCGCGTCACCGCCTGGGGCGCCAGCGACTGGCGCTCCTTCGATCCTCGCCTTGAAGACGCGGCGGCCGCTGTCGCCTAAATTCGGCGCGGCGTCTTCTGAAGCCACGCCGTCGGCCCTATCTTCGCCCCATGCCCATCGCCCGTCTCGACAGTCGCGCCCTGATCTCGGTAACGGGCGAGGAGGCGAAACCCTTCCTGCACAATCTGTTGACCCAGGATGTAGAGACGCTGGCCGACGGGGAACTGCGCTTCGGCGCCCTGTTGTCGCCTCCGGGCCGTCTGCTCTTCGACCTGTTCCTTCTGGGACAGGCTGACGGCGTTCTGCTGGATGTGGCGACTGAGCGTCGCGACGCCCTGATCCAGCGCCTGTCGATGTACAAACTGCGCGCCAAGGTTCAGGTCGCCGCCGACGACCGCCCGGTCTTAGCCGCCTGGCCCGAGGCCCCCGCCGGCTTCAATCCCGACCCCCGCACGCCCCTGATGGGCGGCCGTCTCTATGGCGCAGCGACTGCAGACGCCGCCGAGGCCGATTACGACGCCCACCGCCTGTCGATCGGCCTGCCCGATCCGACCGCCGACGCGCCCCAGGACAAGACCTATCCGATCGAGGCCGACTTCGACCTTCTCAACGGCATCAATTTCCAGAAGGGCTGTTTCGTCGGCCAGGAGACGACCTCGCGCATGAAGCGTCGGGGTACGATCAAGAACCGGATGCTGCCGCTGGACTTCGACGGCCCGCCTCCCGTCTTCGGCGCCGAGGTGCTGAAGGGCGAACTGCGCGCAGGCGAAGTCCTCTCGGGTCAGGACGGTTCGGTCATGGCCCTGCTGCGGATTGACCGCATCGACGGCGACCTGACCGTGGACGGCCGCCCGGTGCGCTTGCGCAAACCCGCCTGGATGGGCGACGACGTCCTTCCCTCCTCCAACGCGTGAGTCCCCCATGAAGATCGCCGATCAGATCGTCCTCGTCACCGGCGGGGCGCGCGGCGTCGGCGCCGCCTGCGTCCGCGCCTTCGCCCATGAAGGCGCTCGCGTCGTCATCAACTGGAGGAACAGCGGCGAAGCGGCGAACGCCTTGGCCGCCGAGATCGGCGAGCGCGCCCTCGCCCTCCAGGCCGACGTGACCGACCGCGCCGCGGTGGACGCCATGGTCGCGGCCGCGCAAGGCCACTTCGGCGCCCCCGTCACCACCGTCGTCAACAACGCCCTGGACTACAGCTTCAATGGCGACGCCCGGTCCCAGATGACCGCCATCGGCTGGGACGAGATGGATCGTCAGTTCTCGACCGTCGTGCGCGGCGCCCTGAACCTGATCCAGGCGACCGCGCCCGGCATGGCCGCGGCCCGGTTCGGCCGCGTCGTCAACATCGGAACCAACCTGTTCCAGAACCCGGTCGTCCCCTACCACGACTACACCGCCGCCAAGGCCGCCCTGCTCAGCCTGACCCGCACCGCCGCCGGCGACCTCGGCCCTGACGGCATCACCGTCAACATGGTCTCGGGCGGTCTCCTGCGCACCACCGACGCCAGCGCCGCCACGCCCGAAGCTGTGTTCGACCTGATCGCCGGCATGACCCCGCTGCGCAGCGTCACGACCCCGCAGGAGTTCGCCGACGCCGTCCTCTTCTTCGCCTCCCCCTGGAGCCGCGCCGTGACGGGTCAGAACCTGGTCGTTGACGGCGGATTGGTGCGGGACTGAAATGACGACCGTCTCCTCCCCACTTCGTGGGGAGGTGGCGCGGCGCTCCTTAGCGCCGTGACGGAGGGGTTCTTCACCACATCACAAGCGCCCGTGGGACTTTAAGAGCCCCTCCACCGCTTCGCGGTCCCCCTCCCCATTTCATGGGGAGGAGACGGTCTCCATCCTATTTGCTCAGTACATTTCTTCAGTTTTCAGGGCCTTACTCGCCACCAGCGTCAATCGACCGACCCCTCCTCCAAACGCCCATATAATGCGCAGGTTTAGGACCGGAGGAGACGAAAACTTGGACTCGTTGGACTCGCTGGACTGTTTTTCACTGTCCAACGCCGCCCCGCCTAATTGCACTTTCTTGCACTTTGCACGCGTTTCGGAGGGTGCAGTGCAATTTCGCCGCTCCCCCAAGATCAGACAATTAGACACTTTAGACGGTGTTTTTCCGCCGCCTGCGTCTCAAATCCCGCCCTTCCCCAAAATCGACCACCCGGCCACCATCACCCCATGACCGACTCACATGCCGAAGGCCGATGCGGCTGGTGCGGGACCGACCCGCTCTATGTCGCCTATCACGACACCGAATGGGGCGTGCCCGAGCGCGATCCCCGCGCCCTGTGGGAAAAGCTGGTCCTCGACGGCTTTCAGGCCGGTCTCGCCTGGATCACCATCCTCAGAAAACGCGACGGCATCCGCGACGCCTTCGACGGCTTCGACCCCGAGATCGTCGCCCGCTATGGGGAGGCCGACATCCAGCACCTGCTGAACGATCCGCGCATCATCCGCTCGCGCGCCAAGATCAACGCCGCCATCCGGGGCGCCCAGATCTGGCTTCAGATGCGCGATGACGGCGAGGACTTCTCCGCCTGGCTTTGGTCGTTCGTCGGCGGCGAGCCGATCCAGACCCCACACGCCGACTATCGCCAGGCCCCGACCCAGACCGAACAGTCCGTCGCCATGGCCAAGGCCCTGAAGAAGCGCGGCTTCAACTTCTGCGGCCCGGTCATCGTCTATGCCTTCATGCAGGCCGTCGGCATGGTCAACGATCACCAGACGACCTGCTTCCGTCACGCCCAGGTTCGTGCGATGGCGAGCCATGGCTAAAGCCCCCGCAAATTCGAAAGCTTTCCCGACCCTCGCGCTGGAAACGGTGCTGATGCAGCGGGTCAATGGTCACGTCTGCGGCGTGGACGAGGCCGGGCGTGGTCCCTGGGCCGGGCCGGTTTCGGCGGCGGCTGTGATCCTGAACCCCGACGACCTGCCGCCCGGCATCGACGATTCCAAGGCCCTGACCGAAAAGCGCCGCGCCGCCCTGGAGCTCGAGATCAAGACCCGCGCCGTCGCCTGGGGCGTCGGCTTCGCCTCGGTGGACGAGATCGAGGAGCTGAACATCCTGCACGCCACGGGTCTGGCCATGTGCCGCGCCATCGAGGCCTTGCAGGTCCAGCCGGTCGCCGCCCTGGTCGACGGCAACTATCGCTTCAAGCTTCCCTGCGAAATCCAGACGGTCGTCGGCGGCGACGGGTTGTCGCTATCCATCGCGGCGGCGTCGATCCTGGCCAAGACGGCGCGGGACCGGTTGATGATCGATCTGGATGCCCAATACCCCGGCTACGGTTTCGCCAGTCACAAGGGCTACAACGCCCCGATCCACCAGAACGCCTTGAAAACCCTGGGCCCCTGCCCCGCCCATCGCCGCAGCTGGTCGCCGATCAGGGCGCTGTTGCAGGAGGCCTGACGCCGTCTCAGATGTGCAGGAAGCCGCCTAGCAGCGCGCCCATCAGGGCCGCCACAGCCGCCCCGGCGATCGCCATCATCCAGCGCGGCGGCGGCGCCACCTCGGGCTCGACGTCGATCTGTTCGACGGGCTGAACGGCCTCGACCGGCCGAGTGTAACGCGCGGCGTTGTGGGTAAAGGTCGCATCCGCCGCCCGCGGCGCCCAAGAGCGCGGCTCGGCCGCCGGACGCACGCGGTAGTCGTCGGGGTGATCGGTCTTGGGGGCGGTGTACGGGTGCGGTTGCATAGTCCCACAACGGCACGCAGCGATTCGCGTTCCGCCCTACCCTCCGTTGTTTTCATGGGTGTCTATGCGGCAACGGGCAGGGAGACCGGGCGCTCGGTCACCACGAACAGGTGCTCGACATTCTTGAGCCGCCCCACCTGCCCGACCTTCTCGCCCTTGGGATTATGGATCCCGATCCGGGCGCCGACATAGCGGGGATGCGCCACCTCCAGCACTTGCACATGACCCCGCGCCGACAGCATCTCGACCAGGTCGGCGCGGCTCAGATACCCCTCGTCGTTGAAGCTGACGATCAGGTTCGGCGCCTTGACCCGCTCGATCACGGTCCGCAGCGCGGGACCGATGCCGGGCCGGCTGTTGAAGGCGCTCTTGCGCGTCCTCACGTCCACCCGCTTGTTGGCGACCCCATAGGTCTCGGGCCGGTCCCACAGCACCAGGCTTTCCCAGCAGTGGTAGTTCCCGAGATAGGAATGCTGGTTGTAGGGCGGGTCCAGATAAACCAGGTCCGCCTCGACCTGTTCGGCGATCTCGACCGCATCGCCCTGCGTCGCGCGGCACGGCCCGTCCACCGCCGGAACCAGGTCCGGGGTGCGCAGCTCCAGCGTCTTCAGCGCCCTCGGCGCCCACTGCTTCATATAGGCCATCTGAACCCCGGCGGTGGAATCCACCCGATCCGCCGCCTCCATCAGGCTGACCAGGGCGATGGCCTTGAGTTCCGGTTCCAGTCCCATGGCCTCGATCCGGTCGCGCATGGCGTCGATGCGAGCACCGTTGTTCGGGTGGAAATACCGCGCGTCCTGACAAAAGGCCTGGGTGAACCAGCCCGCCTCAGACTTCACCGTCCGCAGCTCGGCCAGCACGACCTCGGCCCGCTCAACCCACCGCTCTCGATCCGCCTGAACATAGGTCGTCGCCAGAGCATGGGCGTAGGCGTTCAGGTCGTTCGACCAGACCTGAAACCCCTGCTTCTTCAGGGCGTGCCCGACCCGCGCCGTGCCCGAAAACAGATCGCACACCCGCCCGCCCTGCGGCAGCACCCCCGCCACCGCACCCGTCACATGCCCCAGCAAGGCGCGCTTGGAGCCGATATATTTGATCATGACGCGGCCCGACTCATCGCGGCAGCATAGCGGGTTGAGGCGTCGCGCGAGAGAGTGGGCGCCACTGACTTTGGGAGCCCTGCAGATCAGGGTGCATCAGCCGTCGCAAAAACGCGCAAGGCCGCCATCCGAAGGATGACGGCCTTGGCTGTGTTCATGGCTCTCGGCGGGATTCGCTCTGTCCTCGCGGATCAAGCGAAAGCGCCAATGCTCCGGGTCTTACGTCAAAAGCATTCAGGCTTCCGGGCTGACGCCCGGAAGCCTGCACGGCATCAGAAGTAGAAGCGCACGGCCGCGGTGACGGTGCGGCCCGGCAGGGCCTGTGCCAGGACCACGCCGCTGGCGGGCAGGCTGTCGGCCGACACTTCCGTCAGCGCTGTTTCGTCGAACAGGTTGTTGGCGGTCACCGACAGCACGACGCGGTCGATGGGGCGCACCTGGACGAAGGCGTTGACGGTCGCGTAGCCCGGCATCTTCAGCTGGTTGACGTCCTGCGTATAGCTCTCGGTCGTGCCGACGACGCTGGCGCCGACCGTGAACAGGTCCGTCTCGTACTGCGGCATGACCTGGAAGATCAGGTCGGCCTGACGGCGCGGCGAGTTGCCGACCAGGGCCGCATCCTCGGCCTTGGTGATCTCGGCGCTGGTGACAGTGGCGCTGCCGGTCAGGCTGAACGGACCGTGACGCACGCCGGCCTCGAACTCGGCGCCCTTGGCCTCATAGCTGCGCTGGACCAGCACCAGACGGGTGACGCCGCCGGCATCCGCACGGATCTGCTGATTGGTCTCGCTGACCTCGGCCCAGAAGCCCGTGACGTTGGCGAACAGGCCGTTGGCGCGATACTTCATGCCGATCTCGGCCTGGTTTACCGGATCATAGGCCGCGTCGGCCTGCAGCAGGTCGCCGTCGACATTGCTGATGGCCGGCGAACGCAGGATCTTGTCCGCCGCGGCGCGCGCGCCCTCGCTGTAGCGGGCGAAGGTCGAGAAGCTGTCCGACACGCGATAGTTGGCGCTGAGCGAATACGAGACATAGTCGTAGTCGTAGTCGACCGGGGTTGCGCTGGCGGCCGGCGGGAAGGCGAAGGTGCGCTCGGCTTCCGAGATGACGCCATCGTTGTCCACGTCGATGGTGCGGACGTCGGTCAGACCGTTGGCCACCGTGCGGCCGCTAACGTCGCCGCTGTCGAAACGGATCGATCCGCCCAGCGCCAGCTTGCCCAGCCGGTAGTTCAGCGAGGCATAGGGCGCCAGCACCTTGTAGGTCACATCGGTGCGCGAGTTGGACCCGGCGCCCGAGGGACCGAAGAAGTTGACGACGCCGTCCTGGGTGCGGGGCGTGCCGTTCGTATTGAAGATATCGACCAGGGCCGAGTTTCCGCCGCCCACGACATCCTGAAGGAACGGGATGTACTGGCGATCAAACTTCAGATCCTGCTGGGCCGAATAGACGCCAACGGTGGTCGTCAGGTCGCCGCCGCCGATCTTCCAGACGCGGTTGGCGCGCAGGTCGTTGGTGAAGTTGTCCAGGCTGCCGATGTCGGTGTGGACCAGGGTCGAATAGGCCAGCAGGCCGTTGCCGTTCAGGGTCGTCGGGCTGGTGATCGCCTGACCGGCGCGCGGCCCCGTGGCATAGGCCAGGGTTCCGGGACGACGACCGAACGCCAGCGGCGCCTGGGCCGCCGGCACCACGGCCAGCGGGTAGTTGAACGACTGATCACCCGATTGCTGCGCATAGCGCATGTGCTCGGAAATCGTCCAGCCGTGCAGGTTGAAGCGGGTCTGGAAGCCCAACGCGCGCACCTGAACCTGATTGCCGTCCTGCAGATTGACGCGCTTCAGGTTGTTGTCGCCGTCCAGCAGCGGGAAGACCGTGGTGTTGCGCGACGTCAGGGTGTCGCGCGTCATCGAGAAGTTGGGAACGTCGCTGTAGTTGGGATCGTCGTTCGTGCCGGACACCAGCAGAGGCGTCGGACCATAGGCGACGACGGTGTCATCCAGGATCTTGCCGTACAGACGCACGAAGCCGCCGTCGAAGGTCTTGGTGATGTTGGCCTTGATCTGGCCGCCCTTGTTGCCCGTGAAGCCGGCGTCGCGCGGGCCTTCACCCTCGCGATAGAAGCCGCCGACGTGGAAGCGCACGGTGTCGCTCAGGTGACCGCCATAGCTGAAGTCGCCGCGGTAGGTGTCGTAATCCAGGCCCGAAGACACCTGGACCGAGCCGCCTTCGACCTCACCCGTCTGCGAGATCAGGTTGATCACGCCGCCCGGCGCGTTGGAGGCGAAGGTCGAGGACGACCCGCCGCGGATGGACTCGATCTGGCCGACGTTGAAGTCGTAGCGCATGAAATAGTCGGACGTCAGCGCCAGGATGTCGCCGAACTCCAGGACCGGCAGACCGTCTTCCTGGAATTGCAGGTACTTCGCGCCGGTGCTGACCATGGGCAGGCCGCGGATCGTATAGTTGCCGTTGGTCTCGCCCGTGCTGGCCTCGGCGCGAATGCCGGGGATGGTGCGGAACAGGTCGTTGACGGAATAGGCGCCGATCTTGGCGATCTCGACATCGTTGATCGAGCTGGTCGAGGTCGCGCTGTCCAGCCTGTCGCGCGCCTTGGCCACGCCCGTCACGATCACGTCGTCATTGGCCCGCGTCCGGCTGGCCTCCCAGGCCGTCTGGCGCTGCGGCGCAGGCTGCGTCTGCGCATGAGCAGGCATGGCGAGGATAAGCGGCGCAAACGCAGCCGTGAGGTACAGGGATTTCAAGGAAGCCTCCAAGGCGTTGTCTTGCAGTGCAGAGACTGGACAACTGATTTTCGTTCGGAAATTCTTCCATGCAGTTTCTTGCATGGCTGTTATCAATAAAACACGGATGTGTTTGATGATTTATAATGCCAGACTACGGATTAATACTGACATAACGGCGCTTACAAAGATTGGATTGCTGCGCCGATTTCTTCTACACTCAACTGGCTTGATATCTTAAAACTCGTTCCAGTCGTCATCGGCCGCTTCGCTCGACAGGGCGAGCGCACCGACCGTGCGGATGACCTTGGGCGCCGGCCTCGGGGCGGACGCGGTGTCCCGGCGAGGCACCGGCGCGGCCGAGGTCGTCGTATTCAGCCGGAATCTGGAAACCAGGGTCGCCAGCTCATCGGCTTCGGTCGCCAGGATGCGCGCCGCCGCCGTCGCCTCTTCCGCCATGGCGGCGTTCTGCTGGGTCATGCGGTCCATGCTACCGACGGCGCTGTTGACCTGCTTCAGGTTCTCGGACTGGACCTGCGCTCCTTGCGCGATGTCCACGATCAGGGTGTTGGCGTCGCCGATCTTGGACACGACCCGCGCCAGCATCTCGCTCGTTTCGCCGACTCGGTCGACGCCCAGCCGCACCTCGTCCGAAGAGCGGCTGATCAGCTGCTTGATGTCCTTGGCGGCGTCGACGGTGCGTTTGGCCAGTTCGCGCACCTCGCCCGCGACCACGGCGAACCCACGCCCCGCATCGCCCGCCCGCGCGGCCTCGACGCCGGCGTTCAGGGCCAGAAGATTGGTCTGTAGGGCGATGGCGTCGATCATGTTGATGATCTCGCCGATCTCCTGCGATCCGGCCTTGATGGCGTCCATGGCGACGATCGCTTCTTCAACGATCACGCGACCGTCCGCGGCGTCGCCATTGGCCAGGGTGATGGCGTTGCGGGCGTTGGCCGCGCTGCGCGCCGTGTCGCCGACCATGTCGGTGACGTGGTTGGTGGCGGTGGTGGTTTGCTGCAGGCTGGACGCCTGCTGTTCGGTTCGCAACGACAGGGTTTCGGACGCCGAGCAGATTTGGGTGGCGCCCAGGCGAACGCTCTGTGCCGAACCGGCGACGCTGGCCAGGCTTTCTTCCAGACCCTGGACCGCCACGTTGAAGGCCGTGCGCAGGCGCTCATATTCCGGGGCGAACGGCGTGCGAATGGTGTGGGTCAAATCACCGGCGGCCAAGGCTTCCAGAGCTGTGTCGAGCTCCTCGACGACGTGACGTTGCGCGGCGTCGGCGACGATCTTCTCGCGCTCGGCGGCGTCCTTGGCCAGATCGGCGGCCGCCTTGGCCCGTTCGGCCTCGGCCTTGGCCAGAGCCGTGTCGCGGAACACCAGGACCGCGCGCGCCATGTCGCCCAGTTCGTCGGCATGGCTGGCGTCCACGACGATGTCGTTGTCGCCCTTGGCCAGCTGCCCCATGGCCTCTGTCAAGACCGTGATCGGACGCGCGATCATGCGGCTGAGCATGGCCGACAGAACCATGGCGATCGTGATCAGGGCGATGCCGCCGACGATCAGGGCGATGATCGCGGTGACGATCGCAGCCTGCTGACGTTCCAGATTTTTCTCGGTGACGGCGGCTTCGGCCTCACGCAGATCGCGCAGAGGCAGGACGGCGTCGCTGACCAGAACCTTCTTGCCCGCGTCACGGACTTCTTGCTGCGCCTGCTCGCGCTTGCCGGCGCGAACCTCGGCGATTATGCGATCGCCCCAATCGGCCCTCCAAGCCAGGGTGGCCAGGCGCGACTTTTCGAGCAGCGCCTGTTTTTCCACGTCGCCCAGCTGACCCTTCAGTTCGACGACGACCTTGTCGAACTCGTCGCGCCCTTCGTAGTAGGATTTCAGATAGGTCTCGTCGCCGGTGACCAGAAAGCCTCGAAACTGGCTGTTCTGACGCAGGATCGCGGTTTCCAGCGACATCGCCTGCGCCTCGATCGTGCGGCTGAGATTGTTGCTCTCGATGGACGCGCGGATCATCATGATCGTGGCGAAGAACACCGCCATCATGACCGCCGCCGAGACGCAGATCAGGGTGAAGGAAAGCCGCAGCTTCTTCGGAATTCGCATCTTGGACATCATGAGCTCGCCCCCGTTACGCACTTATACTTACCTAGGGGCAGCTAATTACTCAGCTGACGCCACTGCGCACCGCCCGGTCTTGGTTCGAGCTACGCAAAACACCCTGTTTTTCAGGTGACTATACACCCCTATGACGGAACGACTAAAAAGATAGTTAAGCTGGAGACGCTTGGCCGCTTACATCGACCGGACCTGAATTTCGCGAGATTCACACGCTGTTAAGCGAGGTGATCATAGGTAAGTCACCCTTCCCGTCCGCGCTTCAAGCAACGTCGGGGCGCAACCCTTGAGCGAATACTTTTCGAACTTGGGGCACACAAGTAACAGTTCGTTTTATTCGGAATGCGCGACGATGCCATTGGTGACTGGATGATCTGCCCCGTCGCCGACCGGTTCACCCAAGAACTTGCGGCCCAGGCTGACCGTTGCCGCGCCATGGGGTCGCCCTTCGTCGCCTGCGTTCTCGAAGCCGCAAGCCGGCAGCTGTCTCACGCGCCGCTGACGGCCGCACGGCTGTATGACTGGCCAGGCGATCAGGCCGCCGCCGCCTTGGCCCTGCGCTTGAACGGCGCCCTGCACGCCTTGGCGCGCGCGGGCCGGTCCTACGCCCTGACCAGCCTCTATCGTCGCGAACACACCGACTTCGACGCGGCCGTGGCCGACGCCCTGGCCCGGAACGATCGATACATCGCCGACTGGATCCTGCATCCGCCGCAAACGAACGAGGTGGCGCGCGCCGCCGCGCTGATGAGCGCGCTGATGGCCGCCCCTCTGGATCGCGCCATGCCCTTCGAGTTGCTCGAGCTCGGGTCCAGCTGCGGCCTGAACCTGAATCTGGATCGCTACGCCTATGCCCTTGGCTCAGCGTCAGCTGGCGATCCCTTCTCGGACGTGCAGATCGAGCCCCTGTGGCAGGGTGCATCGCCGAAGGTCGGCCCGGTCTCCATCGTGGCGGCGCGCGGCGTCGACCTGCATCCGCTGAACGCCGCAGACCCGGCGCATCGCGAGCGGCTGCTGGCCTTCGCCTGGGCCGACCAGCCGGCGCGCACCCGACGCCTAGAGAACGCCCTACGCATCGCCGCCGATCATCCCCCGCGCATCGATCAGGGCGACGCCGTGCCCTGGCTGGCCGACCGGCTGGCCGAGCCGCAGCCAGCCGGGCGCTGCCGCGTCGTTATGCACACCATGGTGCTGCAATATCTCAGCGACGACGACCGTCGCCAGATCACAGCGTTGCTCTCGACCGCCGGCCGCCGCGCCGACGCCGACCACCCATTGCTCTGGATCAGCTTCGAATGGACGCGCGACCGCAGCCAAGTCGAACTGCGCCTGACAGCCTGGCCTGCCGGCGAAACCCGCGTCCTGGCGCACTGCCACCCCTACGGCGACGAATTGGAGTGGTTGCTGTCATCTGCGGCGGCTCTGGCAGCGTGAGGCTAAGCCATTGTCCATATCGCGTTCCCGATCAATTTTATCGCATAGGGTGGTGGAAAACTTATTGAAGTCGGGTCGCCCCGTTCCCGCTCAATCATTGATTCAGTCAGGAATACGGGATCTGTCCGATGCGGACCGGCCAGCCGCTCCAAGTCATCGAAACGCTGCTCTTAAAAGTCTTGCGCTAGTTCGCGTGACCAATAAGCGTGGCTGTCGATGAGCTCAATCATCCGTTATCTTTGTTTCTTGCGCCTCATTCTGCGTTCAATCAGCGCCCGCGTCATGCAACAGCCTCTCTTGTGTTGGCTGGGTTTCGCGGGCGAGTTGATATGGCGAGGAACACATCATGCCCCACAGTGAAACTCACCGGGTCGATCGGATCGGCTGGCTTAGGGCGGCGGTGTTGGGGGCCAATGACGGGCTGGTGTCGACGGCCAGTCTGGTCGTTGGCGTCGCGGCGGCGGCGACCGGTCATGGCGGCATCCTGATCGCGGGCGTCGCTGGATTGGCGGCAGGCGCGATGTCGATGGCGGCGGGCGAATATGTCTCGGTCAGTTCGCAGTCCGACACCGAAAAGGCCGATCTGGCGCGCGAGGCGGTCGAACTGGCCGGCGATCATGAAGCGGAGACGCGCGAACTGGCCGGCATCTATGTCGGGCGAGGCGTCGCGCCGGATCTGGCGACCGAGGTGGCGCGTCAGATGATGGCGCATGACGCGCTGGGCGCCCATGCGCGCGATGAGCTGGGTATTTCGGAGATCACCACCGCGCGGCCGATCCAGGCGGCGCTGACCTCGGCGATCACCTTCTCGGCCGGGGCCGCCTTGCCTCTGGTCGTCGCTGCCGTCGCGCCGCTGGACACGCTGGCGATCTGGGTCGCGGTTTCCGCCCTGCTGGGCCTGGCTGTGCTCGGCGCTCTGGGCGCTCGCGCAGGCGGCGCGCCTGTCGGACGATCGGTCCTGCGCGTCGTCTTCTGGGGCGCGCTCGCCATGGCCATCACGGCGGGCGTGGGCCGGCTGTTCCACATCGCCGCCTGATCAGAAACGGGCGGTCAGGGCCAGGCGGGCGGTGAGCGGTCGTTGCGGCGTGCTGATGTCGCCCGAGGCGTAGAAGGGATTGCCGAAGGTGAAGGTGTCGTCGCTGCGGTTGAACAGATTGTCCATCGACGCCCTGATCGCCCAGCGATCGATCTCCACGCCGACGCCCAGCGAACTGGTCAGATAGCCGGCCGACGCGCCGGTCGAGGTCGGCGACAGGGCGATATCCGTCGGGCCGACATAGCCCAGGCGAAGCTCCGAACGCACCGTCGCGTGCGCCAGATGCGCCTCATGCACGAGGCCGCCCTGCACGCTGAAATCGGCGACCGCCGGCAGGCGCGTATCGGTCCCCAGCGCGAAACCGGGATCCGGTCGGGTCAACTCGGGATCATTGACGACGGCATGCGCATCCAGCGTCCATGGGCCGTCGCGCCATTCGACCTCGCCCTCGATGCCGCGATTGCGCCCGTCGCCCAGGTTGGCGGTGAAGGGCAGACCCCGGCCGTCGAACCGGTCCGACTGGATGTTGCGCCAATCGGCGACGAAGACCGCGCTTCGCCCGCGCAGTCGCCCTTCGAACAGGGTGAAGCGCGCGCCCAGCTCGCCGGCGACGATCTCGTCCGGCTTCACGCGCCGCGCGGGCTGCCGGTCGCCGCTTGGCACGGCGCCGGCGTTGAAGCCCGGCCCGCGATAACCCTCGGTCGCCAGGGCGTAGAAGACGAAGGGACCTCGGTCATATTCGATCACCAGACGCGGGGTGATATCGACCAGGGCGTCTTCTCCGGACACCTCCGTCGGAGCGCCGTCGGTTTCGCTGCGATGCTCGACCCCGATGCGGAACAGCCGAGCGCCGGCGGTGATCTTCAGGCGGTCGGTCAGCGCATAGGCGGCGTCGCCGAACAGAGCCGCCTCGTCCACATGGTCGCGCCTGTGCTGTCGATAGACCTCCAGACCGCCCTGCCCGTCGGAGATCGCGACGGTGCGGGTGTGGGTGTATTCCGAGAAGAACACCCCGGCGCTCCACTTCAGCCGTGCGCCAAAGTCGCCGTTCAACCGCACCTCATGCACCGCAGCCGACAAGTCGTCGGTCTGGTCCAGCGCCGCTGTTCCCGTAAGCCCGAACAGTCCGGCCCAAGGCGTCGCATCGTAGCGCGCATCAAGGCTGTGCGACTGAACGCTGGACGAGGCCCGCAGCCGCGCCCAGCCCAAATCCCCGTCCACCGAGGCCCAGACGCCGTCGAAATCGTTGCGGCTGGGCTCCGTCAGGCTGCGACGACGCGCATAGGGTTGGTCGGCGCCCAGGTTGGCGTACTGGCTGTCGTCGACGTCGATGGTCTGGGCCAGGAAGCCCGTCTTCAAGGTCCAGCCGTGGTTCAGACGCAGCAGCGCCGCCGCCCTCAGCCCCTGCCGATGCATGCCGCCGGTATTGCTCAGGCTAAGGGCCTCGTCATCGACGTAGCCGCCGACCGTCTCGTCATAGCCGACGACCCGGACCGCCAAGCGATCGCGAAGGATCGGGGCGTTGATCATCAGCTCGACGGCGTCGCCCGGCGCGCCGCCGGCCGTCAGCGCCCCCTCCGCCGTCACGCGCCCATAGACGCCGTCCAGGTCCGGCGCGCGACTGACCATCTGAACGACGCCGCCCATCGAGCCGGCGCCGTACAGCGCCCCCTGCGGCCCACGCAGAACCTCGACCCGTTCGATGTCGGCCAGACGCAACGCCGGATCGGGCGCGTCGTAGGTCAGGCGCACATCGTCGAGATAGAGCCCGATCAGGCTTTGCGCCTGTCCCGCAACGGGTCCGTCCGCCAGGCCGCGAATGAAGAGCTTGTCGCGTCCCGGCCCCAGGTTTGTGACCGTCAGGCCGGAGACGCGAGCAGCGACGCCGTCTAGGTCGCTGACCCCGGCCCGTTCCAGCGTCACCCCGTCCAGCGACGACAGGCCATAGGGCGCGCGCGACAGCAGCAGATTGTCCGTGCGTGACGCGGTCACCACGACTTCATCCAGGGTCGTCGGGGTGACGGGCGCGGGCGGCGCTGCGATCGTTCGCGCGACGACAGGCGGCGAGGCGGCGACCCGCACGATCCTGTAGGCGCCGTCGCCGACGCGGGTCGCAACGCAGTGTGTGCCCAGCATCAGCCTCGACAGGGCCACATCGACAGAAAGCCTCCCCCTCACCCCGCGCGTGGGGCCGCATCGATCGGTTCCGGCGGCGTCGATGCTGACGCCCGCCTGCAGGCCGAAGTCGAGAACGGCGCTCCGCAACGGCTGAGGCGAGACCGACACCTGAAGCGCGGAACGGCCTTGGGCCATGCTGATCGACGGCGTGGTCACACCGCAAACGACGACCAGGGCGCAGAGGAAGGCTCGTACCAAAAGGCGACGTCCGAAGCAGGTTCAGCGCCGTTCTAGACGAACCCCTTGCGGCCCGCGAGTGGCCTTGATCGGCAGGAACCGTTCCAGCCGGCCGATCACAGCCGCTTCGTCATCAAGCACCAGCGTGCCGGAGAAGCGCAGGTTCGCCGCATTCGGCGCCACGGTCACCGGCGTAGCGAAGGCGCGGCTGAGGTCGGCGGCGATCTCGCGCAGCGGTCGATCGTCATAGGCCCGTCGGCCCTGGGTCCAGGCGGCGGCAGTGCGGACATCGACAGGGGCCACGGTCATCCGGTCGTCGGCGTCGTCGCGCTGGACCGACTGACCGACCGTCAGACGCACCCGCCGCGCGGGCTGGTTCAGGTCGCGGACCTCGACGAGGCCCCGCAGCACCGCAACTTGGGTGTCGTCGGTGGATCTGCGGATGTTGAACGCCGTGCCGACCACACGCACCTGGCTTTCGCCGACATCGATCAGGAAGGGTCGGCCGGCGTCATGCGCCACGTCGAAGGTCGCCTCGGCCTGATCCATATGCACCAGACGCCGTCCCCGCTCCATCTTCACCGACAGGGTCGAGCCGCCGTTGATCTGAAGCCGCGATCCGTCGTCCAGCGTCACCGTCCGCGTTTCGCCGGGCGCGGTGCTGTAGACCAAGGTCGGCGCGGTTTGCAGCATCGGACCCAGGAAGATCGCCGCGGCGAGGGCCGCAGCCACCGCCGGGACCGCCACCATCCATCGCCGCCCCAGGCCCCTGCGCCGCTCGCGGTGCGCCGACAGGTCGATGACCGGCGCCGGCTGAACGTTGGCTAGGTCGTCTGAAGCTGCCCACAGCCCCTCGGCCTCGTCGAAGGCGCGCCGATAAGCCGGGTCTTGATCGAGCCAGGCCGTGGCCGCGTCGATGTCCACGATCGTCACATCATCGGCGCGCAGACGCACGACCCAGGCGGCGGCCTGGGCGGCGATCTCCTCGTCCTTGATGACGTCGTCCTGGGTCATGATCCGGTCCGGGCCCGAGCGGGCTTTGGGGGAGAGACGACGCGGTCGCGCCGCATCCTCAATGAAAAATGGCGAAATCCGGTCGTCATGGCCAACCGACCCGCAGCAGCAGTTCCTTCAGCGAGGCGGAAACGTATTTTTCGACCGCGCTGCGCGAGACGCCCATCCGTTCGGCGACCTCGGTCTGGCTGAGCCCGGCCATCTTGTGCAGACGGAAGGCCTCTGCGGCCTTGGGCGGCATCCGGTCGATCGCGGCGACCACCTTTTCCAGTTTCAGCTTGGCCCAGACAGCGTCCTCGGCCGACGGCGCATCCTGAGCTTCGGCCGCGTCATCGATAGCGGAAGCGCGCCGCCATTCCAGATCGCGCGCGCCGGCACGACGCTGCGCCTTGGACGCATCCAGGGCCAGATTGGCGGCGATGCGATAGAGGAAGGCCTGCGGGTGGCGGACCTCGGCGGCGGCCTCCTCGGTCATGGATTGCAGCCGCACCCAGACATCCTGCGCCAGATCTTCGGCCGCAGCCGACGATCCCGTGCGCGCCGTCAGAAAGCGCACCAGGGCCGGGCGGCTGTCCAGCCACGCGTCCTCCAGGGCTTGCCGCGCCGGTCGGCTTGGGTCGTGCTGAGGGGGACCGGAAGAGGCGTTCACCAGCCCATCGTGGGTTGCTGCGCCCTCTGCGGCAACCGCGATTGCGACGGCGAAAGATTTTTTTGTGGGGGTCGCCGCACCGCGTCGTCTCTGGCCCGAAGTCCCCTGGCCCGAGGCCCGCATGTTTCCAGTTCGCCTGCCCGAAGACGCCGATCCGGTTCGGCCGCGCGCGCGCCGCACGCTGTCGTCGCGCATCATCCGGTTCGACGATCCGTGCCGAGGCGAACGTCGCCGCGTGGAGCAGTTCATCGAGGCGGCCTATGCCGAGGCCTATGGCGGCCAGATCCAGGCCCATTTCCCGACCCTAATGAGTGTTCAGGACGAGGCTGGCGTCATCTACGCCGCCGTCGGCTTCCGGCACGCCGCCGCGGCGCCTCTGTATCTCGAGCAGTATCTGGACGGGTCCATCGAAACGATGCTGAGCCAGGCCATCGGCGCCGTCATCGACCGCGCGCAGGTGGTCGAGATCGGCAGCCTGGCCTCCAGCGGACGGGGCGCAACCGTCTTCCTTTTCGCCGCCATGGCCCATCATCTGCAGTCCGAAGGCCTCAGGTTCGCCGTCGCCACCGCGACCGACGAACTGCGCCGCATCTTCCACAAGGCTGGTCTGGGCGCGCTTCAACTCGCCCGCGCCGATCCGCGCCGTCTCGACGACGGCGGCGGCAGCTGGGGCGCCTACTATCAGACCGATCCGGTGGTGCTGGCCGGCTCGATCGACGCGGCGACCGCGCCGCTGGCCCACTTCTCCGAAACGGCGCCGGTCGGACGGGCCGTCCGCACCCGCCTGCACTACGAGGATCGCTCATGAGCGCCGTTCTGGACGCCCTGTCGCGTCGCGCCCGCACCACGCCTGATGATGTGGTGATCCAGCGGGCCGAGGGTTCGCTGACCGCAGCCGAACTCCTGGCGCAGGTCGGTCAGCTCGCGGCCGCCTTGGCCGACGACCGGTCTCCGGTCGGGGTCCTGCTCGACAACGGGCCGGCCTGGGTCGTCGTCGATCTGGCGTTGATCCTCGCCCAGCGGCCGAGCGTGCCGATCCCGCCCTTCTTCACGGCCGCTCAACGCGATCACGCCCTGGCCGACGCCGGCGCGGGGCTGCTGATCACGCCGGGCGCTCCGGGCGAATTGACGGCGGGCGGCTCGCCGATCCGGTTGACGCCGACAGGGCTGCCGGTGCGCGATCTGCATCCCGGCACGGCCAAGATCACCTACACCTCCGGCTCGACCGGCGCGCCCAAAGGCGTCTGTTTGTCGCAGGATCAGATGGAGGCGGTCGCCGCCTCTCTGGTTCAGGTCCTGGGCCGCGATCGCGCCGGGCTGCATCTGCCGGTGCTGCCGCTGGCGGTGCTGCTGGAGAATGTCGCCGGCCTCTATGCGACGCTTCTGGCCGGCGGCCGCTATCACGCCGCCAGCCTGGCCGAGGCGGGGATGGGCGAGGCCTTCCGCCCCGACTTTGCGCGCCTGCTGACCACCATTGTCCAGACCGGCGCCACAACCCTGATCCTGGTTCCCGAACTGCTGCGCGGCCTGATCGCCGCCCAAGGCGCGATGCGGCTGGATCATCGGCTGGAGATGATCGCGGTCGGCGGCGCACGCGTTTCCCCGGCCCTGCTGGAGGCCGCCGCCAACGCCGGCCTGCCCGTGGTCGAGGGCTATGGCCTCAGCGAATGCGCCTCGGTCGTGGCGCTCAACAGTCCGGACGACGCCCGCCCCGGCACGGTCGGCCGGCCCCTGCCTCACCTTGCGGTCCATCTGGCCGACGACGGCGAAATCCTGGTCTCGCCCCATCCCTTCCTTGGCTACGTCGGCCAGGCGCCCGCGCCGGAGCGTCTGCACACTGGCGACATCGGCCGCTTCGACGCCGATGGACGGCTCAGCATCGAAGGCCGCAAGGCCAACACCCTGATCACCGCCTTCGGCCGCAACGTCGCGCCTGAATGGGTCGAAAGCGAGCTTCTGGCCGAGCCGCAGATCCTTCAGGCCATGGTGATGGGCGAGGCGCAGGCGTCGTTGTCGGCCCTGATCGTGGCGACGCCCAACGCCGACCCGGCCCAGATCGAGGCCGCCGTCGCACGCGCCAACGCCCGCCTGCCCGACTACGCCCGCATCGGCGACTGGCGTCTGGTGCCGCCCTTCGATCCCGCCGCCGGTCAGATCACCGCCAACGGTCGTCCGCGTCGCGAGACCCTGCTGCGCACCTACGCCCCCTCCCCCTCGCAAGCCGCCTGAGAGTTCGCATGTCGTTTTTTGAAACCCTGGTCGCCGCGACCGCAACCGAGCGGGCCGCCTTCGCCGCCATCCCCCAGATCAGGGACGGTCTGGCCGGCCGCATCAGTCGCGACACCTACGTCGCCTATCTGGCCCAGGCCTATCACCACGTCCGCCACACCGTGCCGCTGATGCAGGCCGCCCGGGCGCGGCTGAGCGATGACCACGCCGTCTTCAAGGCCGCGCTCGACGACTATATCGCCGAGGAAACCGGCCACGAGCAGTGGATACTGAATGACATCCGCGCCGCCGGCGGCGACCCCGATCAGACCGTGCATGACGGCCCGAACGTCGCGACCGAACTGATGGTGGCCTACGCCTATGACACCATCCAGCGCATCAACCCGATGGCGTTCTTCGGCATGGTCTATGTGCTGGAAGGCACCAGCATCCAGCTGGCCAGCGTCGGGGCCGAGGCCGTGCAGCAAAGCCTCGGCCTGCCGCCCGCCGCCTTCACCTATCTGATCTCCCACGGGGCTCTGGATCAGGATCACATCCTTTTCCTCAAGCAACTGCTGGACGGAGTGTCTGACATCGACGACCGCGCCGCCATCGTCCACATGGCCAAGGTGATGTTCGGCCTGTTCGGCGGGGTCTTCGCCTCCATCCCCCACATCGCAGCGCGGGAGACGGTCGATGCAGTTTGAGGATCGCAACATCCTGATCACCGGCGGCTCCGGCGCCTTGGGGCGTCGCGTGGTCGAGCGGATCGAGCGGGAGGGCGGTCGGGTTACGATCGTCGCTCGCGCGCCGGTGGCGGGCCATCACACCCTGGTGGGCGATCTATCGAGCCCGCAGGGCCTCGACAGCGTCGCCGGACAGGCCGGCGTCCGCGCCTGGGACATTCTGATCAATATCGCTGGCATCCAGCATTTCGGCCCGCTGGAGCAGCAGACGCCCGAGCATCTGCTGGCGACCTATATGGTCAATCTGGTCGCGCCGGCGCGTCTGGCCCAGGCCGTCCTGCCCGGCATGAAGGCGCGCAAGCACGGCCAGATCGCCAACGTCGGCTCCATTTTCGGCTCGATCAACTTCGCCCACTTCGCCAGCTATTCCAGCGCCAAGGCTGGGATGCGGGCGCTCAGCCAATCGCTGCGCCGCGAACTGGCCGGCACGGGCGTCGGCGTCACCTATGTCGCGCCCCGCGCAGTGGCTACGCCGTTCAACTCCGCCAAGGTTGATGAATATGCGCGCCTGACCGGCATGGCCGTCGACGATCCGGACCCGATCGCAGATCGCATCGTCGCCGCCATCCGCTCAGATCGCCGCGACGTCTACCTCGGCTTCCCCGAAAGCCTGTTCGTCCGCCTCAACGCCCTGGCGCCCGGCTTGATCGACGGCGCACTGAAATCCAACGACCTGAAGGCCCGCGCCCTGTTCGCCGCCTGAACCACAGAAAAGGAGAGACACGCCATGAAAACCGCCCTGTTCGCCCTGGCCCTGATGACCGCCCCCCTGACGGTCGCCTCCATCGCCCATGCCGACGCCTGCGACGACCGCGCGCGCGGTCTCCAGCAATCGTGGGACCATGTAAACTTCGACGTTCCGCAAGGCGTTCGAATGGCGGAAATGGCGCGGCTGAACACCCAGGCCGACGCCGTCGTGGCCCAATGCCCCAACCGCGCTGAACCTCTGGTCTGGGATGCGATCATCACCGCTTCGGAAGCGGGATTGAAGGGCGGCATCGGCGCCTTGGGCCTCGTGCGTGAGGCGCGCACCGAACTGGAACAGGCCGAGCGGATCAACCCGCGCGCGCTGAACGGGTCGGTCTATGTCAGCCTCGGTTCGCTCTACGCCCAGGTGCCGGGCGCTCCGATCGGTTTCGGCAACCGCCAGCGCGCCCGCGACTACCTCCAGCGCGGTCTGGCCATGGCGCCCAACGACGTCGACGCCAACTTCTTCATGGGCGATCTGCTGGTGCGTGAACACGACTGGAACGGCGCCGCCCGCTATTTGCAAAAGGCCATCGACGCCCCCGCCCGTCCCGGTCGCGCCGTCGCCGACCGCGGTCGCAAGGCCGAGGCCCGCGCCCTGCTCGTCCGCGCCCAGCAGCACCACTGAACAGACCCGTCATGAGCCCTGTTCCCCCCGCCCTGTCTCTCGACGTCGTTCAACGCCGTCGCAAATGGTTCGCCGGCCTGGTTCTACTGGCCCTCATCGTCCTGACCGCCAGCGTTCGCTCGGTCGCCGCCCTCGACGGCGAATGGCATGAGGGCGTCGAGGCCCTGGGCCTGGCCGCCATCATCGTCGCCATCGTCGGCCGCGCCTGGTGCTCGCTTTATATCGGCGGACGCAAGAAGGCCGAGATCGTCGATCGCGGCCCTTATTCCATCACGCGCAACCCGCTGTATGTCTTCAGCTTCATCGGCGCCTTCGGCGTCGGCGCCCAGA
This sequence comes from Brevundimonas sp. Leaf280, assembly GCF_001422455.1. Classification (NCBI taxonomy): domain Bacteria; kingdom Pseudomonadati; phylum Pseudomonadota; class Alphaproteobacteria; order Caulobacterales; family Caulobacteraceae; genus Brevundimonas; species Brevundimonas sp. Leaf280. The sequence continues at coordinate 629,081 of NZ_LMNC01000001.1, read as the reverse complement.
CCGGCAGCGTGACCATCGCCGCGATCTTCGCTGTGGCGACCTTCCTGGTCTTCCTGCGCACGGTCGGTCGCGAAGAGGCCTGGCTGGCCGAACATTTCGGCGCGCCCTATGCCGCCTATTGCGCTCGCACGCCGCGCTTCCTGCCCAATCCCGCCCGCTGGCGCGACGCCGACGAACTGACCATCCGTCCCGCCTTCTTCGTCCGCACCCTGCGCGACGGCCTGGTCTTCCTCGCCGCCATCCCCGTCATGGAAGGCATCGAGCACCTGCAGTCATCAGGGCTGATCGGCTTCCCGATCAGCCTGTTCTGATCGGCCGGTCCAATAAAAATCGGGTGTGCGATGTCGCAGTTGGCTAGTGGAAACTAAAATCCGATGAGTCGGACGGCCGCGCGTAGGCGGCCCAGGCGGCAGTCTCCAAAAATGCTTATTCCCACTCAATGGTCCCCGGCGGCTTGGACGTCACGTCGTAGACGACGCGGTTGACGCCGCGGACCTCGTTGATGATGCGGGTGGCGGTTTTGGAGAGGACGTCCCACGGGAACTGGTAGAAGTCGGCGGTCATGCCGTCGGTGGAGGTGACGGCGCGCAGGGCCAGGACCTTCTCGTAGGTACGGGCGTCGCCCATGACGCCGACGGTCTTCACCGGCAGCAGCACGGCGAAGGCCTGCCAGATCTTGTCGTATAGACCCGCCTTGCGGATTTCATCCAGATAGATGGCGTCGGCCTGTTGCAGGGTCTCGACGGCATCCGGCGTGATCTCGCCGGGGATGCGGATGGCCAGGCCCGGTCCGGGGAACGGATGGCGGCCGACGAAGGTGTCGCTGAGCCCCAGTTCGCGGCCCAAGGCGCGAACCTCGTCCTTGAACAGCTCGCGCAGAGGCTCGACCAGTTTGAGTTTCATATAGTCCGGCAGGCCGCCGACATTGTGGTGGCTCTTGATGACGTGGGCCTTGCCGCTGGACGAGGAGACGCTCTCGATCACGTCCGGATACAGGGTGCCCTGGGCCAGGAATTCGGCGCCCTCGATCTTGGCGGATTCGCGATCGAACACCTCGATGAACAGCCGGCCGATGGTCTTGCGCTTGGTCTCGGGGTCGGAAATCCCGGCCAGTTCGCCGAGGAATTCCTTTGATGCATCAACATGCACCAGCGGGATGTTGTAGTGTTCCCGGAACAGGGTCGTGACCTGGGTCGCCTCGTCCTTTCTCAACAGGCCGGTGTCGACGAAGACGCAGGTCAGTTGATCCCCGATGGCCTCATGGATCAGGACGGCGGCGACCGAGGAGTCCACCCCGCCCGACAGGCCGCAGATCACCTTGGCGTCGCCGACCTGTTCGCGGATTTGAGCGATCTTCTCGTCGCGATAGGCGGCCATGGTCCAGTCGCCCTTCAAGCCCGCGATGCCGTGGGTGAAGTTCTTCAGCATCTGATGGCCGCGCGGGGTGTGCATCACTTCGGGGTGGAACTGAACACCGTAGAAGCGACGAGCCTCGTCGGCGATCACCGCATAGGGCGACCCCTCGGACGAGGCGACCACGTCAAAGCCTTGCGGGATGGCGACGATCTTGTCGCCGTGGCTCATCCAGACCTCTTCGTTCTCGCCGACGGGGGCCAGGTCTGCCAGCAGGGGCGAGGTCTTCTGAACCGTGATCTCGGCGCGGCCGAACTCGCGCGTGTGCCCGCCCTCGACCTTGCCGCCCAGCTGCTCGCACATCGTCATCTCGCCGTAGCAGATGCCCAGCACCGGCACGCCCGCCTCGAACACGCCCTGCGGCGCGCGAGGACTGCCCTCTTCATGCACGCTCTCGGGACCGCCCGACAGGATGATGGCCGCCGGGTTCATGGCCTTAAGGGCCGCTTCGGCCTTCTGGAACGGATGGATCTCGCAATAGACGCTGGCCTCGCGCAGGCGGCGCGCGATCAACTGCGTCACTTGGCTGCCGAAGTCGACGATGAGGACCTTTTGGTGGTCTTGCGGCGTGGTCATGGCGTGATCGAATCCGGGGCAGGAAGATGGGCGGGGTCTTGGCCGGGCGGGGCCGATATTTCAAGGGCGGGAAACTCAAGAGCGGCGAGGCCGTCCGCCTCCAGCATGGCGGTCAGGCGATCCAGGGCTGCCGCCAGGTTCTCGTCCACATGATGCAGGGTCGAGATCCAGTCCTCCAACGCCTTCAACTCGGCGCGACCGTCCGACACGCCGCGTAAGGCGATCAGAGGCACACCGAAGATCTGGGCGGCGCGGACCAGGGCCCAGGTCTCCATGTCCACCATCTCGGCGTCGATGGCGTCATAGGCGGCGCCGGACACGACGTTCGCTCCAGTCGACAGGGTCGCCGTCGGCACGCCGGGGATCGGGCAAGGCAAAGACAGGACGGCGGGCTGGTCCAGCAACGGCGTCACGCCCTTCGGAAAACCGAGCGGGCTGGCGTCCATGTCGCGATAGGCGACGGACGAGGCCTGATAAACCGCCGCATGCTCCAACACCCGCGACCCGCACGAGCCCACCGATACGATCAGATCCGGCAGATCGTTCGCCGCTTCCAGCCGCGCCAGGGCGGCGCCCAGGCTCACGGCGGCCTCCACCGGACCGACGCCGGTCATCAGCGGCGTGATCCGGGCCTGAAGGTGCAGGCCGTATTCCGCAGGCGCGGCCATGACGTAGAGCAGCGAAACCCCGCCATGCCGCGCCAGCTTCATGCCGCGCGCTCGTAGACGGCGGCGAAGAAGCCGTCGGTGTCGGCCGAGGCCGGCGACAGCCGAAGGCGCGCCCCGGACGCCAGCTCGGCGAACTTCGCCTGAGCCGCCTGGCTCAGTTGCGGCGCCGACAGGACATCGGCGACGGCGACCGGGCGGAAGTCCGGATTGGCGGCCTCGAAGGCGTCGACACTGGCCTCGTTCTCGCGCGCCAGCATCGAACATGTGACATAGACCAGTCTGCCGCCCGGCTTCACCAGCTTGGTCACCTGGCTCAAAATACGCACCTGAAGGCCGTGCAGCTTTTCGACCTCTTCGGCGGTCAGACGCCAAGCGTCCTCGGGACGACGACGCCAGGTGCCGGACCCCGAACAGGGCGCATCGACGAAGACCAGATCGGCCTGCCCGTTCAGGTCTTCCAGGCCGCCGCCGTTCTGACCGATCAGGACCAGCTCCGCCTCGACGCCCGCGCGCTGCAGGCGAGGACGAATGTTCTCCAGCCGCTTGTTGACGACGTCCGAGGCGACCAGCTTGCCTTGCGCCTTCATCGCCTGGGCCAGACCCAGCGTCTTGCCGCCGCCGCCGGCGCAGTAATCCACCACCGTCATGCCGGGTGCGGCGCCCGCCAGCCAGCAGACGACCTGGCTGCCTTCGTCCTGGATTTCGAACCGGCCGGCCTTGAAGCCTTCCAGCGCCTGGATGTTGGGCGGCGGTTCCGACGGCACGCGCAGGCCGACGGCCGACCAGGGCGTGCGCGACACGTCCAGCCCTGCGGCCTTCAGTTCGGCCTCGACCTCATCGACCGTGGCGGCCGCATCATTGACGCGCAGGTCGATGGGCGCGCGCGGGGCCATCAGGGCGTGGGCTTCCTCGGCCCAGCGGTCGCCGAAGGTGGCCTTGAAATCCTCGACCACGAACTCGGGCAGGCCGGCGGCGACCCAGCCCGGCAGTTCGCCCTGACCGGCCGTGATGCGGCTGCGCTCCTGTTTGGACAGCGGGCGCGGACCATAGCCGTCGCCGGAATGCAGGGCCTCGATCTCTTCCAAGGACAGGCCGTCGATGGCGTGCAGCGAACCGATGACGAGGGCCCGACCGTCTTCACGCCCGCCCATGATCCACGACAGGCGGCCGCGCGCGCGCAGCACCTTATAGACCCGGTCGGCGATGGCGCGCCGGTCCTTGGACCCGGCGTAGCGGTTGGCCGTGCCCCAGGCCTTCATCACGGCCTCGGCCGGTTGGCGGCCCTGGGCGATGGAGTCCAGGACGGAGGCGGCGGCGGCGAGGCGAGCGGCTGGGGTCAATTCAGGCTTTCAAACGAAGAACAGGGACGCCAGGACCATGACCAGTCCCGCAAGCGAGACCACCCAGACCAGCGACCGGATATAGGGAACGCCGAAGGCGTAGAGCGGCACATAGACCACCCGCGCCCAGAAATAGAGCGCCGCGCCCCACACCGTCAGGGCGCTGGACGCGCCGATGACATGGGCGATCAGCACCGCGCCGATGAACAGCGGCAGGGTTTCGTACAGATTGGCCTGGGCGCGTTCGAGACGGCCGGTCAGCGGCTTCTTCGCCTGCGGCGTCTCGTCGCGCGGACCCGCATTCCATTTTGAGCCGAACTCGGCCGTCCGCGCCCCGGCGGGCAGGAAGATCTGAACCAGGGCGAGGATCAGCGTCAGGGCCAGATAGGTGAGTTCGGTCGTCATGGTCGCCTACCCCTGCCGATAGTTGGGCGCTTCACGCGTGATCATCACGTCGTGGACGTGACTTTCACGCAGACCCGCGCCGGTGATGCGCACGAAGCGGGCGCGCTCCTGGAACTCAGGAATGGTGCCGGCGCCGACATAGCCCATGGAGGCGCGAAGCCCGCCGACCATTTGGTGCAGAACCGGGCTGATCGGCCCCTTGTAGGGCGTCTGACCCTCGATGCCCTCGGGCACCAGCTTCTCGGACGAGACTTCCTTCTGGAAATACCGGTCCGCCGAGCCGCGGGCCATCGCCCCCACCGAGCCCATGCCGCGATACGACTTGTAGCTGCGGCCCTGGTACAAAAAGACCTCGCCGGGGCTTTCGTCGGTGCCGGCGAACATCGAGCCCATCATGGCCACGTTGGCGCCGGCCGCGATGGCCTTGGCCAGGTCGCCCGAATATTTGATGCCGCCATCGGCGATGACCGAGGCGCCCGTGCCCCTGGCCGCGCGCGCGGAGTCCATCACCGCCGTCAGCTGCGGCACGCCCACGCCGGCGACAATGCGCGTGGTGCAGATGGAGCCGGGACCGATGCCCACCTTCACCGCATCCGCGCCTGCGTCGATCAGGGCCCGCGTCGCATCATAGGTGGCGACATTGCCGGCGATGATCTGCAGACGGTTGTTCTCGCGCTTGATCCGCTCGACCACCTGGGCGACCGAGGCGGAGTGACCGTGGGCGGTGTCGATCACGACCACGTCGCAACCCGCTTCGGCCAGCGCCATCGCGCGCTCGTATCCGGCGTCGCCGACGGTGGAGGCTGCGCCGACCAGCAGGCGGCCCTGCTCGTCCTTGGCGGCGTTGGGGAAGGCCTGGGCCTTCTCGATGTCCTTCATGGTGATCAGGCCGACGGCCCGATAGTCCTCGTCCACCACGATGACGCGTTCGATCTTGCGGGTCTTCAGCAACTCGCGCGCTTCGTCGCGGCTGGCGCCCTCGCGGACCGTGATCAGGTCGCCGGTGGTCATCAGCGAGGCGGCCGTGACGTTCAGGTCGCTCTCGAAGCGCATGTCGCGGTGGGTCAGCATCCCGACCAGCTTGCCCGTCGCCGGATCCACGACGGGGAAGCCGGTGATCTTCTTGCGCGCCACGATCTCGCGCACTTCGCCCAGCGTCGTCTGCGGGCCGACCGTCACCGGATTGACCACCATCCCGCTCTCATAGCGTTTGACGGCGCGGACCTCGTCGGCCTGCTCCTCGATGGTCATGTTGCGGTGCAGAACGCCCAGACCGCCGGACTGGGCCATGGCGATGGCCAGACGGCTTTCCGTCACCGTGTCCATGGCGGACGACAGCAGCGGGATGTTCAGTTTGATGTCGCGCGTCAGCTGGGTCGAGACATCGACCATCGCCGGCATGAACTCGGATGCGCCGGGTTCCAGCAAAACATCGTCGAAGGTCAGTCCTTCGCGTATCTCCATAGGGAGTCTCCGTTTTGCGGGCCGCGTATAACGGGATGCGGGGGTCGGGGGCAAGGCCGATTGCGGTTATAGGCCCGATAGATTTTATTACTTTGCAACCCGCAGGGCCGCTCACCATTCTCTCCGCATGGTCGGCGTCATCCTCAGCACCGCGCGCAAACTGGCTCTGAAGATCGCCAGCTATGGCGTCATGCACCTGATCGTCGCCATCCTGGTCGCCTTCGCCATCACACGCGACTGGCGCATCGCCTTGGCCGTCGGCATGGTCGAGCCGATCTTTCAGACCATCGCCTACACCGTCCACGACCGCGTCTGGCACAAGGTCGAGCGGCGTCGCATGGCCTCCAATATCGAGGAGGCGACCGAGGCCTTCACCGCGCGCCTCGACATCATGTCGCCCGAGGAACAGCGCCGCTCCCACGACGCCCATCACGGCCACAGCCATGCCCTGCCCCGGTCGTTCAAACAGATTGCGCTGAAGACCGTCACCTATGGCGTCATGCACTTCGCCGTGGCGGTCGCCGTGGCCTACGCCCTGACCAACGACATCCGTACGGCCCTGACCATCGGCATGGTCGAGCCCTTGGTCCAGACGCTCTTCTTCGCCCTGCACGACCGCATCTGGTCCCGCCTCGAAGGTCGCAGAGCCCGCGCGAGCGCAGCCGCCGCCTGATGCGTCAGCGCTTGTTCAGCGCGACCAGAAACACCTCGGCGCTGTCCTTACGGCTCGACGCCGGCTTGACGTATTTCACCGTCTCGAACTCCTCGCGCAGCCGCGCCAGAACCCCGCCGGCGTCTCCGCCCTGGAAGTTCTTGGAGACAAAGTTGCCGCCGGGCCGCAACGTGCGGATGGCGAAGTCGGCGGCGATCTCGATCAGGGCGATGATCTTCAAATGGTCCGTCTGGCGATGCCCGACCGTATTGTGCGCCATGTCCGACAGCACCAGGTCCGGCGCCCCGCCGATGGCGTCGATCAACTGCTGGTCCACGCCCGGATGGGTGAAATCGGCCTGAAGCAGGGTCGCGCCCGGGATCGGCGCGATCATCAGCAAGTCCACCCCCGCTACCGCACCCGCACCCCGGTTCAACGCCACCTGAACCCAGCCGCCCGGCGCCGCGCCCAGGTCGATGACCTTTGACCCGCGCTTGATCAGCCGGAACTTGTCGTCGATCTCGATCAGCTTGAAGGCCGCGCGCGAGCGCCAGCCCTCGGCCCGCGCCTTCTCGGACCATTTGTCAGACAGCTGGCGCTTGATCCACTGCTGGCTGGACATCGACTTGGTGTCGGCCGTCTTCATTTTCGTGCCCATGCCGCGTCCAGCGGCGGTCCCGCCGGTGGGCGGTTTCACCATCCGGCGGCGTTCCTGGGGCTTTTCGTCTTCGCTCATCGTTCCCACATAGCCCCGACCGGCGTTGCGGGCTATGTCCCGCCTCAAATCAACCCAAAGAGGACGACCGACATGGCCGACACCCTGACCTTCACCCTGGACACCGGCGACGGCGAAGCCCGCGACGTGGTCATCAAGCTGCGCCCCGACCTGGCCCCCGGCCACGTCGAGCGCATCACCGAACTGGCCAAGGAAGGCTTCTACGACGGCGTGGTCTTCCACCGCGTGATCCCGGGCTTCATGGCCCAGGGCGGCGATCCGACCGGCACCGGCACCTCGGGCTCCAAGAAGCCGAACCTGAAGGCCGAGTTCTCGGCCGAGCCGCACGTGCGCGGCGTCTGCTCGATGGCCCGCACCTCGGACCCCAACAGCGCCAACTCTCAGTTCTTCATCGTCTTCGACGACGCCACCTTCCTGGATCGCCAGTACACAGTCTGGGGCCAGGTCGAATCGGGCATGGAACACGTCGACGCCCTGCCCAAGGGCGAGCCGCCGCGCAGCCCCGGCAAGATCGTCAAGGCGACGGTCAACTAAAGCACTCAATCTTGACGTTTCTCGATGATGGCTTTCAGTTGCAACGCTGAGCCATCGTCGGGGGACGACATTGCGCATTCTTCTGGTCATCGAGCCGTCCGGCGGCGGCTCGGGGCGTCACGTGGTCGATCTGGCCCGCGCCTTGATCGGAAGCGGCCATCAGGTGTCCCTGATCTGGTCGCCGAGCCGCGCAGAGCCTTGGTTCGAGGCCGCGGTCGCCGCCCTTCCCCTGCACGCCAGTGGACGTCTGCCGATGCGCCGCAGCGTCGGACCGTGGGACGTCGCCGCCCTTCACGCCCTGAACCGCCTGATCGCCCGCCTCGGCCCGTTCGAGATTGTTCACGGCCACAGCGCCAAGGCCGGCGCCTTGGTCCGCCTGGCCCACGCGCCCGGCGCCGCCAAGATCTACACCCCTCACGCCCTGCCGATGATGAGCCCGACCGGCTCGTCGAAGACCGTCGCCGGCATCGCGGAGTTTCTGCTGGCCCAAACGGGCGCAGCGGTGATCGCCGTCTCCGAGGAAGAGGCCGCCGTCGCACGCCGTTGGGGCCTGGCCCGACAGCAACTCCATGTCGTCCCCAACGGCCTGGCAATCATGCCCTCCACCGACCGTCAGGCGGCGCGTCTCACGATGGAGGTGCCGCACGACGCCCGCGTCATCGGCTTCGTCGGTCGACTGTGCGCACAAAAAGACCCCGTCCGTTTCGCCCGCGCCGTCCACCTCGCCCATGCGGCCGACCCGCGCGTCATCGGCATGATGATCGGCGACGGCGATCTGGCGACAGCCACAGCGGCCGAGGGCGGCGCGGCCGTCCGTCTGCTGGGCGCACGCGACGCCCGCACCCTGATGGCCGGCTTCGACCTGTTCGCCATGACCAGCCGCTATGAAGCCTGCTCCTACGCCATGATCGAGGCCGCAGCCCTGGGCCTACCCATCGTCACCACCGACGTCGGCGGGATCGACCACCTTAAACAGAACGGCGCCCGCATCGACCGCCTGCCTTCCGGCGCCTCGCCGGAACACCTGGCCCAGGCGATGTTGGCGGCCCTCGACACCAGTGTCGTCCCCCTGCCTGTCGCACACCACGCCCTGTCCGTCGCGCGCATGGCGGACCAAACGGTCGAAATCTATCGCGAGGCCTTCGCCCTGCGACGCATCGGTGGCTGAGCCCATCTTCATCAACGGCCGCTTCCTGACCCAGCCGATGAGCGGGGTGCAGCGCTACGCCCGCGAGATCGTCCGCGCCCTGGACCGCCGCCCCGGCGCCGCCGACCGCTACGTCCTGCTGACGCCGACCGGCGCCGACGATCTCACCCTGACCAACATCCCGGTCCGTACGATACCCGGTGGACGCGGCCACGTCTGGGAGCAGACCACACTCGCCTGGACCGCCCGTCGCGGCCGCCTGCTGTCGCTCTGCGGCGCAGGGCCGGTGCTGCACCCGCGACAGGTCATCGTCATCCACGACGCCGCCGTCTTCCGACATCCCGAGCATTTTCGCCCGACCTACGCCGCCTTTCACCGCAACCTCGGCCGGCTGCTGGCGAGGCGCGCCCGACTGGCGACGGTCTCCGAATTCTCGCGTCAGGAACTGGCGACCACGCTCCACCTCCCCGCATCGAACATCGTCGTCGCCCCTAACAGCGCCGATCACCTGAAAGCGGTCACGCCCGATCCCGACATCGTCGCGCGTCTGGATTTGACCCGCCGTCCCTATTTCGTGGTGCTGGGCAATCTGGCGCCGAACAAGAATATCCCTGTCACGATCCGCGCCCTTGAGCGCATTCCCAATCCGTCGGTGCGACTTGTCCTGATCGGCGGCCGCCCCGAAACGATCTTCACCGTTCCATCGCTCCAGCCCGACCCCCGCCTCGTCCTCGCCGGCCGCTGCTCGGACGCCGAGATCGCCGCCCTGCTGGCCCAGGCGCGCGGCCTCCTGTTCCCTAGCCTCTACGAAGGCTTCGGCATTCCGCCCTTGGAGGCCCTGGCCCAGGGCTGCCCGGCCGTCGTCTCGGACATACCCGCGACGCACGAGGTCTTCGCCTACGCCGCCCTCTATTTCGACCCCACCGACGCCGCCGCCCTGGCCGACCACATGACGCAGTTGCTGACCGCCCCAGACCCCGCCCGTCGCGAAGCGGGCTTTCGCCGCGCCGACCGCTACGCCTGGTCCCGCTCGGCCGAAATCCTGGAAGACCTTCTGCTCAGCACCTGACGATAGACCGCCATATGCGTCTCAGCGACCGAGGCCTCTGTCCACAGCGGCGCCCCGCCCGGCGCGAACCGCCAGCGTTCCGGTTCATCCACCGCCGCCTGCATCGCCCCCGCCAACGCCTCCACATCACCCGGCTCGACCAAGGCCACGGCCCCGCCGCCCTGCGCCGCGTCCGGCAAGCCTCCGATGCGTGAGGCGATCACGCCCCGCCCCTGCTGCACCGCCTCGACCACGACCCGCCCGAACGGCTCGGCCCACACAGACGGCGCAACCAGCACATCGACCGTCGGCCAGAAATCGACCGCCTCCACATGCCCCAGCCAGTCGATGCGCGGATCGGCATAGGCCCGCTGCAACCGCGCCAAATAGGCCACCTCGCCCCGCCCCGCGATCCTCAGCCGCCAGTCGCCCGTCAGCCTTCTGGTCGCCTCCAGCAGAACCTCGATCCCCTTTTCCGGTTCGATCCGCCCCAGATACCCGAACCGCATCGTCGGCGCCTCGGCCAGCGATGGTCTTGGCGCGATCGCCGCCGCACCTGCCGCATTGCCGATCACCGACCCCGGCGTCCGCCGAAAATAGCCCGCCGCCCGATGCGTCTCCAGCACAGGCCCGCTCAGGCCGATGACATGATCCACCCCTTGCGACCGCACCCGCTTCCCCGCTGTCAGCAGAATGCACGACCCACACCGCCGCTCGCATCGCCGCCCGCGTCGAAACAGCGACGCCCGCGCGCACAGCATCGACCAGTCCCTCAGCGTCTGCACCAGCGGCAGATCCCGCCGCGCCGCCGCGCGATAGACCGACAGCGAAAACCCCGTCGTCAAATGCAGATGGATCAGATCCGGCCGCACCCGCGCGACCGCCCGATCCACCGCCTGATCCATCAGCGGATTGGCCGCCTCCAGCCCATGCCAAACCGCTCGCCGGACCGCCGACCGCCGCGTGCCGTCATAGGGCCAGTACAGATTTTGAACCGGCAGCCGCTGCACGGGCACGCCGTCGATCCGCTCGTTCACCGTCTCGCGCCCGAGCGTCAGCGTCAGCACCGACGCCTCCACGCCCGCCCGCCTCAGCCCTTGGGCCAACTGCGCCACGCTGCGTTCCGCCCCGCCGACCTGCGCCGGCGGATACAGGGTGTTGACGATCAGCACCCTCATGGCGCCAGCGGCCTTCGCCACGCCAGGGCGCCCACCAGACAGCACAGGAAGACCATCCCAGCCCCCTGCGTCAGGTCCTCCCCGAACATCGCCGCCAGCACATAGACCGACAGCGGCGTCAGCGCGTCCAGCCGCGCCGCCGACGCCAGATGCAGCCCCAGCAGCACCAGCGCGCTCACCATGCCCACCGTCCGCGCCGTGAACAGATAGCCGTTGTGGCTGACCGACAGCGCCCGAAACGCGCCCATCTCGTCTGCCGACGACCACCCCGTCCCCATGGGGTGCTCCACGACCAGATCGACGGTCCGCCGCCAGGTCAGCATCCGTCCGGCCAGATTGTCTTGCAGCGCCGCCCTGTCGAACCGTCCCGCAAACCGGCCGCCGTCGAGGTCGAACCGCCCCGCTTGCAAAGCCACCACGCCCACCGCCAGCACGCAGACCGTCAGCGCCACGCCCAGCGGCCGAACCCGCTCGCGCCAACGCCAATCGACGACCATCCTCGCCAGCCCCGCCAGTATCGCCGCCATCATGCCGCCCCGCGACAGGGTGCTGACAAACCCCAGAACCGTGACGCCGACGCCGCCCCACGTGGTGCCGCGCCGCGCCCAGCGCCGTCCCGCCAGCATCACGCCTGCCGGAACCGCCAGTCCGATCATCACCATCGCCGCATTCGGATGCTCGGCCAGGGTCGTCAGGCGCACCTGCGCGGCCGTGGTGGTCACCATCGCGCGCGGTGACGCCAGCCCCAAGGCCTGCAAAGACTCCAGCCCGACCAGCATCGCCAGTCCGTAGGTCGCCAGGTGACACGCCGCGCCCGCCAGCACGGCCCAAAGGAAAAGCCCCCGCCGTCGCTCGTCCCTCAGGATCAGGCTCGCCGCCGCCGGCGCCGCCAGCGCTGAGGCGATCCACCGAAACCAGAAGGCCGCATCCCCGACGTTCAGCCGGTCGCCGCCTTGGGCGACCTGCACCAGCAGCGTCAGCGCCAGAAAGCCCGTCGCGACCACGCCTGCCGCTCTCAGAACCGGCGCCATGCCTCGCCACGTCGCACCCACAAGCGGCAAGGCGACAATCAGCGCCAGATCGCCCAGCCGGGGCCCGCTGACCTGCCCCGGCGTCAGAAACAGCGGCAAGGTCACGCCCAGGCCCAGCAGTCCCAAAGCCAGCCGCTCATAGGCCGCGCGAACCTGCGACCACCGCAGCATTCCGCGCCGCGATGCGCTCAGGACGGCCTGCAATGCTCGACCTCGGGATCGAACCGCGCCCCGTCCACCACGCCGGCGACCAACACCCCGGCCTTTCGCCAGCGTCCGCCCAGCGCCAGCCGACCCGCCAGCCTCAGCCGCGACGCGGCATAGCGCAGCGCCGAGCGCCTTCCCTCGTGCCGCCGCTTGGCCAGGATGACGTTGCGCGTCAGATAGCGATGCAGCCGCTCGCGCCGCGCATCCGGCTCGGTCTCGATGGTCAGCCGTCCCGGCGCCGCGCGCACATGCTCGACGCGGCTGGCCGCGACCAGATAGCCCGGCCCCTCGCGCGACAGCCGCAGCGTATATTCCGTGTCGTCGCCCCATATGAACATGGGCGCCAGCGGCAGGCCGTGCCGCATCACCGCCGCCCGACTGACCAGAACCGAGACGAAGGTCGCCTGCCGCACCGGCGCCATCCCCTGCTCCAGGCGCTCGCCCCAGGCCGGATAGCCCAACACATTCTCGCGTCGGTCGATCTCGGGCGTATTGGTCAGATGCCCCTCAGGCGATCGCACGCTGGAACACAGGAAGGCCGGAACGACGCCCTCATCCGCCAGCCCCGCTTCCGCCGCCAGCAAGGCCTCCAGCGCATCCGGCGCCGCCAGCACGTCGTCGTCCATCAGCCAGACCCGGTCGGCGCCTGCCTCGATCGCCGCGCGGATGCCGGCGTTGAAGCCGCCCGCGCCGCCGGTGTTGACCGGCATCCGCACCACCATCGCCTGACCCGCCCAGGCGTCGGCCAGCATCTCGGCGGTGCCGTCGTCGCTGGCGTTGTCGACCACTACCAAGCCGTCGCAAAGCCGCGTCTGGGCGATCAGGTGCGCCAGACATTGCTCCAGCAGAGCCCGCCGGTTCCACGTCACCACCACCGCCCAAACCGAAGAGCTCATGCCGCCATCCGGGCGATGGCCGGCGCCAGCGATTTCTCGACCAGGCTGAGCGCCCGCCCGACCGCCTGGTCCATGTTGTAGTACTGAAAATCGGCCAGCCGTCCGGCGAACCAGACCTTGCCCGACAGCGTCGCCGCCATCTCGCGATATCGCCCGGCCAACGCTCGCGACGCCTCCGTCAGGATTGGATAATAGGGGTCGTTCACGCCCGCCTCATGAGCCATCGGATATTCAGTCACCGTCGCCGTCGTCGGCCCGCGCTCGCCGGTCAGGTGGCGGAAATCGGTGATGCGCGTGAAGTCGAAGTCGTTGGGATAGTTGACTGTCCCGACCGACAGGCCGTCCTCGACATCCACGACCTGATGGTCGAACCGCACGCTGCGATAGGGCAAGGCCCCGACCGACCGGCCGAAATAGTCGTCCAGCGCGCCGCAATAGACCATCCGGTCCCACGACTCCGCCCCCACCTGATCCATCGGCGTGTTCAGCGACACTGTGATGTTCGGATGATCCAGCATCCGCTGGAACAGCGCCCCATAGCCGTCGCGCGGCATGGCCTGATGGCGGTCGACGAAATAGCGGTCGTCCCGGCTGACCGCGATCGGCACCCGCGCCGTGACCGAGGCATCCAGCGCCTCGACCGGCAGCCCCCATTGTTTGGCGGTGTATCCGGCGAACACCTTGTCGAAGACATATTCGCCCAGCCGCCTCAGATCCGGATCGTCGCCCGCCTGTCGCAGGTCATGGATGCTGGGCCGCGCCCCGAAACCAAACCGCTGGACCAGGGCGTGCGTCATCCGCTGGGCCGTTGCTGCGGGAAACAGCGTTCCGATCGAATCCAGATTGAACGGCAGCGGCACCTGTCGCCCGTCCACCCGCCCCTTGACCCGATGGGCGTATGGCCTCCATCCCGTGAACTGGCTCAGATAGTCGAAGATACGCGCACTGTTGGTGTGAAACACGTGCGGGCCGTAAGGATGGATCAGCCGCCCGCCCGCATCGCGCCGGTCGTGCGCATTGCCGCCGACATGGTCGCGCTGATCGATCACCAGCACGCTCTGATCCAGCCCGCGCGCCAGCCGTTCGGCGACCACCGCCCCGGTGAAACCGGCGCCGACGATCAGCCAGTCATATCGCCGGGACATCACGCCCCCTGCCGGTCTGGAACAGCGCGCCCCAGTGCGCCCTCAGGCCGATCAGACACGCCACGACCACCGCCGCCTCGCCGATGATCCGCGCGCCCGCCATGCCGGCCGCGCCAAGGCCGGGCGCCAGCACCACCGCCGGCCCCAGGGTTGCGACACACCCCAGCGCCACGATCAGCGCGAACCGTCCATCCATCCGCAGCGGGTTCATCAGATGCAGCCCCAGCACCTGGCTGACGGCCACCAGCGGCAGCACCCAGGCCAGAAGTCGCAACACGTCGACGGCGCCCGCCAACCCCGGCCCGAACAACAGTCTGATCAGCAGCGGCGCCGTCAGCGTCAGTCCCGCCGCCAGCAGCACGAACGCTCCCGTCGATGCCGCCAGCGTCCACCGCGCCGTGCGAAACGCCGCTGCCTGATCCTGTCCCAGCAGTCCGGCGATCCGGGGCGCAATCAGACCGGCCAGCGGCCGCATCAGCGACCCGGACGCCGCGACCAGCCGGTCCGCCGCCCCGTAAAGCGCCGCCTGCGCCGGCCCGGCCAGCGCCGCGACAGCCAGAACGCCCGCCCCCGTATAGGCGACGATCACCGCCCGACTGGCGAACAGCGGCCCGCCCTGGATCAGGAGCCTCACAAAGCCCCGCTCCGGCGCCTGAACCCTCTGCCGTCGCAACAACAGGATGCCGGTCGCGACCAAGCCGGCCCAGACGCCGCCCGCCTGGACGGCCATCACGCCGCCGACGCTCAGGCCGGGCATCGCCAGAACGACCCCCGTCGCGGCCAGGGCGAAGCCAACCTCCAGCATCGCTGCCAAACCGGGATCGCGAATGCCCTGAAAGAACCACAGCAGGCTGGCCCCCTGCCCGATCCCCAGAACGACCGCCATCGCCACGACGACGCTCGCCCCTTCCAGAACCGGATTCAAGGCCGCCAGACCTACGCCGACCGCAGCGGCGGGCAGGATCAGCACGCCGCGCATCGCCAGGGCCTGACCGACCAGGACGCCGCGCCCTTCGACGGATCCGGCGATGTCGCGCGGCCCCGAGAGCGACTGCCCGTAATCCACGACCACCGACACCACCAAGGCCAGGGCGATGGCCGAGGCGAACATCCCGAACCCTTCCAGCCCCAGTCGTCGCGTCAGAACCGGATAGAGCAGCAGCGGCGCGACATAGCGGGCGACATGCGCGCCATAGACCCAGCCCGCATCGGCCGCGCCGCGCGCCGACAGCAATCGGTGCCTGCCATCCCCCAACTGTCGCCCCCGCGATCAACCCTGGCGCGAGCTTTAGACACGCGCGGCTGCAATCGCAAGCGCGGGGCAGTCGGGCGGCCTAGCCGAAACGGCCCTCGGCCCAGCGCGCGGCGAAATAGCCGCCGGTCGCCGACAGCATCGTCAGGGTCGTGCCCCAGATCAGGTCGATGATCGTCAGCTTGGTCTGCCAGACCGCCAGGGTCGCCTGATTGGTCAGGTCGTAGGTGGCGTAGGCGACGAAGCCCAGCACCGCCCCGTTGATCGCCGCCCGCGTCCAGTTCCCCTCCTTCAGGGCCGGCGCGATCGCCAGGAACACGGTCCCGGCAATGGAGATCAGATAGAAGGCCACCGCCGCCTTCATGTCCGGCTTGTCGGCCATGATCGGCCCGATGACGGGCTTGTACAGCCGGTTGGTCATGGTGGTCAGCCAGACGAAATCGATGGCTGCAAAGGTCAGGCCGGCCCCGAGATAGGCCGCGACATATTTGATCATCCTCGTCTCCCTTAAGCCGGCTTCAGTCGATAGTGGCTGACCGCCCAGGTGCGGCCCTCGTCGTTTCCGAACAGACCGGCCGTCGCCAGATAGAAGCGCCGCCAGCGACGGGTCCAAAGTTTGGCGTCGTCGCCATAGGTCTCACGCATCAACACCGCGATCCGCGGGGCGTTCCGGTCCATGTTCGCTAGCCAGTCGTTGGCGGTCTTCGCATAGTGACCGCCGTTCCAGGTCCATTCCTGCTCGACCGCGAACAGGTCCGGAAACTGTCGGATCAGGCCGTGGCTGGGCATGACGCCGCCGGTGAAGAAATGCTGGGCGATGAAGTCGCCGCTGTCGGTATGGTCGAACCGATAGGGCGCGTCGCGGTGCGTGAAGACGTGGATGAACATCCGCCCGTCGTCCTTTAGCCAGCCCCGCGCCTTGGTCAGCAGGGCGCGCCAGTTGGCCATATGCTCGAACATCTCGACCGAGACGATGCGGTCGAAGCGCTGCTCGGTGTCGAAGGCGTTCATGTCCTGGGTGATGACCGTCAGATTGGTCAGGCCCCGCGCTGCCGCCTGGGCTTCGATATGGCCGCGCTGGCCGTGGCTGTTCGACACCGCCGTGATTTTCGAAGTGGGGTATTTCTCGGCCATCCACAGCGACAGCGAGCCCCAGCCGCAGCCCATCTCCAGAATCGTCTGACCGTCCTTCAGATCGGCATGGGCGCAGGTCTCGGCCAGCGCCGCCTCCTCCGCCTGATCCAGCGTCTCGCGGCCCGTGGGATAGAGGCAGCAGGAGTATTTCAGCCGCTTGCCCAGGCACAACTGAAAGAACTCTGGCGGCAGTTCGTAATGCTGCTGGTTCGCCGCATCCGTATGTTCGGCGATGGCGCGCTGGGCCATTTCGCGCGCAAAGGCCGCCTCGTCGTGCGGCCCGTCGCGATCCAGACGCTTCCGGGCCTCCGTCACCAGGCTGTCGATCGCCGGACGCGTCACGAAATCCGGGAACGGCGCGTCCTGAAGCTGGCGAATGGCGACATTGGTCAGGTTCATCAGGGCGTCCTTGGCGATCAGGCAGAGCTTGCAGGTGTCATCGAATACGCCGCCCCGCCTTCGGCGGATGCATCCGCCCTTGAACACGGCGCCGACGATGCCGACATCAGGTCCGAGCCTGCATGATTTCAGACGAAGTGCACACTTTGCACCCTGTTTTTTCGAAGCCGGGTCGGCATCGTTTCAGACCAATCAGACGAATTAGACTCTGTTTTTTTGCGCCGACCGTCTGAAATCGTCGCGTGGGATCGCCGCCGCGACTTGCCCCCCGCCTGCCCCCGCGTTAGGCGTGGTCAAAGCGCCGATATTCATCAGGCAATGAAAAAGGGAGAGCGATGGGAAAGATCTACGCTGACGTCACGTCCGCGCTGGAGGGGCTGACCTTCGACGGCATGACGGTCATGTCCGGGGGCTTCGGCCTGTGCGGCATCCCCGAGAACCTGATCGCCGCCCTGCGCGACAGCGGCGTCAAGGGCCTGACGGTCATCTCCAACAACGCCGGGGTCGACGGCTTCGGCCTGGGCCAACTGCTCGGCACGCGCCAGATCGCCAAGATGATCTCGTCCTATGTCGGCGAGAACAAGGAGTTCGAGCGCCAGTATCTGGCCGGCGAGCTGGAGCTGGAGTTCAACCCCCAGGGCACCCTGGCCGAGCGCATCCGCGCCGGCGGCGCCGGCATCCCCGCCTTCTTCACCGCCACCGGCGTCGGCACCCTGGTCGCCGAGGGCAAGGAGGTCCGCAACTTCGACGGCCGCGACTACGTCATGGAGACCGGCCTGATAGCCGACCTGTCCATCGTCAAGGCCTGGAAGGCCGACGAGCGCGGCAACCTGGTCTTCCGCAAGACCGCCCGCAACTTCAACCCGATGATGGCCACCGCCGGCAAGGTCACGGTCGTCGAGGTCGAGGAAATCGTCCCCGTCGGCTCGCTCGACCCCGACCACATCCATACGCCGGGCATCTACGTCGACCGCCTCGTCCAGACCGTGTCCGAAAAGCGCATCGAACAGCGCACTGTCCGCCAGAGGGAGCCGGGCTCAAGTAGCGAAGCGGTAGCCCAAGGAGGAGTGTCGTAATGCCCCGCACCCGCGAACAACTCGCCGAACGCGCCGCCCAGGAACTGCAGGACGGCTTCTACGTGAACCTGGGCATCGGCATCCCGACCCTGGTCGCCAACTACATCCCCGACGGCATGACCGTGACCCTGCAGTCCGAGAACGGCATGCTGGGCATGGGCCCCTTCCCCTATGAGGGCGACGAGGATCCCGACCTGATCAACGCCGGTAAACAGACGATCACCGAGATCCCGGAGTCGTCCTACTTCAGCAGCGCCGACAGCTTCGCCATGATCCGTGGCGGCCACATCAACCTGTCGATCCTGGGCGCGATGGAAGTGGCCCAGAACGGCGACATCGCCAACTGGATGATCCCCGGCAAGCTGGTGAAGGGCATGGGCGGCGCCATGGACCTGGTCGCGGGCGTCAAGCGCGTGGTCGTGGTCATGGAGCACGCCAACAAGCACGGCCAGTCCAAGGTGCTGAAAGCCTGCACCCTTCCCCTGACCGGCACCGGCGTCGTCAGCCGCATCATCACCGACCTGGCCACATTCGACGTCAAGCCGGACGGCGCAGGCCTCGAGCTGATCGAACTGGCCGACGGCGTCACCCTCGACGAAGTCGCCGCCAAGACCGAGGCGGCCTATTCGGTTTCTGAGGAGCTCACGAAGGCCTGACCGATGGCGGCGATGACGACGTGCCCGATGATTGCTCGACGTGAGGAGGGCACGTCGGCACGGCGTCTGCCGAAGTCTGCAATCCGCCGACCACGATCTGGATGACGGGCTCATTCCACCGTTCGTAGCTGACCATCCCCTCGGGCACAGTGCAGACTGAGGTTTCGGCAGGCCCCCGTGCCTGCCCGCCCACATATCTGACGATGAAGCCGGAATACTTCAGGCCCTCGTTCTGACTGTTCTCGACCTTCAGCACCGAACCCACATCCCGACGCGCATGCAGTCCAAACCTGATCGTTCCGGGCGCCGCCTCATTCAGCGGCCCGCGTGAACCCTCGGCGGGCGGCAGGACATCGCCAATATCGATGCGGTCGACCTTGATCAGGTCGTAGGTTCCATTTGCGTTGCGACGCAGCGTCGCCCGCTCACCTATGGCGACATTGAGCGTGCCTTGCACGAAGCCGGACCGCTGACCTTCGAACTGTTGAGGTGTGGCGGGATATGCCGGCTGGGCGTCCTGCATGAGGAACCCTGCCATCAAGGCGGCCAATAGCATAATGATCTCCAGTTGCAAGCCAGCTAGCCTGCATCGCCTCAGATCCGTCAAGCGGCAATGATTGAGAAGTTCGCGCCAATGGCCGAAGGTCGATTGGGCAGCGCCGATGAGCCTAAGCGTCTAACCGGCGATAGGCGGCGCTCACAAAGGCCATCGTCAGCGGAGCCTGCAAGGCCGTCAGCACGACGGCGAAGACGATCCAGCCCGCCGTACCCGACAGCAGCCCCGCACCCCACAGCAACACCAGCGCGATCTTCGGCGCCGCCGTAAGGACAAGCCCAACCAGCAGGGACCAGAAGCCGCCGCGCGCGATGCTCATGCTCTGCAACGACACCATCTGCCCACGCCCGATCGTCGCCGGCGCAAACAGGGACAGGCGCACCGCGAAGGCGATGACGGCGAACAGGGCGAAGGCCGTGACGACCGCCAGCAGGATCAGCTTCCACGCCGGCCCCACCGCGCTCCACTGGCGCATCTCGATGGCCTGGGCGTTTAACTCGGCCATGCCGAACACCGCCAACAGGACCAGGGCCACGACCGAAAGGATCATGGCGAGAAAGATGGCGCACAGCAGACCCGCGCCCAGCAGCCGGACCTCTGGCCTTTCGAACTGCAACCCAACCGGCCCCAGGCCCAGGCGTCGCGCCTCGACCAGATCGTCCGTGATCGCAATCCGCGCCAGAGCGCCCGCCAGCACCAGGGTCGAGGCCAGGGCGCACGCCGCCCAGATCAGGCCCGCTGCGCCCGCCGCCAGCGGCTTGAGGCTCCAGACCACGGCCGCCAGCACGATCGCGCCGCAGGCCCCGCGCCAAAGGCGAGGCAGGGCGCGGGCCGCCGCCGACAGCGTCTCGCCAAGTCGCAAAATCCGATGCTCGCTCAATCTACGCCCCCGATGACCGGCGGCGGATATAGCAGGGGGCCATGACACCGCGCCACCCGCCCGCTAGAAGGCCGCGATGAGCGCTTCCCCCTCTCCTTCCCCCATCCACGTCATCGGCGGCGGCCTGGCCGGCTCCGAGGCCGCCTGGCAGATCGCCCAGGCCGGCGTGCCCGTCGTCTTGCACGAGATGCGCGGCGTGCCCGGCGTCAAGACTGACGCCCACCAAACCGATGGCCTGGCCGAGTTGGTGTGCTCCAACTCCTTCCGCTCGGACGACTGGCAGTTCAATGCGGTCGGCCTGCTGCACGCTGAGATGCGGGCGCTGGATTCGATCATCATGGCCTGCGGCGACATCAATCAGGTGCCGGCCGGCGGCGCCCTGGCTGTGGACCGCGACGCCTTCTCCCAGGCGGTGACCGCCAAACTGACCGCCCACCCCTTGGTCACCATCGTGCGCGAAGAGATCGCGGGCCTGCCGCCGCAGGCGTGGGACAATGTCATCGTCGCCACCGGCCCCCTGACCTCGCCCGCCCTGGCCGAGGCCATCCTGAAGGCGACGGGCGAGGAAAGCCTCAGCTTCTTCGACGCCATCGCCCCCATCGTCCACGCCGACTCGATCGACTTCGACATCGCCTGGCGTCAGTCGCGCTATGACAAGGAAGGTCCGGGCGGCGACGCCGCCGCCTACGTCAACTGCCCGATGGACAAGGCCCAGTACGAGGCTTTCATCGACGCCCTGTTGAACGGCCCGAAAGCCGAGTTCAAGGAATGGGAGCACGTCCCCTATTTCGACGGCTGCCTGCCCATCGAGGTCATGGCCGAACGGGGTCGCGAGACCCTGCGCCACGGCCCGATGAAGCCGGTCGGCCTGACCAATCCGCGCGACCCGCTGGTCAAGGCCTACGCCATCGTCCAGCTTCGCCAGGACAATGCGCTGGGCACCCTGTTCAACATGGTCGGCTTCCAGACCAAGCTGAAACACGGGGCGCAGGCCGAGGTCTTCCGCATGATCCCCGGCCTGCAGAACGCCCAGTTCGCGCGCCTGGGCGGGCTGCACCGCAACACCTACCTGAACAGCCCACACCTGCTGGACCGCCAGTTGCGCCTCAAGGCCATGCCGCGTCTGCGTTTCGCCGGTCAGGTGACGGGGGTCGAGGGCTATGTCGAGAGCGCCGCCATGGGCCTGCTGACCGGCCGCCTCGCCGCCGCCCAGGCGCTGGGTCGCGACCTGTCGCCGCCGCCGCCCGAGACCGCCATGGGCGCCCTGGTCGAACACATCACCGGGGGGCATCTGGCAGGATCGAAGTTCCAGCCGATGAACATCAACTACGGCCTGCTGCCGCCGCTTGAGGCGCCCAAGGTCGACGAAGCCGGCGTCAAGATCCCGCTCAAGGAACGCGGCCGCGCCAAGAAGCGCCTGATGAGCCTCCGGGCGATGGAAAGTCTGAAGGCTTGGCGCGACGCGGGCTGATTTCTGAGGGCCGGGTCGCTCAGCGCAGCTTGGGCAACCCCGGCCGGAACCCCAGCGTCATCACCCCCAGCAGGATGACGCCCACGCCCATCAGCATCCAGGCCTGGGTCAGGTCGGCCATGTTGTCGCGCAGCAGGCCGGCGCCCAGCGGCGACAGGCTGGCGATGATGTAGCCGCCGCCCTGGACGAAGGCGAGCAGATCCCCGGAGCGCGCGGGATCGTCGATCTGGTCCATGGCCAGGATCAGGGTGAGCGGGAAGATCGCGCCGATGCCGAGGCCCAGGACGATCACGATCGGCACGGCCATGCTGAGGGGCGCGACCACGAGTCCGGCCAGACCCGCCAAGGCCAGAATCAAGGCCGTCAGGATCGGTCCGCGCCGATCCGGGAAGCGCCCGATGGTCAGCGACACCAGCAGGCCGGCCATCACCTCCGCAGCCGTCATGCCGCTGAGCAGATAGCCGGCCGTGGCCCTCGGCTCGCCCAGGTCGATGTAGAAGGGCGGCAGCCAGGCCAGCATCAATGTGTAGGCCGAGGTCCCCAGGCCCATGATCAGGATCAGCCGCCACGCCCGCCCCTGACGCCAGAAGGGCAACTCCGGGTCCGTCGCCTCGACCACCGCGGCACGATTCGGCTCCTCGGCCGCGGGGTCGCGCGACGCCGCCAGCCAGACCAATGCAGCGACGAAGGCCGGCGCGCTCCACAGGGCCAGCGTCCCGGCCCAGCCGATCGTCTCGGCCAGACCGGCCGCGGTGGCCGCCGCGACGGCGGCGCCGCCCATGATGCCGGTGGTGTAGAGCGCCATAACCGTGCCGAACTGCGCCGGAAAGGCCCGTTTGATGACGACCGGCGCCAAGGCCTGGATCAAGGCGACGCCCACACCGACGACCGCCGCGCTGGCGATCAGGCCCGCCGTATCGCTCAGCACCGCCCGCACCAGGCAGGCTGCGCCGATCAGCAGCGCGCCCAGCAAGATCCCGCGCCGCTCGCCCAACCGCCGACGCAACGGCCGGATCGACAGGGCGCCCAGACCGATCATCAGCACGGGCAAGGTGGTCAGCAGGCTGGCGGCGGTCGAACCCATGCCCGTCGCCCCCTCGATCAGGTCCAGCAGCGGCCCAACCGCCGCCATCGCCGGACGCAGGTTCAGCGCCAGGGCGACGATGGCCGCCAACAACAGCAGCGACGCGCCCCGCATCGGCGTGGCGTCAGATCGTGCGGTCACGGTGGGGACTCCGACTGAAAATCACGCTAGTCTCTCGACCTCAAGTATCTCGATGTCAAGATAACCATGCCCGATAGAGCTTCTCGCGCCGCGGCCCAATGGGCCGTGCAACGTCCCGACCTGGACATGCTGCCGATGGAGGTGCTGGGACGCCTGAACGAGGCATCGCAACTGGTGATCCGCGAGCGCCAGACGCCGCTGTTTGCGCGCTATGGTTTGCAGCACGGCGAGTTCGATGTGCTGGCGACGCTGCGCCGATCGGGCGAACGCGAGGGCCTGACGCCGACGGCGCTATTCGAGGCGGCGATGATGTCGTCTGGCGGCATGACCGCGCGGATCGACCGGCTGGAAAAGGCGGGCTGGGTCGAGCGGCGCCCGCATCCAAGCGACCGACGGGCGACCCTGGTCCGTCTGACGGAAAGGGGTTTTGACCTGATCGAGACGATCATGCCCAGCCACCAGGAGACGGCCAAAGAGGCCTTGAGCGGGCTGTCGCGAGAGGATCAGAGAACGCTGAACGCCCTGCTGACCCGCTTGATCGCCGGCCTGAACGGCTAGGTCAGATCCGGCCGCGCAGCACGGCCCAGAGCAGGCGCAGCCGCTTCAGCGGCTCCGGCTGGTCCGGATCGGTCAGGGCGGCGTGAGCCACGGCCGGGAATCCCTCGGGCGGAAGGCGTTTCAGCGCCCCATTGGCGGCGGATCTCAGGGACGCCGCCTCTTGGCGCCGGCCGGTCTGCGTCAGCCCCCAAACGCGGGCCGCATCGGCAACGGCGGCGTCATGCCCCTGCCCTGCCAGCACGCGCTTCGCGACCTGCATTGGGCCGACGTAAAAGGCGTCGAGATCATGCGGCTGTTCGCGCACCCGGCCGATGTGGGCGTCGATCAAGGCGTCGAACGGCGCACGGTCCAGGCCGTGACGCGCGACGAGATCGGTCAGGGCTTCCAGCACCGGATGGCCCTTGCGCGGCACGCCGGCGAAGACCCCGTCCATCTGTTCCGCCCACCAGGTGTAGCGCATCTCGGCCAGGAGCGGCTGGGTCACGCGCGCGGGGATGGTCATCAGCTCGGCTTCGAAAGCGTAGAGCGTGATCAGGTCGGCGCGGGCGCGGTCATCCGCAGCCAGGCGACTGGACAGCCAGCGGTCGAGGTCGGCGGTGCGGACCTGTTGGTCGAGCGTATCCGCAGTCTCGGTCAAGCGGCGCGCGACACCGCGAAATCGGCCAGGTCTTCCAGCGCGGCGCGCCAGTCGCTGGACGGCAGGACCGACAGGGCGGCCTTGGCCTGATCGGCATAGTCGCCGGCCAGGTCCAGGGTCGCGCCGATGGCGCCCGAGCCGATGATGAGTTCGCGCGCGCGGGTGAAATCTTCGGGGGTCCGCTCGCCCTTGGTCACGGTGCGTTCCCAGAAAGCTTCCTCGCGGCCGCGCGTGCGGGCGACCGCCAGAAGCAGCGGCAAGGTCGCCTTGCCCTCGTTGAAATCGTCGCCGGCGTTTTTGCCAAGGGCCTCGGCCGTCGCGCCGTAGTCCAGGGCGTCGTCGGCCAGTTGGAAGGCGATGCCCAACGCCATGCCATAGTCGCGCAGGGCTTTGATCGCTGCCGGATCGGCCCCGGCGCCCACCGCGCCCGCCTCGGCGGCGGCGGCGAAAAGTTCGGCAGTCTTGGCCGAGATGATCTGCAGATAGGTGGCCTGGTCCAGATTCAAGTCGTGGGCGCGCGTCAGCTGCAGCACCTCGCCCTCGGAGATCACCCGTGACGCCTCGGCCAGAATGCCCAGGGCGCGCATCGAATCCGTCTCGACCATCAGTTCGAAGGCGCGGGCGAACAGGAAGTCGCCGACCAGGACGCTGGTGGGGGCGCCCCAGATCAGATGGGCCGCGACCTTGCCGCGACGCAGCTCGGACGCATCGACGATGTCATCATGCAGGAGCGTGGCGGTGTGGATGAACTCGACCGCAGCGGCCAGCTTGCGCGGCGCGACGATGTCGTCTGTCGCGCCCACGGCGCGCGCCGCGGCGACGGTCATCAGGGGACGCAGACGCTTTCCGCCCGCCGAAACCAGATGTTCGGCCAGTTTCGGGATGATCGGCACGTCCGACTGCATCCGATCCAGGATCAGGGCGTCCACGGCAGCCATATCGACCTCAGCCAGCCGGACAAGGGCGTTGACGTCCCCCTTCGGGCGGTGAGCGGCGGCGATGGCGACGTCCAAACGAATACTCTTTCACTGGCGCGGCGGGCCGCGGGAATGGCTTTTTGCGGCCGGGCCGGCTTGCCCCCGCGAGTTGCGGCGCACAATGATGTTCGGCCCCTTGAGGGTCAAGGAGATTGAGGCTTGGAGCCGGTCGAAACCCTGCCGACGACGATCGTCGAGAACGGCCTGTTGAACGGCCGGGTGCGTTTGCGTCAACCCGCACGCGGCTATCGCGCCGGGATGGATGCGGCTTTGCTGGCGGCGGCGGTCCCGGCCGAGGCGGGCCAGAGCGTGACCGAGGCGGGCTGCGGGGCGGGTGCGGTCCTGATGCAGATCGCGGCGCGACGGCCCGGCGTGACCCTGACGGGCGTGGAGCGCGATCCGGTGATGGCGGCGCTGGCGACCGAGAATGCGGCGCTGAACGGCGCAGCTGGATCAGCTATGATTCGTCAGGGCGACGTGGCGGCCGGGTTTCGGGCCCTCGGCGTGGAGCCAGCCGACTGGGCCATATCCAATCCCCCCTTCTTCGATGACGCCACGGCGTTGCGCGCCCCGGCCGAGGGCAAGCGGGGCGCCTGGATGGCCGACGACGGGTTGAAGGCGTGGACCGATTTCCTGCTGAAGGCGGTGAAGGAAGGCGGACGCATCGTGGTCGTTCACCGCGCCGACCGACTGGCTGATCTGCTGGCTCTACTGGGCGAAAAGGCAGGGTCGTTCGCCGTGCGGCCCATCCATCCCTTCGCGGACGAGCCGGCCAAGCGGGTGCTGGTGCACGCCATAAAGACCGGGCGCGCGCCGCTGCGTCTGCTGCCGCCGCTGATCTTGCACAACCGCGAGAGCGGCAAACACACCCTCCAGGCCGAGGCCATCCTGCGCGGCGAGGCGTCGCTGGGATGGTGATCGGGTGGTCAATCGCGACCGGAACGCCTAAATGCCGCCTCCTGACGAAATCGAGCCCGCCCCGTGTCACCCGACGACCTTCCGCATGATCTTCAAGACGGCCTGATCGCCGTCGGCGAGGCCGCGCGCGACCTGCGCGAGCCGTGGTGGATATTCGGCGGTGCGGCCATGGCGCTCTATGGCCTGATCGATATCCATGTGCCCGACATCGACGTGTTGTGCGCGCCGCGCGATGCGCGCAGCCTGCTGGGCGCGCTGGGCGGCGTGGCGATACCCGATCCGGGCGAAGGTCTGTTCCGCTCCGCCGTCTTCGGGCGCGCGCCGGATCAGCCGATCCTGGTCGAGGTCATGGCCGATCTGGAGACACGCGACGGCGGCGACTGGACCCCGGTCGCCTTCGGCTCGCGCCGCCGCGTCTTCGTCGAGGACACGCCCCTGTTCGTCCCGGACATCCGGGACCACATCGCCCTGTACCGCCTGTTCGGCCGCCCCAAGGATCTGGCGCGCGTCGAACAGCTTGAACGACTGATCGCCTGAATGCCTTTCCCCTTCCAGATTTCCGCCACCGAGGGCCGCGCCCGCACCGGGGTGTTGAAGACCGCGCGCGGCGACATCCGCACCCCCGCCTTCATGCCGGTCGGCACCGCCGCCACGGTCAAGGCCATGACGGTGGATCAGGTCAAGGCGACCGGCGCCGACATCCTGCTGGGCAACACCTATCACCTGATGCTGCGCCCTGGGCCCGAGCGGATGGAGCGTATGGGCGGGCTTCACAAGTTCATGGGCTGGGACAAGCCGATCCTGACCGACAGCGGCGGGTTCCAGGTCATGTCCCTGGCCGGCATCTCCAAGGTGAAGGAGGAGGCCGTGACCTTCTCCAGCCACATCGACGGCTCCAAACACGTTCTGACGCCTGAGCGGTCGATCGAAATCCAGGCCGACCGGATCGGCGCCGACATCTCGATGCAGTTGGACCAGTGCGTCGCCTATCCGGCCGAGAAGGATGCAGCCAGAAAGGCGATGGAGCTGTCGATCCGCTGGGGCGCGCGGTCCAAGGCCCGTTTCGGCGAGCGTGAAAACCAGGCCCTGTTCGGCATCCAGCAGGGGTCGACCTTCGCGGACTTGCGCCGCCAGTCATCGGAGCAACTGCAAGAAATCGGTTTCGACGGCTACGCCATCGGCGGTCTGGCGGTCGGCGAAGGCCACCACGCCATGTGCGAGGTGCTGGACTATGCGCCCGAAATGCTGCCGGCCGACCGTCCGCGCTATCTGATGGGCGTGGGCAAGCCGGTCGATCTGGTCGAGGCGGTGTATCGCGGCGTGGACATGTTCGACTGCGTCCTGCCGACCCGCGCCGGCCGTCACGGTCAGGCCTGGACCTGGGATGGCCCGCTGAACCTGAAGAACGCGCGCTTCGCCGAGGATCAGGACCCGCTGGACCCGACCATCGACGGCCCGTCGTCGCAGTATTCGAAGGCCTATCTGCACCACCTGATCCGCGCCGACGAAATCCTCGGGAAGGTGCTGCTGAGCTGGCACAACATCGCCTTTTATCAGGCGCTGACGGCGGCCATGCGTGCGGCGATTTCCGAAGGTCGGTTCAAGCAGTTCAGGCGCGACTTCCACGCCCGCCACACGTCAAACGGCTGACGCCTAGGGGTGCGGTCTGAACCAGCTGGGCGCCGCCGGCGGCGCGCAGTTCCGCTGCATGCCCATGCCCTTCAGGAAGGCGCGGCGCATCCGGCCCGACTGAATGGCCGACTGAACGTGCTTTGAATGCTGTTCGGCGCCGCTTAGTCGACGAATCCAATTTCGGCCGGGAATAAAGTCGGTCGTCGTATCGCGAATGGCGTTCAGCGCCGCCTTGGCCGCCGCGTCCGCCGCCCGCTCGCTGAGATAGGAACCGTCCTGACGCGGCGGTTCGTCCGTATCGGGTCCCAGCGCTTCGTCGAGCCTTGCGACCTCTGCGCCGATGGTCGTGCATTGATTCAGATTGCGCAGGTCGTAGGGATTGGCTTCGGCTTGCAGCAGCACCGTCGGGATTATCTGACGACGCAGGTTGAAGTCCTCCAGCGGCGCCGTCGCCGCCGCCGCAAAGCCCGCCCCGACCTGTTCGGCGCCGCCCATCGCCGACCGACCGGCATTGCAACCGCAAAGCGCAACAAGACTGACTGCGAGAAGAAGGCGTTTCATGGGTTGGCTTAGACCACGCCTCGGCTGGCGATTAAAGCGTAGCGGCGGAAGCGGTCGGTAACGAAGAATTCTCTGATTTTAGGTCACTTTGACCGGTCGTTGGAGTTCGGTCGTGCCTTACATCGCCAAGAGCCTGGAAGCCCTGGACGCCCCTGCTGGTCCGTTCCAACGTCTTACGGAACTGGCCTGCACGGTTTTCGATGCGCCCGCCGCCGTCGTCACCCTGGTCAGCGGCGACAACGCCGTCCTCTGGTGCAGCGATCGTGAACTGGTTCGAAGCCTGCCGCGCGAACGCACCCTCGGCGACCGTCTGCTGCGCCGGGGCAAGGGCGCCGTCCTGGTGGTCGAAGACGGCTTGGCGGACCCCGCAGCGCGCAATCATTTCCTGGTGGCGCCCCCCTACAATCTGCGTTTCTACGCCGGCGTGACGATCTGCGGCCCGGACGGTCAGCCGTTGGGTGCGTTCGGCGTCATGGATCGCAAACCCCGCCCTCACCCCTCCGACGCCCAGATCGCGACGCTGCGAACCCTGGGCGCCATGGCCGAAGACATCATCGCGTCGCTGGAAGTCGGTCGCGTCAGCGATGAGCGCCACGGCACGCTGGAGCTGATCGAAAACATGGCCGGGGTCGGTCATTGGCGGTTGGAACTGGCCAGCGGCAAGGTCCACTGGTCCGACGAGGTGTTCCGCATCCACGGTCTGGATCGCAAAACCTTCAATCCCCAGGTCGATTCGGCCATTGACCGTTATCACCCCGACGACAGGCCCGGATTGTTGGCGGCGATCGCACACTCCGCCGAAACCGGCGATGGCTACAAAATGCGTCTTCGGCTGATCCGCGCCGATGGCGAGGAGCGTGCGGTTCTGACCCAGGCGCGCGCCGAACGTGACGACGCCGGGGTGGTGAAGGTCCTTTACGGCGTGTTTCAGGACATCACAGACCAGCAGGCCCAGATCGCCCGCGCTCAGCGTGACGAGGCGCGCTATCGGCTGTTGGCCGAAAACGTCGGCGATGTGATCACCCGCGTTCGCCCGGACGGCACCAGCAAATACATCTCTCCGGCGATCGAAAGCCTGCTCGGCTGGACCACCGAAGAGATGAACGGTCGACCCATGGACTATGTCCATCCCGACGATCGGGAAATGGTGACCAGGGCCGTACTGGGAACCATCCACACCAAGGAGCCGTGCCGGCTGGAGCACCGCGCCCTTCATCGCGACGGTTCGATCGTCTGGGTCGAATGCACCTTCCGCGCCTTGGCCGCCGAGGCGGGCAAGCCGTCGGAGGTGGTGGTGGTCATCCGTGACATGACGGATCGTAAGATCCTGGCGGACGAACTGGTCACCGCGCGCGACCGGGCCGAGGCGGCGGCGGCGGCCAAGAGCGAGTTCTTGGCGAACATGAGCCATGAACTGCGCACGCCTCTGACCAGCGTCATCGGCTTTTCCAACCTGCTGAAAGCCAGCGAGGCCTTGCCCGAAGCCGAGAAGGGCTATGTCGCGCGCATCGCCACGGCTAGCGAGGCCCTGCTGTCGGTCATCAACGACGTGCTGGACTATTCCAAGCTCGAAGCCGGCATGATCGAGTTGGAGCCCCAGCGTTTCAACCCGGCCGCCCTGGCGCACGAGACGGTCCAGATGATGGAGGCGCAGTGTCTGGCCAAGGGTCTGGCGCTGCACGTCGATCTGGCGCCGGACATGCCGGATCGCCTGATGGGCGACCAGGCCCGTCTTCGACAGGTCCTGCTGAACCTGCTGGGCAATGCGGTGAAGTTCACCCGCCAGGGCTCGGTCAGCCTGTCGATCGGCGGGGCCTTGGAGGCAAACGGCGCATGGCGTCTGACGGCCGAGGTGACCGATACCGGCATCGGCATGAGCCCCCAGACCCAGGCCCATCTGTTCGAACGTTTCTCGCAGGCGGATCGGTCGACGACCCGGCTCTACGGCGGCACCGGCCTGGGGCTGGCGATCTCGCGGCGGCTGGCGCGGGCGATGGACGGCGATATCGTCGTCACGAGCCAGCCCGGCCTGGGATCGACGTTCAAGGTCACCGTCCCGCTGCACATCGCCGAGGGCGGATCGGATGCCGAGGGACCGCGCCTCAGCGTCATGCCCGAGGGCCGCGTGCTGATCGCCGACGACGCCCCGGCCAACCGCGAACTGATCAGCGTCATCCTTGTCGGCATGGGACTGGAGGTCGCCACCGCGAGCGACGGCGCCGAGGCGGTGCATGCGGTGCAGTCCGACGTTTACGATCTCGTCCTGATGGATATGCAGATGCCGGTCATGGACGGCCTGACAGCCACGCGCGAGATTCGCCGGATTGAGCAGGGCGGCGGACGCCGACTGCCGATCATCGCCCTGTCCGCAAATGTTCAGCCGGACCAGATCCAGCTGTGTCGCGACGCCGGCATGGACGACCACCTGGCCAAGCCGCTGCAACTGCCTGCCCTGGTCGCCACCCTGTCGAAGTATCTCGACAAATCGAACGCTCCGATCGCGGCAGATACGACTGCGCCCGGTCGTTTCGCGACGCACTGAAGGCAAGGCCCAGACAGCAAAAAGCCCGCCGAAGCGGGCTTTAAATGGTACGTCCTCTCGGGCTCGAACCGAGGACCCTCTGATTAAAAGTCAGATGCTCTAACCAACTGAGCTAAGGACGCACCGCGCGACGTCCGGGCTGGCCCGAACCGTCGAAGGGCGCCTTCTGTTGTAATCCGGCCTTCCGGTCAAGACCCGGTCTGCTACTCATTGGGCATGAAACCGTTAAATGGCGTCCGCATCATCGAATTCGACGGCTTGGGGCCGGTCACCTTCGCCGGAATGATGCTGGCGGACCTGGGAGCGGAGGTGGTGCGGCTGACGCGCGACGCCTCGGCCGGACCGGCGATCTTCGACGAGGTCGGAGGCGAAGTCCTGCACCGGGGACGAGCGGCCGTTCCGGTCGATCTGAAATCACCGGCCGATCGCGAGCGCATCCTACAGCTGATCGATGGGGCCGACGCGGTGATCGAAGGTTTTCGACCCGGAGTCATGGAGCGGCTGGGCTATGGTCCCGACGTTGTCCAAGCGCGAAAGCCCGCGCTGGTGTTTGGGCGCGTGACGGGATGGGGCCAGACGGGGCCGCTGACGAACGCGGTCGGGCATGATCTGAACTACATCGGCCTGTCGGGCGTGCTGCACGCCATGGGCGAGGCGGATCGTCCGCCCTCCCCGCCGTTGAACCTGGTCGGCGATTATGGCGGCGGGGCCATGCTGTTGGTGGTCGGGGTGCTGGCCGCGCTGGTGGAGGCCAGGACGACGGACAAGGGACGCGTGGTGGACGCGGCCATGACGGACGGCGCGGCTCTGCTGGGCGGTCTGTTCCAAGCCTTGCGGGGTCGGGGACTGTGGAGCGACCGGCGCGGATCCAACCTGCTGGACGGGGGCGCGCCCTTCTATCGCTGCTACGCCTGTCGCGACGGTGGGTTCGTGGCGGTGGCGGCGCTGGAGCCGCGTTTCTACGCCGCGCTGCTGGCCGGCTTAGAGATCGATCCGGCTGATGCGGTTCAATACGACATCGCCGCCTGGCCGGCCCTACAAGCGCGGCTTGCGGCCTTGTTTGCAAGCAGAGACCGCGATGACTGGAGCGCCCATTTCGCCGGGACGGAAGCCTGCGTCACGCCCGTGCTGAGCCTGGCCGAGGCGCCGGATCATCCGCACAATCAGGCGCGTGGAACATACCACAGCGGCCTGCCGCAACCCGCGCCCCGTTTCGACGGCGTAGTTGCTGCCCCCTCCCCCAAGTCCGAACTGACCTTGGATCAAATGGTCACAAAATGGTCCGATCACGCAGGATGACCGACGCAGATTTCGGCGCTAAGGGAACAGCTTAGCGCGACAGGCGTTTGGTCGGCGGAGACCGGGGACTTTCATGACACGCTCGATTTTTGTCTTGGCCGCCGCCGCCAGCGTGCTCGCGCTGTCGGCCTGCGACGACCGTCCTTCCCGCTCGGACGACGACAATCGCGAGATGTCGGTCCAGCCGGCGCCTCCGCCGGTCAAGGAAGAAGCCCCCCCGCCTGCGCCAGAGGTGCAGGATCCGACGCCCACGCCCCCGCCGTCGACGACGCTTCCGCCTGAGGAACGCACGTCTGAACAGTCGGTCCAGCCCGAGAGCGAGACGCTGTTCTACTGACGAACAGGTTTGCCGGGGGGCGTCCTTTTGACGAAAGATCGAGTTTGACGTTCAGGCCTACCCTGCTGGTCGCCCTCGCGGCGTTTTCGGCCTGCGCCCATTCAGCGGCGGCGGAACCCCGCGCGCAAATCCGGGGCGACATGGACGGCGATCTGCGGCGGGCGCTGGAGCGGGCCGTGGGCGAGGTGGACGGCGCGCCGGCCAGCCGCTTCGAGGCGCGTCGTCGCGCCGAGAGCGCCGTGACCTCGGCGACCGCCCTGCTGCGGTCCGAAGGCTACTATCAACCGGTCGTCGAAGACATCGTCGAGGGTGAGGAGACGCCGATCGCGGTGGTCTCGGTGGAACCGGGGCGCCGTTTCCTGCTGACCGATCCGACGATCCAGTGGGCCGACCCCGCGCCTGAGGCCGAGGCGGCGGACAAGGCCAAGACTGCGATCGCGCTGAAGGCGGGCGATCCAGGTAGAGCGGCAGACGTCATATCCGGCGAAGGTCGGGCCGTGGCGGCGCTGGTGCGTGACGGCTATGCCGACGCCAAGGCCAATCCGCGCCGTGTCGTGGTGGATCATGCGGCCTTCACCGTCGCGCCGGAGTATCGCATCGCCGCCGGCGCGCTGGTGCGTCTGGACGGCGTGCGCCTGACCAGCCAGGGCCGCACCAATCCAGCCTGGGTCGCGGGCCTGGCCCCGTGGAACGAGGGCGATCGCTACGATCCCGAGATGGTCGCGGAGCTGGAACGCCGGCTGCTGGACACAGGCGTCTATGACGGCGTCAGCGTCGCGTTGTCGCCGCTGGACCAGATCACCGCCGATGG
Organism: Brevundimonas sp. Leaf280; assembly: GCF_001422455.1. NCBI lineage: Bacteria > Pseudomonadati > Pseudomonadota > Alphaproteobacteria > Caulobacterales > Caulobacteraceae > Brevundimonas > Brevundimonas sp. Leaf280. The sequence continues at coordinate 595,720 of NZ_LMNC01000001.1, read as the reverse complement.
TCATCGCCCCGTGGTGGTCAGCCTGCAGGACCGCCCCCGTCGCGTGCTGGAGGCCGGCGCTACCTGGTCGACGGCGGAGGGCGCGGGCGTGGACGTGATCCAGACCCGCTACAATCGCTTCGGCCGCGCCGACACCCTGAGGCTGGAGGCGCGACTGGCCGACATCGACAGCCGGATCGGCGCCGACCTGTCCCTGCCCCACTGGCGTCGGCCCGGCCGGACGCTGAAGCTGGGCGCGGCGGTCGTCAACGAGGACACTGACGCCTATCTGCGCACCGCCGTGGTTCTGTACGCCGACCTGCAACAGCGGATCGGCAAGACCTCCTATTTCAACTACGGAATTGGGCTGGACGCCGGGCGCTACAGCGAGACCCGCTATGACTTTACCACCCTGCCCCCGCAGCGCGTGACCTTCGACCGCGATCTAGCGATCATCACCGCGCGGACCAGCGCCTACATCGACCGCTCCAACGATCCGCTTAACCCGACCAAGGGCTGGCGGGTCAATCTGGCGGTTCAGCCGACGGCGGTGACCGGCGAGAGCAACATTCTGTTCCTGCGCACCGAAACGCAAGGCACCGCCTACTTCCCCGTCGCGGGTGATCGCACCATCCTGGCCGGGCGCATGAAGATTGGCTCCATCGTCGGCGGCAGCGAGCTGAACGTGCCGGCCGACCGTCTGTTCTATTCCGGCGGCGGGGGTTCGGTGCGGGGCTATTCGTACCAGAACGTCAATCCGCAGCTGCCGGACGGCACGCCGCGGGGCGGTCTGTCGCTGTTCGAAACCTCGTTCGAGGTGCGCCAGTCGATCGGTCAGAGCTTCCAGGCCGTCGCCTTCGTCGACGCCGGTTCCGTGGGCTTCCAGGAGACGCCGAACCTGACCAACATGCGCTACGGCGCGGGTGTGGGCGTGCGCTACATGCTGCCGTTCGGACCGATCCGGGCGGATGTCGCCATGCCGCTCAACAAGCGTGAGGGCGACTCGGCCTTCCAGATCTACATCAGCATCGGGCAGGCGTTTTGACCGATACACCGCCCGAAGCCACGCCTGAAGACGCAACGACGCCGGCCAAGGCGGTGCGACCCGCAAAGCCGCGTCGCGGGCTGGTCAGGCGCATCGCCCTGGGCGTGGGTGTGGTGGTGGCCGGACTGCTGGTGCTGATCGCCGCCGCTTTGGTCGGAGGGCGTTACTACATCGCCTCGGACGGCGGTCGCGACATGGTGCTGCAACGGCTTCAGGACCTGAAGATCAGCCGTTACGGCCGGCTGAAGGTCTATGGACTGAAGGGCGATCTGCTCAGCGACTTCACCATCGATCGCATCACATTGGCCGACAGTCAGGGCATCTGGCTGGAGGCGAACAACCTCAGCATGGATTGGTCTTATCTGGCCCTGCTGGGCCGCAGTTTCCATGCGAACGACATCAAGGCCGAGACCATTCGCGTCCTGCGCCGGCCCGTGGTCGAGCCGCCCACCGGCGAACCGCCCAGCCCCCAGCCGATCTCGGTCCGCATCGACAAGTTCGCGGCCAATATCGAACTGATGGAAGGCTTCTCCAAGGAATACGGCCGTTGGAGCCTGTCTGGGAACGCCAGCCTGCCACGTACGGGCGCCAAGAGCGCGACGGTCAACGCCGACAGCCTGAACCGGCCGGGCGATTTCCTGCGTCTGGCGGCGACCTTCGGCGGCAAGCTGGAAGACACGCGCCTGAACCTGCGCGCCAATGAGGCTCAGGGCGGACCGCTGGCCGGGGCCTTGGGCTATTCGCCGGATCAGCCCTTCTCGGCGGTTGCGGTTGTGAACGCCGATGTCGTCAATGCGCGGGTCCAGACGGGACGGTTCGTCCCCCTGATCGTCCAGGGCCATTTCGGCGACAAGGGCTCTCGCGTCGCGGGCTTCGCCGACTTCAGCAACTCGGACCTGCTGGCGCCTTTCGTCACCAAGATCGGCCGCACCGCGCGGTTCGGCTTCGCCATGGTTCCGACACCGGACAAGGCCAGCCAGGGCGTGGCGTGGAAGCTGATTTCCGACAATGTCCAGTCCGAAGCGCGCGGCCTGATCCGCAACTCCGACCGCAGTTCGCCGGACGGAATCAGTCTGAATATTCAGACGGCCTCGCTGAGCCGGCTGGTTGGGTCCGATGTGGCGGGACCAGCGGCCTATTCCGGCCTGTTCAAGGGCGACGCCCAGACCTGGACGCTGGATGGCCAGGTCACCCTGCTGAACGCCAATGTCGCCAGCTATCGCGCCACGCGCATCGCCGGACCGCTGAACGTCGCGGTCAAGAACGGCCGCATCGATCTGGACGGCGACATTCGCGCCAACGGCGGATCGGGCGAAGGCATCATCGGCGGCCTCTTGGGTCCCGCCCCACGCGTGCAGATGAAGGCGGCGCGGATGAAGGACGGGGCCATCCTGCTGACCAAGGTCGATCTGCAGGGCCAAGGCCTGACGCTGAACGGCTCGGGCTCGCGCAATCTGCTGGGCGGGATGAACTTCCGCGGCGAGGCGCAACTGACCGACGCCAGGCGCGTGCTGCCCGACGCGCGCGGCGCCTTCGGCGGCCCGATCCGGGCCTCGTCGGCGCGGGCCGGCGCGCCGTGGATGCTGAACTTCGACGGACGGGGCCGCAACCTGACGGTGGGTCTGGACGAACTGGATCGCCTGCTCGGCAAGACCCCGCGCCTGCAACTGGCCGGCAAGCTGAACGGCGGACGCATCGAGGTCGAGCGCGGCGAACTGACCGGCGCGGCCGGTCGCGCGGGGGCCAAGGGCATTATCGAAACAGCTGGTAAGCTGAGGCTGGCGCTGGACTGGAACGCGCGTGGCCCGTTCGCGGCCGGGCCGGTCGAGATCGGCGGCGACATGAACGGACGCGGCGCCCTGACCGGCACACTGGCCCAGCCGCGCGTCGATCTGACCGCCGGCTTCCAGCAGGTCACGGCCGGCGCTCTGACGCTGAACAACGCCGATCTGACGCTGAGCTTCCGCAAGGGCGCAGATGCATCGGACGGCCGGATTTCGGTGGTCAGCGGCTCGAACTATGGTCCGGCGCGCGCCTCGGGCAACTTTTTCCTGGGCAGCAAGCGCATCCGATTGAGCGATCTGGACGTGGACGCCGGCGGCGTGACGGCCAGGGGCGCCATCGCCCTGTCCGACAGCATTCCCTCCAGCGCGGACCTGACCTTCTCGGCGCGGGCCGGGGCCTTCCTGGCTTCGGGCGAAGCCAACGGACGGGTGCGGCTGACCGACGGCGGCGGATCGGACAGCGCCATTCTGGACGTCAGCGGTCGCAACGTCCGGCTGGCCGGTCAGAGCTGGATCATTCGCAATCTGGATCTGGACGGACGCGGCACGTTGAACAACCTGCCCTTCACCTTGGCGCTGGACGTGGGCGGCCCCAACCCGGCCCAGTTCAACGGCACGGGCGTCTATTCCCGGCAGAACACGACGCACGGCCTGACGCTTCGCGGCGGCGGCCGGGTGCGCGAGGTGGCCTTCACGACCCGCAGTCCCGCCTCGATCACCCTGAACGGCGCCACGCGTACAGCGCATCTGGATCTGGGCGTGGGCGGCGGCGTGCTGCTGGCCGACCTGCGTCAGGATGCGCGCGGCGCCGCGATCCAGGCCGACCTGACCCGTGTGGATCTGGGCTCCATCTCGCCCGAACTGCGCGGCAGCGTGACGGGTCAGGTCGCCCTGCGCGGCGCCGGCAGCGACCTGTCAGGTACGGCCAATATCGCGCTCCAGAACGTGCGCAGCATCGACGCGCCGCGCGGCCTGGCCGTCGACGGACGCGTGGACGCCACCCTGGCGGGCGACCGGCTGAGCATCAAGGCGACGGCGGTCGACGAGGGCGCGGTTCAGGCGTCCGCCGATGTCGTCCTGCCGGTCGAGGCCTCGGCCGCGCCGTTACGCCTCGCCATCGCCCGGACGCGCGAGATGTCGGGCCGGGTGTCGATCAACGGGCAGATCCAGCCGATCTGGGACCTGTTCCTGGGCGGCGACCGCAGTCTGGCGGGCCAGGTGGCGGGTCAGGCGACGATCGGCGGGACGCTGAACGCGCCGCGCCTGAACGGCCGGTTTGATCTGAGCCAAGGCTCCTATCGCGAAAATGCGGTCGGTCTGGTGCTCAGCGATATGACGCTACGGACGCGCTTTGATGACACAGCCGCCCAGATCGAGACCTTCACGGCCAATGACGGCAAGGGCGGCATGGTGTCCGGCCAGGGCCGCATCGGCCTGCGCCAAGGCTCCGGATCGAACGCGCAACTGGTGCTGAACCGCTTCCGGGTCATCGACAACGATATCGCAGAGGCGCGCGCCTCGGGCCCGATCACCATCGTTCGCGGCGCCGACGGCAATATTCAGCTGGGCGGCCGCATCGACATCGACGAGGCCAAAATCGAACCGGAACTGCCCGGCGCCACCGGCATCGTCTCGATGGATGTGGTCGAGATCAATCGTCCCGGCGGCGATCCGGAGGAGACCGAGCAGAAGGCGCGCGGTCCGCAGATCGGCATGGACATCGTCCTGCGTTCCAGCGGCGGCAAAGTGCGGGTCAACGGTCGCGGCCTGAACGTGATCCTGGATGTGAACGCCCGGGTGCGCGGCACGATCGCCCAGCCGCAACTGACCGGCACGGCCAATGTAGTGCGCGGCGATTATGAGTTCGCGGGCAAGCGGTTCGTGTTCGACGACACCGGTCGCGTCACCTTGTCGACCGATCCCAAGCAGATCCGTCTGAACCTGGCGGCGACGCGCGAGGACGCGGCCCTGACCGCTTCGATCAACGTCACCGGAACGGCCGCCGAACCCAAGATCGCCCTGACCTCCACCCCGTCCCTGCCCCAGGACGAAATCCTGTCGCAGGTGCTGTTCGGACGCTCGGCGTCACAGCTGTCAGCCTTCGAGGCGGCGCAGTTGGCGGCCGGGGTCGCGGCCCTGGCGGGCGGCGGCGGGTTCGACGTGATCGGCAACCTGCGCGAACTGGCGGGTCTGGACCGGCTGTCGTTCGGCGGCGACGCCTCTGCGGTCACGGTTGCAGGCGGTCGCTACATTACCGACGACGTCTATCTGGAAGTCATCGGCGGCGGTCAGAATGGCGCGGCGGTAAAGGTCGAATGGCAGCCTCGGCGCAACGTCGCCATCGCCTCGCAGTTCGGCGGCCAGGGCCAGACCAGCCTGTCGATCCGCTGGCGTCACGAAAGCCGCGAGGCGGGCGACCGTCGTCCGAACCGGGGCGGCCGCAACCGCTAGGCCGCCCCATCGGATCTGTCGCTAGAGAACGTCCAGCACCCGCTCCACGGGTCGTCCGATGACCGCGCCCTTATCGGTTTCGACGATCGGACGTTCGATCAGGATCGGCTGAGCGATCGTTGCGGCCAGGATGGCTTCGTCGTCTGCACCGGCGTCCAGCAGCGCCTTGGCGTCGGCCTGCTTTTTACGCAGCAGGCCGGACAAACCGAGGCCGGTTCTGGACGCCAATCGCTCAAGCGTCTCGCGGTCCCATCCGGTCTTCAGATATTCAACCACCGTCGGTTCGACACCGCGCTCGCGCAACAGAGCCAAGGCGTTTCGCGACGTGCTGCATTTCGGATTGTGGTAGAAGACGACCAACATCACGCCTCCTGCTTCAGACGATGCAGCAGCATGGCGCCCTGCAGCGACGCGACATAGATCACGCCCGACACGATCATGGCCGGCCAGGTCGTCAGGTTGATCCACAGCGGAAGGTCCGGCGATGGCATGGTCCCCAGCAGCCGCATCCCCAGATTCGCCACCACGCTGTAGGCGATCAGCGCCAGCATGATGATCGGTATGGCGCGCGTCATCATGCGCCACTGAACCACCGCCACGACGCCATAGAACAGGACGGAGAAGATCGCGCCCGAGGCGATAGCGAACGGCCAGATGACCTTCATCATCTCCTGCTGCATGGCCAACTGATCCGCCGACAGACCCATCTTGGCGTACTCCGCGCTCATCGCCGTCTCGAACCAGCCCGAGGTGAACATCCACCAGGTCGGGATCAGGCCGACGATCAGGGCGATGACCAGGCCGATCACCATCGAGCGCGCGGAACGCTGGGCCTCGGCCATGCCGCGCGGCAGCTTTAGCGGGTTCATGGCGCGGAGCCAGAGGTCGATCTTGTTGCGTTGCATTGGGGCCCTCGTTTCGAGCGGAACCTAGCGGTGATCGGCGATGACTTACAGGCCCCGACCTTCACCTTTGGGGTCGAGGCGTCTAGGGTCCGGCCGATGCGGATTCTGACCTCGGACCAGGCCGTCCTCGACCACGTCGCCGCGCGACGCGAGACGATCATCGGCCGCACCATCGACTGGGCGAACATCAACTCCGGCAGCCGCAACGCCGCCGGGCTGAATGCTGTGCTGGATGTTCTGGAAGCGGCGGCGGGCGCCCTGCCCGCCAGTGTCGAACGCCTCCCGACACAAGGTTCGACCACCGTCGCCGACGACGGGTCGGTGCGGACCGAGGCCCATGCCGACGCGCTAAAGATTACCGCCCGGCCGGATGCGCTGATCCAGGTCGTGCTGACTGGCCACTATGACACCGTCTTCCCCGCCGACAGCCGATTCCAGACCGTGACTACGCGCGCCGACGGCGCCCTGAACGGGCCGGGCGTCGCCGACATGAAGGGCGGGATCAGCGTGCTTCTGGCCGCGCTGGAGGCGTTCGAGACCCATCCTGACAGACACGGCGTTGGCTGGACCGTGCTGCTGAGCCCCGACGAAGAAATCGGCTCGCCGGCGTCCGCTCCGCTGCTGGCCGAACTGGGTGCGCGCGGCCATGTCGGCCTGACCTATGAGCCGGCGCTGGCGGACGGCACGCTGGCGGGCGCGCGGAAGGGCAGCGGCAACTATCATCTGATCGTGACGGGTCGCGCGGCCCATGCCGGGCGGGCGTTCGATGAAGGTCGCAATGCGGTGGCCGGCGCCGCCATCATCGCCGCCGCCCTGCATGGGCTGAACGGCCAGCGCGAGGGCGTCACCGTCAATGTCGCCAAGATTTCAGGTGGGGGCGCGCTGAACGTCGTCGCCGACAACGCCGTGGTCCGGTTTAACGTGCGGGTGCCGGACAAGGCGGCGGCCGACTGGATCGACGCATCCGTACGGGCCATCGCCGCGACACCGCCATTCGAGGGCCTGACGCTGGATCTGCACGGCGGCTTCACCCGCGCGCCCAAGCCGATGGACGCCGCTCAGACCGCCCTGTTCGAGGCCGTGAAAGAAGCCGGCGCCCTGCTGGGCCAGCCCATCGCCTGGAAACCGTCGGGCGGGGTGTGCGAGGGCAACGACCTGCACGCCGCCGGCTTGCCCAATATCGACACCCTAGGCGTTCGCGGCGGCGACATCCATTCGGATCAGGAGTTCGCCTGGCCCGACAGCTTCGTCGAGCGCGCGCAGCTCAGCGCCCTGATCCTGTGCAAGATCGCGTCGGGTGAAATCGACGCCGCCAAACTGAAATCCCTGCGGATGGAAACCCTGTAGAATGCTTGTCGTCCGTCCCGCCGGCCCCGCCGATCTCGACCATCTGCTGGAACTGGCCATCCTGTCCGGCCCCGGCTTCACCAGCCTGCCCGAAGACCCCGACGCCCTGGCCGATCGGCTGGAGCTGAGCCAGGCCAGCTTCGAAGGTCGCGTGCCCTGGCAAGAGGCCTGGTACACCCTGATGCTGGAAGACGGCGACACCGGCGACATCGACGGCGTCGGCTCGGTCAAGGCGACAGTCGGACTGAGGCGACCCTTCTTCTCGTTCCGCGTCGTCAACAACACCGTCCAGTCGCCCTCGCTGGGGGTGAAGCTGGATCACCAGACGCTGGTTCTGGTCAATGAATGCACGGGTTGGACCGAGGTCGGTTCGCTGTTCCTGAAGGCGGATCGGAGAAAGGGCGGCGCGGGTCGTCTGCTCAGCCAGTCGCGATATATGCTGATCGGCGCACAGCCCGAGCTGTTCGCCGACAACGTGTTGGCGGAGTTGCGCGGCGTCTTCACGCCCGACGGCGCCTGCCCGTTCTGGGACCATGTGGCGCACAAATTCTTCCCGATGGAGTTCGACCACGCCGACCGGATGACCGGCTCGACGGACAAGCAGTTCATCCTGGACCTGGCGCCGCGCCACCCGATCTATACCGAGTTGCTGCCCGAGCCGGCCCGCGCGGTGATCGGCAAGGTCCATCCGCAAGGCGTGCCGGCCATGGCCCTGCTGGAAAGCGAGGGCTTCAGGCCCAATGGTCTGGTCGACATCTTCGACGCCGGTCCGACCGTCGCCTGCGGCCGCGACAATATCCGGACCGTGCGCGACGCCCGGCGCCTGGTGGTCCAGATCGTCGAGGGCGTTGAGGCCGAGTTGCCGGCCCTGATCTCGACCGACAGCGTCGCCGCCTTCCGCGCCGTCCGCGCCAAGGCCGACATTGATGGCGACGCCGTGCGCCTGACGGCCGAAACCGCCGCCGCGCTCAAGGTGCGCAGCGGAGACATTGTGCGAGTAAAATCATGACCCGTTTCACCTCCACCGATCCCGCCACCGAAGCGACCAACTGGGAGGGCGAGGCCGCCAGCGCGGCGCAGGTCCAGGCCGCCGTCGACGCCGCCCGCACCGCCTTCCCTGCCTGGGCCGATGCGCCGCGCGCCGACCGGATCGACGCCGTCAAACGCTATCAGGCCGTCCTGAAAGACCGCGCGCCCCAGATCGCGGAGGCCATCGCGCGCGAGACCGGCAAGCCGCTGTGGGAAACCAAGACCGAGGCCGCCGCCATGATCGGCAAGGTGGACATCTCGATCCGCGCCTATGACGAGCGCACCGGCGAACGGTCGACCGACACGGCCTTCGGTCGCGCGACCCTGCGCCACCGCCCGCACGGCGTGGCGGCGGTGCTTGGCCCGTTCAACTTCCCCGGCCATCTGCCGAACGGCCATATCGTCCCCGCCCTGCTGGCGGGCGACACCGTCGTCTTCAAGCCGTCGGAGGAAACGCCCCTGGTCGGCCAGGTGATGGCCGAAGCCTTCGCCGCCGCCGAACTGCCGACCGGCGTGGTCAATGTGGTTCAGGGCGGACGCGAGACCGGCGTGGCTTTGCTCGACGCCGGAATCGACGCCCTGATGTTCACCGGCTCGGGCGCGGCGGGCGCGCATTTCCGGCGCAAGTTCGCCGATGATCCGCACGTCATCCTGGCGCTGGAGCTGGGCGGCAATAATCCGCTAGTGGTTTGGGATGCGGCGGACGCCGAGGCCGTGGCCGGGATCGCGGTTCAGTCGGCCTTCATCACCACCGGCCAGCGCTGCTCGTGCGCACGGCGCCTGATCGTGCCCGAAGGGCCGCAGGGCGACGCCATCATCGAGGCCATCGCCGCCCTGTCCGACCGTCTGGTGTTCGGCCCGTGGGACAGCGATCCCGAACCCTATGCCGGACCGCTGATCTCGGCCCGCGCGGCCGAGGCGGCGCTGAAGGCGTTGCAGGAGAGGATCGAGATGGGGGCAAAGGTCATCCGCGCCTCGGGTCCGGTCGCCAACCTGCCCGGCGCCTTCGTCAAGCCGGCCATCATCGACGTGACCGGGATCGATGTCCCCGACGAGGAGATGTTCGCGCCCTTCCTGTCGGTGACGCGCGTCGCGACTTTCGACGCGGCGATCCAGGCGGCCAATGCGACCCGCTATGGTTTGTCGGCGGGTCTGGTCAGCGACGATCCGAAGAACTGGGACCATTTCATCCGTCGCATCCGCGCGGGCGTGGTCAACTTCAATCGCCCGACCACCGGAGCGGCAGGCGACATGCCGTTCGGCGGCCTGGGCGCCAGCGGCAACCACCGGCCCAGCGCCTACTACGCCGCCGACTACTGCGCCTATCCGGTGGCGAGCTTCGAGGCCGATGCGGTCGCGAACATCGAGAGCGAGATCAAGGGATTGAGACCATGATCCCTTCTCCCCTTGCGGGAGAAGGTGGCCCGCGCAGCGGGTCGGATGAGGGGTTTCTCCCTGCCGGCCACCTGCGTGACCCCTCACCCGTTCGCGCCAGGACGACGGCTTGCGCCGTCGTGCGCGACCTCCCTCTCCCGCAAGGGGAGAGGAAGCTGTGAGCGCCGTCGAAGCCAACGCCGACGGCCTGATCGGGCCGACCCATTCCTACGCCGGTCTGTCGCCGGGCAATCTGGCGTCCAGCCTGAATAGGGGCGAGGCGTCCAACCCGCGCGCGGCCGTGCTTCAGGGCCTCGACAAGATGAAGACCCTGGCGGATCTGGGCCTGCCCCAGTTCGTCCTCCCGCCGCACGAGCGGCCGAACATTCCCTTCCTGCGGACCCTGGGCTTCGCCGGCTCGGACGCCCAGGTGCTGGAGCGGGCCTGGCGGAGCGCGCCCTCGTTCGCCGCCGCCGCCTGCTCGGCCTCGCCCATGTGGGCCGCCAACGCCGCGACCGTGACCCCTAGCGCCGACGCCGCTGACGGCCGGGTGCATTTCACGCCGGCCAATCTGCACACCAATCTGCACCGCAGCCTGGAGCACCGGCAAACGAAGCGCGCGCTGGACGCCCTGTTTGCCGACGCCAGCCGGTTCGCCGTCCATGACGCCCTGCCCGCAGTCGCGCACCTGGCCGACGAAGGCGCCGCAAACCACGTACGTCTGTGCGCCGAACATGGCGGCCGCGGCGTCAATCTGCTGGTCTGGGGTCGCGAGGCATTCGAGCCTTGGGACGGCCCCTTCCCCGCTCGCCAAACGCGCGAAGCGTCGGAAGCCATCGTGCGCCGCCACGAAGCCGGACGGCCGGTCCCGGCCCAGCAATCCCGCGCCGCCATCGCCGGCGGCACCTTCCACAACGACGTCGTCTGCGTCGGGGCGCTGGACACCTTGTTCTTCCACGAGTTGGCGTTCGAGGACACGGCCGCGACCCAGGCCGCCATCCGCCGCGCCGCCGATGGGCTGTTCGAGCCAATCTTCGTCGAGGTCTCGTCCGCCGACCTGCCGCTGGCCGATGCGATCTCGAGCTATCTGTTCAACTCCATGCTGATCCAGGTTCCGGGCGAGGATCGGCTGACCCTGATCTGTCCGACCGAGACCCGCGACAACCCACGCAGCCATGCGGTGGCGCAAGCGCTGGCCGCCTCCAACGGTCCGATCGGCCGGGTGCAGTATGTCGACGTGCGCCAGTCGATGCGCAACGGCGGCGGACCGGCCTGCCTGCGGCTGCGTGTCGTGCTGACCGAGGCCGAACTGGCGGCGACCAACCCGGCCATGCGCGTGAGCGACGATCTGCATGCGCGTCTGTCGGACTGGGCCGGGCGCTGGTACCGCGATGAACTGCGCCCCGCCGATCTGGCCGACCCTGACCTGTTGGTCGAAAGCCGTGGCGCGCTGGACGAACTGACGACGATCCTGGGACTGGGCGGCGACTTCTATCCGTTCCAGCGCTGACCGGTCAGGCCGCGAACCGCCCGCCGCGTTGGGCATAGGCCTGGGTGCCGCGGGTGAAGACCTGGTCGGTCGGCAGGACGGTTTCGATGGCGAGGTCGTCCTTGCCTTTCAGCGCCGCATAGACCGGCCCGAAGTCCTTGAGCGTCTCGTCCTTCAGGGCTTCCAGGCTGTCGATGACGAAATAGACCTGCTGGAAGTCGTCAATCCGGTAGAGGGTCCGCATCACCCGCTCCAGCTCGAAGCCCAGGCGGTTGGGCGACGGATCGTCCAGAGCAAAGACGCTCTCCGTCGCCGAGGAGACGATGCCGGCGCCATAGATGCGAAGGCCGTCCGCCTCCTTCATCAGGCCGAACTCGACCGTATACCAGTACAGGCGCGCCAGGTTCGGCAGCATGCCCAGGCTGGCCGCCCGCTGCCCGCCCTTGCCATAGGCCTCCATATAGGCGGCGAAATCGGGGTCGGTCAGCATCGGCACGTGGCCGAAGACGTCGTGGAAGATGTCGGGCTCTTGGAGGTAGTCCAGTTGGTCCGGCTTGCGGATAAACTGGCCCGAGACGAAGCGGTGATTGGCCAAGTGATCGAAAAAGACCTCGTCCGGCACTAGGCCCGGTACGCAGACGACCGTCCAGCCCGTGAGGGCCTGAAGCTTGGGATTGATCACGTCGAAGTCGGGAATGCCGCCGGCGTTGAGGTCCAGCGCGTCCAGTCCCCGCATGAAGGCGTCGCAGGCGCGACCGGGCAGAATCTTCATCTGCCGGGCGTAAAGCGTGTCCCAGGTCTGGTGCTCGACCTCGGTGTAGGCGGCCCAGTTCTGGGGAATGGTCCAGTCGGCGGCCGCGCCCTCGGGCGGCTTTTCGAAGACGTGTTCGAAGTCGGACATGGCGTATTCCTCTTTTGCCGCCATCCTAGCCCGGAGCCGCCACGGCTTCCAACCGTCAGTGCAGACGTTCGTCCAGCGGTGCGTGGTGGCCCATGCCGTCGGTGGTGAACCACCGCTCGGCGTCGTCGGGCAGCAGCACGGAATCGCCGTCTTCCAGAGCGCCCTCGGCGGCGTAGGCGACAAAGCCGCCGTCCTCGCCCAGGGCGAAGACGCGGTAGAAGGGCTGGTCCGGCCTGACCAGGCCGCTCTCACCGGCCGGTCCCTCATAGGCGTGATCGACATCCATCACGACGCCACGAAAGGCGTCGTCGCGGTGGCGGACAATCTGGCCGATGGCGAAACGTGCGGTCTGAATGCGGGTCATCGCACTTCATACGATTCAGCGCATGACCCCAATGCCTGCCGGTCTGTTCATCTTCCTGACAGAATGGCTTGGCGCGGACGATCCTGGCGGGTTAGGCTGATCAGGACGGGCGCCGCTTTGGACCGCCCACAACGGATGACGGCCCATGCCGGAGACCCACGGCGCGCCCCGACGGCGCGACGAGCGGTCCCAGCCTTCCCGTTCGCGGGATGCGTCGGGTCGAGATGCGCCGCTGTATGGCGCGCTCGATCTGGGGACCAACAATTGCCGGCTGCTGATCGCGCGGCCGTCACGCGAAGGCTTTCGCGTGGTGGACAGCTTCAGTCGCATCGTACGGCTGGGCGAAGGGCTGTCGCGGACGGGCCTTTTGGACCCGCGCGCCATGGACCGGGCCTATGACGCCCTGGCCCTGTGCGCCGAGCGGATCGTGCGCAAGGGCGTCGATTCCGCGCGACTGAGCGCCGTCGCCACCCAGGCTTGCCGCGCGGCCGAGAACGGCGCCGACTTCATCGACCGGGTGCGCAAGGGCACGGGCCTGCGCCTGCGGATCATCGATCCCGCCGAAGAGGCGCGGCTGGCGGTCGAGGGATGCCTGAACCTGATCGACCCGAAAGCCGAGGCGGTGCTGGTCATCGATGTCGGCGGCGGCTCGACCGAGATGTCGTGGCTGATGCGCAGCGGAACCGACTGGACGACCACTGCCTGGATGTCGGCGCCGGTGGGGGTCGTGACCCTGGCCGAGCGGCATCCCGAGCCGCCGAACTCCGGCGAGGCCTGGTACGAGGCGATGGTCGCCGACATGGGGGCGGCCATTGCAGCGGGCGGGATTGTGGACGACCCGATGCTGGACCTGTTCCGGCAGAACCGGGCGCATCTGGTCGGCACCTCGGGCGCGATCACCAGCTTGGCCGGCATTCATCTGAATCTGCCGCGGTACAATCGAGACCGGGTCGATGGCTTGTGGATGACGCGCGCCGACTGCGAGGCGGCGGCGGATCGCCTGAAGGCGCTGGGCCCGGACGGCCGGGCGCGCGAGGCCTGCATCGGTCCCGATCGGGCGGACCTCGTTTTGGCGGGCGCCGCCATCCTGGAGGCCGTGCAACGCGCCTGGCCGTCGGAGCGGGTGCGGGTCGCGGATCGCGGCCTGCGCGAAGGCCTGCTTCTGCAACGGATGCGCGAAGACAAGAAGCCGCCGAGGGGACGGCGTCGTCGGCGCGGACGGGGGCGGCCGGCCCCCGCCGCCTGATCAGGCGGCGGGCGTGACGCGCACCGGCAGTTCGATATCGCAGACCGAGAAATCTGCGCCGCGCGCCTGACGCGCCTGCTGCGCAAAGGTCTGGAAGGTGGCGGAGTTGGTGTTCAGAATGGCCGCCGTCGGACGTTCGGCTGCGGGCAGATCCGACGCCACGCGAACGCGGGTCATCTGATCCGGTCCCTGGACCAGACCATCCGGCGTGTCGCTGGCCTTTAGCGATCGCACGACGTCCAGACCGGACACGACCCGGCCCCAGACGGTGTAGCGCTTGTCCAGCGCCGGATAGGCCTGACGCATAAGGAAGAACTGGCTGTTGGCGGTGTCGTTGCCCTCGTCACGCGCCATGCCCGCGACGCCCGGGCAATATAGCGCCCAACCGTGGACCTTCTTGTCGCTGGTGCCGGATATCAGGGCGTCGGGCTGGGTCTGGACCGGGATGGAATCGACAAAGCCGACCAGGGCGCCGACCGGGGCCGCCACCGGAGTGAAGGCCATGTCCGCGCCACGGCGGAAGGTGAACTCGGCCTTCAGGTCGGGATACCAGCTCTGCCCCTCGCCCGTGCCCAGCGGATCGCCGGTCTGGGCCATGAACCAGTCGATCACCCGGTGCCAGACCAGGTTGTCGAAGAAGCCGCGCGACGCGAGTAACTTGATGCGTTCGACATGGGCGGGCGCGATCTCGGGCGCCAGTTCGACCAGAACACGTCCCTTATTGGTGTCGATGACCAGCAGGTTCTCGGGCGCGATCGTGCGCCATTCGCCGGGCGGCGGCGGGGGCGCGGGAACGGCCGTCGCGTCTTGCGCCAAGACGGCGCCCGCCGTCGCGGCCAGCACGGCCGCCGCCATCGCCATCGTTCGTATCGTCATCGTCCCCTCCCCCGTCTGCGAAAGCCTCAGCCGCCCGTCACTTCGGCGACTGGTTGAACATCGCAGACGCTGAAGGCCGCGCCGCGCGCAGCACGCGCCGTGGCGATCCGTTCTGCGAAGGCGGCGCTGCCTGCGTTCAGGACGCGCACGGTCGGACGTTCGGCTTCGGGCAGGGCCGAGGCCATGCGGACGCGGGTCATGGTGTCGGGATCGGTCACCTTGCCGTCCTCGGCGTCCGAACCCTTTTTCAGCTTGCCGACCACGTCCAGGCCGGACACCACGCGGCCGAAGGCGGTGTAGATACCGTCCAGCTGTTCGCGCGCGCCCATCATCAGGAAGAACTGGCTGTTGGCGCTATCCGGCGAACCCGAGCGGGCCATGCCCAGCACGCCGGGACAGAACAGGCCGTGGGCGTCGACCTTGAAGTCGGCGGTGACCATCATCTGGGCGTCGGGTTGGGTCTGGACCGGCAGATCGCCGACCAGACCGCGCACGCCCGCGCCGACGCTGGGCACCGCGACGAAGCCGGCGTCGCGTCCACGACGGAAGCTGAACTCGGCCTTCAGGTCCGGCAGCTCGCTGCCGCCCTCGCCCGTGCCCTTAGGATCGCCGGTTTGCGCCATGAAATCAGGGATGACGCGATGAAACTTCAGACCGTCGTAAAAGCCTTGATTGGCCAGGGTGCGGATGCGTTCTGCATGGTTGGGCGCGGCGACGGGGATCAGTTCGACCAGCACCCGGCCCTTCGACGTATCGATAACGAGCAGGTTTTCCGGCGCAATGGTGCGCCAGTCGGACGCCGCCGGCGCCGTTTGCGCCACAGCGGGGGCCTGGGCCGCTCCAGCCGCGAGAAGAGCGGCGATGGTCGCTGCGATGATGGCCTTACGCATGGTCTTGTCTACCCTAACCGTTCTTGACCTTGGCCCGCACTCGCTCGGCGATGGCGGGGCTGACGAAACTGTCGATCGCGCCATCCAGCCGGGCGATCTCCTTGACGAGCCGCGAGGCGATCGCCTGATGGCGCGGATCGGCCATCAGGAATACGGTCTCGATGTCCTGATTGAGGCGTTGGTTCATGGCCGTCATCTGGAACTCGTATTCGAAGTCGGCGACGGCGCGCAGACCCCGAATGATGACGCTGGCGTCCAGCTCTTCGGCAAAATGCATCAGCAGGGTCGAGAACGGCTGGACAACGATGTCGCCGCCGAGGGGCGCCATCTCGGCCTTCAGCATCTCGACCCGTTCGGCGGTGGAGAACAGCGGCCCCTTGTCATCGTTCTGGGCCACGCCGATGACCAGCCGGTCCACCAGCTTCAGCGCGCGCTTGATGATGTCGGTATGCCCGTTCGTCACCGGGTCGAAGGTGCCCGGATAAAGTCCGATGCGCATGCGTGTCTCCCCGGCCTGTCGCGTGGCGTCAGCGTCGTTTAGCAGGTGCGAAATCAGCGGCCTAGCCGGCTGACGCCTTCGTCATCGCCATGATACTCGATGGGCTGCGGCGGCTGGGCGCTCCAGGCCGCTTCGACCTTGGTGAGTAGGGCCGGGTCATTGGCGAACGAGACGTCGTCGATGGCGATGATCGGGCATACGGGCGTGGCGCTGTTGCACAGGAAGGCGGCGTCGAAGGCGCCGATCGCGTCGAGACGGATCGGTCGCGTCTCGCTGGTCAGCCCAACCTGGGGCAGCCCGCGCGTGATCAAGGCTTGGGTCACGCCTGCCAGCATCGGGGCGTGGGGCCAGACGATCCGTTCGCCTTGGACAAAGCCGATGTTCCACAGCGTGCCTTCGGTGACCCGCCCTTCGCCATCCACAAACAGGGCGTCGTCAAACCCGGCGGCGCGCGCGGCGCGGCGCGCGCGAATCAGGCCGAAGGTGGCGAGATGCTTCAGATGCGGTGCCTCGCGCTCATAGGGCATGGCGGTGACCCGCACCTGGGTCGCCAGCGGCGGCGGCGCAGGGGAGACACTGGTCATCACCTTCGGTCGGCCGACATAGGTCGGGTTGCGATGACCGATCTCCGGCGAGAACAGGCTGACGCGCAGCCAGCAGGCGTCTCGGCCGGCGACCGCCAACGCCATCAGACGCCGAAACTCCGCCTCGCTGGGGCTTTCGCCGAACAGTTCGACGGCGGCCTGCTCCAGACGGGCGAGGTGGAGGTCGAGGCCGCGCGCGGCGCCATCCTCGACGCGGAAGGAGGTATAGGCGCCGTAGTTGACCAACGCCTGGTGCGCCAGGTCGTCAGGCGTGGCGGGAAGGCCGTCGATCAGAATCGTCGCGCTCAAACGACCCTTCCCTGCTCTGCTGCGCGGAGGCGGATCAGGCCTCGCTGCCTTCTTCTCCAGCGACATCCGCATCGTCCGCGCCGCCGCTTTCCGGCAGACGTTCAACCGAGACAACCTTTTCATCCTTGCCGGTGCGGAAGATGGTGACGCCCTGGCTGGAGCGGCCGACGATGCGGACCTGATCCATCCGCGTACGGATCATTTGCCCACCCGAGGTGACCAGCAGCAGGTCGTCGGTTTCCTCGACCGGGAAGGCCGCCGCCAGGCGCGTGCCGGCGCGACCGCCCAGGCCGTGGGCCGTCAGGCCCTGACCGCCGCGACCGGTGCGGCGATACTCGTAGGCCGAGGATCGCTTGCCGAAGCCGGTCTCGGTGACCGTCAGGATGAACTGTTCGGCGGCGCCCAGTTCGGCGATCCGCTCCACGGTCAGAGCCGCATCCGCGACCTCGTCTTCAGCCTCGACCGGAGCTGCGGCATCCTCTTCCGCATCCGCGCCGGCCAGGGCCTTACGCATGGCGTTGGCGTGTTTGACGTAGGCGGCGCGTTCTTCCGGTGTCGCGTCCACACGGCCCAGGATGGCCATGGAGATGACCTCGTCGCCGTCCTGCAGCCGCACGCCCCGGACGCCGGTCGAATCCCGTCCCTTGAACACGCGCACGTCGTCGGCCTTGAACCGGATCGCGCGGCCCAGCGCCGTCGTCAGCAGCACATCGTCGTCGGCCGTGCACAGGCCGACGCCGACCATGCGGTCAGAGCCTTCCAGCTTCATGGCGATCTTGCCGGCGCGGTTCACGGTGGCGAAGTCCGACAGCTTGTTGCGCCGCACGTCGCCGCTCGAGGTGGCGAACATGATGTCGTAGTCGCCCCAGGTCGTCTCGTCCTCGGGCAGAGGCAGGACGTTCATGATGCTGTCGCCCGGCTCGATGGGCAGCAGATTGACGAAGGCCTTGCCCCGCGATTGCGGATTGCCCAGCGGCAGACGCCAGGTTTTCAGCTTGTAGGCCTTGCCGTTGGTGGCGAAGAACAGGACCGGGGTGTGGGTCGAGGCGCTGAACACGCCGGTAATGGCGTCCTCGTCCTTCATCGACATGCCGCTGCGACCCTTGCCGCCGCGATGCTGGGTCCGATAGGCGTTCAGGGCCACGCGCTTGACGTAGCCGCCATGGGTGACGGTGACGACCATGTCCTCGCGCGGGATCAGGTCCTCATCCTCCATCTCGCCGTCGCCTTCCCCGATCAGGGTGCGGCGCGGAACGGCGAACCGATCCTTCACGTCGATCAGGTCGTCGCGGATGATGGCCAGGACGTTCTTGCGGTCCGACAGGATGGTCAGGTGGCCCTGGATGGTGTCGGCCAGGCCGTGCGCCTCGCCGAAGATGTCGTCGCGGCCCAGGCCGGTCAGACGCGACAAGGTCAGGGCCAGGATGGCGCGGGCCTGTTCGTCGGTCAGTTTCAGGCTGTCGCCATTGATCACGACGCTGCGCGGATCGGCGATCAGCTCGACCAGGGCCATCATGTCGCCGACAGGCCAGGCCTTGGCCTGCAGCCGCTCGCGCGCCTCGGTCGGATCGGCCGACGAGCGGATGATGTGGATCACCTCGTCGATATTGGCGACGGCGACGGCCAGACCGACCAGGACGTGGCCGCGATCACGGGCCTTGTTCAGCTCGAACTTGACGCGGCGAACCACGACCTCCTCGCGGAAGTCGAGGAAGATCTGCAGCAGTTGGCGCAGGCCCATCTGCTCGGGCCGGCCATGGTTCAGCGCCAGCATGTTGACGCCGAACGAGCTCTGCATCGCGGTATAGCGCCACAGCTGGTTCAGGATCACGTCGCCGGACGCGTCGCGCTTCAGCTCGATGACGATCCGCATGCCTTGGCGGTCGGATTCGTCGCGAACGTCGGAAATGCCTTCCAGCCGCTTCTCGCGCACCATTTCGGCGATGCGTTCGATCAGGGTCTGTTTGTTGACTTGATAGGGCAGTTCGGTGACGACGATGGCCTCGCGGTCCTTGCGGATCTCCTCCACCGAGGCGCGGCCGCGCACGACGACCGAGCCGCGACCGTCGCGCAGGGCGTTGCGCGGCGCAGTGCGGCCCATGATCTCGCCGCCGGTCGGGAAGTCTGGACCAGGCACGATGTCCAGCAGGGCGTCGTCGGTGACGTTCGGATCATCCAGCAGAGCCAGGGCCGCATCCACGACCTCGCCTAGATTGTGCGGCGGGATGTTGGTCGCCATGCCGACGGCGATGCCGCCCGCGCCGTTGACCAGCAGATTGGGGATCCGGCTCGGCAGAACGACCGGTTCCAGCTCCTTCTCGTCGTAGTTCGGCTGGAAATCGACCGTGTCCTTGTCGATGTCGGCCATCAGGGCGACGGCGGCCGGGGCCATCCGGGCCTCGGTGTAACGCATCGAGGCGGGCATATCGCCGTCGACCGAACCGAAGTTGCCCTGGCCGTCGACCAGCATCAGCCCCATCGAGAAAGGCTGCGCCATCCGCACCAGGGCCATATAGACCGAGGCGTCGCCGTGGGGGTGGAACCGGCCCAGCACGTCACCGACCACACGAGCGCATTTCGAATAGCTGCGCTCAGGCGTCATGTTCAGATCGTGCATCGAATACAGGATGCGACGGTGAACCGGCTTCAGCCCGTCACGGGCGTCAGGAAGCGCGCGCGAGACGATCACGCTCATGGCGTAGTCGAGGTACGAACGCTTCAGTTCGTCCTCGATCGTGATCGTGGAAATGTCGGAGCCTCCGCCTCCCGGAACGATCGGAGATGCGGCGTTTTCGTAGCTGTCGTCGGTCAATGAAGCGTGGCTTTATGCGGCCGGAATCGGAACGTGATCCGCTGTGACGATTTCTAGCATTCCAGGGCCTCGGTGGCAAAGCGACGTCGCCGTGAAAGCCCGTCTCTGAAAGGACTTTCGACATGCGCGCCACCCGCCTCGCCGCCGCCCTTCTCCTCGCCTCCCCCTTGGCCCTGACAACCGCCTGCGCCGCGACCGGAAACGCGCCCCAGGCGGCCGTCGAACGCGCGCCCGTCGGCGCGACGGGACAGGCCGTTCTGATCAACGCCTCCGGCGCCAATATCGGTCGCGTCGACCTGCGTCAGGGACCGACCGGCCTGCTGATGAAGATCGAGGCTTCAGGCCTGACGCCCGGATGGCACGGCATCCACATCCATGCGACCGGCGAATGCGCCGCGCCCTTCACCTCGTCCGGCGCCCACATCAACCACGGCGAGCCCAAGGCCCCGCACGGCCTGTTGAACGCCGCCGGTCCGGACGACGGCGACCTGCCCAACGTCTGGGCCGGTGCGGACGGTAAGGTGAACGCCGAGCTGTTCACGACCCGCGCCCGGATTTCGTCCGAAGGCCCCGGCCAATGGCTGTGGGACGCCGACGGCTCGGCCATCATCATCCACGCCAACCCCGACGACCATTCGACCCAGCCCATCGGCGGCGCCGGCGACCGGGTGGCCTGCGCGGCGCTCAGCGCAAGCTAAGCTTTTTCCGAAACGGAAGATGGCCCGCTGGACAGCATTCAGCGGGTCTCTTTTTGTGCGAGAAGACGGCGGATCATTTCGGTCTGCTCCTCCTGCCGGGCGGTCATGTGTTCGACCTTTTCCAGCAGGCCCATGATCTCGATCTCGGCCTTCAGATTGACCTGATAGTCATTGCCCGCATCCAACCGATCCTTTGACGCCTGGCGGTTCTGGCTCATCATGATAACCGGCGCCTGGATCGCCGCCAGCATCGACAGGACCAGGTTCAGAAAGATGAAGGGATAGGGGTCGAAGGCTTCCTTGCGCAGCAGCAGGTTCAGCCCGGTCCAGATCGCTAGGAAGACCCCAAACGCGATGATGAAGGGCCATGAACCGCCGAAGGCCGCCACCCGATCGGCCAGCCGCTCGCCAAAGGTTTGGCGGTCGTCGAAGGTCTCGTTGATGTCTTCGGAAACGGGGCGACGATCGGCGGTGCTCTGAACGACGACGGCTTCGTTTGCCGGAAGATCGTGCTTCGCCTTGCCCAGCCAGCGGCGGGAAACGTGGTCGGCGTCGAGGGGGGCGTGGTGCATGAGGGGCTCCTGATACGATCAGGAACAGATCAAGCCTTGGCGGCGCCGGCGCGCAAGCCCCGTTCGGCCAGGGCCACCAGGGCCACCCCGCCCATGGTGATGGCCGATCCCGTCAGAATCTGCGGCGTCAGGATGTCGCCCATGAAGCTCCAGCCGATGAACATCGACACCACCGGCGTGACCAGCAGATAGGGCGTCACCCGCCCCGCTTCGCGCCGCTGGACCAGCCAGAACAGCAGGGTGGTCGCCAGCACCGACGACACGACGCCCGCCCACAGCAAAGAGGCCCAGACCATGGGCGTGGCGCTCTTCACCGCCTCCCACTGGCCATGCTCGAACACCGCCGAGCCGAAAGACATGACGGGAAAGGCCCCCAGCGCCAGCAGACCCTGCATCTTCAGCGGCGGAATGGAGGTGGTGCGACGCGCGACCACCGTGGTCACGCCCCAGGCGGCGCCGGCCGCGATGGCGACCAGAATGGCCTTCCAGTCCTGCAACGCATGGGCGTCCAGCGTCATCCAGGCCACGCCGACGAAGGCCACGCCCATGCCGACCAAGGCCGCCTTGGACAGCCGCTCGCCCAGGATCAGAAAGGCGAACAGGGTGGTGAAGGGGATCCACAACTGGTTGGCCACCGTAACAGGGCTGACGTCCGTCGCCAGCCAGTAGGCGGTGTAGGCCAGGCCGTACTGGATCGGCCCGCCGATGATCACGATCAGCATCAGGCTCTTCCAGTCCGGGAACGGCGGCCGCACGAAAGCGATCAGACAGGCGGTGGCGATGCCGAACCGGATGGCGCCGACCAGCAGCGGCGACAAGTCCTGCGTCGCCAGCTTGGCCCCGGCGTTGTTGACGCCCCACACCACGATGATCGCCACGATGGCGGCGATCTCCAGCCCTGTCAGGGCGTGAGGCCTCTTGGGCAGAGGCACGGGCGCAGGCGCAACTTCGGAACGGACGTCAGTCATGACCGCCCTATGGCACGACGCGCCCGCCGCGTCGGCTCACTTTGGATGACCTGAGGTTTCCGCTCAGAAATGCGGCTTGGCGACCGCTCGCACCGATCGCCAAGTCAGACTGCCTCAGAACGGGATGTCGTCGTTCAGGTCGTAACTTTCCTTGGGGCCGCTCGGCTTGTTGGCGCCGCCGGTGGAGAAGCCCGAGGAATAGTCGTCATCGCCGCGACCACCGCCGCCGCCATAACCGCCGCCGGACGAGCCGCCTTCCGAACGGCCGCCCAGCATGGTCAGTTCACCCTTGAAGCGGCTGACCACGATCTCGGTCGAATATTTCTCGACACCCTGCTGGTCGGTCCATTTGCGGGTCTGGAGCGCGCCCTCGATGTAGACGGTCGAGCCCTTCTTCACATAGTTTTCGACCACCTTGACGATGTTGTCGTTGAAGATGACGACCCGGTGCCACTCGGTCTTTTCCTTGCGCTCGCCTGAGGACTTGTCGCGCCAGGTCTCCGAGGTGGCGATGGAGAGGTTGGCGATGCGGTCGCCATTAGGCATGGAGCGGATCTCGGGGTCGCGACCCAGATTGCCGACCAGAATGACCTTGTTGACGCTGCCCGCCATGGAAACTTCCTTCTTGTGTGAGGCGGCGACGACTTCACCTGCCCTGTCAATTCAGTCCGATGTCTGACTGGAGCAGCACGCCACCGCCAGCCGCTTTTGACATCCGACCCGCCAAAACGGTGGATCATTAACAAAATGTTCCACCTTTGTTCTTTTTGCGCAAGCCCTACCTGGCGGCAGGGTCGGCGGCGATGGCGATGGGACGACCCGTCTCGTCGCGCTGGATGGCGCCGGGGATGGCCAGACGACCGTCGCCTGTGCGCGCCATGGCGAAGAAGCGACTGCCGTTCAGGCTCTTGCCGATCTTGACCCCTTCGCGGTCCACGAAGATGAAGCGGCCCTGATAGGCGCCGGCGATTTCCTGGTTCGATCCTCCCATGCGCAGGAAGCGAAGGCGCATCTCCTCCAGCCGCGCGGCGCATTGTTCGAGCTGGGGCTGGTCGTCGGCGATCTTCTGCAAACGAGGCGGCGCATTGTCCGGCGTCGCCACGAAGTAGCAGGCGCCCTCGGCGAACTCATATTTGGGTTCGTTTGAGCAGGCGCCCAGCAGAGCAGTCCCGGCGATGGCGGCGAGGGCGACGAAACGCATCAGTTCATTCCCGTGAATTGGCAGTTGCGATCCTGCTCGGCCAGGGTCCTGAAACGGTTGTTGTCGTTCGACTGTTCCACCCGGCGGGGCACCAGACGCAGGGTCGTATCGCCCCAGCGGCCGTATTGGGCGTCGCCCGGCCCGACGCAGGTTCCGGCGTAAAGCGCTTGAACGCAGGCGTTCAGGCTCATGTTCGGCGACAGGGTGCGCCAGTCAGAGCCGGTGTGGCGCAGGCAGGGACTGCCGCTGGCCACGGGCGTGGGGCGCGGCGCAGGCGTCTGTTCGACGGAGGCCGGCGGGGGGGTCTGGGCCATCTCGACCGCAGGCAGTTCGGGCGGCGGGGCGAAGGCGGCGGTCGGCGCGGCGGCCAAGGCGCCCGTCGCGTCCAGCCCCACGTCTAGAGCGTCCGTCGCCAGGCCATTGCGCTGGGCGCAGACCGCCAGGGTCGCCATGCCAACGAACTGGCCATCGACGAAGCAGCGCAGTTCCCGCGTCGGTTCCAACGTGGGCGCCTCGGCCAGGTTGACGACCAGGCCGCCCTTGGATGCCGGCGGCGCTTCCGTCGTCTTGTCGCCGCCGCCCGTAAAGATCAGGGCTAGAACGACGGCGATGACGATCGCCACGCCGGCGCCGACCAACAGGATGACGCGGTTGTCTTTCGGAAGGGCCATGAACGGGCTTTCGCGGATGAGGAGGTCAATAACTCCGACCCGGCCTCGGGCGTCAACCGCCTAGACCGGTCACGACCGCGATCAAGCCGTCAGGCGGCTCAGCGCAGCCTGATAGTTGGCCAGTTGCGTCTGCTGATAGGCGGTCGAGGAGCCGTTGCCGGTCTGGGTGTTGGTTATGCCGCCGGTCGATGGCGCGAGGGCGCGATAGGAGGACCGGACCGCCGTCATCGCCTGAGCCAGCGATTCGATGGCCGCCTTTATCGAGGCGGGATCGTTCAAGTTCAGCTTGTTCGACAGATTCAGCCCATAGGTCTTGATCGCGTCCTTGTCCGGCTTCACCGGACCGACGAAACCGGGCGTCAGGCCCAGCGCGCCCAGGGCGTCCTTGCCGATCGCCCCGGCGGAGATGACGGCGCCATCCTTGTTGGCCGCCGTCTTGATTTCCAGGCGCTGGACGATGGGTTTGGCCTTCAGGTCGGTGATGACCTTGGCCTCCAACTGGCGGCCAGAGGCGGCGTTGATCTTCTTGGCCAGGCTTTCCAGCGTGTCCTTGGCGTCAATGGTCACGGTGACGGCGCGGCCGCCGGCTGCGGGGCTGATCGAAAACTGATCGCCGACGCGGGCCGAGGTGGCGACGGTCAGCAGCTTTGAATCCGCCTGCATGATCTGGCCTTGAGGAAGGCCGAGGCGGTCGAGCACGCTGGCCCCGCCCGCTGCGATGCTCAGGCTGGTCGGCTTGGCCTGATCGCCGTCCGCGCGCCAGGTTCGGTTCGATTGGACCTGGCCCGTGGCGAGATCGATCTGGGCCAGATAGCCGGACGTGGAGTCGTCCTTGCCGGCGCCTTCCGCCCGGTTCGTGCCGGTGATCCAGACCTTGCCGTCCTTGATGGCGACGTCGGCGGCGGTGTCCGCGCCCGCCCCGCCGAAATAGGTCAGTTGGTCGCTGGCCGAGACCTGAAGGTCGGTCGACAAGGTGGCGATGAAGACGTCGCTGCCGCCGGCATGGGCGTTGGTCACCGTCGCGATATCGAGGGCGGTGTTTTCAGTGTGGCCGGTCACCACGACCTTGCCGTTCTCAACCGATATGCCGGCGATCGCGCCGCTGGCGTAGCCAAGGTCACGCGTCGAAGCCAGGCTCGGCACGCCGTCGGCGTCCAGGGTGAAGCGGCGCACGACCGCCTTCCCGTTCTCGACGCCGGCCGTATAGAGGTCGTTTCCTGACACCGTCATGGCCTGAACGGAATCGTCGCCGCTGGTGCCGAACTGCACGGTCGCGACGTTCACGCCCACGTCCGGGCCGTTGATCTTTATCGGCTTTTCCTGGAAGGCCTGAAGATAGGAATCCCAGCCGCCCAGGGCCGCATTGCCCGGCATGGCCGATTTCGACCGGCCGGCGACATAGACCATGCCGTCGGCGCCGAAGCGGACCTCGGTCGCCTCATCGGCCGCCTTGGCGCCGCGCCGCTGTGTCCACAACTCCTGGCCCGAACTGTCGAACACCGAGACGAAGCTGTCGGCCACGGCCGCGTTGTCGCCGCTCTTGCCGGGTTCCAGCGCCCCGGTCACCGATCCGGCCAAGGCGACCCGGCCGTCATCGTCGATGGCGATGGAGAAGCCGTTGGCGCTAGAGGCGGCGCCGAGCAGCTTGGTCTGCATCAGATTGCCGGCGGAATCATATTTCATCAGGGCGACATCGCGCGCACCCTTGATCGGTTGACTGGCGTCGCCTGCCGTCAGTTCGGCGACGACCCAGACGGAACCGTCCGGGGCCACGGCGCTGGCCTTAACCGCAGCCACGCCGTCGGGCAGGTCGGCGTGTCCCACCCTGCCCTCGACCCAGAACGGATCATCGACGCCCTGCTGGGCGGCCGGCGCCGCGCCGCCGTCGGCCTGGAACTTCAGCAGTTGGCCCGCCGTGCCGGTCTTGCCGACCCCTTGCGTCACATAGACGGCGTCGGAGGTGTCGACGGCCTGGAAGCTGATGGCTTCGCCGGTCCCGCCATTGACCTTCAACGCCCACTGATCCGGTCCGGCCGGCAAGGTGATGGTCTTGGTTCCGCTTTTGACGGTCTTCGGCTCGGCCGGGATCAACTGAGCGCTGATGCGCGTCGCGACGCCCGCATCCTCCAGCTTGCCGTTCATATAGGCGGTGACATTGGCCAACGACCGATCGACCGCGCCCATTTCGGACAGGTCCATGGCGATCGCCTGCTCCCCGGCCGCAGTCTTGACGGTCACGGAGAACTTCACGTCGCCCTCGAACGCCTTGACCGAGGCGGTGGGATCGCCGTCGTGGATGGGGGCGGTGACGAAACTGGTCGGCGCCCGTTCCAGCGCATAGGTGCTCTTGACCGAAGTCTGGGCCACGCCCTGCACCAGCCGCATATCTTCGAAACTGGCGGTGCTCAGATACGTCGACAGTTCGGCCAGGCCCTCGCCGAACCGCTTGGACACCAAGGCCGCTTCTGACGCGCTCAGCCCCTTGACGCCAGCACGGTCGGCCAGGGCGCCCAGCGTGTTCAGGCCCTGATACAGGGCGAACATCTTGCGGTAGTCGGTAGAGGCGCCGGCCAGGTCAAGGCTGACATTGCCCTCGTCGATCAGGCGGCGACCGCCCAGGGCCGCGCGGACCAGGTCGCTGGCCTTCGCCGGTGTCGCCGTGGACGACCAGGGGGCCGTCGGTTGGGTCTTCTTGGTTTTGACGGCCGGGCTGGCGGTCGTGGCGGCGCCTGACGACGACGTCCCCGTCGTCGTTCCGAAAAGACCCAGCAGATAGCTGTTGTTGATCATTCAGACGGCTCCGACCCTATCGTGCGGCGGGCGTCGATAAGGAACCGTTAAGCTGTCCGATCAGCCCTTGAACAGCGACAGGATGACCTGCGGCGCCTGGTTGGCGATCGACAGGGCCTGCACGCCGAGCTGCTGCTGGACCTGCAGGGCCTGAAGGCGGGCGCTTTCCTTGGCCAGGTCCGCGTCCACCAGATTGCCGATGCCGGCTTCCAGCGCGTCCGACAGCTTGCCGACATAGGTGGTGTGGCGTTCGATCTGCTTGGACTGGGCGCCCAGTTCCGCCAGACGCGCGCTGCTGGTGGTGATGGCGGCGTTGACGGCGGCCAGGGCCGTGTTGGCGTTGGCCTGGCTGGTCAGGGTCGTGCCGGTCAGCGACAGGCCAGCGACGGTCAGGTTCTGACGATCCAGCGCGATGGTCTCGGCGCCGTCGGCGCTGGCCAGGAAGTTCAGCGTCGTCGTCGCCGAACCGTCCAGAATGTTGGCGCCGTCGAAGATGGCGTTGTTGGCGAACGAATCGATCGAGCTCAGCAGCGCCTGAAACTCATCATTGTAGGACGTGCGGGTGGCGGCGCTGGCGCTCGGGTCCGCCGCTGCGGTCGCCTTCTGCTTTAACTCCAGCAGGATGTCCGAGATCTGCTCGCCGGCCGCCAGCGAAACGTCGGCGATAGATGTCGCGCGGTTCAGGCTGGTGGTGACGGCTTCGAGCGATCCCCGGTCGGCGCGTTGACCTTGCGCGACCGCCCAGACCGCGGCGTTGTCGCGCGCGCCCTGAACCTTCAGCCCCGTGTTCACCCGGCTCTGCGTCGCCGCCAACTGGTCGTTGGTGCGGTTCAGATTCTGCAGGGCGATCATCGCCGAGGTGTTGGTGTGGATGCTGGTGGTCATGGCTTCAAGCCCCCGGACGTTCTGTGGGCTACAGGATTAACCATGAGTCGTAATCACATGGTTAACGCGCCGGAAACCATGATTGCGCCGTCCGGCGAGCCGGCGGCGTTAAAGAGTTTGAGCCCTGGCCTGTCTTCAGACGGCGGTATCGACCAGACGACCGCCGCGGTAGGTCGGGTCGGTGTTCAACTTCTCGACATCCTCGCGCGGCAACTGGCGGATCACCTCGCCCGTCACACGGTCCAGAACCTTGTAGACGAAACGGTTGTCGCCCATGGCCTCGATGGTCAGTCGAAAGCGGCTGGCGTCGTGGTTGTCGTTCCTGGCCGCCGGCGCCGGCGTTGCAGGCTGGATGGCGACCGGACTGACGGGAGGGATTTGAGGTACGCTTACTGATCTTGCGACATTGTCTGTCATGGCTCCACGCACAGGTCGTCCTGCGCCCTCTAGAGAAACAAACGATCAGCCGGAGCGGTCGCGAAACCGCTCCGGCCGCGCGTCTTAGCGGAACAGGCCCAGCAGGATCGAGCTGCCCTGGTTGGCGATCGACAACGCCTGCACGCCCAGCTGTTGCTTGGTTTGCAGGGCGGTCAGCTTGGCGCTTTCCTTGGCCAGATCGGCGTCCACCAGATTGCCCACGCCGGCTTCAAGAGCGTCCTGAAGCTTGTTGACGAAGGTGATCTGACGGCCCAGCGACTTGGACTGGGTGCCCAAGGTGGCCAGGGCGCTCGTCGTCGCCGAGATGGCGGCGTCGACGTTCGCCGCGGTGGCGTTAGCGGCCGTGACGCTGCCGGTGTTCACGGCGGTGATCGCCGCGTTCGAACCCAGTGCCGTCAGGCTGTTCACGCCATCGAAGGTCGCGCCGGAGATGGCCGAGGCGACTTCCAGACCCAAGGCGTTGTAGTCGGCCAGATAGGCCGTCTGCGCCGAGCCGGTCGACGAGGCGATGTTGACGGCGAGCGACTTCATCTCTTCCAGGGCGGAAGTGACGGAATCGCCGGCGGCCAGAGCCACGTCGGTGATCGACTGGGTGCGTTGCAGGCCGGCGCGAACGGCGTCCTGCGAGGCGGCGTTGGCGCGTTGCGACGTGGCGATCGCGAAGATCGCACCGTTGTCCTTCGCCGACGACACCTTCATCCCGGTGCTGATCCGGTTTTGGGTCGTGTCCAGCTGTTGGCTGGTCTTGTTCAGGCTCTGCAGAGCGACTGCGGCGCCGTAGTTCGTATTGATGCTGGGCATTTCTAGCCCTCCTTTTCACTTCGTGAGAGCCCCGGCGTTTTGCCGGGGTGAGCGTTTTGCTCGGGGTTCAAGGCCACGACCCCGCCGCCGGGACGGCGAGGTCTCCGGGCCTTAGCGGAAGAGGCTCAGCAGTATCGAGCTGCCCTGGTTGGCGATCGACAGCGCCTGCACGCCCAGCTGTTGCTTGGTTTGCAGGGCGGTCAGTCGTGCGCTTTCCTTGGCCAGATCAGCGTCCACCAGATTGCCCACGCCAGCTTCCATCGCGTCCTGAAGCTTGTTGACGAAGGTGATCTGACGCCCGACCGACTTGGACTGGGTGCCCAGGGTGGCCAGGGTGCTGGTCACGCCCGCGATCGCCAGATCGACGTTCGCGGTGGTGTAGTTGGCGACGGTCGGCGTCGCCGCCGTAAACATCGCCAGTTGGGTGTTCGCGCTGACCGCCGTGGCGGTGCCCAGGCGATAGGTGCCCGAACCCGTCTGGACGTCGGTGGTCGTGCCTGCCGCCGTGTTCAACAGGTTGACCCCGTCGAAGCTGGCGCCGGCGATCGCGTCGTTGATTTCCTTGCCCAAGGCAGTGAAGTCGGCCTCGTAGGCCGTCTTCGCCGAACCCGTGGACGAGGCGATGTTGACCGCGAGCGACTTCATCTCTTCCAGGGCGGAGGTGATGGTGTCGCCGGCCGCCAGCGCCACGTCGACGATGGACTGGCCACGTTGCAGCGAGTTGCGAACCGCGTCTTGCGAGGCGGCGTTGGCGCGCTGTTGCGTGGCGATGGCGAAGATCGCGCCATTGTCTTTGGCCGAGGAGACTTTCAGGCCGGTGCTGATCCGGTTCTGGGTCGTCTCCAGCTGGGCGCTGGTCTTGTTCAGGCTCTGCAGGGCGACTGCGGCGCCGTAGTTCGTATTGATGCTGGGCATTTCTGGCCCTCCTTGTTCACTTCGTGAGATCCCCTGGCGTTTTGCCGGGGTGAGCATTTTGCTCAGGTCCGGGCGCCGGGAACCGACGACCGATCAGATGCGGCCTTGGCCCGACCGCCTTAGCGATCGGGCCGTGGGCCTTAGCGGAACAGGCTCAGCAGGATCGAGCTGCCCTGGTTGGCGATCGACAGCGCCTGCACGCCCAGCTGTTGCTTGGTTTGCAGGGCGGTCAGCTTGGCGCTTTCCTTGGCCAAGTCTGCATCGACCAGGTTGCCGACACCGGCTTCCATCGCGTCTTGCAGCTTGTTGACGAAGGTGATCTGGCGACCCAGCGACTTGGACTGGGTGCCCAGCGTCGCCAGCGACGATGTGACCGTCGCGATGCCGGCGTCCACCGCAGCCGTCGTGGCGCCCGCACGAGCGACGGAGCCGCCCGTCAGGCCGGTCACCGAGGCGACGCCCAGAGGCGTCGTCAGGCTGTTGGCGCCATCGAACGAAGCGCCAGAGATCGCGGTGGCGATTTCCGCGCCCAAGGCGTTGAAGTCTTTCAGATAGGCCGTCTCAGCATCCGAACCGGCAACCGAAGACTGGATGCTGACAGCGAGCGACTTCATCTCTTCCAGGGCGGAGGTGATCGTGTCGCCGGCGGCCAGGGCCACGTCGGTGATCGATTGGCTGCGTTGCAGCGAGTTACGCGTCGCGTCTTGCGAAGCGGCGTTGGCGCGCTGCTGGGTGGCGATGGCGAAGATCGCGCCATTGTCCTTGGCCGAAGACACCTTCATGCCGGTGCTGATCCGGTTTTGGGTGGTTTCCAGCTGGGCGTTGGTCTTGTTCAGGCTCTGCAGGGCGACTGCGGCGCCGTAGTTCGTGTTGATGCTGGGCATTTCTGGCCCTCCTTGTTCACTTCAGTGATTTCCGGCGTCGTTTTGCCGCCGGGAGCTTTTTGCTCGGTGAGTAAGAAGCAATTGCCGGGCCATTTCTGATCCGCACAAAAGCCTACAACTAACTGATTTTACTGGTTTACCTTTGATTTACCCTCCTTCCGACCCGGCAGCTCTTGCCGGGCTGGTCCGTGCACCAGGCAAGATTTGCCGGGTGCACGTCGAGTTGGTCTGCGCCTGTGCGGGTTCACCACACGGCGAAAGGCGAAGCCTTCAGCCCAATGGCGGGCTTAGTTGCGGAAGAGGCTCAACAGGATCGAGCTGCCCTGGTTGGCGATCGACAGCGCCTGCACGCCCAGCTGTTGCTTGGTCTGCAGGGCGGTCAGCTTGGCGCTTTCCTTGGCCAGGTCTGCGTCCACCAGGTTGCCGATGCCGGCCTCGGTCGAGTCCTGCAGCTTGTTGACGAAGGTCAGTTGCCGTCCGACCGACTTGGACTGGGTGCCGATCGTGGCCAGATCCGCCGTGATCGTGGCGATGGCGGTATCGACGATGGCGGTCGTGGCGCCGGCGCGGGCGGCGGTGCCGGCGGAGACGGCCGTGATCGGGGCGGCGGCCGCCTTGTCGGTCGTTCCGAAACCGATCTGATAGGTTCCGCCGCTGACGTTGGTGGTAATGTTGGTGGCCGTGGTGGTGTTCCACAGGTTGACGCCGTCGAAGGTCGCGCCCTTCAGCGCCGCGTCGATTTCCTTACCCAAGGCGTTGAAATCGGCCAGATAAGACGTCTCGGCGGCCGAGCCGGCGACCGACGATTGAATGCTGACGGCCAGCGACTTCATCTCTTCGAGGGCGGCGGTGATGGTGTCGCCGGCGGCCAGGGCCACATCGACGATCGACTGTCCGCGCTGAAGTGAATTCCGAACCGCATCCATAGCGCCCATGTTGGCGCGCTGGGTCGTCGCGATGGCGTAGATCGCGCCGTTGTCCTTGGCCGAGCCCACCTTCAGGCCCGTCGAGACACGGTTTTGCGTGCGCTCCAACATAGCGTTGGTCGCATTGAGGTTTTGCAGCGCAACAGCGGCGCCGTAGTTCGTATTGATGCTCGTAGCCATTTTGGCTTTCCTGTTCACTTCGTGTGATGTCCGACGCCATTTTAGCGTCAGGAGCGTTTTGCTCGGTCTTCAGGAGAGCAAGGGCGGGGCCAGTCCAAAATTCGACGCCAGCCACACTCCGACATTGATTTCATTGAACTTATCTCAGCGGTTTGCGAAACGACCCGGCAAGCCTGCACACCAGGCGGCAGAAGTTGCCGAGTCGTTTTTGCAGGGCGTCAGTCGCGGCGTCGCACCTGCGCGTCCTGCATCGCGCGTTCGGCCAACAGGGTCTCGACCGCCAGCCGCCGCGCCCCGTCGCAGGTCACGATCTGGGCGCCGCGCAGCAGATAGGCCGCGTCCAGATCGCCGGCCGTCGGTTCAGCCGGCAGGGTTGCCAGCGCGCACGGGCGTGTCGCCACCTCCGGCAAGACCAGTCGCGCCGGCGCAACCGTCGAGATCGGGGGCAACGCGGCACAGTTCGCGGTCATGGTCGCGCAGGCGATCAGCGCGGCGGTTCTCCAAGGAATGGTCGGCATCGTCGGCGCTCCTGCTCTGGGCGACGGCGGCCGTGGTCGCCCGGTCCGCCGCCCCCGTCATGTGGTGATAGTGATCGACGCGCTGGGCCTGAGCCGCGGCGCCTTCGGTTTCGATGCGTCGGGCGTCAGCCTGCGCCGCCGCCACGGCAGTCGCATCCCGCGCCTGATTGCGCGCGGCCTCCAGACGCTTGTGCTGCAGGTTCAGCGGATCCCAGCGAAAGCCGAGTCCGCCCAGCAGGACGCCCCCCAGCGCCACAACCGCCGCAGCGGTCGTCAACCAGCCGAGCGGCGTCAGCGCCCGCAGTATGGATCCAACCCTCATGGAAAGGCCTTTCGATCCAGCTCGAAATGCGGACCGTCCCGCAGCGTCTTCCAGTCCCCGCCCCAGATCAGCGGCGCCTTGAGATCCCGCGCCGCCGCCTTGAACGCCTGAGCGATCCGGTCATACAGGGGCCAGTCCCAGCGCACCTGCCCTTCGACCAGCGCGGCGACATCGACAGCGTGACCCGTCAGATGACGCGAGCGCGTCGTGCGGCTGGCGCCCGCCCTGACCAGGACAGCCTGACGTTCGGTTGTGCGCAGTCCCTCGGTGATCATGAAATCCACCGGCGTGCGCGCGATCGCCGCCTCGACCACCGCAATCAGAGCCGGGTGCACACCGATCAGCCGCGCGCGCGACCGGCTGGACAGACGAAAGCTCATGGTCGGCCTCCGCTGATCCGCAGCCGGGCGGTGGCGATCAGGGTGATCAACTGCTGAGCGGTCGGCGCCACCAGATAAAGCACCAGGATCAGGGCCAGCAGACCCATCAGCCCGTCCGTGATCCTGGGCAGCATCTCCGGCGGCGTCCGCCCGACCGTGCGCATCAAAAGCACCCACAGCCCCGCGCTGACGGCGAATGCGTAGAGGCGACGAAACAGCCATCGCCCCTCCGCCAAGGGGATCGCCCCCTGCTTGTGTCGGGTCATCGTTCGTCCTCCTCGTCATAGGTTTCGACGGCGCAACGGCCGTCCCAGCCAAACTGGGCGCGCCATTCCCCGTCGCTGAGGCTGTCGGGCGCTTCCCATGCCTCGGCCTCCAGCACCTCGACCGGCTCAGCCGGATGTCCACGCCGGCTCATCCGACGACCGTGATCAGAACCGCGCCCGACGCGCCCGAACCGCCTTGCCCGCCGAAGGTCAGGCCCGCGCCGCCTCCCCCGCCCCCGGCCCCGAACAGCGCGCCTGAGCCGCCGGGACCGCCCGCTCCGCTCGCTGATGCATCGCCGCCCCCGCCGCCGCCGCCGACCATCGACAACAGCGGCTTGGGCGAGGCTTGCCCCGCAGCGCCCGAGACGCCGCCGGCCGCGCGAAGGCCCGACCAGCCGCCCACGCCGCCCTCGCCTCCGGCATAGACGACACCGTCCGCGCTCAGACCGCCGCCTGCCCCGCCTCCGCCCGGCCCGTCCGAGCAGAGGGTTTCTACGCCCGTCGCCGCCGTCGCGGTTGTCGAAGAGCTGCCGCCGGGATTGGCGAGCCGTTGGCCGATACCGCCTGCTCCACCGACGCCAGGGCCGCCTGCGGTCCCGCCCGTCGCGCGCAACAGGACCGTGTCACCCGTCGCGACCTCACTATCGCCGCCCGACACGCCGCCGATCCCGCCGGCGCCGACCGTGATCGTCAGGACGCCGTCCAGATCGTCGGCCGACCAGCGTCCTAGGCTCAGCCCGCCGGCGCCGCCTCCGCCGCCGCCGAGACGCGACGCACCAGCCGGACCCGCCAGCCCTTCGCCCCCGCCGCCACCACCGCCCACGCAGGTCGCCTCGACCCAGCGCGCCCAGGCCGGCAGGGCATAGTCGTCATCGCTGGTGAACAGCGTCGTGTCGCGCCGGATCGCGCCCTGATCGAAGGCGACACGTCCCGTCGCGCGATCGACGCGGCACACCGACCGCCATATCCCGGCGTCGTCGCAGGCCTTGAGGCTCAGGTCGTCGTCGCCGATCAGGCCCAGCTCTGCGCGGGCGGCGTATCCGCTCTGGAACAGCAGCGACAGGACATCGCCCGCCGTCGTCTTGTTCAGCGTCAGGCGCAGGTCGCCGTCGCCACCTTCCTCCTCACCGCGCGCCGTGAAGAGGGCGGCGTTGATCTTGGCCGCCAGGGGATTGGCTTCGTCGGCGGTCGTCCCGAGACCCAGCCGCGTTAGGCCCTGCACCTCGCCTAGTCGCTGCCCCAGCGTGATCCAGCCCTCATCGGCCCGCACCACCACGACGCCTTCATCCAGGACGCCGGCGATCATGCCGTCCGGCGTCGTCACGACGGTCCAGCCGCCGCGCTCGAACCGCATCAGGGCGCCGGCCGGCCGCCCGGCCCAGGCTACGCCTTCGGCCTCTTGCGGCAGGATATAGAGATCGCCATCCGACGCATCGGCCGGCTGGATGACCGTCGTGCGACTGACCACCGCCGTCTGCAACAGGGCGTCCAGCCGGGTCATGGCCGTATTCAGGGTCACATGCTTCTGCATCTGCCCCGCCGCCAGATAGGGCAGGTTCAGACGCGCGCTGAAATCGTCGCTCATTCTTCTCTCCGTTGTCGTGGAGATCAGTCTGGACGCAGCCCTTCCTCAGGCCGGAAGACGGCCGTTCATTTGGATCAGGCCGTTGATTTCAGGCAGATTCGTTGCGGAGAAAACGATGGCTAGGCCGCCTCAGCCAGCGCATCTCAATCGTGCAGATAGATGATCCGCTTCAGCGTCTTGTCGTTCTGCACGCGCGCCTCGTGCATCGCGTGGTCGCCCGTGACGCGCGCATTGGCCTCGGTGTCCTCGACCCAGTGGGTGCTTTCGATATGTTTTTGCAGCGCCCGCGCCGCCATCAGCTGTCCGGGAAAGAAGGTGTCGACGATGTCGCCTGCGATCGGCACCGTACCAGTAGCGGTGTCGATGGCCATATAGGCCCCCATCCGCGCCAGGGTCGCCGGCGTCGCCTTGGCCCGCACGGCCTGAAGCATCAGCCAGCCGCCCGTTCCGACCGTGTATGCCGTGCCGACGACCGGCACCCAGGTCAGCATGGCGTCCAGCCCCATGCCGAACGGGCCGATGCCGATGACCCGGTCCGACAGTTTCTTGACGCCCTCGACATTGGACCAGATGTTCTCGATATCCCGGATCGACCGTCTGGCCATGTCGCCCTCCAAAGCGTCGCCTTAACGCTGGGCGAGGCTTCCTGTTCAATCCGAAAGAAACGTCTTCGATGACCCTGATCAAGCTGGCGGCGAATGTGACGGCGAGCGCCCTGCTGCTGGGCTTGGCGGCTTTCGGCGCAGCGGCGCTCAGCGGCATCGGCCATCGCTGGGTGGATATCCTGGCGCAATTCACATCGCCGATGTTGCTGGCGGCCGTCGGTGTGACCGTGGTCTGTCTGCTCTTTCGCCTATGGCCGGCCTCGATCGTCGGTGGACTGGCGTGCGTGGTGCTGGCCCTGTCGGTCTGGCCGCAATGGACGCCGAC
This sequence comes from Brevundimonas sp. Leaf280, assembly GCF_001422455.1. Taxonomy (NCBI): domain Bacteria; kingdom Pseudomonadati; phylum Pseudomonadota; class Alphaproteobacteria; order Caulobacterales; family Caulobacteraceae; genus Brevundimonas; species Brevundimonas sp. Leaf280. The sequence continues at coordinate 559,906 of NZ_LMNC01000001.1, read as the reverse complement.
GAAGGGCACCCCGGTTCCCGACCAGCCGATCGTACGGGTCTATTCGGCCAATCTGTATGTGTTCAACACCGATGTCGCAGCCATGCGCCGGTCCATCGCGGCCGCCGACGCCGACATCCTGGTGCTGGTCGAGTTGGGGCAGGCCCCGGCGTCGCGGCTGGACCAGTTGCTGCCGGACTATCCCCACCGCGTTCTGATCGGCCAGGCGCGCGCCGGCGACCACGCGCGCTCGATCATCGCCTCGCGCTATCCGATCCTGCAAGGCCTGCCCGAGCGCCCCGACGGCCTCAGCGCCGTGGGCGCGACGGTTCAGACGTCTATCGGCCCGATCAACGTCTTCGGCGTCCACCTGACCCGACCCTGGCCCTATCAATATCAGTGGGGTCAGATCAGCCAGGTCATGGCCCTGGCCGAGCGGATGAAGGCCGCGCCAGACCATCCCGTCATCGCCGCCGGGGACTTCAACAGCGTCTCCAGCGCTCGAATCGGCAAACAAATCCAGTCCGACTTGGGCCTGGTCCCCGCGCCCGGCTGGCCCGGCACCTGGCCCAGCCAGATTCCCGCCTTCGCCGGCATCACCATCGACCAGATCTATCGCTCGCCTGATCTGGCCCTGATCACGCGCCGCCTGGGCGAGCCGACAGGATCCGACCACCGCCCCGTCATCACCGAGTTCACCCGCGCTCAGCCGCCGCGATAAGAATCTTCAGCCGCGCCTCATGCCCCTCGGCAGGGAAATCGTCATCGACCCAACCGTCCTCGAACGCCTTCAACACCCGCCCTGTCTTCGGCCCCGGCTTCAGGCCCAGACGATCCAGATCGCGCCCCCCGATCGGCATCTTGGGCGGCGTCCAATCGGCGGCCAGCGCCTGCAATCGCGCGCCGACGCCCGCACCGGCCGCCTGGGCGCGCATCAGCCGATCCTCGAACGCCCTGCGTCCCAAACGATAGATCGCCGCTCGCGCCTCGGCGTCGCTCATCGTCGGCGAAACCGCAGGCCCGTCCGCGACCGCCGCCGCCAACCGATCTCGCACCGCGTTCGACAATCTCAGACCACCCGCGATCTCCGTCACACCTGCCGCATCTGCGGGCACCAAGGCCGACAGCCGCATCACAGGATCGTCGGTCAGGTCACACATCGCATCGAACAGCGCTAGCGGCTGCGCCTGCGGCAGCACTTGAGCCAGCACGCCGGTCTCGGCCATCGCCCGCACCGCCGCACGCGGGTCAGGCGCCGCCAGCAGTTTCAACATCTCCTTGGACACCCGCTCGGCCGACAGCTGCGCCATCCCGGCCTTCAGCGCCGCGCACGCCGCCAGTCCGATCGCGTCCGGCTCACCCCGCCCGTACCAGGCGTAGAACCGGAAGAAGCGCAGGATGCGTAAGTAGTCCTCGCGGATGCGCGTCTCCGCCTCTCCGACGAAAACGATGCGTCCCGCCGCCGCATCCTCCAGCCCGCCGCCCGTCGGATCGAACACCGTCCCTGCCGCATCGGCGTAAAGGGCGTTCAGCCGGAAATCCCGCCGCGCCGCATCCTCGGCCCAGTCCTCGGTGAAGGCGACCACCGCACGGCGTCCGTCCGTCTCCACATCGCGACGCAGGGTCGTGATCTCATAGGGACGCCGCTCCGACACGCCCGTCACCGTGCCGTGCTCGACGCCAGTCGGCACGGCTTTCAACCCGGCCGCCTTCAGCGCCGCCATGGTCTGTTCGGGCCGCAAGCGCGTGGCGATGTCGATGTCATCGACCGGATGCCCCAGCAGACTGTTGCGCACGCAGCCGCCGACGAACCGCGCGCAGCCCGGACCGCCCGCCGCTTCCAGCGCCCGCATCACCGCCCGCGTCGCCTGGCTTTCCAGCCAGGGCTGTCCCTTCACAGAGACGCTCATGCCGCGTCCTCGTCGGCCGCCGCTTCTGGCACAGCCTCATCCCCATAAAGCCGCACGTGCAACGCCTTCAGAATCCCCGCCGTCACGCCCCAGATGTAGCGCTCGCCCCAAGGCATGGCCCAGAACCAGCGCCGCAAGCCCTCGTCCATGTCGTAAAAGTCGCGACGATGGTTGGCGGCGTCCATCAGAAAGTCCCACGGCGTTTCGAACACCTCGGCGACCTCGTCCGGCGACGGCGTCGTGACCGGCGCCTCGCGCAGCCAGCCGATCACCGGCGTGACCAGAAATCCGGTCCCCGTCTCATAGGCATCCGACAGGCCCAGCACCTCGACCGCCGCCGGGTCCAGCGCCACCTCCTCGTCCGCCTCACGAAGCGCCGCCTGAACTGCGGTTTCGCCAGGGTCCAGCCGACCGCCCGGGAAGGCGATCTGCCCCGTGTGCCGCGCCAGGGTGTCCGCGCGCCGCGTCAACAGCACGGTCGCGCCCTCGGGCCGCGCCACGATCGGGATCAGCACCGCCGCCGGCCGAAGTTCCTTGGCCGTCCGTGTCGCTTGCGGGTTCAGGTCGAAGTCCGACCGCGCCGCGACCAGTTCAGGCCGCCACGTCTCGACCGGCGCCAGCCGATCGACCAGCCGCGCCTTCAAGGTCTCCAGGCTCACGTCACCGCGCCCAGCGAGAAGACCTGGCCGCCCGACCGAACGACCAAGCGTCCATCGACCTCTTGGGCCATTTCGACCATTTCATAGAAGACCGACCGCGCGATGCGCGCCCACAAATCGCGTCGCACATGGATGCGCGGCGCCGGCTCGCCCGTCGTGGGATCGGTTTCAACGACGATGGGATCGGCCTCGCTCGCCCTCACCTCGTCCCCGACATCGGTGGTGAAAATCAGCGCGTCGCCTTCCCGACGCATCGCGACAGCCCGGAACGGCAAATCCTCGACGGTGATCTTCAGCTTTTCGACCGGCGTGACCAGGTGATAGCCGTCCGGGTCCTTCCTCAGCACCGTCGAGAACAGCCGCACCAATTCCTTGCGGCCAATGGGCGAGCCTTCGTGCATCCAGACGCCGTCCGCCCGGATGACGATATCGATGTCGCCGCAATGCGCGGGATGCCACAGGTGGACCGGCGGCAGCCCCTTGCCGGGCGCCTGTTTGGCCGCTTCGGCGACGGCGTTCAGTCCTGACTTGGGATTATCCATCCCCCTGACTTAGGCCCCGCGAACCGTACGGGAAAGGGTCAGCCGATGCGAACCGAACCCGAAACCTGATCCACGCCGGTCGCCAGCCACAGGACGCGGCGACGATCCACGGGTCCGGGCAGGATCGCCTCGGGCGCATGGGCGAATCCGAACCGCTCGAAATAGGCCGCATCTCCAACCAGCAGCACGCCGCCGACGTCCAGCGTCCGTGCGTGATCCACGCACGCCTGAACAAGTTCGGCGCCTAGTCCGTCGCTCCGGCGGCCGGCGTCCACCGCGATCGGTCCCAAAAACAGAGCCGAGGTGTCTCCAACCACGACCGGCCATAGCCGCACCGAGCCCACCACGTCCCCGTCGCGCTTGACGACAAAGGCCGCGCTTGGCTGCGAGCCTTCACGCAGACGCTCGGCCGTCTTGGCGAACCGCCCAGGTCCGAACGCGGCTATGACCAGAGCCTCCACGCCTGCGGCATCGGCCGGGGTCTCGGCTTCGATACGGCTTAAGGCCGGAGGTATGGAAAGGGCGTGCGACATCGGCGCGCGCACCTAGAAGCAAAGCTGCGCCAAATCAAGGCAAGGCCTTCTGACGACCGCTCAACCGGCCTTCGAAAAGTCCGGCGCCCGCTTCTGCGTAAAAGCCATGAAGGCCTCCATCGCTTCGGGGCTCTTCATTTGAGAGCCAAAGGCTTCGCCCTCGCGCTGCATCAGCGCCCACAGACCTTCTGCGTCGCGCATCAGCCGCTTGGTCTTGCGGATCGAGTTGGGCGCGCGGGCCGCCACCTTGGCCGCCAGCTCCGCCGCCGTCGCCTCGACCTGATCGGCCGGAACCGCGCGATTGGCGATGCCCCAGGCCAGGGCCGTCCGGCCATCCAGCGGCTCGCCCAGCGCGAACAGTTCGAAGGCCCGCTGATGACCGATCACGGCCGGCAGCAGCAGGCTGGACGCCGCCTCCGGCGCCAGGGCCAGATTGACGAAGGGCACGGACAGCAACGCGTCCTCGGCCACCACCACCAGATCGCAGTGCAGCAGCATGGTCAGGCCGATGCCGACCGCCCGCCCCTTCACCGCCGCGACAGCCGGCTTGTCCAGGTCCGCCAGCGCCTTCAGGAAACGAAACACGGGCATGTCGCCCGGTCCCGCGCCCTGCGATCCCAAGGCGATGAAGTCCTGAATGTCGTTGCCGGCCGAGAAGCTGTCGCCCTCGGCCCGCAGCAGCAGTACGCGCACTGCATCGTCCGTGCGGGCCCGCTCCGTCGCCTCGGCCAGGGCCGAATACATGGCCTGGGTGATGGCGTTCTTCTTGTCGGCCCGGTCCAGGGTGACGGTCAGGACGCCGTCGATCAGTTCGCTGCGGATATGTTCGCTCACGTCGTTTCCTCGTCCTGTGCGACGGCGCTCCACCAGTCGACGCCGCTCTCGTCCCGCGTCCGCTGGGCGCGGCCGCGTCGTTCCAGATAGTTCAGATGCGCCTGAGCCTCGCCTGTGGCCATACCCAGCACCCCATCCCCGACCACTCGACCGAAGACGGCGGAGAAGCCGTCGACCACCCTAGACGGTTGACGCAACGTCCGCTCAAGCCGTTTCAGCGCGACCTCATGCCCTCGCTTCAGGGCATCGAGCCGCGCATGCACGCCGTAGAAGGGCTCGCCATGCGCCGGCAGGACGAACGCGCCCTCCGGCAACAGCGCCCTCAGCTTGTCCAGCGAGTCCATCCAGTCACCCAGAGGGTCGGCTTCCGGCTCCGTCGACCAGACCGAGACATTGGAGGAAATGCGCGGCAGGATCTGATCCCCGGCGATGAAGACGTCGTCCGACCGCCGCCACAGGCAGACGTGCTCCGGGCTATGGCCCGAACCGACCACCACACTCCAGTCGTCGCCGTCGATCTGAACGACATCGCCGTCGGACAGTCGCAGATAGCTGCGCGGCATCGTCGCCACGCCCTTGCCGAACCCGCCGTAGTCGGCCCGCCAGCGCGCGATCTGCTCATCGCTCCAGCCTGCGGCGCGATAGTATCGCTCGCCGTCCGCCGGCGCATCGCCTGCCTCCTCGGCCATCAGCATCCTCGCGGTCACATACTCCAGTCGCGACATCAGCAACGGCGCGCCCGACCGCTGACATAGCCAGCCCGCCAAGCCGATGTGATCGGGATGCATATGCGTGCAGACCAGCCGCGTCACGGGCCTGCCGCCCAGCGCGCCATCCAGCGCCGTCTCCCATGCAGCAACGGTCGTGGATGTCTTCAAACCCGTATCGACGACGACCCAGCCGTCGCCGTCCCGGATCGCATAGACATTCACGTGATCCAGTTGAAACGGCAGGGCGAACCGCAGCCACAGCACGCCTCGCGTCACTTCAACTGCGCTCTGTTCGGGGACATTCGCGCCCAAGGGATAATGAAGAATGGGTCGGCGTGACATCCGCTCGCGCTCATCGCTTTGTGATGTCACGCTTGTCTTGCCATTTCGCGCTAGCTTTCCAAACCCAGGTCACACTTGCTGTGCGTGGTTCTCTTGACGATTATCTTATGACAGCTCAAGGCTGAACAAAACTGGTCTTCGGAGGTCCTGCTTGTCCCATCATCGCGTCCTTGCGGCTCTTGCTAGCAGCGCATTTATCGGCCTGGCTTTGGCTGGTTCAGCCGTTGCTCAATCGGCTGGCCCTACGTCCAACCCTGAATACGGCGGCAGGGCGGCGCCAGGAAATCCGTCTGACCCTTCCCGGGCACAATCAACCCGCGAAACCTCTGCTTCGCGCCTGCGAGAGAACCGCCAGAATCGTAGACAACAAGCGCCTAGTGCAACCGCTCCCACCGCAGAGCAAGTTCTTGCATCCGCGCAAGAACAGGCAACTTTAGCGAATACGAAATGTCAGGTCACTGAGGCCAAGCTGTTGGGCCAAACGGCGGACAAAACCTCTGTTTTCGAGGTTGCATGCGGAGCAGAGGCTGGCTTCATCATTGAAGCGAAGACGCCACCTGTCGCGACAAGCTGCATCAATCTAGCCTATTCGGCGCGGATCGTACGCGAGAGAGATCCAGCGGCGGATGTCGGTATGCAATGCACGATAGCAGCGAATACGGATGTAGATCGGTTTATCCGTGCCTACGCTCAGCAAGCCAGCGTACCTTGCTCGGTTGATCAGACAAAGGTTTTGGGCCAGTCGGGCGACGGGGCTGTTGTTTATGAAATCGGTTGCGCGGACGCTGCTGGTTACTGGATTCAGAAAGAGGGCGAAGCTTGGACAAAGACACCCTGCATCCGAGTTTTGGCCGAAAGCGGAGTTTGTGAATTCACTACAGTCGCTGAAAATGCCGCATTCGTGAAAGGCCTTCTTGCAGGGTCGGATGCCGCGTCTTGTAACGTGACCGAAGCTCGGCTGATGGGCCAGAACGCCAACGGCGTTTTCTATGAAGCCAAGTGCGACGGCGCTGATGGCGTCATCGCCCGCGTGAACACTGAAAACGCGGTTCAGCAAGTCTATCCTTGCGCCACGGCACAACGCATCGGCGGCGGCTGCAAATTGACAATGGCGGCTCCGGCCGCTGCGCCAGCCCCTGCCGGCGGTCGCCCATAAACGACGACAGAGACCAGACGAAAGGGCCGTCGGAGCGATCCGGCGGCCCTTTTATTTTGCGCCCTCTTTTCCAAAACCGAGACGCAGCCTAGCGTCGTCGCCATGCGCATCGCCACCTGGAACGTGAACTCCATCAACGCCCGCCTGCCCACCGTGCTGGCGTGGCTGGAGCAGGCCGCCCCCGACGTCGCCTGTTTCCAGGAGATCAAATGCGTGGACGAGAAGTTCCCGCAGGAGGCCTTCGAGAGCCTGGGCTACAACGTCGAGACCCACGGGCAGAAGAGCTACAACGGCGTCGCACTGCTGTCGAAGTATCCGCTGTCCGACATCCGGCGCGGCCTGCCTGGCGACGAGACTGACGAACAGGCGCGCTATATCGAGGCTCTGGTCGAGGCGCCCCGGCCCATTCGCGTCGGCGCCATCTATTTGCCGAACGGCAATCCGATCGGGACCGAGAAGTTCGCCTACAAGCTGGCCTGGTTCGATCGGTTGAACCGCCATGCCCAGGATCTGCTGGCGTTCGAGGAGCCGCTGGCCCTGTGCGGCGACTACAACGTCATCCCCGAGGCCGAGGACGCCAAGAATCCGACCGCCTGGACCGACGACGCCCTGTTCCAGCCTCAGAGCCGCCAGGCTTTCCGCGCTCTGAAGAACCTGGGTCTGGCCGACGCGCACGAGATCGGCGGCGAACCGGCCGGCACCTACACCTTTTGGGACTATCAGGCCGGCGCCTGGCAGCGGGACCATGGCATCCGCATCGACTTCGCCCTGCTGTCGCCCCAGGCCGCCGACCGGTTCCGGGGAATCGAGACCCACCGCGACGCCCGCGAAATGGAAAAACCCAGCGACCACGTTCCTGTGGTGGTCGATCTCGATCTGGAGGCCTGACGACCATGGCCGACGTCTTGCGGGTGGTGTTGCTGATCGCCCTCGCGGCGGCCCTGCTGACGACCCTGGCCCTGGCGCTGTCGTGGTGGATGGAGCCGCCACGCCGTTTGCACCGCGCTATGCTGAAGACCTTGGGCGCCGCGCCGGAGGTCGAGGCCTTGTCGCCGGGCGAAGGTCGCGCCTGCGCCCTGAACTTCGACGTCGAACAGGTCGTCGTGCTGTGGGCCAACGGCGCCCATGGCTTGGTCTACGCCTTCGATGAGGTCGAGGGGGGCGAGATCATCGTGGACGGCCACGTCGTCGCCCGCATCCGTCGCGGCGAGGCGCGCAAGTCGCTGGACGTGCTGGCCCCCGACGCCGAACAGGTGGTGCTTCGGCTGATGTTCGCCGACGCCCGCCACCCGGAGTTCGAACTGGCCTTGTGGGACGCCGCCCTGCCTGTCCAGACCGGCTCACCGGGGGAAGCGCTTCGTCTCGGTCGCCGCTGGCTGTCGCATCTGGAGGCCCTGCTGAAGGGCTGAGACGCCGCATGGGCCTTTCAGTCGCCGCGATGCGGCGTTAGAAGCCCGGCTCATTCCTAACCGACACGCCTTTATCAGGGAGGCCGCCTTGGCCCGCCTTTTCGACGCCTATATCGTCGCTGACTGGACCGCCGCCGAAACCAAGAAGCTCGGCGACACCTCGCTGTGGATCGGCGTGGCCAAGCGCGACGTGCGTTTCCGCCTCTATACCGAGACGCACAATGTCGCGACCCGGGCCGAGGGCGAAGCCCTGCTGGCCTCGATCCTGGCGGACCACAGAAAGCGCGGCGACCGGGTTCTGGTCGGGCTGGACTTCAACTTCGGCTATCCCGCCGGCACGGCCGCACGGCTGAAGCTGGAGGGAACGGCGGGGCAGCCCCCCTGGCAGCTGATGTGGAAATTCATCGCCTCCAACGTCGTGGACAAACCCGACAACACCAACAACCGCTATCAGGTCGCGGCCAAGATGAACCGGCTGATGACCGATGAGGCCTGGCCTCTGTGGGGCGCGCCGGCCAAACAGGCCCAGCGCTGGTTGACCACGACGAAACCGCCCGCCGGCTCCGGCGCCGACATCCCCGAGTTCCGCGCCACAGAAAACGCGGCTCGCAAGGGCCGGCTTCAGCCCAAGAGCGTGTGGCAGATGCACGGCGCCGGCGCCGTGGGCGGCCAGACCCTGGTCGGCATCCCGGCTGTGCGGCGGCTTCTGGAAAGCCTCGGCCCGTCAGGCGCCGTCTGGCCCTTCGGCACCGGCTGGCGCGCGCTGACCCCCGATGACGTGGAACCCTTGTCGGCCCTGGTTGTCGAGGTCTGGCCGTCGATGCACGAGACCAAGCCTCAACCCGGCGAGTTCAAGGACCAGGCCCAGGTCCGCTCCACGGCCGAGGCCCTCGCCCGCATGGACGAGGCCGGCGACCTGGCCAAGGCGTTCGCCCCGCCCAAGGACGCCTCGCCCGAACTGATCGCCCAGGTCGAACAGGAAGAAGGCTGGCTCCTGGGCGTCTAGGCCGGGCTTATCAGCCGATCAAAGCCCGCGCCGCCGCGCGGGCTTCGTCGGTGATCTCAGCCCCGGACAACATGCGCGCGATCTCTTCCTGACGGCGCTGATCGTCCAGGGCGACCACGGTGGTGGTGGTCAGGCCGTCGCGGTCGGCCTTCATCACCTTCCAGTGGGCATGGCCGCGCGCGGCGACCTGGGGGCTGTGGGTCACGACCAGGACCTGGGCGCCGCTCGACAGGCGTTTCAGGCGCGACCCAACAGCCTCGGCCACCGCCCCACCGACGCCCTGATCGACCTCGTCGAAGATCATCACGGGCTGACGCATGTCCTCGCGGCTCGCAAGAGCGGCCTTCATCGCCAGGGCGAAACGCGCCAGTTCGCCGCCCGAGGCGATGGCGTCCAGCGGGCCGAAGTCGGTTCCGGCGTTGGTCGCGATCTGGAAGCGCACCGTCTCGACGCCGTCTGGCCCGCGTCGGCCTTCGATCGGTTCCAGCGCTACGCGGAACCGCGCGCGCTCCAGCTTCAGCGGGCCTAGCTCTGCCATGACGGCGGCGGTCAGGCGTTCGGCGGCGGCTTCCCGCGCCGAGGTCAGGAAAGTGGCCGCCAGATCATAGGCTTCCGCCGCCTCGGCCGCCTCGCGCCCGGCATTGGTCAGCGCCTCCTCACCATCCTCGATCAGCCGAAGCTGCTCGCGAAGCCGAATGCGCAGGGTCGGCAGGGCGTCGACCGTGGTGTGCAGCTTGCGGGCGGCGGCGCGCAGGGCGAACAACCGCTCTTCCGCCTTGTCCAGACGACCGGGCTCATAATCGAAGGCGTCGGCGGCGGCGTCCACGGCGGCAAGGGCTTCCGCCGCCTCGACCATGGTGCGGTCGATCGCCTCCACGGCGGCCGAGAGTTTGACAATGACCGGATGATCGCCCTCGGCGCCCGCTTGCCCTGCCCTCTGGCGCGCATGTTCGACGGCCCTCAACGCCGCGCCCAGCTTTTGGCTCAGCTTGTCGCCGCCTAGTTGGGTGCGCGCGTCGCCCAGATCTGCGATGGCCTTTTCGGCGGCCCCCAGCAGGGCGCGTTCGCCTGCCAGTTCCGTCTCTTCGTCGGCGCGGGGATCCAGCGCATCCAGTTCGGAGAGGGTCAGGCTGATTTCTTCGCGCCGCGCATCGGCGTCCGCCGCCTGCGCCTTCAGCTCCGCCAGCTTCGCCTCGGCGGCCTTGAGCCTCGCGGAGGCCGACGCGACCGCCGACAACTGAGGCTGCAGTCCGCCATAGGCGTCCAGTGACGCGCGATGCGTTCGCCAGTCCAGCAGGCCCACCGTCTCATGCTGTCCATGCACCTCGACCAAGGCCGCGCCGATCTCGCGCACGGCGGTCACACCGGCCGGCTGATCATTGACATAGGCCCGGCTGCGGCCATCCGCACCCAACACCCGTCGCAGGATCAAATCCTCCCCTGGCTGCACATCAAATCCCTTGTCGGCGATCAGGGCCAGCAGATCGGGATCGTCGGGGGCGGAGAAGACGGCGGTGGCCACAGCCTGTTTGGCGCCATTGCGCACCAGGCCCGCATCGCCGCGCCCGCCAAGCGCCAGGCCGAGCGCGTCCAGAATGATCGACTTGCCGGCTCCGGTCTCGCCAGTCAGCACAGTCAGGCCATTCTCGACCTCGAGATCGAGCACGTCCACCAGGACGACGTCACGAATGGAAAGGGCGGTCAGCATCGCGTCAGGCGCCGGCGGAACGAATCATGACCGACAGAATCCCGATCCCCGCCGGATTGCACAAGCCGTCGCGTGATCAGCCCGGAATGATCCGCTGCAGCCAGCTCTCGCGCTTACCCTCGGGCGCCTTGTCCGGCGCCTGGCCATTCTCGGTCAGCAGCGCATAGGCCTCGGCGTACCAGGGGCTGCCCGGATAGTTGTAGCCCAGCACGGCGCCGTTGCGCGTCGCCTCTTCCTTCAGACCCAGCTGAAGGTTGACCTCGACCAGGCGATACAGGGCTTCGGGCGTGTGCGAGGTGCGCTGGAAGTCCGGGTTGGCGATCACCGCCTTGTAACGGTTCAGGGCCGCCAGCGGTTGATTGGCGCGCTGATAATAGCGGCCGATGTTCATTTCCTTGCCGGCCAGCTGGTCGTTGACCATGTCGATCTTGACGGCGGCGTCCGACGCATAGGGCGTGCCCGGATAGCGGCGCGAGACATCCTTCAGACCCGCCAGGGCGGCGGTGGCGTAACCCTGATCGCGCCCCACATCGGTGATCTGCTCAAAGTTGCAGACCGCCTTCATGTAAAAGGCGTACGACGCCGACGGATTGCCGGGGAACAGCTGGATGAACCGGTCCGCCGCCGCGATGGCGTCGGCATAGGCGTTGTTCTGATAGTAGGCGTAGATCTGCATCAGGATCGAACGCCGCGCCCAGTCCGAATACGGATGCTGGCGTTCGACTTCCTGGAAATAGTCCACGGCGTCGGACCAGCGGCGCTGCTGCAGCCGATCATAGCCGGTGTTGTAGAGCGCCTCGACCGGACGTTCCTCATAGGCCAGCTTGGGACGCTTGGTGCCCGAGCAGCCTGAAATCGTCACTGCGGCGAGCGCCGCGGCCATCAGCACCATGCCGGAACGGAACTTAGAAGCGGACAAGGACGACCCCATGACGTGTGAAGGACGGCTCTGAAGCCGTTCCCCGGAAACCAACGCGGCGACCTCTAGCACCCGCAACCGAGCCGCGCCATGCCGAGGAAAACTCAGCATACGACTTGCCCTGCCCGGCTCCACTGGTAAAGAGCGCGCCAACCGACCGCCGTTCATGGGGGGCGGATGACGGCGAAAGGATGACCGGCCGATGAAGCTGCTCTCAGGCAACTCCAACCGCGCACTGTCCCAGGCGATCGCCGACCACCTGGATGCGCCCCTGACCAAGGCCCAGGTCAAGCGGTTCGCCGACAACGAGGTCTTCGCCATCATCGAGGAAAACGTCCGCGGCGAGGACGTCTTCATCCTGCAATCGACCTCCTATCCGGCCAACGACAACCTGATGGAGCTGCTGATCATCACCGACGCCTTGGTGCGGGCCTCGGCGAAACGGATCACGGCCGTCATCCCCTATTTCGGCTATGCGCGTCAGGACCGTAAGACCGGCGGCCGCACGCCGATCTCTGCCAAACTGGTGGCCAATCTGATCACCCGCGCCGGCGCCGACCGCGTCCTGACGATGGATCTGCACGCCGGTCAGATCCAGGGTTTCTTCGACATTCCGACCGACAATCTGGTCGCGACCCCCGTGTTGGCGCAGGACATCAAGGAAAACTACGCCCGCGGCGACGACCTGATGATCGTCTCGCCCGACGTCGGCGGCGTGGTGCGCGCGCGTTCGCTGGCCAGCCGCCTGGACGCCGATCTCGCCATCGTTGACAAGCGCCGGCCCAAGGCGGGCGAGAGCGAGGTCATGAACATCATCGGCGACGTTCAGGGTCGCCGCTGCATCCTGTTCGACGACATCGTCGATTCGGGCGGCACCCTGGTCAACGCCGCCAAGGCCCTGATCGACCAGGGCGCGACCGAGGTTTCGGCCTACATCAGCCACGGCGTCCTGTCCGGACCAGCCGTCCAGCGCATCACCGACGGCCCGCTGAAGGAGCTGGTGATCACCAACTCCATCGAGCAACCCCACGAAGTTTTGAACTGCCCAAAAATCCGAGCGGTTTCCGTGGCTCCGCTGGTCGGAGAGGCTATCCGACGGATCGCGAACGAAGAATCGGTATCGAAACTGTTCGATTAACCTTCGGATAACCATAAGGCCCGCCTTATAAGCGCCAACAGTATTGGCGCTTTTTGCGCGCGTATTCGCCTGAGGAAGTCTCCATGAAAACGGCCCTACTGAGCCGCGGTCTGTCGGCCGCCGCCCTCGCCGCCGCTGTCCTGCTCGCCAGTTGCGAGAGCGGACCCTCGAAGGCCGAGCTGGAGGCCCAGCGTCTGGCGGCCGAACTGGCCGCCCGCAAGCCGCCCCCCGTGTCCCTGAACCAAGGCGTGGCGGACGCCGCCGCCATCTATGTCGCCTTCCTGCGTGAAGCCCAGACGATCCAGCCGGGCGGATTCCCCGATGCCGAATCGATCCAAGCCGCCCTGCGCAAGGGTTCAGCCTATGACGCCGACCAGCTGTCGCGCGGCCTGATCGCTTACGGCGCCATCATCGCCCTGCAGTCGCCCGAGTTCGTCGCCGGCGTGCAGCAGTATGCGATCGATCCGGCGCAGCGTCAGCGCATGGTGGCCCAGATCGTTGCCGATCCGGCCTACGCCGCCACCCTGCCCGGCGCCGACGCCGCCGCCGGCCTGATCTCGGCGACCGTCGGCAAGGACGCCATCGCCATGCGCGCCATCGCCGAGGCGATCGAGCAGGACGCCTACACCATCCAGGGCCGCAGCGATCCCCGCCGCCGCTGGGCCATCACCCCCATTCCGAACCGCGAAGTGCGACTGGAAAGTGCAAAGACCCTGTCGGCCGTGAAGATGCTGCCGTCGCCAGAGGAATCGAGCCGCCTGTTCGCCGCCGCCAACAGCGGCACGGGTCTGGGACTGGAGCCTTCGCGCAAGGGCCCGCCCTACACCCCCGCCGTCGTCCGCTCTCTGGCCATCGCGGCTCTGGGCGCGCTCGGCGCCGGCGGCGACGAGGCCCGGGTCAATACCGAGGCCCTGACGCACGAGCCGAACAGCGAGTTCTGCATGGATATGTCCAAGCTGATGCTGTTCCAGTGCCTGGCCGCCTCGCGCCCCAGCTACGAGGACATCTTCTGCCTGGGCCGTCACATCACCCGCGACCTGGCGACCTGCACCACCGAGGCGACGCAGATCACCACCATCGTCGTCGGCGATCCTCAGGAAACCGGCGCCGCGCCAGCGCGCACGCCCATCTCGGTCACCGTCCCGCAAGCGACGCCTGTTCCGACCCCGGCGGTTGCGACCACCCAATCGCTGAACACCGGCCCGACGACGCGCTAAGCGACACTTCGAACAGAGCAAGGCCCGCTCCGAGCGATCGGAGCGGGCCTTTTTCTTGGGCCATCGGCCTATTCGTAACCGTGCGCCGCTTCGTTGATGACTTGTGACGGCATGGACGAGAAGTCCACGGCGACGGGCGTCGCGGTCTTGGATTGATAGGTCCTCAGCACGTGAGTCAGACGACGACGCACCTCACGTTCGGCCTCCGTGCCGGAGTCGAGCGCCAGGGGCGCCAGGCAGAAGTCGATGATGGATTCGGTTCGGGTCAGCGGTTCCATTTGCGGGTTCCTTTCCGGGTTAAGCCGCGTGGGTGAACTGGGCGGTCTCGGTCGAGTCCTTCAGCGCCGTCGTCGAGGACGTGCCGTTGGAGATGACCGTAGCGACCTGGTCGAAATAGCCGGTGCCGACTTCGCGCTGGTGACGCGTGGCGGTGTAGCCGATGGCCTCGTTGGCGAACTCGCGCTGTTGCAGCTCGGAATAGGCCGCCATGCCGCGATCGCGATAACCGTCCGCCAGCTCGAACATCGAGTTGTTCAGGCTGTGGAAACCGGCCAGGGTCACGAACTGGAACTTGTAGCCCATGGCGCCCAGCTCGCGCTGGAACTTGGCGATGGTGGCGTCGTCGAGCTTGGCCTTCCAGTTGAAGGACGGCGAGCAGTTGTAGGCCATCAGCTTGCCCGGATGCTTCTTCTGCACGGCTTCCGCGAACTTCTTGGCGTCGTCTAGATCCGGATGCGACGTCTCCCACCACAGCAGGTCGGCGATATTGGCGTAGGACAGGCCGCGCGCGATGCAGTGATCCAGACCCGTGCCCTCCTTCAGGCGGAAGAAGCCTTCAGGCGTGCGGTTGTCGCGATCGATAAAGGGCTGGTCCCGCTCGTCGATGTCCGAGGTGATCAGTTGCGCGCTTTCGGCGTCCGTGCGCGCGACCGTGATGGTCGGCGTGCCCATGACGTCGGCGGCCAGACGCGCGGCGACCAGATTGCGCTCATGCGCCTGGGTCGGGATCAGAACCTTGCCGCCCAGGTGGCCGCACTTCTTTTCCGACGCCAGCTGGTCCTCGAAGTGAACGCCGGCCGCGCCCGCCTCGATGAAGGCCTTCATGATCTCGAAGCTGTTCAGCGGCCCGCCGAAACCGGCTTCCGCGTCGGCGACGATGGGAACGAACCAGTCACGCTTGGCGCCGCCCTCGGCATGCTCGATCTGATCGGCGCGTTGCAGGGTGCGGTTGATGCGGCGGCACAGTTCCGGCGCGGCGTTGGCCGGGTACAGCGACTGGTCGGGGTACATGGCGCCGGCCGTATTGGCGTCCGCCGCGACCTGCCAGCCTGACAGATAGATGGCCTTCAGGCCCGCGCGGACCATCTGCATGGCCTGGTTGCCGGTCACGGCGCCCAGCGCATTGATGAAGGGCTCGTCGTGCAGCAATTGCCACAGGCGGTTGGCGCCCCGCTCGGCCAGCGTATGGGTGATCGGCACCGAGCCGCGCAGGCGCAGGACGTCCTCAGGGGTGTAGGGGCGCTCGATGCCGTCGAAACGGCCGGCGGGCGAAGGCACCAGATCGGCGAAGGTGGTCATGGTCAAACTCGGTCTCTGAAGGGCGCGGCCGCAACCGCCGTCTCGGAGACAAGAACACGCACCGGTCAAAACTGATACAGACCGAACCCCATCAACGAAGTCATCTTGTCATACTATGACTTTGCCTATTCGGTCACGTTGTGACATCGTGCGGTGATGAACACCGCCGCTGACCGCAAGCTGTTTCTGGGCGCCCGGCTCAAGCGGCTGCGGCGCGATCTGGGGCTGACCCAGACCGCCATGGCCGCCGATCTGGACGTTTCTCCAAGCTATCTCAATCACATAGAACGCAATCAGCGGCCGGTCTCAGCCCAGTTGCTGCTGCGATTGGCGGACACCTATGACGTCGATCTGCGCGCGCTGAACCAGGGTGGCGCGGCGGACGAGGCGCGTCTCACGGAAATCCTGGCCGACCCCCTGTTCAAGGACCTATCCGCGCCCCGGCACGAACTGGTGCAACTGCTGGAAGAGGCGCCCGGTGTCGCCGACGCCCTGCTGCGCCTCTATCAGGCCTTCGACGACGGCCGCACGCGCGCCCGCGCCGCCGCCGAGACAGGCGAAAGCCCGATCGAGACCAGTCCCGCCGAATGGGTGCGCGAATACATCCAGTCGCGCGGCAACCATTTTCCCGAACTGGACCAGATGGGCGAGGCCCTGTCCGACGCCCTGTCCACAGAGGCGCCCGCCCACGCCGACGGCTTCGAACCCGCCGCCCGTCATCGGCTGGCGGCCAGGCACGACCTCGGCGTCCGCACTCTGCCGGCCGAGGTCATGGTGGAATGGACCCGCCGCTACGACCTGCACCGCCGCCGTCTGCTGCTGTCGGAAACCCTGGGGCCGTCCTCGCGCGCCTTTGCCATCGCCTATCAACTGGCCCTGGCCGAGCAAGGGCCGGCGCTCAACGCGCTGGCAGAGGCCTCGAACGCCCCGGACGCGCCCACTCGATCGCTGCTGAAGGTCGCCCTGACCAACACGCTCGCCGCCGCGACCCTGATGCCCTACGCCGCCTTCCAGCGGGCGGCGGAAGAGACGCGCTATGACCTGGCTCGGCTCCAGGCCCGGTTCGGCGTCAGCTACGAACAGGCCGCGCACCGCCTGACCACCCTGTCGCGCCCCACCGCGCGCGGCGTGCCCTTCTTCCTGATGCGGGTCGATCAGGCGGGCAACATCTCCAAACGCTATGCGGCCGGCGCCTTTCCCTTCTCGCGTTTCGGCGGCGCCTGCCCGCGCTGGCGGCTGCATTCGGCCTTCCGCACGCCCGGCCGCATCGTCACCCAGATCATCGAGACTCCAGATGGCGGCCGCTGGTTCACCTTCGCCCGCACGGTCGAGCGGCAAGGCCACGACGGCTATGGCGAGCACCACGACCTCGCCGTCGGCTTGGGCTGCGAACTGCGTCATGCGCATCGTCTGGCCTACGCCCACGGCATGGACCTGCAGAACCCCGAGGTCACGCCCATCGGCCCGGCCTGCCGCCTGTGCCACCGCCACCCGTGCGCCGAACGCGCCGCCGCCCCCATCGACCGCCCGCTGGCGGTCGATGACTGGTCCAAGTCCGTCAGCCCCTATCCGTTCGGCGCGGCCTGAGGCCTAGCGCCTCTGATCGGCCGTGCGGTCGCGGATGGCGTTGAACTCGGCGGTCGGCTTCCACGCGGGCCAGCTCTCGCTGTCGGCCACCGTCAGCCCCAGCCGATACAGCAGGTCCAGGTTCTGCAAGGCGGCCGTAAAGTCATAGTCGGCCCGCCATTCGTCGGTCAGCTTGTGATAGTATTTGGCCATCGCGCCCTCGTAATAGGGCTTGCCCGCCTCGATCCCGCCCTCGACGAAATCACGGCCCGTCCACGGCATCAGGGCCGGCACCCCGCCGGCCGCGAAGTTGAAGTGGTCGGAGCGGTAGTAGAAGCCTTCTTCCGGATAGCCGTCGCCCGTCACCACCCGCCCCTGCACGGCCGCGAACCGGCCCAGGATATCCTCCAGCTCCGACTTGCCGACCCCGAACACCGCCACGTCACGCGTTGCGGGCGTAAAAGGCAGCATGTCAATGTTGATGTCCGCCGCCGTCTTGGCAAGCGGATAGACCGGATCGGCGGCATAGGCTTCCGACCCCAGCAGCCCCTGCTCCTCGGCCGTGACGTGCAAGAAGACCACGGTGCGCTTCGGCGCCGGTCCAGCCTTGAACGCCCGCGCCATCTCGATCAGACCGGCCGTCCCCGACGCATTGTCCCAAGCGCCGTTGAAGATGTCGTCGCCCTCGGCGTTCGGCGTCCGGGCCTTGCCGACGTGATCCCAGTGGGCGGAATAGAAGACGTATTCGTCAGGCCGCTCGGTGCCGGGAATCTTGGCCAGCAGGTTGTTGGAGTGGATGACTTCGGTCGTCTCGGCGATATCGACGCTGAGACGCGCGCCCAGATCCAGAACGCCCCCCAAGGCGGTCGTCTTCGCCCGCTCGACGGCGGCTTCTAGGGGCGCGCCGCCGATCGCCGTCGCCGTGGCCATGTTGATGGATCCGCTAAAACGCGGGTCCTGCGCGCCCTTGACCGTCATCTGCGGCCGGGTCGCGCCTCCCACGGCGCGACGCCAGCGGTTGTCCTGATCCTGAAGCGTAATGACGCCCACGGCTCCGCGCTTCAACGCCTCCTGGGTCTTGTGCGTGGTCGAGCCGTAGAAGTTGGGATCCTCGCCCATCACCGTCGGCTGGCCGCGCAGAATGACCACGACCTTGCCGGTCAGGTCCGCATTGCCATAGTCGTCCCAGGTCGGGCCCGAAATGCCGTAACCGGCGAAGACCAGCGGCGCCTCGGCCGTCACGACCGGTTCCGCCGACCCGGCGCGCAGGGTGATGTCCGTCCCCGAGACCAGCGGATGCGCGATGCCGTCCGCCCCTGTCCAGGACGCCGTCGGCGCCCGCTCCGGCGTGAAGCGCACCAGATCGACGGGCTGCAGCCACGATCCGTCGCGCCCGCCCGGCTCCAGCCCCATCGCCTCGTATTGCGCCTGCAGATAGGCCAGGGTCAGCCGTTCGCCGATCAGGCCGGGGAACCGTCCCTCCAACTCGTCCGACGCCAGATATTTGATGTGGTCCGACAGGCGCTGGGCGCTGAACTGAGGCGTCGCGGCCGAGGCGACGGCGAAGGCGTCCAGCTTGGGCGCCGGCGATGCGACCGGCGTCGTCGCGCAGGCGGTGAGCGCAAGCGCCGCAAGGGCGACCAGGGGTGAACGGCGATGGATCATTGAACTGACTCGACAGGCGAAATGGCAAATGGGTGGAGATTCCTCCCCGCCCCATCTTGATGTGTGAAAAGACTAGCGGCGTTCGGACGCGGTCGTGGCGCGCACCGGCGCGAACTCTGAGCCCGACTTCCACTGCGGCCAGTCGCGACCGTTCGCCAGGGCGCGACCGACATCGTAGAAGACGGTCAGGTCCTCGATCATGCCGCTGTAGTCCCAGTCGGGCGACCATTCGTCCGTCGCCTGGTGATAGCGTTTGGCGCCGTATTCCGACCGCGCCGCCTCGCGCGCGGCGATCGGCTCGTCGCGGAATTCGCCCCGGCTGCCGGCATAGGCCATCGGCACGCCGCGCTTGGCCAGCGGGAAGTGGTCCGAACGGTAATAGGTGCCGGCCGCATTCTCGTAGTCCGGGACCAGTGCTCGCCCTTGCGGCTGGGCCGCCGCCGCCAGACGCTCGTCGAAGTCCGACTGGCCATATCCGGTGACGCCCAGCCCCGTGACGCGGCCATAGACGTTCATGGAGTCCATGTTGAACCCGCCCACCGTCTTGGCCAGCGGATAGACCGGGTTCACCGCATAGTATTCCGAGCCCAGCAGGCCGCTTTCCTCGCCGGTGAAGCTGATCATCACGATCGAGCGCTCGGTGCGCGGCGCGCGACCGAACATGCGCGCCAGTTCCAGCAGCCCCGCCGTGCCCGAGGCATTGTCCACCGCCCCGTTGAAGATGCGGTCGCCGGTCGCATCCGGCTCGCCCATGCCGATGTGATCCCAGTGGGCGGTATAGAGGATCGTCTCGTCCGGATGAGTCGCGCCCGGCAGGCGGGCGATGACGTTGTGGCTGGTGACCTGATTGGTGGCCACGTCGAACTCGGTCGAGAAGGATGCGCCGGGCAAGGCGACCGGCTGGAAGTCACGGCTGCGCGCCTGGACCTTCAGCGCGTCGAAATCCAGACCCGCGCGACGGAACAGGTCGACCGCCACGTCACGCTGGATCCAGCCCTCCATCGGCACGCGCTCCGCCGCCGCATTTTGGCGCAGGATGTCGAACTGCGACACGCCCCAGGAGTTGGCGACCGTCTGCCAGCCGTAAGACGCCGGCGCCGTCTCGTGCACGATCAGCACGCCCGCCGCGCCCTGTTTGGCCGCCTCTTCGTATTTGTAGGTCCAGCGGCCGTAATAGGTCATGGCCTTACCGCCGAAGGTGTTAAGCGCCGGCTCCTCGAAGTCGGCGTCATTGACCAGCACCACCAGGATCTTGCCTCGCAGGTCCTGGCCCTTGAAGTCGTTCCACTGCCGCTCGGGCGCATTGATGCCATAGCCGACGAAGACCAGCGGGGCGTCCTTCAGGCTGACGTGTTCGGCCGGGCGACGGGTCGAGATGGCGACCTCGCGGCCTTGCGTCATCGGCAGGGTCCAGTCGCCCAGCTTCAGCGAGGCCCGCACATTGGACTGGGTAAAGCGGTTCAGGATCACGTCCTGCGTCCACTGGCCGTTCGGCCCACCCGGCTCGAACCCAGCGGCGGCGTAGCCTTCGCTCAGATACCGGATGACCTTTTCCTCGGCCGGTGTGGCGATGCCCCTGCCCTCGAAGCTGTCGTCCGACAGCGTCTTGATGTCCTGCGAGATCCGCGCCGCATCGAAAGTCGGGACGGTGTGAACCGCAGCGGGATTGGACGCCGTGGCGCAGGCGGACAAGGCGGCGCTCGCCAACAGAACGGCGGCGAAAGAAGAGACAAGACGCATGAACTGAAGGCCCCACAGCCGGAAACGATACGCGACCCTAGGGGGCGAACTTCTCCCTGTCGATGCTGCGTCCCGGACCTTTCGTCGCTAACGAAAAAGCCCGCCAAGGCGAACCTTGGCGGGCTTACGAGTTCGATCCCGCAGCGTAGCCCTTAGTGGGCGACGCCCTTCCAGATGCGGCGGTAGGCGACATAGGTGATGCCGGCGAACAGCAGCAGATAGATCATCACGCCCAGACCGGCCTGCTTGCGCTCGACCATCTTCGGCTCGGACGTCCAGGCGATGAAGGCCGCGACGTCCTTGGCGTATTGATCGACCGTCTGCGGCGAGCCGTCGTCATAGGTCACCTGACCGTTCTGAAGCGGCGGCGGCATGGCGATGAAGCCGCCGGGCGGAACGTCCTTGTGGTCGCCCGTCCAGAACGGCGTCAGGTCGCCGGCCATATAGGGGTTGTAGTGCTGACCCTCGCGGATCTGCAGGCCGGCCGGCGCGGCCTTGTAGCCCGACAGCAGCGAATAGATGTAGTTCGCGCCGTCGTGACGGGCCTTGGCCATGACCGAAAGGTCGGGCGGCGCGGCGCCGCCATTGCCCGCCGCCGCCGCCGTGGCGTTAGGATAGGGGGCGCGGAACTTGTCGGCGGGCGTGGCGTCACGCTGGATCGCCTCGCCGGTCTCGCTGTCGATGTCGCCGACCTGGTTTTCCTTGGCCAGAGCCTTCACGACGGGGTTGTCGTTCGGGTTCGGATACTTCGGATTCCAGAACGGCCCATGACGGTCGCCCAGGTTCCGATAGTGCATCAGGTTCATGCTGTGACAGGCGGCGCAGACCTCGTGATAGACCTTGTAGCCGCGTTGCAGCTGGCCCTGGTCATAGGTGCCGAACGGCCCTTCGAAGCTGAATCCGCCCGAGCGCGGATGGGCCGCAGCGCCCGCCGCCATGGCGGGAGCGGCCGCGCTCAACAGACCCAGCGCAATCGCGGCCGAGGCGATGATCGTCTTGAACGACACGGTCTTCATTCCAATCGTCATGATTTTCAGACCTTGTGCTCGACGGCGCCGGCGCCGGTCAGGACCGGCTCGGAGATCGTCGCCGGGATCGGCAGCGGCTGCTCCTTCAACCCGACCAACGGCATGATGATCAGGAAGAAGACGAAGTAGTAGAGGGTGAAGACCCGCGTCAGCCACAGGTAGGAGTTCAGGTCGCCGTCGATCAGGGTGAAGGTCTTGAACGACCCGATCACCGGCGCGTCAGGCAGCTGACCACCGCACCAGCCCAGGCCCACGCCCACCACCAGGAAGATGATGAAGAAGGTCCGCATCGTCGGGCGATAGCGCATCGAGCGCACCTTCGACGTATCCAGCCAGGGCAGGACGAACAGCACGCCGATGGCGCTGAACATCGCCACCACGCCGCCGAACTTGTCCGGGATGGCGCGCAGGATCGCGTAGAAGGGCAGCATGTACCACTCGGGCACGATGTGCGCCGGCGTCTGCAGCGGGTTGGCCGGGATGTAGTTGTCGGCGTGGCCCAGCGCGTTCGGCTGATAGAAGACGAAGATGGCGAACAGGATCAGGAACAGGATGATCGCAAAGCCGTCCTTGACAGTGAAATACGGGTGGAAGGGCAGCGTGTCCTTCTTCTCCCGATCCTTCGGGATCAGGATGCCGACCGGGTTGTTCTGACCGGCCGAGTGCAGCGCCCAAAGGTGCAGCACGACGCAGCCCAGGATCGCGAACGGCAGCAGATAGTGCAGCGAGAAGAAGCGGTTCAGCGTCGCATTGTCGATCGCCGGCCCACCGCGCAGCCAGATCAGGATCGGCTCGCCCAGCACCGGGATGGCGCCGATCAGGTTGGTGATGACTTCAGCGCCCCAGAACGACATCTGGCCCCACGGCAGGACGTAGCCCAGGAAGGCGGTGGCGATCATCAGGAAGAAGATCACGCAGCCGATGATCCAGATCATCTCGCGCGGCGCCTTGTACGAGCCGTAGTAGAGGCCGCGCAGCATGTGCAGATAGACGGCGATGAAGAACATCGACGCGCCGTTGGCGTGGACATAACGGATCAGCCAGCCGCCGTTCACGTCGCGCATGATGCGCTCGACCGAGGCGAAGGCCAGATCGACGTTCGGCGTATAGTGCATGGCCAGGACGATGCCGGTGACGATCTGCGTCATCAGGCACAGGGCCAGGATGCCGCCGAAGGTCCACCAGTAGTTCAGGTTACGCGGCGTCGGCAGGGACATGTAGTCCGCGCCGAAACGGATGATCGGCAGCCGGGTGTCCAGCCACTTCTCGACGCCCGTCTTCGGGACGTAGGTGCTCTCGTGATCGCTCATGATTCCCCCTTGGTCCTCAGCCGATCTTGACGCGGGTGTCGGACAGATAATCGTATTCCGGCACCACCAGGTTCAGAGGCGCCGGCCCCTTACGAATGCGGCCGGAAGCGTCGTAGTGCGAGCCGTGGCAGGGGCAGAACCAGCCGCCGTAATCGCCCGCGCCAAAGGTCGGCACGCAACCCAGGTGCGTACACGAACCGATGACGACCAGATATTTCTCGTGACCCGGCTTGGTGCGCTCGGCGTCGGTCTGGGGCTGTTTCAGGTCCGGAGCGTGATCGTCCGCGATGACCTTCTGCAGCTCGGCCGGGGTGCGGTAACGCACGAACACCGGCTTGCCCTGCCATTTGATGACGACCTGCTGGCCTTCCTGAACCTTGGTCAGGTCGAACTCGATCGACGCCAGCGCCAGCGTATCGGCCGCCGGATTCATCTGGTTGATCAGCGGCCAGGCGATCATGGCGCCCGCGCCGACCGCTGCGGCGCCCGCCGCAATGTAGATAAAGTCCCGACGATTGGGATCACCGCCCTCAGGGCTGTGACCGTCTTCCGTATGCACGACCGATTCGGCCACGTTTCCACCTCTCGAACGCCGCAGAAGACCCCCAAGGGCGTCCCCAGCCACGGCACGAACCAACAAAAGACGCCGGGAATCCCCGACGGCCCGTGACTTGCGCCGCGTTGGACGCAAGCTGCTGACGTTTCTTGCGAAACGCTCGCAAACAGACCGCGACAAACCCCCTCGCCGCGCGTATGTCAGGCCTTAGAATGCGTCTCGCCCTTTTTCAACCGGACATTCCTCAGAACGTCGGAGCCTGCATCCGATTGTCGGCCTGTTTCGGCGTCGATCTGCATGTGATCGAGCCGACGGGCTTCCGTTTCGACGACCGCGCCATGAAGCGCGCGGCCCTCGACTACGGCCCGCTGTCCCACATGACCCGCCACGCCGACTGGGAGGCCTTCCAGGCGGATCGTCCGGCCGGGCGGCTGGTGCTGCTTACGACCAAGGGCGCGACTCCCCTGCCCGATTTCGTCTTCCAGCCCGACGATACCCTGCTGTTCGGCAAGGAAAGCGCCGGCGCCCCCGACTATGTCCACGCCGCCGCTGACGCGCGCGTCGTCGTGCCGCTGCGTCCGGAGGCCCGCTCGCTGAACCTGTCGGTCACCGCCGGAATCGCCCTGTGGGAAGGCCTGCGCCAGACGGGCGCCGTCGGTCAGTTCTGAGCCGAAGTGGGCTCCAGCCGCGCCATCGACGGCCGCTCGCCGGCCTTTGACGCCGCGACGGTCTCGACCGCCCGCATGACCCGCAGCAGGTTCTCGCCGGCGATCTTGCGGATGTCGGCCTCGGTCCAGCCCGCCGCCATCAGGGCCGCCAGGATGCGCGGATAGGCGTCCACCCCGCCCATGCCTTCCGGCAGGCTGCCGACACCGTCGAAGTCGGCGCCCAGGCCGACGTGGTCGATGCCTGCGACCTCTCGCACATGCTGGATATGCGCCACCACGTCGGCCAGCGTCGCTTGGGGCGTCGGATTGGCGGCGGTCCAGGCGGTCAGCCCGGCCTCCACCGCGCCGGGATCGCCGGGGTTCAGGGTCTTCAGCCGCGCCTCCTCGCCCGCCTTGGCCCCGTTCCAGGCTCGCACCGCCTCGGACACGAAGCCGGGGGCCAGGTTGATCATCACGATGCCGCCGTCCTGCGGCATCATCCGCAGCACCCGATCCGGCACATTGCGCGGATGATCCGTGACCGCCCGCGCTGACGAATGGGAGAAGATCACCGGCGCATCGGACACGCGCATGGCGTCCAGCATCGTCTCCTCGGAGACGTGGCTCAGGTCGACCATCATGCCCAGCCGGTTCATCTCTTTGACCACCGCCTCGCCAAACGGGCTGAGGCCGCCCCATTTCGGCGCGTCCGTCGCGCTGTCGGCCCAGGTCGTGGTCTTGGAGTGGGTCAGCGTCATGTAGCGCGCGCCGGCCCGGTAGAACTCGCGCAGCAGGGCCAGGGAATCGTCGATCGAATAGCCGCCCTCCATCCCGATCAGGCTGGCGATACGGCCCGACTTGAACACCGCATCCACCTCGTCCGCCGTGGTCGCCAGGCCAAAGGTGTCGGGATGGGCGGCGATGATGCGTTTGGCCGTATCGATCTGCTCAAAGGTTTCCTCAACCGCCTCCAGCGGCGTCAGGCTGGCAGGCACATAGACGGACCAAAACTGCCCTCCGACGCCCCCGGCCCGCAGGCGCGCGATATCGGTATGCAGTTTGGTCGACGCCGCCAGATTCTTCGTCAGATCAACGGCGTAAACGTCATTTCCGTACTGCTGTCGCAACGCCCACGGCAGGTCGTTGTGCCCGTCGATCAGGGGCGTGGTCTTCAAAATCTCCATCACACGCGCCTCATCGGCGTCCTGAGCGTGGGCCACCCCTCCCAGCGCGAGCGATACGACGGCGACGGAAACGAGACGGCGGATCATGGGCGGGCTTCCTGAAAACGGCAGACGGCCATTAGCGCCCGCGATTCTGCTTATGACAACCTGTCCGGATGACGCCGCCGCCGCGACGTGGTTCAAGCGCGCCATGAGCGACGCCGTCTTCTCCGATCCGCTCGACCTGAAGAAGGTCGAGACCCGCGCCTGGTTCGAACATCTGCGCGACCGCATCCATGCGGCCTTCGAGGCGCTGGAGGATGCCGCCCCCGCCGACCTGTTCCCCGGCGAGCCCGGTCGCTTCGTCCGCACCGCATGGGAACGGCCCGAGGGCGGCGGCGGCGTCATGGGCATGATGCACGGTCGCCTGTTCGAAAAGGTCGGCGTCCACGTCTCGACGGTGCATGGAGCCTTTCCCCCCGACTACGCCAAGAACGTGCCCGGCGCCGACGTCGATCCGCGCTTCTTCGCGACGGGGATCAGCCTGATTTGCCACCCCGTCAGCCCGCGCATTCCGGCCGTGCATATGAACACGCGCTTCATCACCACGACAAAAAGCTGGTTCGGCGGCGGCGGCGACCTGACGCCCGTGCTGATGGCGGATCGTCGTCAGGATCACCCCGACACCGTCGCCTTCCACGCGGCCATGCAGGCCGCCTGCGACGCCCACCACCCGACCTGGCACGCCAAATACAAGGCCTGGTGCGACGAGTATTTCTACCTGCCCCACCGCAAGGAGCCGCGCGGCACAGGCGGCGTCTTCTATGACCATCACGACAGCGGCGACTATGACCGCGACTTCGCCTTCACCCGCGACATCGGCCTGGCCTTCCTGGACGTCTATCCCCGCATCGTCGCCAATCGCATGGCAGAGCCCTGGACGGCCGAGGAACGTGATGAACAGCTGATCCGCCGGGGCCGCTACGTCGAGTTCAACCTGCTCTACGACCGCGGCACCATGTTCGGGCTGAAGACGGGCGGGAACGTCGACTCGATCCTGTCGTCCATGCCGCCGGTGGTGAAGTGGCCCTAGCCCATCGCCTCGACGAACACATCGCCGGCCCGGCTGCGATACCGTTCGCGGTGTCGTAACAGGCGGAACGGTCGCTCGGGCAGGGTGAAGGGCGCCGTCACCAGCCGTCCGGCCGCCACCGACGCATAGGCAACGCTTTCCGACAGGGCCGTGGCTCCCGCCCCCGCCTCGGCCGCCGCCAGCACGGCTTCGTTCGACGGCAGGGTCATCGATACCGACAGGGTCGCGGGATCGACCCCGATGTCCCGCACCGCCGCCTCCAGCGTCGACCGCGTGCCCGAGCCTACTTCGCGCAACACCCAGGGCTGGCCCGCCAGATCCTTCGCCTCCAGCCGACGTCGCGTCGCCCACGGATGGTCCGGCGTCACCAGCACGGCTAGCCGATCCGACCCCACCTGGACCTGCGACAGGGCCGGTTCGTCCACCGCCCCCTCGACCAGACCAATCTCGGCGGCGCCGCTCAGCACCGCCTGCGCCGCCTCGCGCGTGTTTCCGATCTCGACGGCCAGTTCGACGCCGGGATAGGCCGTGTGGAAATCCACCAGCCGGCGCGGCAGCCAGTAGCTGGCGATGGTCTGACTGGCGAACACCGCCAGCCGCCCGCGCCGCAGGGCGCTCATGTCCGCCAGCGCCGCCTCGGCCGCCGCCGCTCGCGCCAGCACTGCCTTGGCCTCGGGCAGAAAGGCGCGGCCAGTCTCGTTCAGCACCACGCCACGCCCGACCCGGTCGAACAGCCGCACGTCATGCTCGGTTTCCAACGCCGCCAGGGCGTTCGACACGGCCGACTGGGTCAGGTTCAGCGCCCTTGCCGCCGCCGTCACATGGTCACGCTCGGCGACGGCGACGAAGATACGCAGGCGTTCCAAGGTCACGATTGATCTCCAAATCGGATTGAAACGACCATAACTATCCGTTGGACCGGCGTCGAGGGCAGGCGCATCACGCTTGACGATGAAGTCCGCCGCCCTGCCCGCCCCCTTCCAAACGCCCACTTTGGCGTCGGTGACGGCGTTCGGACGCACGATCCGGCCGGGCGTCATGCTGTGCCTGCTGGTCACTCTGGCCGCCATCGGTCTGACCAGCATCGAGCGCGACGTGATCGGCCATGTCTGGCTGGAGCCGCTGGTGCTGGCCATCCTGCTGGGCGCCGCCGTCCGCACCGCCTGGACGCCCGATGCGCGATTCAAGGCCGGGATCGACTTCTCGGCCAAGATGCTGCTTGAGGTGGCGGTGGTGTTGCTCGGCGCCTCGGTCAGCGCCGCCACCCTGTCGTCGTTAGGGGCCGGATTCGTCCTAGGCATCTTCGCCCTGGTCGCGCTCGCCATCATCGTCGGTTTCGGCGTCGGTCGCGCCTTGGGCCTTAACGCGCGCATGGCTCTGCTGGTCGCCTGCGGCAACGCCATCTGCGGCAACTCCGCCATCGCCGCCGTCGCCCCCGTCATCGACGCCGACGGGAAAGAGGTCGCCGCCTCCATCGCCTTCACCGCCGTGCTCGGCGTGATCGTGGTCTTGGCCTTGCCCCTGCTGGGTGGCCTGATCCATCTGAACGGCCTGCAATACGGCGCCCTGGCCGGTCTGACCGTCTATGCGGTGCCGCAGGTTCTGGCCGCCGCCGCGCCCTTCGGCGCCCTCGCCACCCAGACCGGCACGGTGGTCAAGTTGGTGCGGGTGCTGATGCTCGGTCCCGTCATCCTCGCGCTGTCGCTGATTTTCCGTGACCGCGCGCCCAGCGCCGCAAAGCCCGGCCTGTCGCGCCTGCTGCCTTGGTTCATCATCGGCTTTCTTGTCATGATCGGCCTGCGCTCGTTTGACCTGATCCCGCAGGCCGCGCTCGCGCCCATGGCCGCCGCCTCGGGCCTGCTGACCGTCGTCGCCATGGCCGCCCTGGGTCTCCAGACCGACATCCGCGCCGTTGCCCGCGCTGGCGGACGGGTCGTCGCCGCCGTCATCCTGTCGCTGGGCGCCCTGGTGGTGCTGGCGCTGGCGCTGATCCGGCTGCTGGGGCTCTAGATCCCGCTGCCGTAATCCTCGACCGGCGGCGGGGTCAGCAGCAGGAAGGCGCGGATCCAGGCGGTCAGCACCGCCCGGTCATTGGGCCGCTTCAGACTGTCGATCGCCTGATCGGCCACATCATGCGGGATGCGCGCCCCGCGCCGTCCCTCGATCAGGGCCGCCGCATAGTCAGGCTGAAACTCTGGGTGGCACTGAAACGAGATCGCATCGTCGCCCCAGGCCAGGCCGGCGTAGGGCGTGAAGCCGCTGGACGCGATCACCCGCGCATCGTCCGAAACCGCGACGACCTGATCCTGGTGCGACACGGGAATGGCGATCGTCCGCGCACGCGGATGCATCCACGGCGCATCCTCGCGCACGTCATAGCGGTGCAGACCCACGCCCCAGCCCTTGTGCGATTTCTCCACCACCCCGCCGAACGCATGGGCCAGCGCCTGATGCCCGAAACAGATGCCGACCAGCCGCGTCCGCCCCCGCGCCGCCCTCAGCCAGTCGATCAACTGCGGGATCCACGGCAGGTCGTCATAGACCCCCGCCGCCGACCCCGTGACGATGGCTCCCTGAAAGACCGACGGATCCTCAGGCAGTTGCCCCGACTGCACGTCGAACCGCGTCGTCGGCACGCCCTCGCCCAGCAGGGCCCGGAACCGCGCCGGATAGTCGTCGAAATCGTCCTTCAGATGCTCCGGTGGGTGTCCGGTTTCCAGAATGGCGATGCGCGTCATGCGATCAACCTAGTGACTGCGGTCAGAAGGTCCAGACCTCGGCCCGTCCGCCCGCCTCACCGAGCGCCCCCGCGACCCAGCCGCAGATCTCGGTCGCGGCCGCTTCCGCGCCCGCCGGCGGATTGACCACCACCAAGGCGCAGCCGTTCATCTTCATCGGATTGGTCAGCGGCCTCAGCCGCGCCTCGGCGACTAGGGTCTGCCCCGCCTTGCCCTGCAGCCGCCGGATAAAGCCGTCGAGGGTCTCCAGATCCTTCAGCGGCGTCCAGATCGCCACCGTCGCCGTCGGATCGCGCTTCACCACCGAAATCGCGGTCTCAGCCGAGCGGATATAGTCGTCGGGCTTTTCGAACGGTGGGTCGATCAGGACCAGCGGCCCGCGCACCTTCGCCGCCTCCGCGACCACCGCCGCATAGCCGTCGCCCTCGCGCGCCTCGGCGTTCGCTCGCCCCGCCAGCGCCTCGGCCAGCATGGCCCGCACCGGCGGGTTCAGCTCGAACCCGACATACCGACCGCCAGGCGTCAGCGCGTCCGCGATCAGCAACGGCGACCCCGGATAGAACCGCGACCCGCCCTCAGGATTCAGCGCCGCGACCTCGCCCGCCAGCGCATCCATCAGCGGCGTCCGCCCCTCCGCGGACATCAGCCGCGCAACGCCGGCCTCGGCCTCCTTCGACCGCGCGCCGTCGCCCGACAGATCGTACAGCCCCGCCCCCGCATGGGTGTCGAACACCGTCAGCGGCCCGGCCGCCTGCCGCGCTTTCACCAACCACAGCACCAAGGCGTGCTTGACCAGGTCGGCGAAGTTTCCGGCGTGAAAGCTGTGGCGATAGTTCATGCCGCCTCGTCTCGCGCCGCGTTCCTGTGGTCAAGCGGAACTCGCCGCCCCGGCCCCGCGTTCGTCGCTCGTCTTCGGCAAGCGGCTGAAAGACCAATGAAAGGAAAACGCGGCGGATGGCCGACGGATCGCACGCCTTCGACATCGCCGTCGAGGTTCCGCAAGGGCTCAGCTACTGCAGCGACGAGTTCGCGGGCCTGAGCCGTCGCCGAGCCGGCAAGGGCTGGTCCTATCGGGACGCCAAGGGCAAGACGATCAGCGACGCCAAGGTCCTGGCCCGCATCCGCGCCCTGGCTATCCCGCCCGCCTGGACCGACGTCTGGATCTGCCCCAAGGCCAATGGCCATATCCAGGCCACCGGCCGCGACGTGAAGGGCCGCAAACAGTATCGCTATCACAACGACTGGAGCACGGCCCGGTCCGAGAACAAGTTCGACAAACTGCCCGCCTTTTCGCGCGCCCTGCCCAAGCTGCGCGACAAGGTCGAGCACGATCTGAGCCTACGCGGCGTCTGTCGCGACAAGGTGCTGGCCACCGCCGTGCGCCTGTTGGAGATCACCCTGATCCGGGTGGGCAACTCCATCTACGCCAAGCAAAACCGCAGCTATGGCCTGACCACCCTGCACAAGCGCCATCTGGAGGTGGACGGCTCGGCACTGACGTTCGAGTTTCGCGGCAAGAGCGGCAAGGACCACAGCGTCAGCGTGAAGGACCGCCGTCTGGCCCGCGTGGTGCGCGAGCTGGAGGGCCTGCCCGGCCAGCAACTGTTCAAATACCGCACGGCGGACGGCGAACTGTGCCCCGTCGATTCCGATGACGTGAACGCCTACATCCGCGAGGCGATGGGCGAGCAGTTCTCGGCCAAGGACTTCCGCACCTGGGCCGGCACCGTCTCGGCGGCGCGGGCCTTGCGAGACACCGAAGCCCCGACCTCGCCCACCGACGCCAAGCGAAAGATCACCGTCTGCGTCAAGGCCGTGGCGGGCCTGCTGGGCAACACCCCAACCGTCTGCCGCGCCTCCTATGTCCACCCCAAGGTCTTCGCCCTGTTCGAAAGCGGCGAAATCACCGATGTCTTGCCCGGCTCGGAGACCAAGGGCTTCGAAAAGGCGTTGATCAAACAGCTGCTTGCGGTCTGATCAACGCCCAAGGCTTCAGGCGGCCTTTTCCCAGTCCAGCACGACCTTGCCCGACTGGCCCGACTTCATCGCTTCAAAGCCTTCGCGGTAGTCGGCATAGCCCAGGCGGTGGGTGATAAGCGGGCTGAGGTCCAGACCGGCCTTCAGCAGGCCCAGCATCTTGCGCCAGGTGGTGAACATCTCGCGGCCATAGACGCCCTTGATTGTCAGGGCCTTCAGGATGATCGCGCCCCAGTCGGTCTCCATCGGCTTGGACGGAATGCCCAGCATGGCCATGCCGCCGCCCATGATCAGGGTGTCGACGCACTGTTTGAAGGCGATGGGCGACCCCGACATCTCCAGCGCCACGTCGAACCCGACCTTCAGGCCCAGCTCCTTCATGACGTCGTGGATGTCTTCCTTTGTCGTATTCACGGTGCGCACGCCCGGCGCCACCTTCTGCGCCAGCTCCAGCCGGAAGTCGTTGATGTCGGTCAGGACCACGGTGCGCGCGCCCGCGTGACGGGCCACCGCGGCGGCCATCATGCCGATGGGGCCGGCGCCGGTGACCAGGACGTCCTCGCCCAGCAGGTCGAACTGCTGCGCCGTGTGCACCGCATTGCCGAACGGATCCAGGATCGAGCCGATCTCATAGGGCACGTCGTCCGGCAGTTCGATGACGTTGAAGGCCGGAGCCACGACGAACTCGGCGAAGGCGCCTTGGCGGTTGACGCCAATGCCGCGCGTCTTGGGG
This sequence comes from Brevundimonas sp. Leaf280, assembly GCF_001422455.1. Taxonomy (NCBI): domain Bacteria; kingdom Pseudomonadati; phylum Pseudomonadota; class Alphaproteobacteria; order Caulobacterales; family Caulobacteraceae; genus Brevundimonas; species Brevundimonas sp. Leaf280. The sequence goes on along the minus strand of NZ_LMNC01000001.1, from coordinate 528,050 downwards.
TCCAGGTGGAAATGACCGGCGCGGGCGGCTTCCGAGTTCAGGTCGATGACATGACCCTCTGCCGAGACACGCTGGCCGATCTTCAGCGGGCGATCGACGTCCTTGCCGATGGCGACGATCTCGCCGGCGAACTCGTGGCCGGTGATCATCGGGGTCGGGACGTTCTTCTGGGACCATTCGTCCCAGTTCCAGATGTGGATGTCGGTGCCGCAGACGGCCGTGCGATGCACCCGGATCAGCACATCCTCCGGTCCCGCCTCGGGGATCGGCGCGTCGATCAGTTCCAGGCCGACGCCGGGCGCGGTCTTGGCCAGGGCCTTCATCGTGTCGGTCATAGTCTCAACTCCCTGAAATCACGGCTCCGGGTTCATCCCGGAACCGGCGGCTGAGGCCCCACGCCTTCTCGCCGCTTGGTCTTCGTCGATGGCGGGCGAAAGGGGCTAAATGACGCCCAGTTCCCGTCCCGCCTGAGTGAACACTTCAACCGTCCGGTCGATCTGATCGAAGCTATGCGCCGCCGACATCTGTGTACGGATGCGGGCCTGACCACGCGGCACGACGGGGAACGAGAACCCGATCACATAGACGCCCAGCTCCAACGCCCGCGCCGCGAAATCCTGCGCCAGTTTGGCGTCGCCCAGCATGACAGGGATGATCGGATGCTCGCCGTCCAGCAGGGTGAAGCCTGCGTCCGACATGGCCCCGCGATAGCGATGGGCGTTGGCCGACAGACGGGTGCGCAACGCATCGCCTTCCGTCCCTTGGGCGATGCGGATGGCCTCCAGGCTGGACCCGCACACGGCCGGCGCGAGTGCATTGGAGAACAGATAGGGCCGCGCCCGCTGCTTCAGCAGTTCGACCACCGACTTCTTGGCGCAGATGAAGCCGCCCATGGCGCCGCCCAGGGCCTTGCCGAAGGTTCCGGTGACGAAATCCACCTCGACACCGTGATGGGCGAACGAGCCCCTGCCTTGCATGCCGAGGAAACCCGTGGCGTGGCAGTCGTCCACCATGATCAGGGCGTCGTATTTGTCGGCCAGCGCCCGGATCTCGTCCAGCTTGGCGATATAGCCGTCCATTGAGAAGGCGCCGTCGGTGGCGATGATGATATCGCGGGCGCCGGCCGCGCGGGCCTCCTTCAGCCGGCTTTCCAACTCGTCCATGTCGGAGTTGGCGAAGCGATAGCGTTTGGCCTTGCACAGCCGCACCCCGTCGATGATCGAGGCGTGGTTCAGGCTGTCGGAGACGATGGCGTCGTTTTCGCCCAGCAGCGGCTCGAACAGACCGCCGTTGGCGTCGAACGCGGCGGCGAACAGGATGGCGTCCTCGAAACCAAGATAGCTGGCGATGGCCGCTTCCAGTTCCTTGTGGATCTCCAGCGTGCCGCAGATGAAACGCACGGACGCGGTGCCCGCGCCCCACTTCGCTTGCGCCGCCATCCCGGCCTGGGTCACGCGCTCGTCGCCGGCCAGGCCAAGATAGTTGTTGGCGCAGAAGTTCAGCACGTCGCGTCCGGCGACCTGGATCACAGGCCCCTGGCGCGAGGCGATGATGCGTTCGGGTTTGGTCAGGCCTTGGGCGTCGATCTCGGACAATTCGCCGGCGACGCGGTCGTAGAAGCTCTGGGTCATGGGCCGCGACCTACGCCGATTTTCGATCGGTTTCCACCCGCCTCAGGTCGCCGGCGCCGGGTTGGCCTCGGCCCGGATCGGACTGACGCGGATGCGGCCGCCGCAGGGACTGAACGAGAACGGCAGGCTGACGGCGGCGGTATCGCTGGGCGCAGTGACCTTTATCGTGGCCGCGTCGGGACAGGTCTTTTGCATCGCTTCGTTGGGCACGACGCTCCAGGCCATCTCGAAATAGGCCTTGGCCCGGGGCGCCAGCTGAACCGGCGTCGGGGCCTGACCTTGGCGGAAATAGCTTCCGGGACTCTGTTCGGCGCGGATGGACGACAGGGTGCGCCCGCGCGCGTCCTGCAAGGTCACGGTGGGGTAGCCGGTCAGGCTGCAGGCCTGGCTTCCGATATTCTGAAGACTGAAGTTGGTGACCCGATTTCCGGCGCCCGCATCCCCGTCGCCCGCCGCCAGCGTCAGTTGCGGCCCCTTGCAGGGCAGCGCAGCGGGCAAGACCCCGCCGGTCGCCTCGGTCGGCGTCTGACCTGGCGTCGGCAGCGGTCCGGGCGTCGCATCCGCCCCGGGGATCGGCCGCGAGCAGCGCTCCAGCACCGCGACACCTGTGGTGCCGTCCGGACCCAGTCGGCTCAGCGTACCGCTCTCCTGTCCATCACGCGTCGCCGTCCACCATTCCGCCCCGCCGCCGACATAGCGCGCGCCGCTGGCGGCCTGCACCGAACGCAAGGCATAGGTCTGGTTCTGATGGGTCAGCATGGCGTTGTCGCTGTCGATATACTGGACCTGAAGCGTCGCGCCGCTTTCGCAGGCATAGCCGACCGAGGGCGCATTGGATGCAGGCGCGGCCGACGGTTCGACCGGGGCGGCGGGCTGTTCCGGCTCGGTGCGAGAGCAGGCTGCGGCGCCGGTCAGGGCGGCGATGGCGACGAATGCGGTCAGGCGGTGCGACATCATGTCATGTCCTCTGGTTTCGCCTTCAACGGCCCAACCTGACCAAAGGCTCCGCTTAATGCCCCGCTTTTGGCGTCTCCATCAGCTCGATCAATACGCCGCCCATGTCACGCGGATGCAGGAAGACGACCGGCGTCCCGTGCGCCCCGATGCGCGGCTCGCCCGTGCCCAGGATTGTCACGCCCTTGGCCCGCATCTCGGCGACGGCGGCATGGATGTCCGCGACCTCGAAACAGACGTGGTGCTGGCCGCCTTTCGGGTTCTTGGCCAGGAAGCCGACGATGGGACTGGTGTCGTCATAGGGTTGGATCAGCTCGATCTGAGCCGTCGGCGTATCCACGAAACAGACCTTCACGCCTTGCGCCGGCAGGTCGAAGGGTTCGCCGATTTTCGTCGCGCCGAGGATATCGCGATACAGTTTGATCGAGTCGGCGATGGATGGCGTGGCGACGCCGACGTGGTTCAGGGCGCCGATCATGACTTGTCCTTTTCAGGGGCGGGCTGGGCGTAGCCCAGACGCTGGTTCAGCTTCTCGATCAGGTCGATCGCCGTATCGGCGATGGCCGAACCGGGCGGATAGACGGCGGCCGCACCCATGTCGAGCAGAGGCTGGACGTCGGACGGCGGGATCACCCCGCCGACCACGATCGTAATGTCGGGCCGGCCCAGTTTCTCCAACTCGGCCTTCAGCTCGGGCACCAGCGTCAGGTGCCCGGCCGCCAGCGATGATGCGCCGACCGCGTGGACGCCCTTCTCCACCGCCTCTTGCGCGGCTTCTGAGGGGGTCTGGAACAGGCTGCCCGCCGTAACGTCAAAGCCCAGGTCGCCGTATCCGGTGGCGACCACCTTCTGGCCCCGGTCGTGGCCGTCCTGACCCAGTTTGGCGATCAGGATGCGCGGTGGACCGCCGTCGTTCTCGACGAAGGTCGCCACCATCTCTCGGGCGCGGGCGAAGCGAGCGTCGGTCCCCGCCTCCTTGGCGTATACGCCCGAAACGGTCTGGACCGTCGCGATGTGGCGGCCAAAGGCGGCCTCCAGCGCGTCGGAAATCTCTCCTACCGTCGCCTTGGCGCGTGCCGCCTGAACCGCAAGCTCCAACAGGTTGGCGTTCCCGAGCGCACCGTCGGTCAGGGCGTTCAGCGCCGCATCGGTCGCCGCCTGGTCCCGCTCGGCCCGCAGACGCTTCAGCTTGTCGATCTGAGCGGCCAGCACCGCCGCATTGTCGACCTTCAGCATCGGAATGTCGTCGACGACGGGGTTCAGATATTTGTTCACCCCGACCACCGTCTGCTGACCGGTGTCGATCCGGGCCTGGGTCTTGGCGGCGGATTCCTCGATCCTCAACTTGGGAATGCCCGCCTCGATGGCCTTGGCCATGCCGCCAAGAGCCTCGACCTCGGCCATATGGGCGCGCGCCCGTTCGGCCAGTTCGTGGGTCAGCCGTTCGACATAGAAACTGCCGCCCCAAGGATCGATCACCCGCGTCAGCCCCGTCTCCTGCTGCAACAGGATCTGGGTGTTGCGCGCGATCCGGGCCGAAAAGTCAGTCGGCAGGGCCAGGGCCTCGTCCAGCGCATTGGTGTGCAGGCTCTGCGTCTGGCCGCCCGCCGCCGCCATGGCCTCGACCATGGTGCGGGGCACATTGTTGAACACGTCCTGCGCCGCTAGCGACCAGCCCGATGTCTGGCAGTGGGCGCGTAAGGACAGCGACTTGGGATCGACCCCGCCTTCCTTGCGCACCGCCTCGGCCCACAGCAGGCGGCCGGCCCGCATCTTGGCCACCTCCATGAAATAGTTCATGCCGATGGCCCAGAAGAAGCTTAAGCGCGGCGCGAACCGGTCGATCGGCATCCCCGCCGCGACGCCCGCCCGCAGATATTCGATCCCGTCCGCCAGCGTATAGGCGAGCTCGATATCCGCCGACGCCCCCGCCTCCTGCATGTGATAGCCGCTGATGGAGATCGAATTGAACTTCGGCGTCTCCTGCGCCGTCCAGGCGAAGATGTCGGCGATGATCCGCATCGAGGGCTCGGGCGGATAGATGTAGGTGTTGCGGACCATGAACTCCTTCAGAATGTCGTTCTGAATGGTCCCGGTCAGGGCCGCATGCGGCACGCCCTGTTCTTCCGCCGCGACGACATAGAGGGCCAGGATCGGCAGAACCGCCCCGTTCATCGTCATCGACACCGACATCTGGTCCAGCGGGATCCCGTCGAACAGGGTCCGCATGTCGTAGATGCTGTCGATGGCCACGCCGGCCATGCCGACGTCGCCCTTCACCCGCGGGTGGTCGCTGTCATAGCCCCGGTGCGTCGCCAGGTCGAAGGCGATGCTCAACCCCTTCTGCCCCGCCGCCAGATTGCGGCGATAGAAGGCGTTGGATTCCTCAGCGGTCGAAAAGCCGGCGTATTGGCGGATGGTCCAAGGATTGCCCGCGTACATGGTCGGATAGGGACCGCGCAGGAAGGGCGCGAACCCCGGCAGGCCGTGCTGGTGATCCAGTTCGTCCAACCCCTCTGGACCATAGGCGGTCTCGACCGTCAGCCCCTCGGGCGTCAGCCAAGGCGCGCGCGTCGGCCCCTGCCCGGCCGTGTCGAGGGTCAGGGCGATCTTGCTGAAATCGGGAAAACTCATTGAGCCGCCTCCTCGAAGGCCGCGGCGAAGCGGATCGGCGTCAGGGGTTCGCATACCCGCTCCACCGCCGCAGCCGCCTCATCGCCCACCTCGACCGGCGCCGGCCGCACGTCTGCGTCCACATATTTCGTCACCCCGATGATCTGGACCGCGCCCTTCGCCAACGCCGCCTCCCGCAGGGCGCGGGCGCGGGCGATGCGGGGCTGGATCACCGAGCCCTTCAGGGCCTCGACCAGACCGCCCTCGGCCTCGATCATCTGGAACTCGGCCCAGCCGGCCTCGGCCAGATCCCGCGTGCGGGCGTCCAGATACCAGCTCCCCGCCGCCGGATCGTCGACCCGGCCCAGGTTGGCCTCTTCCATCAGCACCAGCTGGGTGTTCCTGGCCTGTCGCCTAGCGAAGGCGTTGGACCTCCCGTTCGCGCGGGTGAAGCCGTCCAGCACCACCACATCCGCGCCACCCACGGCGCCCGCAAACCCCGCCGCCGTCAGTCGCAGCAGATTGGGCCAGGGATCGCGCGCCGACAGCATCCGCCGCGACGACCGCGCCTCGATCACCGCCGGCGTCTCGACCCCAAAGGCACGCGTCAACGCCGCCCAGATCAGCCGCATGGCCCGCACCTTGGCCAGGCTGTCGAAATATTCTGCATCGACCGACAGACCGACGACCGTCCCCTTCAGCGCCGCCTCGACCGACATCCCCGCGTCCACGGCCGCCTTCACGTGGGCCACGACGCCGGCGGCCGCAAAGGCCAGTTCCTGCGCCGCCGATCCGCCCGCCTCGTGGGCTGCGCGCCCGCTGGCCAGGAAAAAGGTCGCGTCGGGATAGGCCCCCGCATGGCGCGCCGCCGTATTGGCCGCCAAGCTCAGATGCTCTTCCACAGAACGCGGCGCCCCGCCCGCCTCGGCGAAGGCCGAGACCGGGTCCATATGAAATCGCAGCTTGGCGCGCGGCGACCCCTTGGCGACGACCGCCAGGGCATTGGCTGCATCCGGCCCGTCGATCCCGGCGTCCAGCGCGACGGGCGCCAGCTCCAGCGCCACGCCTTCCAACGCCCGGCTGAGCGGAGCGGAATCCGCCAGCACCCGCCCCTTCAGCACCACCGAGGCCGCGCCGTTCTCCAAATCAGTCAGGACGGCGGCGTTGACCGCCTCGGCATCGTCGCCCTCCACCAGCGTACGCAGATCCCAGGCCCGGCCTTCGGAGTCGGACGGGCGCGGGGCGAAGATCGGCTGCACGCCCGTCGCGCCTGCGTACAGCGGCCGCGTCACCAGTTGGTCGGCGTCGAGATGCATCAGCGACTCGATTGGCCGATCCTTCAGCGCCTTCTGGGCCGCCTCGCGCCATTCCAGCGGCGTGGGCGCGGGAAAACCCGTCATCACCCGAACTCCACCAGCACGTCGTCCGCCGCCACGGGATCGCCGTCCTTGGCGCCGACGGCCTTCACCACCCCGTCGCGCTCGGCCTTCAGGATGTTCTGCATCTTCATGGCCTCGATGATGGCCACCGTCTCGCCGGTCTTCACCTCTTGGCCCACGACCACCGGGATCGAGACCACAAGACCCGGCATCGGCGACAGCACCATCTTGGAGGTGTCCGCCGCGACCTTCTCCGGCAGGCGCGCATACAGTTCGGCGACATGAGGCCGCAACACCCGCACCCGGGCGCGGGCCGCGCGGTGGCGGATATCGAAGCCGTCGGCGACGCGCTTGACCTCGGCGGTGAAGGCCTCGCCGTCCAGTTCGGCCTTGAACTGGGCCAGGCCGGGGCGCCAGTCGATGTCGGACAGGCGGATGTCGCCCCCGCCCGTCAGGGTCAGGATCATCTCCTCGTCCTCGTCATAGGACAGGCCGACGCCGTGGGGCGTCTTGTCGATCATCACGATCCAGTCGGTGCGGTCCGACGGGTCGCCGTCCTGTTCGGCGATGATCTCGTGCATAGCCAGCGCCGAGGCGATCAGGATGTGTTCCTGCTCCACCGTCGGGCGCAGGCCGTTAAAGCCGTCCGGGAATTCGTCCTTGATATAGCTGGTCGACAGATTGCCCGACTTGAACCGGTCCTGGTCCATCACCGCCGCCAGGAAGGGCACATTATGCCCCAAGCCCGACAGGTGGGTGTCCTCCAGCGCGCGGGCCATGCCCTCGACCGCCGCCTCGCGCGTCTCGCCCCAGGCGCACAGTTTGGCGATCATGGGGTCGTAGAACATGCTGATCTCGTCGCCCTCGCGGACGCCGGAATCGTTCCTGACCACATAGCCGTTATGCTCGCCCTCCTCCGGCTGCTCGTAGCGGACCAGTCGGCCGATGGACGGCAGGAAGCCGCGATACGGATCCTCGGCGTAGATCCGGCTCTCGATCGCCCAGCCGTCGATCTTCAGGTCCTTCTGTTCGAAGGCCAGCGTCTCGCCCCAGGCCGAACGGATCATCTGTTCGACCAGATCGACGCCGGTGATCAGCTCCGTCACCGGATGCTCGACCTGCAGCCGGGTGTTCATCTCCAGGAAGAAGAAGCTCTTGTCCTGACCGGCCACGAACTCGACCGTGCCGGCTGAGTCATAGTTGACCGCCTGGGCCAGGGCGACGGCCTGGGCGCCCATGGCGGCGCGGGTGGCCTCGTCCAGCAGGGGCGACGGCGCCTCCTCGATGACCTTCTGGTTGCGGCGCTGGATCGAGCATTCGCGCTCGAACAGATGGACCACATGGCCGTGCTTGTCGCCCAGCACCTGGATCTCGATGTGGCGCGGGTCGATGATGAACTTTTCCAAAAAGACCCGGTCGTCGCCGAAGGCGTTCAGCGCCTCGGCCTTCACCGCCGCAAACCCCTCGGCCATGTCGGCGTCCGAATGGGCCACGCGGATCCCCTTGCCCCCGCCGCCGGCGCTGGCCTTGATCATGATCGGATAGCCGATCTGGTTGGCGATCTTGACCGCCTCCTCCGGCGTCTCGATCAGCCCCATATGCCCCGGCACGGTCGAGACCCCCGCCTCGGCCGCCAGCTTCTTGGAGCTGATCTTGTCGCCCATGGCCTCGATGGCCTCGGGGTTCGGGCCGATGAAGGCGATCCCCTCGTCCCTCAGCCGCCGCGCGAACCCGGCGTTCTCGCTCAGGAAGCCAAAGCCCGGATGCACGGCCTGCGCGCCCGTCTGGCGCACCGCCTCGACGATCTTGTCCGCCAGCAGATACGACTGCGCCGCCGGCGCCGGCCCGATCAGCACCGCCTCGTCGGCCATCTCGACCGCCAACGACCCGGCGTCGGCCTCCGAATAGACCTGCACGGTTTTGATGCCCATGCGGCGGCAGGTCTTGATGATCCGAACCGCGATCTCGCCCCGGTTGGCGATGAGGATTTTGGAGAACATTCTTAAGCTTTCAGCTTCTGGAGCGGTATCATCGGGAAGGCCAGCGATGTGTGCGGGATCGCCGATTCGGCCGTAGTTGCGTGCCGCTTCTGTGGCACTTTCAGTGGAAGCAAAAGCGAGGCCCAAACAGCCGCCGCGACGGTGTCCACCCTGAGAACACAAACTGCCCAAGGAGCTATCGCGCAGTGGACGATCTCAACGAACTTCACCGACAGCAGGGTCGCGAACTTTTGCGACTTCAATGTCGCGCCTTGGACGCCTTGATCGAAGTGATTGCCGGACATAAGGACGCCCATAGCGACTTGGACCGGATCACCATCTGGATGCTTCAAGCTATTGGCGTCTCCGCCAACAGCATTTTGAAGCTCACCGAGACAGTCGATATGTCGATCCGAGATTGCTTTGGCATTGCGCGTTCCGCTGCCGAGACTGCAGTGAATGTTTCCTACATCGCTGTTGGCGGGCACAAACTTGCAGACTTGGCCATTCGACACCTGCGTCAAAAACGTTGGCGCGACCTCAAGCGTGTTGCTCAGATGGGCGACCAACAGATTATTGTAGAGCGTCACCTTCCTTACGGCCCAGAGAATTTCCCTGGACTTCAAGAAGCGCTGGATGAGTTCACCAGCCCCAAAGGGCAGGAAATCCGCGATTGGACTACAGACAATATTCAAAAACGTATCTCCCTTGTTGATGGGGCTTCAAAACGCTCGGCCCAGGCTCTTTCAGGTGCAGTGTTTGCTATCTATCGTCCATCGTCCGAACTTCTTCACGGAAGCTTCTACGGCGTAAACTATTTTTGGCAGGGCAGCCTCGATAGACCCGTCTTAGGTCGAGAAGAATTTGAGCAACTTTGGGTAAACGATCATTTTGTTACGCTTCTGACGTCGATCTATTTTTCCATAAGCGGGGCCGTCGAGGCGGTTGGGGTGAAACGCGGGTTGGACGGTCATCTAAAAAGGCAGAGAGAACTTGATAAGCTAATGCAAGATTTGACTAGCCGGATGTCCGCGGTAAATCCTAGCGACGACCACTCGTTCACCCCAAGACCTTAGAGCGGAATATTGTCGTGCTTCTTCCAGGGGTTCTCCTGGACCTTGTTCTTCAGCGTCCGCAGCGCCTTCACCAGCCGCCGCCGCGTCCCGTGCGGCATGATGACGTCGTCGATGTAGCCCAGCCCCGCCGCCACGAACGGATTGGCGAACCGGTCCTTGTACTCCGCCTCTCGCGCGGCCAGGGCCGCCGGGTCGCCGGCCTCCTTGCGGAAGATGATCTCGACCGCCCCCTTGGCGCCCATGACCGCGATCTCGGCGGTGGGCCAGGCGTAGTTGACGTCGCCGCGCAGGTGTTTCGAACTCATCACATCATAGGCGCCGCCATAGGCCTTGCGTGTGATCAGGGTCAGTTTCGGCACCGTCGCCTCGGCATAGGCGAACAGCAGCTTGGCCCCGTGTTTGATCAGGGCGCCATATTCCTGCTTGGTCCCCGGCATGAAGCCCGGCACGTCCACGAGGGTCACCAGCGCAATGTCGAAGGCGTCGCAGAAGCGCACGAACCGCGCGGCCTTGCGGCTTGAATCGATGTCCAGCACCCCCGCCAGCACCTGGGGCTGGTTGGCGACGATCCCGACCGTCTGGCCGTCCAGCCGGCCGAAGCCGCAGATGATGTTCTTGGCGAAGTCGGCCCCGATCTCGAAGAAGTCGGCCTCGTCGACCACCTTCAGGATCAGTTCCTTCATGTCATAGGGCTGATTGGGATTGGCCGGGATCAGGGTGTCCAGCGACGGCTCGTCCCGTTCCGGCTCGTCATAGCTGTCGCGCACCGGCGGCTTTTCGCGGTTCGACAGGGGCAAAAAGCCGATCAGGCGGCGCACCTCCGACAGGGCCTCGAGATCGTTCTCGAACGCCCCGTCCGCCACGCCCGACTTGCCGGCGTGGACGCGGGCGCCTCCCAGGTCCTCGTGGCTGACCACCTCGTTGGTGACGGTCTTCACCACGTCGGGTCCGGTCACGTACATGTAGCTCGTGTCCTTCACCATGAAGATGAAGTCGGTGATGGCCGGTGAATAGACGTCGCCGCCCGCGCACGGCCCCATGATCACGCTGATCTGGGGGATGACGCCGCTGGCCAGGGTGTTCTGCAGGAAGATGTCGGCGTAGCCGGCCAGGCTCTCGACCCCCTCTTGGATGCGCGCGCCGCCCGCGTCGAACAGGCCGATGATCGGCGCGCCGGTGGTCAGGGCCATCTTCTGCAGCTTGACGATCTTGGCCGCATGGGCGCCCGACAGGCTCCCGCCGAACACCGTGAAGTCCTTGGAGAAGACATAGACCAGCCGCCCGCCGATGGTCCCGCGCCCCGTCACCACCCCGTCGCCTGGTATGCGTTGATCTTGCATGCCGAAGTCGTGGCTGCGGTGTTCCACAAACATGTCGGTCTCCTCGAAGGAGCCCTCGTCCAGCAGAACGTCGATGCGTTCGCGCGCCGTCAGCTTGCCCTTGGCGTGCTGGGCGGCGATACGCTTTTCCCCACCGCCCAGTTTGGCGGCGGCACGGCGGCGCTCCAGTTCTTCAAGGATGGCTTGAGTCATGATCGGTTTCGGCCTCTTGTTCGAACGGCAAGGCGTGGCGCCTTCATCGCAAAATGGCAAACGCAACTTTGCAAAAGGTGCGGAACTGCGCGGACTTGCAAAGGCGGCGACGATGAACTGCAAACTTGCGAATGGCTGAGAAGCTTTTTCTGGGCGCCAAACTGCGAAAGCTGCGCGAGGCGCGCGGCTGGACGCTGGAGGCCTGCGCCGAGCGGCTGGGCCTGTCTCCGTCCTATCTGTCGCAGATCGAGACCAACCAGCGCCCGGCGACCGCGCGCGTCCTGATCGCCCTGACCCGCGCCTTTCATGTGGACGCCAGTCTGTTCGATCTGGAGGGCGACGCCCGCCTGATCGCCGACTTGCGCGAGGCCACCACCGACATCGCAGGTCAGGCCGAGCCGCCCACGGCCGCAGAGCTGAAACAGGCTGTCGCCAACACCCCGCGTCTGGCCCGTCAATTCCTGGCCCTGCACCAGACCTTCCGCCGCCTGGACGAGCGTGTGAAGGCGTTGGACGACACCCTGGGCCGGGACGAACACGGCGCCAGCGTCGCCCTGCTGCCCTACGAAGAGGTGCGCGACTTCTTCCATTATCGCGACAACTACATCGACACGCTGGACACCGCGGCCGAGGCGCTGGCGGCGACCCTGGTTCAGGACGGCCAGATTGAGCGGGCGCTGGAGTCTGCGCTGAGCCAGGCGCACGGCGTTCGCGTCGCCTATGTCGCCGGTCAGGAGGCGCTGCGTCGCTACGATCCCGCCAGCCGCGTCCTGACGCTGGACGCCTGGCAGCCGGGCGCGACGCGGTCGTTCCAGCTGGCGCACCAGCTGGCCCTGCTGTCCTTCCGCGATTTGATCGAAGCCGAACTGGATCAAGCCGCCTTCCGCACCGACGCCGCGCGGGACGTGGCCCGCGTCGGTCTGGCCAACTATGCGGCGGGCGCGTTGCTGTTGCCCTACCGCGCCTTCCTGGAGGCCGCGCGCGAGGAAAAGCACGACATCGACCGGCTGCGCACCCGTTTCCAGGTCAGTTTCGAACAGGTCTGCCACCGGCTCTCGACCTTGCAACGGCCCGGCTGGCGCGGCGTGCCCTTCTATTTCGCCCGCGTGGACATGGCCGGCAACATCACCAAGCGCCACAGCGCCACCCGCTTCCAGTTCGCCCGCTTCGGCGGCGCCTGCCCGCTGTGGAACGTCCACGAAGCCTTCGCGGCGCCCGACCGGATCGGGGTGCAGTTGGCCGAGATGCCGGACGGCTCGCGCTACATCTCCATCGCCCGCTCGGTGTCCAAGCCCAGCGGCTCCTACCTGGCCAACGACCGCCGCTACGCCCTGTCCTTGGGATGCGAGGTCGAACATGCGGGCGCCCTGGTCTATGCCGCCGGGCTCGATCTGAACGGCCCGGCCGCCCGGATCGGCGTCAGTTGCCGCATCTGCGAGCGCACCGACTGCACCCAGCGCGCCTTCCCGCCCCTCGACCGCGCCCTTCACGTGCCCGAGAACGAGCGCGGCGTGGTGCCCTATGTGCTGGATGGCCCGCGTCCCAACCGCTATTGATCGGGGCATGACCTCCAACACACCCATCGGCGTCGCCGTCGTCGGCTACGGCCTGGCGGGCCAGACCTTCCACGCCCCCCTGATCGCCGCGACCCCCGGCCTGCGCCTGACCGCCGTCGTCTCGTCCCGGCCTGAAGCGGTCCACGCCGACCTGCCCGACGTCGAGGTCCTCCCCGACCTGAACGCCGCCCTCGCCCGCGACGACATCGGCCTGATCATCGTCGCTACCCCCGACACCCTGCACGCCGAACAGTCGATCGCCGCGCTGAGGGCCGGCAAGTCGGTAGTGGTGGACAAGCCCTTCGCCGCCACTCTGGCTGACGCCGAAGCAGTCGCCTCCTTTGCAGCGTCATCGCCCGGCGTTTTCAGCGTCTTTCAGAACCGCCGCTGGGACGCCGACTTCCTGACGCTGCGTCGCCTGATTGACCAGCGCGAACTGGGCGACGTCGCCGTGTTCGAAAGCCATTACGACCGCTTCCGCCCCACCGTCACCGACCGCTGGAAGGACCAGCGCGACGGCGGCGTCTGGGCCGACCTGGGCCCGCATCTGATCGACCAGGCGGTCCGGCTGTTCGGCCCGCCGCTGGCCATCTATGCCGACCTCCAGGCCCAGCGTGTCGGCGCCACGGCCATCGACTACGCCCACGTCCTGCTGCGCTATGACCGGCTGCGGGTCATCCTGAACATGAGCCACCTCGCCGCCGAGGCCCGCCTCCGCTACGCCGTCCACGGCACGGGCGGCAGCTTCATCAAACACGGCCTCGACGCCCAGGAGGGGCAGTCCAAGGCCGGCCTGCGTCCCGGCGACGCGGACTGGGGCGTCGATCCTTCGCCCGGTGTGCTGACGAAACAGATAGACGGCGACACCGTCCGCACCACGCCGACGCCCGAACGCGGCGACTATCCCGCCTTCTACGCCGCTATGCGCGAGGCGATCCTTGGCAAGGGCCCGCCGCCCGTACCGGCCGACCAGGCCCTGACCGTCATGCGCATCCTCGACGCCGGTCTGCGCAGCGCGGCGGAGCGGCGCGAGATCGCTCTCTAGCTCTTCTTACGGCCCTTCGACGTCGCTGCCGGAGCGTGGGCCAGGCGCAGCAGATTGGCCGCGCCCGGCGCCCCAAACGGCGTGCCCGCCAGGATCAGGATGCGCTGGCCCGGCTCGGCCAGACCATATTTCACCGCGCTGTTGACGGCGTCGTCCGTCACGGCCTCCAAGGAGTCCGGCTGCTCGCCCAGACGCGGTTCTAGCCCCCAGACCAAGGCCAGCCGGCGCGCGGTGTTGGGATTGGGCGTCAGGACCAGGATCGGCTTCAGCGGCCGCTCACGCGCCATTCGCCGCGCGGTGCCGCCCAAAGTCGTGAACACAACCAGACAGCCGGTCGAGGGCGCATTCGCCGCCATCCGCGCCGCCCCGACCAAGGCGTCCACATCATGTTCGTCCATGCCGGCATGTTCGGCGCCCATCAGGCTGGGCCACATCGGATCGCGTTCGACCCGCTCGATTATACGGCTCATGATGCCGACGGACTCCAGCGGATAGTCGCCCGACGCCGTTTCGGCCGACAGCATCAGGGCGTCCGCACCCTCATAGACCGCATTGGCCACATCGGTCGCCTCGGCGCGGGTCGGGGCCGGGGCGCTCGTCATGGATTCCAGCATCTGGGTGGCGACGATCACCGGCACGCCGCGATTGCGGGCCGCGCGCACGATCTGCTTTTGCGCCACCGGCACGTCCTCGGGATCCAGTTCGACACCCAGATCGCCGCGCGCCACCATCACCCCGTCGCAATAGTCCAGGATGGCTTCCAGATCGGCCAGGGCCGCCGGCTTCTCGATCTTGGCGAGGCAGGCCGCCTGCCCGTTCACGATCCGCTTCAGCTCGGCCATGTCCTCGGGCTTCTGAACGAAGCTGAGCGCCACCCAGTCCACGCCCATGCGAAGGGCGAAGGCCAGGTCCTCACGATCTTTGGGCGTCAGGGCCGAGACCGGGATCACCGCCTCCGGCACCGCCACGCCCTTTCGGTCCGACAGCTTCGAGCCGCTCTCGACCGTCACATCGGCCCACTCGTCGGTCCGCTCGCCCACACGCAGCCGCACCCGGCCGTCGTCCAGAAGCAGCAGCATGCCCTTGCGCAGCGCCTTGAAGATTTCAGGATGCGGCATCTGCACCCGCGTTTCGTCGCCGGGCGTCGGGTCCAGATCGAAACGCATGGTGTGGCCCGGCTTGACCGAGATCTCGACGTCCTTGAACCGGCCCAGACGCAGCTTCGGTCCTTGAAGATCAGCCAACACGCCTAGCGGACGCTGCAACGCCATTTCGGCGCCGCGCACCGCCTTCAACGCGGCGGCGTGATCCTCATGCGACCCGTGGCTGAAGTTCAGGCGAAAGACATCCACCCCCGCCTGGGCCAGCGCCTTGACGGTGCTGGGCGCACGGCTTGCAGGTCCCAGGGTGGCGACGATGCGCGCGCGACGGGCTCGGTTCATGACGTTTCCTGTTGGCTCTCTCGGACGGCAAAATGGGGCCGCCTGGGCGATTTCGCCCTCTTCTGCCAACGAAACCCGCGCTGCGTAAGGCCGCCTTCCCCTCAGGAAACATGAGTTGACGGCTGGAAACAGGAGTTTATCTGACCGCCGCCCCGCAAGCCGCCACGGCAAACCCGTTCAGATCGATGCATCGGCCCTCGACCTGGGGCGTGGAGACGCCGATCACATGGGCAAGCGTGGGGGCGATATCGACGGTCCGGATCGGCAGGAACCGCTCCTCGGCCTTGGCGCCCGGCCACCAGAAGATGATCGGCACGCGACGGTCGTATTCCCAAGGCGTGCCGTGTCCGGCGAGGGTCGAACCGACGCGGCCACCCGAGGTGGTGTTCTGGGTCCAGGCGAACTGGATGTCGGGCGATCGCTCGGCGACGGTCGACAACCGCATCCGCTCGCGCACCGTCATCATCTCGGGCTGACGGCTGTCGGGCAGAGGCTCTGCCAGCAGCCGGTCGCGCGTCTCGGCGAAGGCCACGTCCGGTAGGGCGCGCAGCATCTCGACCGCCGCCTCCGCCACCTGTGTCCGCAACGGATCGGGCAGCGACCTGTGGTCCGCATCGGCGACCATCCAGCCGCTTCCGCCGGACTGCAGCGGATCGGCGCCCAGATTGAAGCGCGCCTTCAGCGCGGCGTTGACGCCCTTGATCGCATCGGTGTCGGCGCGGTGCGCCTGCGGATAGCCATGCTCATGCAGCCGCTCGACGAAGTCCGATCCGCCGTGATCGGCCGTCAGCACCACTAACGCCCCGCCCGGAACCTGGGCCAGCTTGTCCAGGAAGACGCCCAGCGCCGCGTCCAGTCGGTGCATCTGCTCGCACATCTCCGGCCCCTGTGTGCCGTACATATGGCCGATCCGGTCGGTGGCCGACAGGCTGACGCCCAGCATGTCGGTCGTCGCACCCTGCCCCAGCTTCTGGCTGTCCAGCAGATATTCGGCGGCCTTCAGGGTCTGTTCGTCCAGCAGCGGCGACGTGTCGAACTTCAGCCCCGCCGGCGGCAGCACCGAATGGAAGGTCTGGCCGCGAATGGTCCAGTCGCCCGCCAGCGCCCGGCAGTCCGTGTTCTGATAGTCCCAGGCTGTCGGCGTCTCCGCCGTCCAGGCGTTGAAGTCACGGTTGAACGCCGCGACCGGCGCCAGCTTCGCCGCGGCCGTCTGACCCGGCTCGACAAAGGTCGTCAGTCCAAACCCGTCAGTGAACCAGAAGGCCTGCCCCTGATGACCGGCCAGATTGATCGCCCCGCGATCCTTGCCGGACACCGCCATCACCTTGCTGTCCGGACTGACGGCCTTCAGCCAGTCGCCCAGCGTGGTCGCACGCAACTGGTCCGGGCCCACCGGCCCGTTGTCGGTGTCGTCGCGCCCGTGCGCCAGATGGTTCTGCGGCGCGGCCAGGCAATAGACCTCCTTGCCGGTCTTGCCGTCGATCCAGTCGTTGGCGGGGATGCCGGTCTCGGCCGGGTGCATGCCGGTCAGAACGGTGGAGTGGCCCGGGCAGGTCTCGGTCAGACCATGGGTCTGATAGCCGTTGATCGACACCAGTCCCTGGTCGGCCAACCGGCGCAGGCCGCCGCTGTAGCGGCTGCGATACTGGTTGAAGAGGTTGGCGCTGAACTGATCGACCACGATGGTCACGATCAGTTTGGGCGGCGTCAGGGCCGCAGCCGATGCCTGAGGCGCGGCGGCCTGAACCGTCGGCTGGGCGACCGGCGCGCCGGCACAGGCGGCGCCCGCGATCGACAAGACGGCCAGACACGCGGCGGCGACGTGACGCGACAGGGACATGAACAACTCCAACAACAGCCGTGCGGCCTCTAGCTGTTGCGGATGGCGCCCGCGTGACAGCCGGGCTCGCTCCTAGTGCGATTCCTCGGACCTCAGGCGTGCGACCTGATGCAGGACCAGCACCACCACCCCGCCGACGATCACCCCGATCACGGCCGAGGCCACCGCCGTCGTCAGCCAGCTCATCACGCCGGCCAACGGCCCGAACAGTTCGCCGACGGCATGCGACAGATGCTCGACCGGCACGGCCGGCCAGTGCAGCCCCAGCGTATGAGAACCGTGCAGCAGAATGCCGCCGCCGACCCACAGCATGGCCGCCGTGCCGATCGCCGACAAGGCGCTCATCACCATCGGCATGCCCTTGACCAGACCCCGTCCCAGGGCGCGCACCCCGCCGTTGGGCCGCTGGGCCAGATGCAGGCCGATGTCGTCCATCTTCACGATCAGGCCGACTGCGCCATAGACGACGACGGTCATGGCGATGCCGACCACAGCCAGCACAGCGGCCTGGGTCAGGATCGGCTGCGCCGCGACATCGGCCAGGGCGATGGCCATGATCTCGGCCGACAGGATCAGGTCGGTGCGCACCGCCCCCGACACCGTCGTCTTCTCCAGCGCCGCTGCATCGCGCGCGACCGGCGTGGCATCCTCATGCCCGCCGTGCCCCATCGCCTCCAACAGCTTTTCCGCACCCTCGAAACACAGATAGGTCCCGCCGCACATCAGGATCGGGGTGATGGCCCAGGGCGCGAAGGCGCTGAGCACCAAGGCCACCGGCAGGATGAAGATCAGCTTGTTGCGAAACGACCCGAGCGCGATCTTGCTGATGATCGGCAGCTCGCGGCTGGGCGACAGGCCCATGACATAGCGCGGCGTCACCGCCGCATCGTCCACCACCACGCCGGCGGCCTTGGTCGAGGCCTTGCCCGCCGCCGCTCCCACGTCATCCAGCGACGCGGCCGCCAGCTTTGCGATGCCGGCGACGTCGTCCAGCAGCGCGATCAGTCCAGACGGCATAGTCAGTCTTCCCGGCTGGGCGGCACATTGACGCCCTGCGATTTCAGATAGGATTTGATGTTGCGCGCGGCCTGGCGGATGCGCTGTTCGTTCTCGACCATGGCGATGCGCACGAAGCCCTCGCCGTTCTCGCCATAGCCCACGCCCGCCGCCACCGCGACCTTTGCGTGGGTCAGCAGCTGCTTGGAGAACTCCAGACTGCCCAGATGCTTCAGCGCCGGCGGCAAGGGCGCCCAGGCGAACATGGAGGCGGCCGGCTTGGGAATGTCCCAGCCCGCACGGCCGAAACTCTCGACCAGCACATCGCGCCGGCGGTGATAGAGTTTGCGGTTCTGCTCGACGATGTCCTGCGGCCCGTTCAGCGCGGCGCACGCCGCCGCCTGGATCGGCGTGAAGGCGCCGTAGTCGAGGTAGGATTTCACCCGCGTCATCGCCGCGATCAGCTTCTTGTTGCCGACCGCAAACCCCATGCGCCAGCCCGCCATGCTGTAGGTCTTGGACAGGGAGGTGAACTCGATCGCCACGTCCTTGGCGCCCGGCACCTGCAGGATCGAGACCGTCGGCTTGCCGTCGTAGTACAGCTCCGAATAGGCCAGGTCGCTGATGATCCACAGGTCGTTGGCCTTGGCGAAGTCCACGACGCGTTCGTAGAAGGCCAGATCGACCGTCTCCGCCGTCGGGTTCGACGGATAGTTCATGACCAGGATCTTGGGCCGCGGCACGGTGAAAGCCATGGCCCGCTCCAGCGCCTCGAAATACTTCTCGTCCGGCGTAGTCGGCACGCTGCGGATCGCAGCCCCAGCGATGATGAAGCCGAAGGTGTGGATCGGATAGGACGGATTGGGCGCCAGGATCACGTCGCCCGGCTCGGTGATGGCGGTGGCCAGACTGGCCAACCCCTCCTTGGAGCCCATGGTGACGATCACCTCGGTCTCGGGATCCACATCGACGCCGAAGCGGCGGCCATAATAGTTGGCCTGGGCGCGGCGCAGGCCGGGGATGCCGCGTGACGCCGAATAGCCGTGGGCGTCGGGCTTCCTGGCCACCTCGATCAGCTTGTCGATCACATGCTGCGGCGGCGGCAGGTCTGGGTTGCCCATCCCCAGGTCGATCACGTCCTCGCCTGCCGCACGGGCCGCCGCGCGCATCGCATTGGTCTCGGCGATGACATAGGGCGGCAACCGCTTCATGCGGTAGAATTCTTCGGACATGACAGGCTCGTCGTTGGGATCTGCGGCCGTGGATCGACCGCCTTTAGCGCTTAGCGCGCCAGCGGCCTCGCGCAACAGCATTGAAGGTCTTTTTCACCCGTCAGGCGGACGAAATCTGTGCGTCGCGCAAAAACCTGGTCGAGAAGACAGCCGGTCCGCGTGCTCAATAGCTCAACCGCAGACCGATGCTGAGCGTTCGCGGCGGGCCATATCCGGCAACGCCCGTGCCCGTTTCCGACACCTCGACATTCTCGTCGAACAGATTGTCCGCGGCCATCCAAAGGGTCGCGTTCCGCGTGAAGGCCCATTCCCCTCGCGCATCCAGCGTCACGGCGGCGTCCAGCACCCGGCTGTTCAGGTCGTCGTCGAACCGGCTCGATTCATAACGTGCCGCCAGCGCCAGGGTCAGTCGATCGGTCGCGCGCCAATCCAGCCCGGCCGTCGCGCTCCATTCCGGCGCCTGTGCGGGACGCAACCCGGTCAGCTGCGCGGCGGACGATCCGCCGTCGATCTCGGCGTCGGTCCAGGACGCAGCGGCGTTCAGCGACACGGCTGACGACAGGTCCAGCGCCCCCGTCAGTTCCACGCCCCAGGCGTCGATGGTCCCGGCGTTCTGGCGCTGGCGCAGCACGCCGCCCGCCGGCACGAACCCGGCGCGCGGGAAGGTCGCCGGCCCGGACCCGAGCGTCACATTGACGATGGCGTCTTCGATCTGATTCCAGAACACCGACGCACCCCAACGCATGCCCTCGCGGTCGAAGGCCAATCCCGTCTCCACGCCCTTTAGCGTTTCCGGCGTCAGGGCGGCGTTGGCCTCGGTGATGTCGTTGCCGACGCGGAACGGCCGGTGCAGTTCGTTCAGCGTCGCCGGCCGGAATCCGGAATAGGCCGCCGCCCGCGCCGCATAGCCGCCGCCCAGATCACGCCGAAGGGCCAGACGCGCGCTGACCACCTCGCCCGACCGATCCGGATCACTTTCGTTCAGCAGGACCGCGCCGGTCGCCAGCGTGTTCTCCTGACGGAATCCGCCGGCATTCTCCCACCGATCCACCCGCAGTCCGCCGGCCACCAGCCAGTCGGCCGCGGTCCAGGACGCATCGACATAGGCCCCGGCCACCGCCGTCTCCCCGCCCGCACGCCGAATGCGGGTGAAGCCGGCTCCTGTCGGATTGCTGAACAGTTCGTTGGTTTCGCCGTCGTTGAAGCGCGCATCGGCGCCCACCTCCCACTCTAGCCGTCCGCCCGCGAAATCGGTCATGCGGCGGCGCAGCGCCGCGTTCAGTCCCCATCCCGTCGCGGGGGTCTTGAACTGATCGTTGGCCGGCGTCGTGGTCGATCGATCGGCCGACACTGAGGCCGAACTGTTGGCCAGATTACTGTCGATCCGCCATGCCTGCAGCCGCCAGCCATAGCCGTCGGCCGACGGCGTCTGAGCCGCCGTGGCGCTCAGGCTGTGCCCGCTGGCGTTGGCGCGCGTTCCGGCCAGACCCGATCCGCGATCCTCCTTCCAGGTCGCCGCCCTGACCGACAGGTTCGCCTGTCCCAAGGCCGTATCGACGCGCAGCGCTGCACTTCGGCTGTCGAGATCCAGCGGCGTGTCCGCGGCGCCTGCCGCCGGCCCGCGCACCGGCACATAGCCGTCGCTGACTTCGCGCAACCCGCTCAACGTCACCGCCAGAGGTCCCAGTCGCGTGGAGGCGGACCCCGCCGCCCGCAACCCGCCGCGCTCGGACGCGGACACATCCACCGCGCCGCCTTTCGCGCGTTCACGCAGGGTGATCGTGCCCGTCAGCGCGCCCGCGCCATAGGGGCCCGAGCCCGCCCCCCGGATCACATCCAGGCTCTCCAGAGATTCCGGCGTCGCCTGGGACCAGATGACCCAGCCGCCGAACGGATCGTTCAGCGGCACGCCATCCAGCAGCACCAGCGTCCGACCTGCCCCGGACGGCGCAATGGCCCTCAACGAAATCCCTTGCGTCGTCGGGTTGGCCGCCGCGCTGCTGGTGCGTCGAAACAGCGACACCGCCGGCACGGACCGTAGCGCCTCGTCCAGACGCGACGACCGAGACAAGACCGCCTCATCGATCCGCACCACAGAAAACGCAGCATCAGCCGCCGCCGGCGGCAGACGCGCGGCGGTGACGACGATCTCGGGCAAGGCGGTGGGCGTGACGGGGGGAGGAGCGTCCTGGATCATGCGCCGTCAGTAGGCGGTCGTTTCGCCACATCAAAGCCCGGCGATCCGAAACGCCCGGAAAAGCGCGAGACAGATCGCCGCCCCCTCGATAACAACCGTATCGAACAGTCCAAGGGGAAGCACGTGGGTCTGGGAACGCTCGTCAGGGGTCTGATCTTCGGTAAGGACGCCGACCGCAGGCGACGGTCCGCCAAGGCGGCGCGAATCCGCGCCCTGCCCGACCGACAGGTGATGGCCGACAGCTATGTTCCAGCGTTGGCAGCCGACGGCGGGCGCATCCTGTGGGTCGGTTGCCGCGAGTATACTCTGGACGACTACGCCTTGCTGGAGGCGCAGGGCGGCGAGGTCTGGACCACCGACATCGATCCGGCGGCCGCACGCTGGGGCCGCGAAGGTCGCCACCGCACCGGCGACATATGCGAGGCGGATCGGCTGTTCTCGGACCTGACCTTCGACGCCGTCGTCTGCAACGGCGTGCTGGGTTATGGCGTCGACAGTCCCGACCAGCAGCAGCAGGCCTTGAAGGCTCTGGCGGCCATCCTACGCCCGGGCGGTCGCCTTCTGCTGGGCTGGAACACCGACAAGATCGCCGATCCCGTTGCCGCAGGATTGATTGATCTCTACTTCCAGGCTGCCCCCTTGGGCGACCAGCCGACGCGCGTGCGGTTCGACGCGGTCACCCACGTTTACGACAGCTTTATCCGAAGAGGCTGAAGCCTAGCCCTGAAGCCGGGTCAGCGACGCCGCCGGCCCCAACAGAGGACGCCTCCGCAGCGTCGGCTTCGGCGTGACAAACGCCTTATCGACCAAGGCCTCGCGCAAGGCATCCAACTCGGCGGCGCGCGCGGCCGGCGAATGCACCCGCTCGACATAGGCCTGCCCGCCACGCGCCAGAGCCAGACGTTCATCGGGGTTTTCGACCAGACGCATCATGGCGCTTGTCAACGAGCCGGCCTCCTCGACGTCGATATACAGCGCATATTCGCCGCTGGCTTCGCGCAAGCCGCCGCGTCCCGACGAGATCAGCGCCGCGCCCGCCGCATGGGCCTCCAGCGCGGCCAGTCCCAGGGCCTCGCGCACCCGCGACGGCGTGACCGCGATGGCGGCGCGCTGCGTCATCGCCCGCACCGCGTCCAGCGATGCTGATTTGTGGATTTCGACCCGGTCGCCGAACCGCTCCAGCATCCGCACCTGTGGCGCAGCCCAATCCTGATGCTTGTCCCAGTCGCCCAGCATCAACGCGCCGCGCCAGTCGGGGTAGCAATCCAACGTCTCGGCCAGAGCGGTGCAGAACAGGTCCAGCCCCTTGTCCTTCATCGCCCGTCCCGCAAACAGGATCAGCTTCTCGCGCTGCTCGGGCGATGCACGCCAGACGTCGCTTTCGATCGGATTGCAAACCGACGAAACGCGCCCGGCCAGACGCGGATAATCCGTCGCGAACTCTTCACCCGCCGCACGGCTGACGAACACCAGACGGTCGAACCGCGCCAGACGACGGCCATAGCGCAAGCGTTCGATCAGGTTGCGCGACGGCTTGATCCGCGTGTGGCGATAAAGAACGTGGATCGCGTCCGGCAACTGCCGCGCCAACTCCGACGCCGCTTTCAGCTGCTGATGGTATTCCACAATGTCCGGCGACAGTTTCGCCAGAACGTCCATCACCGCCGCATTTCGCGCCTTGCGGCCCAGCCCAGCCGGCACCGTCACCATCTGCACGCCTGCGGGCGTCGGCCCGCCGGCATCGGCGATCAGCGTCACCAACCGGTTCAGACGGCTGTGCGCGGACAGGGTGCGCACCACCGTCTCCATGGAGTTGGTCTTGTCCGGACAGAAGGTGCAGCCTCGCGGCAAAACGACGGCGATACGCATGGTCTAGCCTTCCTTCCGAACGGAAGCGGTCTCGAAAATCGTGGGATGGACGGCGGCGCCGGTGGCGCGGCGACCGCGCGGCCCGTTCAGGCCCAGCAGGCGACGCGCCTTGAAGCCGGCCTTCAGCCATGGCTCCGCCGACGACTGGCGGATGCCCTTCACATCGATGAAGGTGACGTCGCCGTGACCCGATAGGGTGTGAAAGCCGTCGCCATATCCGTCCAGCAGATGGCCCGGCTCAAACCGTTTCATAACCACCGCCGAAAACGCGTCCGGCGACAACACATCGATCCGCAGCAGATTAATCGCTGCGCCATAGGTCACGGCGCAGTCCTGCACCGGCAGATGAAGCGCGCCGTCGTGCACGAATGCCGCCCCGCCCGGCCGCGAGGTCTGGAAACCGCTCAGCACCGGATTACCGGCATGCGCCGTCCACGGCCCCGTCAGGCTGTCGGCCCAGGCGATGTGCAGTTCGCGCATCGCCCGGTCGTCCGGTCCGGGCAGCGCATGGAACATCCACCACCGGCCGTCGTGCTTCACCACCGTGGCGTCGACGGCTGCCGCCTCGCCGATGCGGGCCACCGCCTCCCACTGATCCGGGAAACGGACACAGCGATAGAGGATCAGCCCGCCGCTCTTGTAGCCTTCCGGCAGCATGTAGAGTTCGCCGCCGTCCTCGATCAGTGTCGGATAGGACAGGTGCCAGGGCTCGGACAGGGCCACGCCCTGCCCCACCAGCCGGTCGTCGGCGTCGAATTGACGATAGTGAATCTCGCCCCGACGCACATGATAGTCGAACGCCTCGACGAAGACGGTCAGCACCCCGTCGCGCGTGATCCCGAACGGGTCCGCGACATAGGCATGAGGCCCGCAGTCGGGCAGCCAGACGATCTCGTCCGCGCGCGGCTCATGGTCAATGAAGCTGCTTAAGGGACGGCGGATGAAGCCCGAGCGCCAGAGATCGAACACGACGACGCCCTAGCCGACCGAAAGAACCGGGGCCGTCGTGCCGTCATGTCCTGCAAACGCGCGCATCTGGGTCCTGCTCATCGCCGCGACACGGCGCCTTCATGACAAGGACGCCGCCGACCAACCCTTGCCTCATGAAAATCGTCACGGCATTGAAGGTCTTGGCCCGTTTGGCTGCACGAGAGGACTTCGCCCGTTTGACCGCGCCTTCCGCGCATCCCCTGATCGCCGCCTATCTTGAGCAGCGCGAGGATCTGGCCCGGTTCTGCCGCGCGCGGCTGGGCGGCGCGTCGGACGATGTCGATGACGTGCTGCAGGACATCTATCTGAAGGTCTCGACGCTCGATCCCGACCCGCCGCCCGACAATCCTCGCGCCTTTCTGTAT
This sequence comes from Brevundimonas sp. Leaf280, assembly GCF_001422455.1. Lineage (NCBI taxonomy): Bacteria > Pseudomonadati > Pseudomonadota > Alphaproteobacteria > Caulobacterales > Caulobacteraceae > Brevundimonas > Brevundimonas sp. Leaf280. The sequence continues at coordinate 503,354 of NZ_LMNC01000001.1, read as the reverse complement.
CGCCTGACCTCCAACCTGCTGATGGATCGCTGGCGGTCAGGGCAGCGGTCGGCCAACCGCGACGCCCAGTGGCGTCAGCTGAACCACGAGACGGGCGCCGCCGAAGACCTGGACGCGGCCCCTTCGGCAGAGGCGGTCGTGGCCGGGCGCGAGAAACTGGCGCGCCTTCTCGCCGCCCTGGACACTTTGCCGCCCAAGACTCAGACGGTCTTTCGCCTGCACAAGTTTGAGGGGGTCAGCTATGCCGACGTCGCCGTCCAAATGGGCATTTCGCGCAGTTCGGTCGAGAAGCACATGATGGACGCGCTGCGCGTTCTTTCCCGCAAGGTTCAACCGTGATGCCGGTGCTTTTCACGCCCTGGGGGAATTTGTCTGAAGGTGAAAGCTTGGCGGCGCCGTCTTGCTATCAGGAGGCGCGTTGCACGGCGTTCCTCCAGGCTGGGATCGGATGACCGCACAAACCGACATCGAGGAAAAGGCGCTGCACTGGTTCGTCGTCCTGCGTGACGACGATGCGCCCGAATCCGCCTGGCTTGAATTCCAGGACTGGTTGGAGGCGTCGCCGACCCACGCCGCCGCCTATGACGCCGTCGAGCGCCTGTGGGTCGATCTGGACGCCCCTGCCGCACCGACAGAGACCCCGGTCATCGACCTCGCCGCTGCACGTGCACGTCGCGCCAAGACACGTTTGCCCTGGCTGGGCGCGGCGATCGGCATCGCCGCCAGCGTGACGCTGGCGGTCGGCCTGTTCCTGTGGCTGACGCCGGGCTCGCAAATCTACGCCACCACCGACGCGCCCCTGACGGTCGCGCTCGAAGATGGATCGCACGTCTATCTGAACCGCCATTCCACCTTGGACGTCCGATTCGACGGCGACAACCGCTCGGTGTCGCTGACTGAGGGCGAAGCCGCCTTCGACATCGCCCACGACCCTGCCCATCCGTTCATCGTCGCGGCCGGCGATCATCAGGTCGAGGTGCTGGGCACCGCCTTCAACGTGCTGAACCATGGCGACCGTTTCGCCGTCGCCGTGGAGCGTGGCGTCGTCGCCGTCACCCCCGTCAACGCGCCCAAGGTCCGCCTGGTCGCCGGTCAGGCGCTGGCGCAGCGCGGCGAGCAGACCCCGGCCCTGTCGCAAATGCCTCCGAACCAGACATCACCCTGGCGTCAGGGAGTTTTGGTCTATCGCAACCGTCCGATGACCGATGTCGCGGACGATCTTTCGCGTTATCTCGACAAGCCGGTCGTGCTATCGACATCGGCTCGGGCGCTGCGGTTCACCGGCGCCCTTCGCATTGGCGACGAGGCCGTGATGTTGAAGCAGTTGCAGGATTTCGCCCCCGTCCGCGTGGACGCATCTTCGCGTGAAGTCCGCGTCAACACCCGTGAGGTCGGTTAAGGGCGGGCGGCCCGAACGCCTCGGCCGGTCCAAGCCACACGCCGCCGCCCTTCTTCCCAGTCTCTTTCTGCTCGCCACGACGGCCCTGAGCACGCCGGCGCAGGCGGATGCGCGCCTGCTCGACATCTACATCCCGCGCCAGTCCGTAGACGACGCCCTGCTGGACCTGGCGCTTCAGGCCCGCGTTTCACTGGGCGGCAGCCTGACGTCGTGTGCAGGCGTCAGCCCAGCGATCAGTGGCCGGATGTCGATGGACGCGGCCCTTACGCGATTGCTGGCGGGCAGCGGATGTCGCTACGCCATCCGCCAGGACGGCGCTGTGATCATCAGCAGGCAACTAAGCGCACCGCCCGTTCCCGCTCGACCGATCGCCCCACGCCCCGATGCTGCTGTGGCGTCGCCGGAAGACGTGGCTCAAGTCAGCGAAGTCGTCGTGACCGCCCCGCGCCGACCCGAGCTGATCCAGTCTTCTTCATCCGCAATGACGGCGGTCGGCGCCGATCGCATCACCCGTGCTGGGGTCACGGGCATGCAGGGCCTGGACAGCCTCGTCTCCGGCATGACTGTGACCAATCTCGGCCCCGGCCGGAACAAGATCCTGCTGCGCGGCATATCGGACGGCGTCTTCACCGGCCTGACCCAATCCACCGTCGGCCTGTACCTCGACCTGACGCCGGTCACATACGCCGCCCCGGACCCGGATCTGAAGCTGATCGACATCGACCGGGTCGAGGTGCTGCGCGGCCCGCAAGGTACGCTGTACGGCACCGGCCCCATCGGCGGCGTCGTGCGTATCGTCACGCGGGCTCCGGCGATGGGCGAGGAATCTCTGTCGCTCTCTGCGACCCGGTCGCGCACTGACGGCGGCGGCTGGAACTCCGACTATGGCCTGGTCGCCAACCTGCCTATCGCCGGCGACCGCGCCGCGATCCGCGCAGCCCTCTATGGCGAGACCTACAGCGGCTATATCAACGACGTCGAACTGAACCTGCGGCGGGTCAATGACGGCACGCGGCGCGGCGGCCGGCTGTCCGCCGCGCTGGAGATTGCGCCCGGCTGGACGGCGCGCGCCGGCGTCGTTCACCAGTCCATCGTCACCGAGGACACCCACTACGTCTATCGCGGCCTCGGCCCTTTGAGGCGCGCCAATCTGGTTCGCGAACCGCATCAGAACCGCTTCGACCAGGGCTCGGCCTCGATCGAGGGACGTGGCGCCTGGGGCCGGCTGAACGCCTCGGTCTCGGTCGTCGAGCATGGTTTCAAGAGCCGCTATGACGCCTCCAGCGCCCTTCGTCGCTTTGGATCGGGCTGGCGCATCGGCGCGCTGGACGAAGGCAAGGATATTCACCTGGTCGTCGGCGAGGCCAACTTCGTCTCTCCCGATATCGGTCGCTGGCGCTGGTTGGCCGGCGGTCTGGTGTCGTCCAACACCACACGCACCAATCCCGTCCTGTCCGCCCTGACGCCCGAGCCTCGCGCCATCTATTCCGAGGCGCGGCGCGACCGGCTGAACGAGGCCGCCGTATATGGCGAAGCGTCGCTGGACCTGCCCCACGACCTGACCCTGACCGCCGGGGCCCGCTACTACGCCCTTGAATACGACACCACCTCCCTGGTTCGACAGTTCAGCCGCTCGCGATCGTTCGACGGACGCGGGGAATCCGCCGGCTTCACGCCCAAGATCGCCCTCGCCTGGCAGCCCAGCGATCGCCTGAACCTGTCCGCCCTCGTCAGTCGTGGGCATCGGGCCGGCGGCTTCAACACCGCCGGCGTCATCGGCCAGGACTTCAGCGGCCTGTCCGATTCACCGGCGCGCCAGTACAAGCCAGACAGCCTATGGAACGCCGAGTTGGGGGCCAAGTACCGATCGGCGGACGGCCGCGCCCGCTTCCGCGCCGCCGTCTACGCCGCACGCTGGCGCAATGTGCAGAGCGACCAATTTTTGCCCAGCGGCCTGGCCTATGTCGTCAACGTCGGCGACGGCGCGGACAAGGGCTTCGAGGTCGAGGCCAACTGGCGTCCCACCGAGACGCTTGAGCTTTTCGCCAACGGGCTTGTCGCCGACCCACGCATCACCTCGCCCAGCGCGCGGTTTGATTCCCGCCGAGACGCGAGTTTGCCGGGGGTGCCTCGGGCTTCTGCGAATGTCGGCTTCAGCTGGCGTCGTCCGCTGGGCGAGCGTTTGGCGTTGCTTGCGGACTGCGGCCTTTCCTACGTCGGCGCGTCGCGCCTGACGTTCGACGGACGCCAACAATATCGTATGGGCGATTACGGCACGGGAAGACTGGCCTTTGGCGTCGAAGCGTCGGCTTGGACCGCGACGATCTTCGTGGACAATCTGTTCGACACCGAAGCCAACACCTTCGCCTACAGCGACCCTTTCCGCCTTCCCGACGCCCAAGCCATCACGCCTCTGCGTCCTCGCACCATCGGCCTGACGCTTAGGTGGGGAGCGCCGCAGTAGACCTTTTCGGATCGCGGGAGCCTGCGGCTGGATTCCCGATCATCACACACCAAAAAGCCGCTCGGTTTTGTGCAATGGACCTTCTTGGTGTTTTTTGTCTCTTGCAACCGACCGTGGCCGCAATTGATCGACCAAGAAGTCGACGAACACCCCGAATGCGAGCGGGCACGCCGCCGCCGCCGACAAAGACGGCATGGATGGTGTCGCGGTCGCCAGGATTGAAATCTTCAAGCTGCGGCATGAGCTTACCCTTAAGCAATCGCATCGGCGACGCTGAAGTTGCCCACGCGAGTTACGCCGACGCCGGCCGGCGCAAGTCGCGTCAGGCTCTCGCCATTGTTTGCTTCCACGGGGCCGCGAACCGTCAGCGCATAGTCACGACCGTCCCGTCGAAAAGGTCACGCGGGCTCCAACCTTCGGAAGTTGAAGTTCAGAAAGTCATGTTGGCGCCCCCCTGCGGCGGTGATCCGCCGAGCCGTGTGGCTCTACTTTTGCTTCAGCCTCAGCCCAGCGCTTCCTCACCACTCGTGCCGCGATCGACAACACCTTCCACACCCAACGACATCTCATCAGCCGACCAAATCTTTGCCGCTGCTCCGCAGGGGCTCAGGCAGCGTAGCTGGCGGCCTGCGCCTGATATTTCGGCGGGTTGGGCAACGTGCATCTTGCACTTGGCAACCTGACAGCGCCGTTCAGCCCGCGCAGGTTAACCCGGCAACGTTCATGTCCGGGCTGACCGAAATAGGGTCATAACGACCGCAGCAGCAGCGAAACACGCTGCTGCTGCGACGTAAAGGCCTCGGATATCCAAGCCTACCTGTTCCAGAATGATGGCAGCGATTGGGGCCATCGCCTGGGGTAAGGCCACTGCCAGATTGTTGAGTCCCATATCCCGACCACGATTGTCTTGTGTGGGAAGTGCATCCGCCAACAATCCCATTTCCACGGATCCATAGCCCCCTTGCCCCAGGCCGTAGATTGCGAAGGCGAAAACCACGACGGTCCATGACGGCGCGATCGCCAAGGCGACGGTAGCCACACAAAGGGCCACCGCTCCCGCCAGAGCAATGGGTTGTCGCTGCACGATACGCGTCCCAAACACCGCCATTAAACTAGCAATGAATACGACACTCACGAAGGCGACGCCCGTTAGCACGGCATGGGAACGTTCCGGAGTACGACCAGGCCATCCGACTGCGTCGGTAACGAAATAAAGCAGATAAATGCTGACAAGGGCGTAGCCGGTCGCGATGAGGAGGCGACCTGTCCAGACCGTAGCGAAATTGCGCGATCGAAACGGCGCAAGCAGCGATCCGCTCCCGCCAGTCTGAGACGACGGCGCTATAGGTTGTCGTTCCGAAGACGACTCATCGAAAACGAGGAGGAAGAAAGCGGCTGCACCAAGAAGAATGCCCGCCAGAAGCGCTAATCTGCCGGGTTCGTACTGCGGACCGAGCGCCATCAGACTGGAGCCCAGAGCGACAGCGAGCGGATACGACAGTCCCAGCATCGCCGAGACAGTACTTCTCAGCGAAATCGGCACGCGATCCGCAAACACGGCTGCGAGCGGAGCCATGAGCACGTTGAACGCAAGTTGAAATCCGACCAAGGCCCATACGAACTCGCCCGGCGTCGACGACCGCCATATGCCGACATAGCTTAAAACCGTCAGCAGCGCCCCAAGCGCAATCCAAGGTCGGCGACGACCAAACCGCGAACGCGTCCGGTCGCTGATCGCGCCCATGGCGATATTGGCCACGGCGGCCGTGATCGCGCCCCAGACCATAGCCCGGCTAAGAATTTGAGTTTTACCCCCGGCGTCAAGAGCGGCGGCGTGGAGCGGAGCGACGATTTGGAACAGGGGCGCCAGACCGATGAAGGCGGCTAGGAAAAACACCAGATATGCCACCAAGACCAGGGGCGTGCGGCGGGTTTGAGAACGGCTGGAAACTTCACCCTCCTCCATCGAGCGGCCCCCGCCTCTATGGCACGTGGCTCGACACGCTTGCTAGCGCGATCATGGCGTCATCCGGTGTGAGTAGCTGCAACAAAATGCGATCGGCAAATCACTTGTGACAACGCTGTCAGATGCTAGGGTTTTCGCGAGGATCGTGCGGCACGTCGGCGTATGGGCGTCGCTCATGAAAGTACACAGGCCTTGAGGGAGGTTGGGGTGAGAAAGAGATCGAGCGCGAGCGTCGCGGCCGTGGCCCTGGCGGCCGCCTTCAATGCGGCACAGGCGGAGACGGAGACCAGCGCCGTCCGGATGAGCCAGATCGGGTTCGAAACCCAAGGGCCGAAGACGGCAACGGTCGAGGATCGGGCCACCCGCCCCCTGCCTTGGCGCGTGGTGGACCCGGCGGGCGCTAACGTGGCCCAAGGCACGTCCAAGGTCTTCGGCCAAGACGCCGCCTCGGGCCAAGCCGTGCATACGGTTGACTTCCAATCTCTGCAGACCGTTGGCGAAGGCTATCGGCTGATCGTGGGATCGCACGAAAGCCGCCCCTTCTCGATCCAGCAGCATCCTCACGCCCGGCTGAAGTACGACGCCCTGGCCTATTTCTATCAGAACCGGGCCGGCGTGCCGATCCCGGCGGATCACGTCGCGCGGCCGGATCTGGCGCGTGCAGCCGGGCACCCGCACGAAGTCGCGGCCTGCTTCTCGGGCGCCGACACGACCGGCGCGGTCTGGCCCGGGTGCGACTATACGCTGGACGTCACCGGCGGCTGGTATGACGCTGGCGACCACGGCAAATACGTCGTCAACGGCGGCATCTCGGTCTGGATGCTGTTGAATGCCTATGAACGCGCAATGGCCAGGAGCGGCCCGGGCGCAAGCGCCTTCGCAGACGGCAAAGTCGACATTCCGGAGGCCGGAAATGGCGTCAACGATCTGCTCGACGAGGCCCGGTACGAGATCGAATTCCTGCTGAAGATGCAGATCGCTGACGGCGTGAAGCTGAAGGTCCCGGTCGGCGCCCAGGCGCCGGGTCAGCCGCTGACCCTGACCGAGATCGACGCCGGCGGCATGGTCCATCACAAGGTGCATGATGCGCAGTGGACGGGCCTGCCTATGGCCCCGGCGGACGATACCCAGCCGCGCCTTCTGTATCCGCCCAGTACGGCCGCGACGCTCAATCTCGCCGCAGTCGGCGCCCAATGCGCGCGGATCTGGCGTGACATCGATCCGGCCTTCGCACGCCAATGTCTGACGGCGTCGCAGCGGGCCTTCCGCGCTGCGCTGCGCAATCGCGACATTCGGGCCGGAGAGAATTTCGCCGGCGGTGGAGCCTATGGCGACAACGACTTCTCGGATGAATTCTATTGGGCCACGGCCGAGCTTTTGGCCACGACGCGCAATCCGGCCTATCTGACCGCGCTCAAGACCTCGCCCTACTATCTGGGCGGACCCCTGTCGGGCAAAAGCGCGACTGGCGATCCGGGCTTCTCCTGGACGGCGTCGCTGGGGTCGCTGACGCTGGCGACCGTGCCTGACGTTCTGCCGCCCGAGGATCTGGTCACCGTGCGCGCCAACATCGTGGCGGCCGCCCGCGCCTACGTCGATGCCGGCTATGGTCAGGGCTACGGCCTGCCGGTCGCGGGCGAGAAGTACGAATGGGGTTCGAACGGCGCCTTGATGAGCCGGGCGGTGATCCTGGGTTCCGCCTTCGACTACACCGGCGACTGGGATTTCCGCAACGCGGTGATCTGGTCACTGGATTATGTTCTGGGCCGCAATCCGATGGATCGGTCCTATGTGACCGGCTACGGCGATCGTCCGGTCCAGAACCCGCACCATCGCTTTTGGGCGCATCAGGCCGACCCGGCCTATCCCCTACCCCCGGCGGGTGCCCTGTCGGGCGGGCCGAACAATCAGGCCATGATCGACGACGTGGCCAAGATTCTGGTCGGCAAGTGCGCGGCCCAGACCTGCTGGGCCGACGACATCAACGCCTATGCCCTGAACGAAGTGGCCATCAACTGGAACGCGCCCCTGGTCTGGGTCGCCGCCTTCATCGACGATCACTGACGCGTTGCAGACCTGGGACTTCCGCCGTTCGGAGGAACGGCGGAAGTTGGGATCTTAAATCCTTAGGCCATCTCTTCCAGTTCGCGACCGCGCGTTTCCTTCACCCAGGCCTGGACCAGGAAGAAGGAGATCAGGGCGCTGACCGCGTAGAAGCCGTAGGTGAAGACCAGCCCCAGGGTCGCCGCCATCCACGGGAAGCTGACCGAGATGGCGAAGTTGGCGATCCACTGGGCGAAGCCGGCGACGGCCAGGGCCGAACCCCGCATCTGGTTGGGGAACATCTCGCCCAGCATGACCCACATGACAGGGCCCCAGCTGAAGTTGAAGAAGACGACATAGGCGTTGGCCGCGATCAGGGCGATCAGGCCGGTGTTGTCGTCCAGATGCAGCGAACCGTCGATCAGGGCGGCCTTTGAGAAGCACCAGGCGACGGTGGCCAAGGTCACGAACATGCCCGCCGAACCGATCAGCAGCAGGGGCTTGCGACCGATCTTGTCGATGACCGAGATGGCCGCCAGACAGGCCGCGATCGACAGGACGCCGGACAGGATGTTGATCTGCAGCGCGTCATTCTCGGAGAATCCGACCGACTGCCACAGCACCGCGCCGTAGTAGAAGACGATGTTGATGCCGACCAGTTGCTGGAACACGGCCAGGATCAAGCCGGCCCAGACGATGGGGCGCACCTTCTTGGTCGCCGGGTCGAGCAGGTCCGAGAATTTCGGCTTGTGATCGGCGCTCAGCGAGGCGCGGATTTCGCCGACCTTGCGCGCGCCGGCGCCGGCTCCGAACAGCTTGGACAGCACGGCCTCGGCCTGGGCGTCCTTCTTCTTGGCGACCAGGAAGCGCGGGCTTTCCGGGATGACCAGCAGCGCCAGCAGATAGATGGCGGCCGGAACGACTTGCAGCCAGAACATCCAGCGCCAGGCGGGGAAGCCCAGCCAGAAGTCGGCGGTCGATCCGCCGGCAGTGCGCGCCAGAACGTAGTTGGCCACGAAGGCGCCGGTCAGACCCGTGATGATCATGATCTGCTGCACCGACGACAATCGGCCGCGGATCGAGGCCGGGGTCACTTCGGAGATATAGGCCGGCGACAGGACAGAGGCGGCGCCGACGCCCAGACCGCCGATGAAGCGGGCGATGATGAAGTGGGCCGAGGTGTCGGCCGCCCCCGCCCAGAAGGCCGAAACGATGAACAGGCCGGCGGCGATCTGCATCACCGTGCGACGACCGATGGCGTCCGCCAGACGCCCCGCGATGAAGGCGCCGACGGCGCAGCCCAAGAGGATGGCGCCGACGTTGAAGCCGGTGCCCAGAGCCGACAGGTTGAAGGCCGCCTCCAGCCCGTCCTGGGTGCCGTTGATGACGCCGGAATCATAGCCGAACATGAAGCCGCCGATGGTGGCGACCGCCACGATCAGGGCGATAAAGGCCATGTTGACGCGGTCGTCGCCCGCGATGTCGGGGCCTGAGCCCCCCGTCGGTCCTGCCATCTCGATATTCCCTCCGAAAGCCCGCAAAATGGTTCGGGCCTTTATTCCTAAGCCTGCTGGCGTTCCGTGATACCCGGCAATTCGGGATCGGACTCTTTCAACCCGCCCAGCTCGCCCCGCGCCCTCGCCTTCCGGCCGTAAACCCGTTCGAACAGGGGTGAGGCCATCAGGGTGGTGATGATGGCCATCAGCACCAGGATGGAGAACAGGGCCGGGCCGATGACGCCCTTTTGCAGGCCGATGTTGATGATGATCAGCTCCATCAGGCCGCGCGCGTTCATCAGGGCTCCGATGCCCATGGCCGTAGCGTTGTCCTGACCCGTCAGGCGGGCGGCGGCCCAGCAGGCGCCGCCCTTGGCCAGGATTGAGCCCAGCAGGATGACGACGGTCACAGCCAGCAGCCCCAGGCTGTTGACCATGGTCAGCTGTGTGTTCAGCCCCGAGAAGGTGAAGAACATCGGCAGCAGCACCAGCACGGCGAACGGCTCCAGCTGACGCTTGACCTCGTCGCTCAAGAGACCGCGCGGCATGGCGACGCCCAGGATGAACCCGCCGAAGACAGCATGGATGCCGACTGCGTCCATGGCCCAGGCGCTGAGCATGAACAGGATCAGCACGATCCCAAGCACGGTCGGGCTTAGCCGCCCCTCCCGCTCGACGATTCGGCCCAGCGGCGCCAGCAGCTTCGGCCCCAGCGTCAGCATGAACAGGGCGAAGGCGCCGCCCCCCGCGATGGCCGTCACCGCCAGCATCGGCCCGGCGCCAAAGCTGGCCAAAACGATGGCCAAGACGCACCAGGCGCCGGCGTCGTCGATGGCGCCGGCCGCCAGCGACAGCGAACCCAGCCGCGTGCCGCTGAGCCCCCGCTCATGAATGATGCGCGCCAGCATGGGAAAGGCCGTGATCGAGATGGCCGCGCCCATGAACAGCATGGCCTGCCAGGTCTGGATGCCCTGCCCGAACAGACCCTCAGCGACCAACCAGGGCGCAATGGCGACAGCGACCAGGAAGGGCGCCGCCATGCCCGCCAGCGACACGGCGGCCGCGCTTTTCGCATTGGCCCTGAAGTGATCGCGACGGAAGCCCAGCCCGACCAGGAACATGTAGAGGCCGACGCCCAACTGGGCGCCGACGAACAGGATCGACCGCGACTCCTTGGGGAACAGGGCCGCCTGCAGATCGGGGGCCAGCAGGCCGAACAGTGACGGGCCAAGGATCACCCCGGCGATCATCTCGCCCACCACCTGCGGCTGGCCGAGGTAGCGCTTGGCTAGCCAGCCCACGATGCGGCAGGCGGCGATGATGATCGCCATCTGCAGGAAAAAGGCCACGCTCAGTTCAGCATTGGTCATGCGGCCGGTTCCCCCCTTGGCGAGCGCCAGCCTACTGCGTCGGACAGACGGCGTCGCCCTCGTTCGACGCCAGGCGGATGTCCTCGACCGTGACCGCGAAGTCGGCGTTGGTGCGCAGGCCCCAGGGTTGATCGACGGCGGCGATGTCGGCGCCACGGTCACGCAGGCACGACAGCCGGACCTTCAGCGTGCGCCATTCGCCCACTGGAGCGGCGGCGATCAAACTGGAGATGTCGACTGAACCGGCGCCCAGGGTCAGGAACACCGGTCCCTTGGGTCGCGCATCGACGCGGTAGCGGAAGGCGATGGCCATCTCGCCGTTCGACTGGCGCGTCAGATCGACCGGCTGCGCCACGATCATCGCCTGGCCGCCGCCTTGCGAAAAGATCAGGGCGCGGGCCGACTCCTGGCCTGCGCCGTCGGTGGCGCGCGCAGACACGCCGCCGCGCGGGCTGGCGCCGCTCTTTTCAGCCCCGAGGCGGAAGTCTCCACCCGCATCGCGCAGCATCAGCGACCAGGGGGCGACGAAGCGGCCATCGACGAAGTAGCGGTCCAGGCTGCCGCCCGCGTTGGCGACGCCGCTGTCTTCCGAGAGCAGGCCGACGCGAGCGTTGCGCGCATAGGTCAGGCCGTAGCCATAGGCGAACTGCGGGTCATAGCCGGGCTGACCCACGTTCAGCGGCTCGCCCTTGGCGGTCTTTGGCCAGCTGAAGGACAGGGTTCCGGTAAAGTCGTTGCGCGGCTTGCCCGCCGCATCGCCGACCAGCACGTCGGCGACGCCCGCTCCCTCCGTGCCCGGCAGCCAGGCGGCGACGAAGGCGTCGGACGCATTGATCTCAGGATTGGTCCACATCGGCCGGCCGGACAGGAAGACCGACACCGTCGGAATGCCCGCCGCCTTCAGCCGCTTCAACGTCTCCAACGGGCCGGTGGGCTCGAAGTCCAGCGTGTCCACATCGCCTTGGAACTCGGCATAGGGGGTCTCGCCGAAGACGACGATGGCGACGTCGGGCTTCTGGGTGAAGGCCCCGTCGGCGCTGAGGGTCGCCTGACCACCGCCGGCGGCGACCGCCTCCTTGATGCCGCCCCAGATCGACTGGCCGTTGGGGAAGTCGGCGTTCGAGTTGCCCGTGCCCTGCCATGTCAGGGTCCAGCCGCCCGAGGCCTGGCCGATGTCGTCAGCGTGACCGGCGACCAGCACGCGTGCGTTCGCGCGGATCGGCAGGACGCCGTCGTTCTTCAGCAACACCAGCGACTTGCGCACCGCCTCACGCGCCAGGGCGCGGTGGGCGGGGGACCCTAGCTCATTGTAATGGCCCTCGACCGGGCGAGCTTCGTTGAACAGTCCGGTCTTGACCTTGGCGCGCAAGATGCGGCGCACCGCCTCGTCCAGGCGCGCCATCGGGATTTCGCCCGACTTCACCTGAGCCAAGGTGTTTTGATACAGCGGCTTCCAGCTGTCGGGCGCCATGAACATGTCTATGCCGGCGTTGAAGGCCAGGGCGCAGCTTTCGTTCGAACAGCCCGGCAGTTGGCCATGGGCGTTCCAATCCGACACCACGAAGCCGGCGAAGCCCAGCGGGCCGCGCAGCACGTCGGTCAGAATGGTTTCGTTGCCCGAGTGTTTGACGCCGTTCCAGCTGGAGAAGCTGGCCATGATCGACAGCACCCCGGCGTCGATGGCCTGAGGATAGCCGGACAGATGGGTGCGGATCAGCTCCTGTTCCGATCCCGCAAAATCGCCTTGGTCCTTGCCGCCCGTGGTGCCGCCGTCGGCGAGGAAGTGCTTGGCCGAGCCGGCGATATGGCCGGCCGCCAGCGGATGATCGGCCGACAGCGCGCCTTGCAGGCCGAGCGTCATCGGGCCGGCGTAGCTTTTGGCGACCTCGGGGTTCTCGGCATAGCCTTCATACGTCCGGCCCCAGCGGTCGTCTTGGGGCACGGCCAGAGTCGGGCCGAAGGTCCAGTCGGCGCCTGTCACAGCGACTTCCAGCGCCGTCGCTTCGCCGATGCGGCGGATCAGGTCGGGATCGCGCGCAGCGCCTAGGCCGATGTTGTGCGGAAAGATGGTGGCGCCGACGATGTTGTTGTGACCGTGCACGGCGTCGATGCCGTAAATCAGCGGGATCCTGGCGCCCGGACGCTGGGCCGCCGCCGCGCGGAAGGCCCGGGCCAGTTCGACCCATTTCTGTGCAGACGCGCGCTCGTCGCTGCCGGGCGACGAGTTGCCGCCCGCCAGGATCGAACCCAGCGGATAGGTCAGCAGGTCCTCAGGCTTGATCGAGCCGATGTCGGCCTGGATCGTCTGGCCGACCTTCTCCTCCAGCGTCATCCGGCTCATCAGGTCGGTGACGAACGCTTCCGTCGTCGCATCCGTCATCGCCGCCGGCGAGGCCGCGCGGGGCCAAAGCGCCGGCTGGGCGCGCGTGGCCTCAGTGACGATGGAGGCCTGGGGCGTCACGGCCTGAACGGGAACGGCCCGAGCCATGCCGGGATCGATCGCGCAGGCGCTCGACATGAGGGTGATCACCAGGGCGGTGGCGGCCATGCGCATGGAGGGAGACCTGATCGTTGCGGCCGCCACGCCGCCCAAGCCAACCCCGGAGACGCGCTTTCAGGCCGATATGGATGTCCGAAACAGCCCCGGACAAAACCCACTGTGCCAAACGTCTGACAGCGCTGTCAACAACTGCCTGAGCTTGCCTTTCAATGCTCGATGCGAGCGGTGGACTGGCGCGCGATCAGATCATGCGGAACGATGACACGCGCGGCGGCGTCGCCGTCCAAGAGACGACGCAGAGGCGGAATAAGGCGTTGCGCGGCGGCGGCGGCCATCTCCGCTACCGGCTGACGGATGGTGCTTAAATCCGGCGTGCTGAAACCCGCGCCGGGCGAATCGTCGAAACCGGCCACCGACAGGTCGCCGGGCACCGACAGTCCCAGCCTCGCCGCACATTGCAGGACGCCAAGGGCCGTATCGTCGTTACTGGCGAAGACGGCCGTGATGTCGGGCGAGGTCTCGTGCAGTTTCTCCATCGCCAGCGCCCCGGAGTTGAAGGTGAAGTCGCCCTCCACCACCCAAGCCGGCGCCACGTCCAGGCCAGCCTCGGCCATGGCGTCCGTGTAACCGGCCAGACGACGCCGGCTGGCCCCATAGGCGACAGGCCCGGTGACAAAGGCGATCCGCGTGTGGCCCAGTTCGATGAGATGGCGGGTCATCTCCAATGCGGCGCGCCGTTCGTCCATCTCGATGCAGAAGCCCCGATCAAACGCCGCTTCCGGTCCAATGCGAGCATAGGGCGTACCGGCCGCGTCGAGGGCGTCCATCACCACCGTATTGTCCGAGTTCGGCGGGGTCAGAATGACGCCCTCGGGCCGGATCGAGTTCAGCAGCGCCATGAGATCGCGTTCAAGATCGGCCGAGTTGTGATCCACCAACTCGATCATCAGATGGTAATCGACCTGGCGCGCCTCCATCAGGGCGCCGAACTCCAGACGCCCCAGATAGTCGCTTCCGCGCCCGCTCTTCCAGTGTTCGATGGTCAGATCCGCGTCCACCAGGACCGCGATCAACGACGACGACGCCCCCGCCAGACTGCGCGCCGACAGGCTGCGCCGATAGCCCAGAGACGCAGCCGCCTCCTCTACCTTCGTTCGCAGCGTCGGGCTGACGTTCGGCTCGTTGTTGAGCACGCGCGACACGGACTTGATGGACACGCCCGCCTTCGCGGCCACGTCGTAGATCGTCACCGTCGCCAAAATCCGTCCCCCTGAACGTCGCTCAGACCGCTTCTAACATCCCCGCTCGAAAAGGCGATGCCGACACCGCTTGTGGTCAGGCTTGTCCATCGCTGTCATGCCGAAAAATGGTCTGCTAGACAGTCGGCATGATGATCCAAAACGATGCCGGTCCGATCCGAAAAATCGTCATCCTGGGCGGAGGAACCGCTGGCTGGATGACGGCCGCCGCCCTGTCTCATCGTCTGGCGGGCGGCGCCGTCTCGATCGAACTGGTCGAGTCCGACGAGATCGGCATCGTCGGCGTGGGCGAGGCCACCCTGCCCCACATCCGCGCCTTCAACACGGCCATGGGCATCGACGAACAGACGTTGATCGACCAGACTCAGGCCACCTTCAAACTGGGCATCCAGTTCGTGGACTGGGGGCGGCCCGGCGACAGCTATATCCATCCCTTCGGTGCCTATGGCGAGCCGATCGAGGGGATCGATTTCCACCATGTCTGGGCCGCGCGCCGCGCCATGGGCGACGCTGCCGACATCAGCGACTACAGCTATCCGGTCAGGGCGGCCGAGGCGAACCGGTTCCAACGGCCGGTTTCCGACCCCGGCTCCATGCTGTCCACCTTCAGCTACGCCTTTCAGTTCGACGCCAGCCTCTACGCCGCCTTCCTGCGCCAAGTGTCGTGCGGACGCGGCGTGGTCCGCACCGAAGGGAGGGTCGTCGATCATGTCCTGAATGGCGCGACGGGTGATGTCGACGCCGTCGTCCTGTCGGACGGACGCCGTGTTTCGGGCGATCTGTTCGTCGATTGCTCGGGCTTTCGCGGTCGGCTGATCAATCAGGCGCTGGAGACGACGTTCGAGGACTGGAGCCATTGGCTGCCCTGCGACAGCGCCTTCGCCGTGCCGTGCCGGACGACGGCGCCGGTCGGCCCCTATACCCGCGCGACGGCCCGCGCAGCGGGGTGGCAATGGCGCATTCCGCTGCAACATCGCACCGGAAACGGCCACGTCTTCTCATCGGCTCACATTTCGGACGAGGACGCCGTGGCGACCCTGATGTCCACTCTGGAAGGTCCGGCGCTGGCCGAGCCGCGTCGGTTGAGCTTCAAGACCGGGCGACGGCACAAACTGTGGAGCCGAAACGTTGTCGCGATCGGTCTGTCCGGCGGCTTCCTTGAGCCGCTGGAGTCCACCAGCATCTACCTGATCCAGTTGGGCATCACGACCTTGCTGGATCTGTTTCCCGACAGGGTCGGGATGGCGGCGGACGCCCAAGAATACAATCGGATCATGGCGCTGGAGTTCGACCGGATTCGTGACTTCCTCGTCCTGCACTATGTCGCCAACCAGCGCGACGAGCCGTTCTGGCGCGAGATGCGAACCATGGCCTGGCCCGACAGTCTGTCGGCCAAGGTCGAGGCCTTTAAGTCGCGCGGCCTGCTGCCCGACTACGACATCGGCGTCTTCCTGCCGCCCAGCTGGCTCGCCGTACTGGTGGGGCAGAACATCGTCCCGAACGGCTGGGATCCGCGTGTCGATCGGCTGGAACCGCACGTCTTGTTTGACAAGCTGGCAGCCCTGCGCGACGACGTCAGATCGACCGTCGATCGGACGCCCGATCACATGACCTTCATCCGCCAGGCGGCCCAGCGCGCGGGGGGCGTCCGATGAGAGGGTCAGACAAGGCTTGGGTCATTCGAGGCGGCGGACTGGCGGCCTGGGCGGCGGCCGCCCTGTTGGCCAAGACGCTGCCGTCCGGTCATTCGGTCCTGATCGAAGACGCCGCTCCTCCCGCGCTTGGTGAAGAGCCCGAGGTCGTGATCGCCGATCCAGACGGTGTGCTCGTCCAATTGTCTGACGGCGCCGACCTGTTGGCTCGGGGCCACGGCGGTTTCTTCCTCGGCTCGCTGCTGCGAAACTGGCGCGACGGGCGAGACATCGCCGTCGTCGAGCAGGAGCCCCTACCTGGGATCGATGGGGTCGCGTTGGCGGATGTGGTGCTGCGCGCCGCCCGTCAATCTCCTGACGCCCCCGACTATGCCACTCTTCTGGCGCCGCTGCAGTTTCAGGCGCGCGTGATGGCGGCCGGTCGTTACGCCCATCCCAGCCCGGATCGGCAATCGCCCCGCTCTCTTCTTCGTCCCAGACTGATGCTGGACGCGCGCGTTCTGACGGCGCGACTGCGGGACATCGCCCGGCGCGCCGGCGTGCGAGAGGGTCTGGGCGACACCCGCGAGATCGCGCCCTTCATGACCGTGGACACGCGAACGACCAGAGCCTTTGACGGCGACGGCGACTGGACCGCACGCCTGGGCTACGACCGCTGTCTGACCGTGCGCTACGCGGGTGGCGATCACGCGCCGCGTCTGGATATGACCAACCTGGTCGAAGGGCTGGCCAGTCGCAGCCCCCTGCCCGGCGGCGGTTTCGCCAGCCTGCCCTACGCCGCAGATCGCACCACCGCTGACGTTGCGACGGCGGCGCTGGCGGCCTGGCTGGGTGATGTTGATGTCGCCGCCCTGTCGGAGGTCGCCCTCGCCCCCGGCTTCAGTCCGCATCCCTGGAGCGGGCCTCGTCTTGCTCTTGGTCCGGCGGCGGCGCGCTTTGGCGACGCCTTGGGCCTGGACAGCGTCTTACTGGAGCGACAGCTGACACAACTCGTCGCATCGCTGCCGAGCGCGTCCGAGCAGATTTCAGCCTGCGCGGAGGCCTATAACGAGGCCGTTGTTCGAGACATCGC
Organism: Brevundimonas sp. Leaf280; assembly: GCF_001422455.1. NCBI lineage: Bacteria > Pseudomonadati > Pseudomonadota > Alphaproteobacteria > Caulobacterales > Caulobacteraceae > Brevundimonas > Brevundimonas sp. Leaf280. Next base: position 486,133 of record NZ_LMNC01000001.1, on the reverse strand, counting down.
GCACCGCGCGGACCGACTCCATTTGATCCTTCTATGCGGATCGCAAGGCCAACGACTAGCCCCGGCTGGCGACGACCTGGCGCGTCGCATCGCCCAGTTCACGTCTCGCAACGCCGGCGTCGGCCTGGATGGCGATCCCTACGACGCACAACACTGGACCCTGCTGATGGCCGGCCTTGGCCTGACGCCGCGCCGTTACGACATCCAGGCCGACCGTCTGGACATCAAGGGCGCCACGGCTTCGCTGGGGCGAATGGTCATGGCTTTCGACCAGACCTTGGCCGCCCTGCCCGCCCATTCTCAGTTCATCGAACGGCTGCGCGAAGGCGGCTGATCCAGCACGAAAAAAAGGGGCGTCGATCAGATCGACGCCCCAAGTCTTCGCTCAGAGAAGAAGTCTTAGAAGGTGTAGCGCAGGCTGAACGTCACGCGACGGTCGCTGCGGAAGTAGGACCGCGGGGCCAGCGGGCCGGCCTGGTTCGCGCCGTTCAGGTTATAGGACGTCTGCTGCTGCGTGACGGTGACCTCGTCCAGCAGGTTGGCGCCATACAGACCGATCTTCCAGTTGTCGTTCAGAGTGTAGAAGATCGAACCGTCAAGCTGACCCGTCGAGTCGTTGAAGATCGGCGAGAACGGGTTCACGTCGTCGCGCGGCGTCAGCAGGAAGCCGTTGCGCCAGTTGTAGGCCAGACGCGCCGAAAGACGATCCCGCTCGTAGAAGACCGAGAAGTTGTAGGTGTGCTTCGAAAGCTGCTGCAACGGCAGTTCCAGACCCACATAGCGCGGCTCGGTCACGGCGTTGGGGAAGGTCGAAGGCTCGACGTAGGTGTAGTTCGCCTCGATACCCAGCCCGCTCCACAGGCCTGGCAGGAAGCTGTAGGTCTGCTGGTAGCCGACCTCAAAGCCCTTGATCCAGCCGGAGCCGATATTGACCTGCTGGTTGACCTGAACGTCGGTCGAGACGCCCTGCGCGTTGCTGAATTGCTGGACCGTCGAGCCGCTGGCCAGGATGTCCGACAGGTCCTTGTAGAAGGCGTTGAGGGTCAGCGAGCTTCCCGGCTTGAAATACCATTCCACGCCCAGGTCGTAGTTCCACGCGCGGACGCCCGTCAGCTGCGATCCGCCGGTGAAAGTGGTCAGCAGCGGGGCGGTGTTGACGTCGCCGCCATTGTCCCGGACCTGGTTCATGTCGGTGTAGAACAGGGTAGCGGCGAAGGCCGTCACGCCGAAGTCCGGGCGCGTCATGGCGCGCGACACGGCCCCGCGGAACACCCATTCCTTGTACTTCAGATTGACGTTCAGGCTGGGCAGCCAGTCGTCATAGCTGTTGCCGCGCTCGACCTCTTGGAAGCTGCCGTCGCTGAAGGCGACCAGCTGGTTCAGACGGTCGTTCGACAGCAGGCAATAGCCCGGCGCCGACTGCCCCGGCTGGATGGCCGAGCAACGGAACTGCGCAATCGCCGCCGCATTGGCCTGGGTCACCGGAATGTTCTGACCAGGGAAGCGCGGGTCGAAACCGTTCGCATCACCGAAGTTCTGCGCGATGTTGGGGCTGGAAATGAAGCCGCGCGTCTGGAAGTCGGTCTTGGCGTAGCGAACACCCAGGTTGCCGGTGACGGCGGTGTCTGGACCGAAGACATCATCCCAGCCGAAGTCGAACCGGACATAGGCCGATGTCGTTTGTTCGGCCGAGTTGTTGATATCGCCCGGCAAGAACGGCGTGCCGGCGATAGCGCCCGGACGCTGATCCAGCGGGCGCCAGGTCGAGCCCGAGCTGCTCGCTGCAGCCAAGGCCGCTTGCAGCGTGCCGTCCCGATAGGCCGCAATCAGATCGGCTGTCGGATAGAAGCCGTTCATCGGCGTCGGATTGTGACCGCGCTGGAAGTTGGGGAAGTCGTAGGCTTCGACAGCGAGCGGACCTGTGGTCTGGAACGGCGTGACGCCGCCGGCCCAGCTCTCTGAAATCGCACCCCAGTTATAGGCGGTATAGCGACGCGTCTGTTCGCGGTCCGAATAGCGCGCGCCCATGCGAATGGCGCGCAGCGGCGAGTTGTCGAAGTCGTATTTGATGTCCGCCTTGAACGCGGTCTGATCGCCGTCGGACTGCTCGATGTGGTCCATCGCCGAACGATAGTAGAAGTTCGACGGGTCGTTTGTGCTGGCCGAAGGCTGGCCCGACGCGTCCACGAACTGGATGTCCGGTACGCCGTGACGCCCTTCGCCGATCAAGGTGTAGAGCGGCGTGATGGCGCCATAGACGCTCATGTCCAGATCGTCGGCGTTGGCCTTGCTGTACTGCGCATCCAGCCAGATCGACAGGCGATCGGTCGGATGGAATTCGGCGGCTAGAGAGAAGTCTTCGGTCAGAGTTTGCAGATCGCGCTGACGCTTGGGCAGAACCTGTAGGTTCGGCGAATTGCTGACCAGCAAACCGCTCGTGAAGACGCCGTTGGAATCATAGGTGAACGACTGGCCCGGCAAGGGAGTCGGATTGCCGCCGCTGCCCAGATCGACCTCGACCACGCGCTCGCCCCAGGCCGAGGTCGAATCGGCGCGGATGTATTCGCCAGTCAGCTTGGCTCGGCCGTCGGTGGATTCCCACTGCAGCGAACCATCCAGGGTCGAACGCGAACGGTCAAACTGCTGGGTCCGCACCGCACCACCGCGCGGCACATAGCGGCGATCGTTGCCGTTCGACAGATCGGACCGGTAGGTGAAGTCGGTGAGGTGGCTGCCGTAAGCTTCGGAATACAGGTCGGATTCGCCATAGCTCAGCAGGGCGCCGAACGAACCGTACTGCGTGTCCCAGACGTTGCTGATCAGGGACGAGAAGCCCAGGCCCGGCTTTTCACGCAAATCGCCATAAGAGCCTTCCGCCGTCGCGCCGAAGACGAACTTGCGGCTGTCGAACGGCTTGCGGGTGCGCAGATCGACCACGCCGGCGATGCCGCCCTCGATCCGGTCGGCCGTCGCGTTCTTGAAGACCTGCACGCTGGACAGCAGTTCCGGCGACACGTCGTTGAAGCCCAGGGCGCGACCCGTGTTCACGCTGAAGGCGTCGCGGCCGTTGAACTCCGAGCGGACGTAGGACAGGCCGCGAATGATGACGTTGGAGCCTTCGACCGAGAAGTGGTCGGGGTCGGTCGGGCCCTGGAAGCGGTTGATATTCACGCCGGGGATGCGCTGCAGAACCTCGTTGACCGACTTGTCCGGCAGGGCGCCGATGTCGTCAGCGGTCACGGCATCGACGAAGGTGTCGGAGTCGCGCTTGATCGCCTGCGAGGATGCGATCCGCGCGCGGATGCCGGTGACGACGACGTCGTCCACCTGCGCCGCATCGTCCGTGGCCGGGGCAGTCGTCTGCGGCGCCGGCATCGATTGCGCGTGGGCGGCAGTTGCGCCGACGACGGCGACCGTCAACGCCAAGGCGGACGCGGAACGGCGCAGCCCGCGAGCGGCGGGCGCATAGCCGGCTTGGAACATCTTTGACTTCACTTCTGATCCCCCCGAGGACGGTTCAGCCCGTCGCAATCGTTTCGGCAGCCTTGATCGACCGTCCGCGAGCGTGTTGGACTACTGATTGACAGCGATGTCAACGCCTCTCGACAAGCTTGGCGCGTTTTTGATCAGCGGGTTCAGAAGCGGCGCGCGCCCACCATTGCGAAGGACGCCAGTCTGCTGACACGGCTTTCAGGCGGCAGGCCCGGTCTCAAAACGCCTTGCGATTCATCGTCGTCGCCAGAACATCTTCGTGCGTCGGCAGGGCGTCGGCCGTGCGCCAGATGCTGTCACGGATGGCCGACAGCCGACCCAGATTGGCGTCATGACCGATGACGTCGGAAATCGGGTGACGCCCGTGTGGTGTCAGTCCCTGCCCCACCGCGACCGCCAGCCAGCTTGATTCGGAAAAGATGTCATGGTCGCGCCTGACGATCCGACCCGTATCCTCGAACAGGGCGATCTTGGCCGCCAGCCGGTCCGGGATCGGCATGTCGCGCACCTGGCTCCAGAACGATCCCGCTCGCTGATTGACCTTGTAATGCAGGATCAGGAAGTCGCGGACCGTGACGAATTCCTCCTCCATCAGCACGTTGAACTCACGGCGAAGGCCGTCGCTGTTTTTGTGCGACGGAAACAGGGTGATCAGCTTGGTGATGGCGCTCTGGATCAGGTGAATGCTGGTCGATTCAAGCGGCTCGAGGAATCCGCTCGACAGTCCGACCGCCACGCAGTTGCGCTTCCAGCAATCCTTGCGCCTGCCCGTGGCGAACCGCAGGCGACGCGGCTCGGCCAGGGCCGTGCCCTCCAACCGCGACATCAGCGCGTCCTCGGCGGCCTGATGCGAGATGTGCGCCGAGGAATAGACGTAGCCGTTGCCGACCCGGTGTTGCAGCGGGATGCGCCACTGCCATCCGGCCTCGCGCGCCGTCGACCGCGTGTAAGGAGACAACGCCCCCTCCCGTTCGCATGGGACGGCGACAGCGCTGTCACACGGAAGCCAAGAACTCCAGTCCTCGTAGCCGGACGCCAACGCCTGCTCGATCAAAAGGCCGACGAAGCCGGTGCAATCGATGAAGAAGTCGCCTTCGACGACCCGCCCGTCGTCCAGCCTGACGCCCGCGATATCACCATCCGCCGCCTGCTGGACCTCGACCACCCGCCCTTCGCACCTGACGACCCCCAGCCCCTCCGCAAAGCGGCGCAGAAAGGCCGCATAGAGCGCCGCATCGAAATGATAGGCGTACCCCAGGCTGGACAGCGGCGACTGCGGCCCGCCCTGCGGATGAAAGAAACGGCCACGGCGCGCGGCCTGCCAGGCCATGGAATAGGTTTCCAACGGCTCCGCCCCGCCTTCGGCGCAGGCCTTCAGCCAGAAATGATGAAAGGCGATGCCTTCCATATCCAGCCCAAAGGCGCCGAAGGGATGGAAATAGCGCTCGCCCTCGCGTCGCCAGCCGTCGAACTCGATCCCCAGCTTGAAGGTGGCCTTGGTCTCGCGCAGGAAGTCCGCCTCGTCGATGCCCAAGCGCGCGTTGAACTTCAGGATTTCAGGGATCGTCGCCTCGCCGACGCCGATGATGCCGATCGCCTCGGATTCGACCAGGGTCACGATCTTGCCGGCGCCCTCGAACGCATGCGCCAGCGCCGCCGCCGCCATCCACCCCGCCGTCCCGCCGCCAACGACGACGATGCGATCGATGATTGGAGATGGGTCAGACACGTTGCGCCTCGTTCAAGATTGATAGCTCGATTGCATGATCGCCACTATCGTTACCCTAATTTCGTAGCCACTGCCGCGCGGAATGGATGAGCACGCAAAATACATAAGGCTATCCTTATGTGTTTCTGCAGAGAGCCTTCCGAGGGTCGGCAAACTAGATGCAGCGTCATCAATCCTAGTACGTTCTCTACGAAACCCATGTCCGTCCCAGGCCCCCTTCCCCCGATCGTCTATCACCCGGCCTACAGCGCCGCACTGCCCTCGGGTCATCGCTTTCCGATGCAGAAATATGCGCGCCTGGTCGAGGTGCTGAGAGAAGAGGGAATTATCGGACCGGAGGGGCTGTGGGAGCCCGAACCTGCGGATTTCTCGCTGCTCGCCGCCGTGCATGATCCCAACTATGTGCGCCAGGTGCTGGACGCCCGCGTTCCGCCGAAGGTCGAACGTGTCATCGGCCTGCCCATCACGCGAAGCGTCGTCGAACGCACGCAGGCCGCCGTCGGCGGCACGCTGACAGCCGCCCGTCTCGCCCTTCGCCACGGCCTCGCCTGCAACACGGCCGGCGGGAGCCATCATGCCGGCCCGATGGGCGGCGCCGGCTTCTGCGTCTTCAACGACATCGGCGTGGCCGCGAGAGCCTTGCTCGATAATGGCGAAGTCGGCCAGGTCCTGGTGGTCGATCTGGACGTCCATCAGGGCGATGGAACCGCCTTCATCTTCGAACACGAACCTCGCGTCTTCACCTTCTCCATGCATGGCGAGAAGAATTTTCCGGTGCGTAGGGGGCCCAGCGATCTAGATATCGACCTGCTCGACGGAACAGGCGACGAGGCCTATGTCGCCCGGCTCAAAGACGTTCTGCCCGACCTGCTTCAACGCGTTGCACCGGATCTCGTCTTCTACATCGCCGGCGTCGATCCGCACGAAAGCGACCGGCTGGGGCGACTGTCGCTGAGCGACGAGGGATTGGCTGAGCGCGACGCCTATGTGCTGGAAACCTGTCTGGCGGTCGCGCCGCTCGTCGGAGTCATCGGCGGTGGATATGACCACGACATTGATCGTCTGGCGCGCCGCCATGCGACGCTCCATCGCGCGGCCGCCCACGCCTGGCGGCGCGGCTTGGCCCGGCGGGAGGCTTGATCGTGGCAGATCAGCCGCCGCTCATCATCACCGCAGCCCTGGACGACGGCGCCTTCGACTGGTTCGACGGCTTGCGCCAGGCGCACTTTCCCCGCCACCGCAACTTCATCCCAGCTCATCTAACCCTGTTCCACGCGCTCCCTGGGGCGCAGGAAGACTTCGTGTTGGAGACGCTGAAGTCGGCGTGCCGGCGGCAGACGCCCATCCGCCTCGATGTACGCGGCCCGTGGTCCTTGGGGCGTGGCGTGGCCTACCGCCTGGCGTCCGCCGATCTGGACCGACTGCGTGGACAACTCGCGGACGCTTTTTCGCCCTCGCTGACCCGCCAAGATCAGGCCCCGTTCCGGCCGCACATCACGATCCAGAACAAGGTCGAGCCCGCAGACGCCAAAACACTGCTTGAGCAGCTTCAACTTGAGTTCGAACCTTTCGACATTCTGGCTGAAGGCCTGCTCGTCTGGCGCTACTTGGGCGGCCCGTGGGAAGCGGTCGATAAGATCACGTTCGAGGGCAAGTCGACCCTCGACGTCTGAAATGCACAAACAGTGCGTGTGGGAACTTTATAATAAGGGTTCTCAAAGGCAGTTGATTTACCGCCTCCCCTGCGTCCTGCTGTCGGCTCGGAACCAACACCAGGCTGTCATTCGCCAAGAGGGCCGCTTACCGCCGAATTCAGCCATCTGCGAAGGTCTTCGAGGTGGACTTCAGAGGGGCTCACTGAACGACGCTTTGGTTAAAAGGCCGTTCTTGAAGGCGATATCGATGCGCCTTGGCCGCACATTGACAGCGGCGCTGCCGGCCAGCAGCACGTTTTGATCTTCGGCATTTAGGCATGCGGTGCGGAGAAACTAGGATAGCGACGCGGTCACGGCCGCGCCCGGACTTCGAAATCGAGCGTCCAACGGCCCTCCCCGGCTCGGCGAAAATCGGCGATACGGGCGGCGATCTGACGATCCAGGCCGTCTAGCAGGGCGGTTCCGTTGGCGACCGAGGCCACTGTTGCATTGGTCTGCCAGAATGGACCGCTTTGGCCCTTTAGCGTGAAGCGCAGATGCACCGTGTCGTTGGATTTCGGCATAGGACGCTCAGACAGGAATTTTTCTCAAACAACAGTCAGCTCCGCCGCACAAAGCGATGAGCACTCGGGGGCGGCGCGAGCCCTTAACGTCGCCGCGTCCTCGACTACACAGACAGCGCTTTTTCGACGACCTGCGCCAAACCGTCTGCGATTATGCGCACCCCTTCAGCATTGGGATGGATGCCGTCGGGCTGGTTGTAACGGCGATCCAGAGCAACCCCTTCCAGCAGGAAGGGATAGGTCGGAACATCTTCCTTGCGCGCCAGGTCCGCGAAGATGCGGTCGAACTCGGCGGCGTAGGCGCCGTACTGAGGCGGGGCCTTCATCCCTGCGAGCAGGACGGGAATATCGCGCGCCTTCAGCGAGGCGATGATCGCCTCCAGATTGGATCGGACCGTTTTGGGATCCACGCCCTGGAGCATGTCATTGCCCCCCAGGGCGACGATGCACAGGTCGGTGTCGTCCTGGACGCTGTAGCCGACCCGGGCCAGTCCGCCGCCGGTCGTGTCGCCCGACACCCCGGCGCCGCGAACCCTCACCCTGAGCCCTTTTGCCCTCAACGCCTCTTCCAGGCGCACCGGCAGAGCCTCGGCCGAAGGCAGGCCGAAGCCGGCCGTGATGGAATCGCCCAAGAGGGTCACGATTTTTTCGGGTCCGTCCGAAGGTGCAGCCGTGGGTGAAGGCGAGACCGAGGGCTTAGCCGGCGCCTCTGACGTGTCCTCTTTCGAGGCGCTGCATCCGGCAAGGACGAGCCCCACCCCTCCGGTCAAGAGCGTGCGGCGGTGGATGGGCGGCATGGGCGAAGGGGGCTTTGGAGTCATGATCTGCACACCCATATAGGGACCGGCTTTCCTCCTCCCAATCCAGCAGGCGACATATCGATGGCTTCAGCCGCTCCGCTCGTCCTCGACGGCGTCGTCCTCACCTTGCCCTCGACCGCAGGCCCAGTGGAGATTCTTCGTGGCGTGGACCTGGTCGTAGCGCCAGGCGAGACGGTCGCCATCGTCGGCCCCTCCGGATCGGGCAAGTCGTCGCTGATCTCCATCGCCGCGGGGCTGGAAACCCCGACCCGGGGCCGGGCCATGCTGTTCGGTCAGGATATGGCCGCGCTGGGCGAGGACGGCCGCGCCCGTCTGCGTCGGGGGCGCGCCACCCTGGTGTTCCAGAGCTTCCACCTGCTGCCCAATATGACGGCCGAGGAGAATGTGTCCGCGCCGCTCGAGTTGGCCCATCGGCCTGATGCGGTCGCGCAGGCGAGCAACTGGCTGGAACGGGTCGGCCTCGGCGCCCGGCGGTCGCATTATCCTCATCAGATGTCCGGCGGCGAGCAGCAGCGCGTCGCCCTGGCCCGTGCCCTGGCTGTCGGGCCCGAACTGCTGTTCGCTGACGAACCGACCGGAAATCTGGACGGAACCAACGGCGCCCTGGTCGCCGACTTGCTGTTCGACCTCTTGCGCGACAGCGGCGCGGCCCTGGTCATGGTGACCCATGACGACCGTCTCGCCGCGCGCGCAGATCGGATCGTGACGATGCGCGACGGCCGGGTCGTCGCTTCGGCCTTGGCCTCTGCATGAAACTCGCCTTCCGCTTCGCCCGCCGCGAACTCCGTTCCGGAATTGCGGGGTTTCGAATCTTTCTGGCCTGTCTGGCGCTGGGCGTGGCGGCGATCGCCGCCTCCGGATCGACTGCGGAGGCCTTCCGCCAAGGATTGGCCAGCCAAGCGCGCGAGATTCTCGGCGGCGACGTCATCTTCAGCCTCGACCAGGGCCGGTTCAGCCCTGACCAACGCGCCGCCTTCTCCGCCCTGGGGCCCGTGGCCTATTCGGTGAGGGCCAACGGCATGGCCGAAACCGGAACCGGCCAGCGTCGTCTGGTCGATATGCGCGGGGTCGACGCCGCCTATCCCTTGGTCGGCGCGGTAAAACTGTCGCGCGCCCCTGATCTGGCTACGGCCTTGCGCGTCGAGAACGGCTTAGCGGGGGCCGTCGTCGAACAGGGCCTGCTGGACCGATTGAATCTCAAGCTCGGCGACACCTTCACCGTCGGCGGCGCGCGGTTCGTCGCCCGCGCCGTCCTGTTGGCCGAACCCGACCGACTTGGCCGGGGCTTTGCGCTAGGGCCGCGCGTGGTGACGACGATTCCCGCCGTCGAACAGGCCGGCCTGCTCGCGCCCGGCGGCCTGTTTGGCGATGCGGTGCGCATCGCCCTTCCCGCCGGCGTCGATCCCAAGGCCGCCATCGCTGGCATCGAAAAGCGGTTTCCGCAAAGTCGGCTTGAAGCGCGAGATCGGTCGGAGGCCGCCGCTGGCGCCGGACGGCTGATCGATCAGCTGGAGTATTTCCTGGGTTTCATCGGTCTGGCCTCCCTGGTGGCCGGCGGACTCGGCGTCGGGGGCGCCGTCTCGGCCTATCTGGAAGGCCGGAAGCCGTCGATCGCGACGCTGAAGGCGCTGGGTGCCGAGGGCGGGCTGATCCGCAATATCTATCTGATCCAGATCGGCGTGCTGGCCGCCGTCGGGGTCTTCATCGGGCTCGTGATCGGCGCCATCGTGCCGCTCGCCATCGGCGTGCTGGCGAAGGACAGCCTGCCCATCCCCGCCCTCTTCGCTGTCTATCCAGCGCCCTTGGCCAAGGCGGGCGCGTTCGGCCTTCTGGCGGCCGCGGCCTTCGCGCTCGCGCCATTAGCCCGCGCCCGCGCCACGCCGCCTTCCGCCTTGTTCCGTCGCCAGCTCACCGACCGACCCGTCCTCGGCGTCGAACTGGTCTTCGCTGTCCTGGCCGCGATCGGGCTGGCGGGCCTGGCTCTTTGGACTGCACCGTCGAAACTTGCTGCGGTCGCCTTGATCGCCGGCACGGTCGTCGCCTTCGCCCTTCTGTGGGCGCTCGGCCGTGCGGCGGCCTTCCTGGCCGGGCGTCTGAGACGACACGCCGGCGGTGCGGTGCGCCTGGGGCTGGCCAATCTCGCCGGCCCGCGCTCGGCGGCGCGCACCGCCTCCCCCGCCATCGGCCTGGGTGTCGCGCTTCTGGCCATGGTCGTCCTGATCCAGTCCAGCCTGCTGGGCCAGATCACCGAGGTCGCACCACGATCAGCCCCATCCGTCGTCTTCACGGAAATCCCCGCCGATCGCGGCGCCGCATTCGATGCGGCGGTGGCGAAGGTGATGGCGACGCCCGGATCGGATCGCTATCGGCGCCTTCCCCTCCTGACCGGGCGCATCGTGCGGTTGAAGGGCGCGCCGGTCGATGTGGACGCCCTGCCTCAAGGCGAACGCTGGGCCTTCGATCAGGATATTCTCCTGTCCGCCCTGGCCGGCGCGCCGGACGATGCGAATGTCGTGTCCGGCAAATGGTGGGCCGCCGACTATGCCGGTCCGCCGCAAATCGCCCTCTCGCGGGATCTGGCCAAGGCCGCCGATCTCAAGGTGGGCGACAGCCTGACCCTACAACTGCTGGGCCGCGAGATGGACGTCCGCATCGCCGCCCTTCGTCGGACCGAGCCGGGCGGGTTCGGGACCAACTTCCTGCTCGTCCTCAACGCCGCCGCTATCCAAGGCGCCAATCCGCGCAGCGTCGCCATCGCCCGCGCCTCGCCCGCCGAAGAACGCGCCCTGACCCAGGCGCTGGGCGCAGACTTCCGAGAGGTGAATATCATCAGCGTTCGCGAGCAGCTCGAGGCCGCCGCCACCCTGTTCGACCGCCTCGCCCTGGCCATTCGCGGGGCCGCGGCCGTCGCCGGTCTCGCGGGCCTGCTCGTTCTTATCGGAGCTATTGCGGCGGGCGTGCGCGAGCGGGCGCGCGAGGCCGCCGTCCTCAAGGTGCTGGGCGGCTCCCACGCCCAGATCCTGACCGCCTACCTCGTTGAATACAGCCTGGTCGGCACCATTGCCGGGCTCGCCGGCCTCCTTCTCGGCGCCGCCGGCGCCTGGCCAGTCGTGACCCTCGCCTTCAAGGCGACATGGAGCGTGGACTGGACCGGCGTCGTTCTTCTTCTCACCGGCGCCACGGGCGTCGCGGCTCTAGGCGGCGGTGTGGCGGCCCTGCACGCCCTTTCGCGACGCCCGGCTCCGGTTCTTCGGTCGGATTAACTAGAGCAACACCTCATGCATCGGAAAGCCGACGTATCAGGTCGTGACCAAGCCGCATCCAAAATGCCAGCCCGATTTCTGGCAATGCCGATTAGGTGCAAGGCGCCGTCTCTTAGTAAGTCTGCAATGCGCCATGAGCGGAATTCGCCTCGGTCTCTAGGCTCGGGTTGTGGGTTTGATCCCCTCGGCGTCCGCGCGGCACGGTCAGCACTGAGCTGATCTATCAAGCCGCGGGGAAGACAGCCAGCGAGCTCGGCTCGGTAGAAGGCGAACCGCCCCTGTTGAACCGAGGACACAATGACCAAAACCACTAGCCCCACAGTTGTGGCCGTGGACACAACACCACGCATGTCGAAGCTGGACCTGCTCTCCGGGCTGCTCAAAGCCTCCGACGGCGCGACCATGAAGCAGATGATGGACGCCACGGGCTGGCAGCCGCATTCGGTGCGCGGCGCCATGGCGGGCGCACTGCGCAAACGCGGGCTCAAGACCTCCATGGGCCGGCTGACGCTCAACGTCCTGCTGTCCTTCGCCCAGTTTGAGCGTGAGGTCACCGGCGAGCGCATGCGCGACAAGATCGCCGCCTCCAAAAAGAAGGGCCTTTGGATGGGAGGTCGGCCGGTGTTTGGCTACGATCCCGACGAATGAACGCTCACGATCAATCCTGCCGAGGCGGAGGTGCGATGGATGTTCGCCCGCTACCTCGAAATCAAATCCGTCAACACGCTGGTCGCCGAGCTGAAGGCGCGCGGCGTGCTCTCAAAGCGATGGATCAACCGAGCGGCTGAAGCCCAAGGCGGCGTGCCGCTCGTTCGCGGTGTGCTCTATCAGATGCTGCGCAACCCGATCTACGTCGGCGACATCCCTCATAGGGATGCCGTGTATCCACAGCAGCACCGTGGCATCATCGACCGAGAGACGTTGGAGGCCGCCCAGGCGCTCCTGGATTTGAGCGTGCGGCGTCGGCAGCCGGGCAAGGCCCGACCACCGCATCGCGGCGCGCCCCTCACTGGCCTGGTCTACGACAGCCCGGACATTTGATGTCGCCGGTCAGCGCCTCGCGAAAGGGTGGCGCAACCTATCGCTACTACGTCTCATGCGTGGCTCAGCGGGGCAGGCCTGACGAAGCCGGCGTTCACAAGCGCGTCCCCGCTCCCGTCATCGAGACTATGGTCCGCGAGGCGGTCGCCACGCTTCTCGCCAACGCCGCCGATAGTGAAGACTGGCTCAATGTGCGGGACATGATCGATCGTGTGGAGATCCACCGGCACGAGCTGGTGGTGCGACTGGACCAGACACGTTGCGACGCGAACGTCGTCACCAGCCACGGCAAGCTCAGGCTCGGCCAGCTAGAGCGCGACGGAGATGCTCCATTCTTGCGCCTGGCGCTTCGTTCAATCGCGGTGGCGGCATCGCCATGGTGGGTCCGGGCGGCGGCGTGGCCATCACCCGCCAGTCAATCGATCCAGCCTTAGGCTCCGCGCTTGTGCGAGCAGAGGCGTGGAAGCGGCGTTTGATCGGTGGCGACGGCGCGACGCTCGAAACGATTGCGGATGAGGAGAAGCTCAATCAATCCTATGCCTCGCGCATGCTTCGGGTGGCGTTCCTGGCGCCAGATCTGAAACAGGCGGTCCTCGATGGGACTGCGCCCGAGGCCCTCTCGCTCTACGCCATCATGCATCGCGGCCTGCCACTCGACTGGGATGAACAGCGAGCGATGTTCGCCGCCTGAGGCGCTTGGCGATCCCCGATCCGGTCGATTTCATTCCCTAATCCTAAAAAGACGCTCCCTGTTCGGGGCACTTATTTTCCCTGTTATCCCTTGCGGGAATTTGATGCTGCCATACCCAATGGAGCCCGACATGCCTGGCTCCAAGGCCGTTGTGGGGTCTGAGCCGAAGAAGTGATTCTGGCCGGATTTCCCTCTATTTCCCTGTAAACAGGGAACGGCCGAAAACGGACTGGCCGCTCGAAACTGAAGACTGGCGTCAGGTTGATGCGGTTTTGAGGAGGGCTAAAGGCGCGCAGAGACGCGCTCTGGGCAACGCCCAAGCGGTAACACGCCGGAACGTCGGGGGTGTTTCCTTGCTCTCGCAGACTTGCCGTTTAGGGAGTTCGGCGTGGCGGACAGAGAGGAAGTCATTTCTTCTCCTGAATACAATGCCTTGCTACGTCTAACGGGGTGCACGGCTCATATTGAAATCCCTAGGGATTTTACCCGTTTGGCTAACCCATCGGGACGCCTCTCGGACACGAAAAACCCCGCCAGCGTTGCAGCGCTTGGCGGGGTTCGAATGGGCTTGGCACAACACTCAAGGCCGCAGGGATTCTACCCCCTCCTCCGCCCGGCCGCAACGTCGGAGGCGCGCCTATGAGCCGCCGCCTCGATCCCGAAAACTTCGTCGCCGAGAAACTAGCCTGGCATCAGCGCATCGCCAGCGATCCCACGATCAGCCTCCAGGCCAAGGCCGTAGCCGGCTTCATCCTCCACGACCTGAACCCCTGCGAGGGCGGCGCCTGGCGCGGCCAGGAGAGCATGTCGACTAGCTTGGGCGTCAGCCCTCGCCAACTGCGACGTCTGCTCGACGAACTTCAGACCGCCGACTATCTGGAGGTTGAGGTCCGGAGGGGACGCGGCCGCACCAACATCTGCCGCGCGACCGTTCCCGACGAAGCGGCCGATGCGCCGCAAAACCGGTCATCGGCGGCCGATCAAACCCACGAAAAGCGGCCACAGGCGACCGCTCAAACGCCAGAAAAGCGGACATCAGGGACACGAAAACCGGTCACCGGTGACCGACAATACCTTTATGAACCCATTAGTAACTTTCGCGCCGCCGAAAGCCGACGACACGATGTCGGCGCAGGGACGCCGGCGCGGCTCCTTCCGTTCGCCCAGGCCGACATCCGCAAGGCGGTTGTCCAGATCGCGGGGGAAGGCGCGGCCGTAAGCTATCTGGATCACGCTCGATGGGAGCCCGACGAAAGGCGCATTCTCTGCAGCAGCGCCACGGCCTTTGCTCGACTTAAGGATCTCGTCGGTCGTCCGCTGGCGACGAGAGGCGTGTCCATCGCATTGCAGCCCTGTGAACCCCGGCAACTCGCGGCCTGATCGAGATTCATGCGGCGAATACAACCGGGATTTACCGCAAAATTTACGGTGATTACCACTTGCTCTTGCGGCGAATAGCCTACACATTCACCGCAGAAAGCGCGGCAAATATGACCTACATCCACGAACTGGCCGACTGGCCCAACCTGACCTGGGACGATAGCGCCCTCGCCCAACCGCTCGCCGCTGTCCGCCATCGCCAAGGCCGCCTGATCGGACGGATGGAGGCCTTGGGCTTTCCGCTACGCGAGGAAGCCGTCCTCCGCACCCTGATTGAGGACGTGCTGAAGTCCAGCGAGATCGAGGGCGAGATCCTGGACCGAGACCAGGTCCGCTCCTCCATCGCCCGCCGCTTAGGCATGGACGTTGTCGGCCTGGTCCCGGCGGATCGCAACGTCGAGGGCGTCGTCGAAATGATGCTCGACGCCACCCAGAACTATGCCGAGCCGCTCAGCGCCGACCGCCTGTTCGGCTGGCACGCCGCCCTTTTTCCGACGAGCCG
Source organism: Brevundimonas sp. Leaf280 (assembly GCF_001422455.1). NCBI lineage: Bacteria > Pseudomonadati > Pseudomonadota > Alphaproteobacteria > Caulobacterales > Caulobacteraceae > Brevundimonas > Brevundimonas sp. Leaf280. The sequence continues at coordinate 470,996 of NZ_LMNC01000001.1, read as the reverse complement.
CAGCGGCATGATCAAGATCACCGTCGGAGCCTGGCGCACCCCCGACGGCGACCCGATGCAAATCGTCTCCGGCCCGGTCGGCCGCGAACGCGTCCACTACGAGGCTCCGACCGCCGACCGATTGGACGCCGAAACGACGACTTTCCTGCGTTGGTTCAAAGCCGCCGCGCCCGACCCGGTGCTGAAGGCCGGCGTCGCCCACCTGTGGTTCGTTACCAACCACCCCTTTGACGACGGCAACGGCCGCATCGCCCGCGCCATCGCCGACCTCGCCCTGGCCCGAGCCGAAGGCACGGCCCAGCGCTTCTACAGCATGTCCGCCCAGATTCACGCCGAGCGGAAAGCCTACTACGAGGCGCTGGAGGCGACGCAGAAGGGCGGCCTGGATATCACTGCTTGGCTGCTGTGGTTCATCGCCTGCCTCGACCGCGCCTTCGACGGCGCCGAGACCATCCTCGCCAACGTCATGCGCAAAGCGCACTTCTGGGAGGCCCTGTCCGACCAGCCGCTGAACGAACGCCAGAGGAAGGTGCTGAACCGCCTGCTCGACGGGTTTGATGGAAAGCTCACCAACGCCAAATGGGCGGCGCTAGCGAAGACATCATCGGATACGGCGCTCCGGGACATAAGTGACTTGGTGCAGCGCGGCTTGCTGGAGAAAGACTCGGGCGGAGGGCGAAGCACGAGCTATTCGCTCACACTCGAACCTCGGATACGCGCAAAGTGAATGTAAGGAGGTTCAGCCATGGCGATGCTACGGTTGAGACCTCGAACTCTTACGAAGCTGCCTTGCGCGCGAACACATTGACCCAACCGGTTGGCGCGCCGAACGCGGCCTCTGCGACTTGTACGGTCGTCGAGACCTCGCTCCAGGCCTCAGGGTCGTCAAAAAGCGATCTCACGCGCTCTGGCGTCATGTCCGTATAGCGCCGGCCTCGTTCGTCGATCCGTTGGCCTTGCCCGAGTTTGAAATTCGCAAACAGCCACCCTCCGGGTTTGAGCACACGCTGTAGTCGTCGAACGCTATCTGGAAGGTCTGCTTCAAGGACGTGCAGAAGCGACGCGAACGCCCAGACGCCATCGTAGCGGGCCTTCGGGCCATCATAGGTCTCAAAACGCGAGAGCTCGGTTTGACGGCCGGTCAGCCGCGAGCTCAATCTCGCGAGCGCTTCTGACGCATCGAAGGCGTCGACGTCATAGCCGGCGCCGAGGAAGGCTAAAGTGTCACGCCCGGAGCCGCTTCCGGCGTCGAGGATCGCGCCGCCTGTGGGCAAACGCGCCAAGAAGCCGGCCTGAAGATCGAGGGGATTGCGGGCCAGGGTGTCGGCAGTATAGGCGGCCGCGGTGCGATCGTACCAGCCGACCGTGTCATCAACGGGCGTCGGCGCCGCCTTGAGAGCGCGTGCGGTCATTTGCGTCCGAGCCTCGGCAGGTAAACGTAACCCAGAAACAGGGCAACCACGGCCGCCAAACAACCAATCACGCCATTACGGACGGGTTGGCCGGTGGCGCTCCAGTAAAGAACCCAGGCGGCGACGAACGACAGAAGCGCCCCGCCCAGGATGAGGGTGCAGTACATGCCGATCATTGAGTAATCGCCCAGGAAAGGCACGCGCCCCCGGCCTGTCTTGGGCCACTCGGACGCAGCGTATGCACTGAGCGGCGTCTCGTACGCGCGCATCACATCGCGCACACGAATGGCGATCAGAACTAGCATGACGTTGCACATGCAAGCGAACATCATCAGGCAAAATCGCGCGAGGCTTTCGTAGCCTGGGCCTAGGGCCCCATAGCTCTTGATCACGACCGCGATGTACCAAAACCCCCCGGTCAGGGTCACCGCGAAGGGCGGGATACGGTTGAGCTGTTCATTCAGGGTTCGATACTGGGTGAACAGCTGCTCGAACACCACCTTGTCTTTGTCGGGATCGGGGGCCGTCGTCATCGAAATCCTGCCAAGCCGAAGTCGCGCGCGTGACTCGCAGAATCGCACATGGTCGAGCCTGCGAACAGGCCGCGTTTTCTAGGCGCGTCAACGCCGCTGCGAAACCGCTTCAAAGCGCGATGCGGCGCTTGCGAAGCATCTCGCCGGCGGGCACCCGTTCGTACTCGCCTGGGAAGAAGTGAATGAGCCAGTCCTTGGTCACGCCCCACAGATCTTCGGCGCTGAAGTCGTGGTGCTCCGGCAGGCCGCGTTCGATGATTTCGATTGCACTCTGATCGGTGAGGCCTTGGGCCGTCATGCGGTCGAGCTCGCGGATCCAGCGGACCTGGCGAAGCACGGCCGCCACGAAGGCGTTGAAGCCGGGGATGGAGAGGCCTCCGGGCGGGTTGATATAGGCGATGTCGTTCCGCGCATGCCTGAGCGCATTGCTGAGCATGTGATCGCCGATGCTATCGTCATAGACGCGTGCGAGCAGGTCGGGCCGTGGGCAGGTCGGCAGCCAAAACCCGGGCGTGAAGACCGTCTGGGCCATGTCGGCCCACTCCGCGCGCGGAGGCAGGAGGGCCTTGATGACGTCTGCCGCTTCGCGAACTGCCTTTTGAATGACACGGTCGGCTTGCAGCGAGGCGGCTTGAAGCTCGACTTCAAAGGCTTGAAGCGCGTCAGAGCCGGGATCCACGGCGACCAAAAGCTCCAGATTGGGAGCTGTCGACCATCCCAGCGCAGCGCCTGTGAGATTGGCTGACCCTACGAGGGCGCACGAACCCGTTCGGTAGTATTTGGCGTGAAGATGAGGACAGAGAAGAACCCGACCGCCCGCGCGCGCCGTCACAAGGTCGAGCACTTCGAGATCTGACACGCCTGCCGCCACTTCGTCCGGCCGCCACCGCGTTACGATGTCGACGGCCACATTCGTGGGCGTCTCGTCTAGAAGACGCTTCAGCGCGGCGGCCTTGATATAGGGCGCCACGAGCAGAAGCCGGTCTTCGGCCTCGCGACAAAGGGCCGACAAAGCGTCTCCCGGCTGGCTCATCAGTCGAGGTCCTCATCAACCTGCAAGAAGACCTTCGCCATCTGCCCCCAGTCCTGACGCATGCTCTTGAGGGCGTCCTTGCGATTGTTGGACATCTCCTCGATCTCCAGGCGCGCCCAGGCGGCAAAGAGCATCCTCAAAGTCTGCGAGGCGTCGTCGAGGCGCCGCAGAAGCGCGCCCTCCCCTTGCTCTTGCAGAAACTCAGGCGAGAGCACTTCGACGACCCGCTTGTAGGCCGGGTGGGAGCTATTGAAGACGATCTCGGTAATGCCGCCGGGTTTGCTCTCGACCTTGAAGAAGGCGTAGCTCTCCCAGTCCTCGACGAGGAACAGGACCTTGCGCTTGCGGTCTTGGGCCGTCTCAGCGATTTCACGCGCGATCTCGGGCTCATAGCGCTTCTTTTCCAGGTCGATGACGAGGGCTTCCTTGGCCGCGTCGTCGAGAGTTTCGCTGTCGGACTCGATGGGGCGGTTCTCAGACCGATCGTTGAAAGCGCGCGTGGCGCGATCGTCGGTCGTGGTCTGAGGGTGCCGGGAGGACTTTCCGCCCCGTGTACCCTTGGTCTGCGCCTCAAGGCGTTTACGCACCTCGGTCAGCTGCTCGCGGATATAGTTGGTGACGCTGATCAGGTGCCCGCGAGGATCGCCGTCCTCCCGCAGCCGTTCCTGGAAGGCGATGGAGGTCTCGCCCGCCTCCGCTTCATCGGTCCAGTCGAAGCTGGCCATTCTTGCGAAGTTCACAGCGGCCTGCTTGTTGTTGGTCACGCCGAAGATCTCGTCGAGCTCGGGCGGAAACTCCACCTCGACGCCCCACCAGCGCTCGACCGGGTCGTAGGAGTTGGTCCAATTGTCGTCCAGCTCGAGCTCGCGACGCGCCCGAACGACCGAAACGCCGAGATTCTTGGCGGCGTGTTTGCCGTAAAGCGTCCCCCCGCGATTGGTGCCGTCCTGACAGACGGTGTCGGGGCGGGCCCAAGAAATGCGCACGGTGACGGGATGGGTTTGGCCATCTTCGGCGGCGACATCAAACTGATGGTCCACCTCGCCCCAGCGCTGGAACATGGGGGTGTCGCCGTAAGGCGCGGGCGTGGAGGTCGGCGCCATCAAGTAGAGCGGATCGTTGGCCTTGGCCTTTTGATCGAAGACCGTATCGCCGTCTGAGATCGCGACGAGGTGGATGTCGACTTCGCCGGCGTCGATGAACCGGCGATAGATGCGCCCTACGAGGTTCTCCGTGTTGGCCAGCGTGCTGCGGGCCGACGACCAGGTGAGACGGTGCTCGTCGAACTGCGACCAGACGATGAGGGTGCCGCTGGGCCCAAGGATGTCGGAGCGATCCACCCACTCCTGGGGCAGTTCGGCATGGGTGGGGGCCGGTACGTCTTCGACCTGGCCTGCCTCGATCTCACTGACGTCGAGATAGGAATGGATGGCGTTTTCGACGCCGTTTTGCCAGCTCCAGACATCGAGCCGCCGGCACTGGGAGATGGAGGCGTTCGGCAGGCCCATGCCGAAGCGACCGATGCCGGACCGATCTTTGAGGCGCATGCCGTTGCCGAACTGCAGGGCCTTGTCGAGCGTCTCGGCGTCCATGCCGTCGCCGTTGTCGACGACGGCGATCTGGGCGATCCGCGCGCGTTGGTATTTCTTAGCGTCTGACGGTCGTTCTTCGACGCAGATCAGCTCGATTTCGCTCGCGTCGGCCTGGACCGCGTTGTCGATCAGTTCGGCGAGCGCATAGGCTGTGCTCTTATAGCCGCTGTCGCGCATGGCGGTGACCGCCAGATGCGTAGGGATGATCCGACTGCTTCCCCGTTCGCTCACGTCAGTCATTCCAGACATCCTCCCAGTTCTTGAATGCGTCGGCCACGTCGCCGAACCCCGGCAGATCAGGATCCACGACAGTGATGATTTCGGCCTCGTCGGCTCCGCCGGCGAGGCGACCCCGCGTCGCGCGTCCCACCATCTGGCTGTAGAGCACGAGGGAGCGGGTCGGGCGAGCGATCAAGGCGGCGCTGGTCTGCGGCGCGTCGAAGCCTGTGGTGAGCACACCGTAGTTGCACATCACGATCGGCAATGGCGAAGAGCCCTTATAGCGGCGGATGGCGCGTTCGCGGGCGCGTCGCTCCATCTCTCCGGTCACGATTAAAGCTTCATGGCCGCGCGCGGTGAGCACCGCCCTAACCAAATGGGCGTGGCGAACGCTCGCGGCGAATACGACGACGCGTCTATGTCGGGTGATCAGATCTTCGACGGCGCTGACGATCTTGAGGTTGCGTTGCTCGTCGTCGGCGAGGGCCTCGAGCATCTCCTCAGGCACATCAAGGGTGTCGGCGAGATCAGCCCGATCGAAGGCGCTGAGCTTGGGTCCGGCTTCGGTGTTCAAGGTCTTGAACTTCGGGCGCGCGAGATAGCCGTTGTCCATCAGATAGGCGACGGGATCGGGGTAGCCCTCCACTTCGAGGACGACCTTACGCCCTCCAAAGAAGGCGGACAGTTCGGCGTCAGCGTCAATGTCATCCCAGGACCGCCCGGGCGTCGCGGATAGGCCCAAGAGCCGCCCTTGCGGGTGTTTATGGGCCAGGGCGTCGATGACGGTTTTATAGGTCGGGGCGATCGCCTGGTGAGCTTCATCCACCACGGTCAGCGTCGTTCTATCGCCGAGCACCATGAGCTGGTTGGGATCCCGCCGGTAGGCGGCGTGCATCTTCTGGAAGCCGGCGACGAGAAAACCGTCGCGCAGATTGCCGAGATCGGGAGCCGCGGCGCCCCAATACCGGACCACTGTAACCGGCCGATCGCCGAGCTGGCTCCAGGCTGTCTGGAACTCTTCTGCAGCCTGATCGAGAAGCTCTGGGCTATTGGCGAGCCAGATGACAAGGGTTGGGCCGAACCGACGCAGGTGATCGCACACCAGATGAAGCGCCGTCCGCGTCTTGCCGGCGCCTGTCGGCATGTGCAGCAGAACGCGTCGCGGCTGTTGATGGAGCAGACGTTCCACTTTTAGAGCGGCTCGACGCTGGTGATCGAAGAGCGGATAGGCGGCGTCCACCCTATAGAGCGCAGGCGTCTGTCGGCCGAGCGCTTCGGGCTCTCGCCCCAAGCCAAAGAATGAAAAGAGCGGCCGCAGATCGTCGGCTTGAGCGAGCGCGCTCGACAGGCGACGCGCCAGCGAGACCATCGGATCGTGGGCGACGCCAAACTCGCTCGCCAATTCCTTGAGCTTCTCCAGGCTCAGAGTGTCGATGATCGGGTCGCGGGATTGCGCGGCTTGAAGCAGAGCGATGGGATCGCCCATCTCGCGCGCTATGGCGCGCAGGCTCGCCTCGCTGGAGAGCGCGTCGTCGAGCAGGCCGATCAAAGCTACCACTGGTTCGCCGACGACCGCCCGCGCCCAAGACAAGGGGGTCCGCTCGGCCGCTAAGGCGAAGGGGTAGCCTTTACCGCGATAGTCCGTCGTCGAACTCAAGTGTGGGCCGCACGGCCGAGGCGTTGGTCTGCCATCCTGTCACTCCCCCAAGCGTCCAGCGTGTCTAAGTTGTGAGCGACGAGAGGGCTTCCATGGCGGAATCCGTCGCGCTGCGCGTCACTTATGACAGGTTATGCAGAGCTTTCCAGCGGCGCCATAGACCTCATCCAAATCAATCGGCAGGTCGTCGGCTAGGACGTTGACGGGGCGTTTGGCTTTCAGTCGTTCAACCCGGCGTTGATATTCCTTGCGGATGGCCCCCACCCGCTCTTCGCGCCCAAGCTCCTCCAAGGTTTCGCCCTGGCTCCAGCTGAAGGGCGACCCATGCTCGATGGCCGTCTTTTCGTAAAGTTTGGCCTCCTCGAACGCATCGGGGTGCTCTTCACGCAACCGCACCCATTCGATCTTCTGCTGGTAGAAGCAGAAGGTGCAACCGCTTCGCGAGCGCCAGCGGTAGTAGTCGGGCAGACCGACGCCGGCGGCCTCAAGGATCTCGGTGACCCCCGCCTTGTCGATCCCGGCCTCGCGGAAGGGCAGGTGCACCTTCAGCGCCTCCTGCCCTGAGACGTAGCCTTCGCGGTAGTCTTCATCGGAGCGGATCGCGACATAGCTGTGCACACGCTTGCCGCACTGGACCATGGGTTTGACCCATTCCTCGAACGGCTTGATCTTCAGTTGTCGGGTGCACCAGCGCGTTTGCGGTGAAGGCAGGAAGTTCTTGTATTCCTTCAGCCAAAAATCAAAATCGTAGTCAGGGTTCAGGCGCAGGATCGGCTTGCCGAGGAAGCCTTCGAGGCGGCCGAGGAACTCATGGACCTCGGGCAGCTCCTTGCCGGTGTCGGTGAAGAAATAGGTGATGTCGAGCTCAGGCCGGGTCTGTCGCATATAAACCGCCAGCGCTGCGCTATCGCGCCCGCCGGAGACCCCGAGAACGTGGATTTCGTCGGTCACGACACAGGCTCCAGCTTCATGTGATCGCTCGACAGGTGAAGGCCGACTTGCGCCAAGGCGCCCAAGGCGATTGCGCTGGACTGCGCTTCCGCATCGAGCAGGGCTCGCAGTTTCAGGGCAAGCGCGTCGGCGTGGCGGCGTTCGTCTGCGTCCAGGTCAAGCTCTGGCGCCATGGGTGCGGGGAAGCTCGGATCGCTCATATAGATGGCGAAGGCGGTCCGCCCAGCGCCTCCTGCGGCGCCGCGATTGAAGGTTTCCGTCTTTAGGAACTGCTGAGCCAGCGCCGCCAGCTCGATCCTCGCAGCGTCAACGTCGCGATCCACCCATTCGCGCGATGGCTTTGAGGCCGCCAGGCTGGCAATCCCCTCCATGTCGTCGAGGGTCCCTCTAAAGGTCTCCAACCGGGTCGCAAGCGCATTGAGGCGATAGTTGCCGCTGGCCGACTTCAGGGCCGCCGCGCGCCGCTGCAGGGCCGATAGGTCCCCGCGCGGCTCCCGCACACGCAGTTCGCTGAACAGATGCGCCATCAGCCCGTCCAACATGGCGGGATAGGCCTCCCCTAGGGTCTTCCAGGCGCTGACGATATGGTCCGCGAGCTCGACGCCGTCGAGCGTGCGAGACGGCGGACTGAACACGGGTGGGGTTTCTTGGAAGAGGAATTGGTTCGGATCGTGGGATGATTTCGCCAGATTGCGGAACGCCAGAACCTCAGGGCTGAAGGTTTGGGTCCTGAGGGCCCAGTTGGGCAGACCGCGCACGTGGCGCACCAAGGTCTTGGCCACGTCCAGTGCGGTCGGCGCGACCGGCTCTCCCAGCTCGGAGAGACGACTAGAGAGCTCGGCGACCATGGTGACATGTGTTTCGCTCATGTCGATCCAACGGAAGGCGATCGCATCGGCCTCCTGCATCAGGCGATCCACGAGGAAGGTGTCGACCTGAGGTCTGAAAACATTGTCCAGATAGACCGCCGCCCGCTCCTGTAGGCTGAGCAGGAAGGCCACCGCCAAGATCGGCATCAAGCCGTCGCGAACCCCGAAGGGCGGCGCGCGCCACAGGGCATATAGATCCGATACAGGCATCGGCTTGTCGCTGTGGCGAATGGCAGCCTCGGCGGCGTCGAAGAGAGGATTGAGGTTGGCAGGGTCGGTGCGATCCGGCCCTCCAAACACCCACCGATCGCCTTCCAATCGGTAGAGGCCTGCCGCTTCGATGAGACTGACGAATAGGCCCGCTTCCGGAGGATAGGCTTCGATGCCGAGCCGCGCCTCGCCCCTCGCCTCGACCATGGCCCGCAGCAGGGCGCGGGTGGCCGCGACGGCGTTGGACGAGGGTTTGGTGCGGTTGACCAGTTCGTTACGCAGGCGGGGCGACGACGGATAGCGCCAATCCGCCAGGTCTGAGGCCATCACGCTGAGCCCAGCCAAACCGGCTAGGCCGGCCGTCGAAAGCCCCTTGGGCGCGCCGTTCGGGGAGGCCCAGTCAGTGACATCCAAGGCGACGCTCAGCCGGTCTTCGAGGTCAGCAGACAAGCGAGCGATCTGGGCGTCGACTTCGCGGCGGCCGACGGCGTCGCCTAGAAGCTCGGCGCGGTGCGCCCTCACCTGCTCCAGCGCGGCAAGGTCGAGCGCCATGTCGCGGACACGGAAACTGTCGCGGGTCCAGCCGGCAACGACAACGGCGTCGCCTCCTACAGTGGCGGCCGCTCGGGTGATGACCTTGGCCTGGCGCTCGCTCTCGCCCTGCCCGCTTACGAGCAGCAGAAAGAGACCGGCCGACCCGGGCGCCGGCTTATAGGCACGAACGCGATCTTGCGCCTCGTGCAGCGGCGCGAGGTCCACCTCAAACCAGCGCAATGCGCCTGTGGACTCATAGTGCCGCTTGGCTAGGACAGGTTGGAGCCCCGCCTGTTTGGCGAGCCGGCGATAATCTACGGCGACCCCAGCTTGGCGCGCTTCGGCCACGGCGGAGTCGATATCGAAATCGCTGCCGGCATAGAGGGCGAAGGCCCCGATGTGACGCCGGAACACCGTGACGGACCATTTGGTCAGATCAGCCAGGATTTCGCCCAGCCCCTCGGGCTCGGGCATGGCGGAAGCGAGGACGGCTTCCGTTGCAGACAGACCGGAGCGGTCTTTGAACAGATCCAGCAGCGCCAGGGTCTTTAAAACCAGAAGATGGTCGCCGCCCCCGCCGCGGGCCTCGCAGCGCTCAACGGCGTCGAGCGCGGTGGACCAGCGATGGCCGTCGGGCGAAGCGAGGATCGCGGGCTCTAGGTTGGCGCGCAGATAGTCCCACAGCTGGTCCGGCCCATAGACCTGCCCGACCATGGCGGGGTCGCGCAGATGCGACTGCAGACCGTAGGGTTCCGCCGAGGTCAAGAAGCCGAAAATACTGCGCTGGCTCTGGCCGAACCGGCGTCGCGAGATCGAACCCAGAAGGACCGCGACCAGCGGATGCAAAGGCCAACAGGCCGCAAGCGCGGCGGCCAGGCCTTCACTGGCGAGACCGCCGCGCATCGCGGCCGCGATGGTTATGGCGGCCCGACTGGGCGCGCTCGGCTTTTCGCCTTCAATCGCTTGAGCGATGAGCAGGACCTGCTCTTCGCCGGCTAGGCTGACGGGAAGGTCGACATAGCGGCCGTGGATCTTGGCCCATTCGTCGCGCGCTTCGCGCGATAGACGATTGGCGTATTCGTCGAAGGCCTGGTGCAGGATGCCGACGACCATGAGGCGGCCGTCAGAACGCGCGCTAATCTCTGCGAGATCTTGGAATACGTGAACGTCGGCGTTTTCCTGAGCGACGAGCTCGAGGAACTTGCCCATCTCGTCGATGATCAGCGCAAGGCCTCGACCGGGATTGGCGTCGAGCGTCTCGCGCAGCCAATCGCCGAAAGAGACGCCAGGGCGCCGTTGCGGCGTCTTCCAGCCTTTTGCGCTCGATATGGCCTCAACAACGACAGCTTCGGGGTCGGCCCGGCGGCCGACGATTGGCACGATGATCCAGCGACTGACGCCGCTGAAGGCGTCAAAGAGGGGCTCGCGAACATTGTCGCCGAGACCGTCGAAGAGCGTGGAGGCTTTCGGGTCGCGGAGGAGGGCGGCGAGGGCGACGGCCAAACTCGACTTGCCGCTACCGTAAGGACCCGTCCAGGTGAACGCGGCATGTCCGGTCTCAGAGCGGTGCCGCGCCATGGCGATGAGCGCATCGGCGGCCGAGCGTGTCGCGATGAAGCCTTTGAGAGCCTCAGGATCGTTCAGATCCGCATCAACGCGAATTGAGCGGGTGAACCGCCGCGCCACATTCATCCAGGCCTGGTCGTCCATCAAGCGGCCCTCGCCTGGCGCGTTTCGAACAGACCTCGCGCGATCGCCCAACGATCAAGGTCGAGGTCATGGGCGTAGATCTGGCGCATGCCCGACGACTCGTCCCACCGCAGCGCGCCGCCTGTCTGGGCTTCCATTCGCGCCAGCCTGTCGGCGACAGCTTCCTCATCGAGGAGGAAGACCTGACCCGGCGCGCCCCGTTCGAAGGTCAGAAAATCGACCGAACAGGTGCGACGCGCCGGATGGTAGGTCGACCAGAAATCGAGAAGGGCGAATAGAAAGACTGCGTCTGGCAGGGACGCCTTGGGGCCGCGTCGGAAGCGGAACACCTCGCCAACCCCGGCTTTTTGAATGAGGCCCAGCTCGGCGAGCGGCGATTCCAGACTGTCTTCAGCGGCCTTCTTGGCATTGGCCCCTCCCGCGAAATAGGTGCGCACGAGGCATTCGATGTCCCTGCGGACGGTGACATCGCTGATCTGTCGATCACTCAAGCGGCCTGATCCGCGCAGCTCGTCGCAGCGCCGATGCAGGCGGATCCGCATTAGTTCGCGGTCAAAACTCGGCTCGTGGAATTCATTGAAGGCCCAGTGCCAGGCCGTGGCCCGACCAGGCTTGGAGGCGAGCATCCAGTGCAGAAGCCACATGGATCCTGGGTGTTCGAGGTACGGATCGCCGCCGGCGCCGAAGAGTAGATCGCCGAGACGGCCGCGGGTGAGACGCATGGCCCGATCGCCGCTGTCTTCGATGGCCAAGACGTCGGTCGCTAGGGCCCAATGCCGAATCGAGAGCACCATGTTGCGGCCAACGCCGAAGGTGGCGATGGCGCTTTCCTCGTTGAAGACGGATCCGGGGGCGATACCCGCACTTTCTTCCGCCTTTACAGCGTCATAGGCCTTTTTCAGCCAGCCATGGCGCAGCGGGAAGGTCTCGTGACCGGCAAACTGCAGGCGGGCGCGGGGATCATCGAGAAGGCTAAGAGGCATGGCATCCACTGGTGATAGGTTCCAGTGGATGGACTGCGGTCAGGGATCGTGTCAACCTACTGGCGACCCTCACCAGTGGATGACCGATGTCGACGCTTGGCTATTTCGACTATCTCGGATCGACGCCGCTCGACCCTCGCGTCAGCGCCGTCATGCTCGAGGCGTGGGCCACGCCCGGCAATGCGAGCGCGCAGGATCACGCCTTCGGATGGCGAGCGGCCGAGACGGTAAGCGCCGCGCGGCGTGAGGTGGCGCAAGGTCTTGGGGCCCTCGAAGAGGAGATCGTCTTCACCTCCGGAGCGACTGAAGCCAACAATCTGATGCTCACCGGCGCGGCGCGTGCGGCGCCGTCATCGCGCCGCCGCCTGCTTGTTAGCCCGATCGAACACAAGTCGGTGCTCGCGCCCGCGCACGGCCTCGAGGCCGAGGGGTTCAGCTGCGAGTTCGTGACGCTTGATCGTTCCGGACGGGTGGATCTCGAGGCCTTCGAAGCGCAGCTCGACGACACGGTGGCGGTGGTGTCGATCATGGCAATCAACAACGAGATTGGCGTCATTCAAGACGTCGCGGCTTTGAGCCGCCTCACGGCTCAAGTGGGCACCTTCCTGCACGTCGACGCGACGCAGGCTCCTGCCGCCATGGCGGTTGATCTGCACACTTGGGGCTGCGACGGGGCGAGCCTGTCGGCGCACAAGATCTACGGGCCGGGCGGCGTGGGCGCCGCCTATATCAGCGACGTCGCGCCGTGGCGACCGCATGCGCTTGTCACCGGCGGCGGGCAAGAGAACGGCCTGCGGGCCGGCACGGTCCCGCAGGCGCTGTGTGCGGGGTTTGCCCGCGCGGTCGGCCTTCTTCAGACGCATGGCAACGCCGATCGGCACCACGCCGCACGGCTTCGATCTGAAGTCCTCAAGGTTCTGCGCCGTCATTTCGGCGAGGTGATCGAGACGGCGGCGGACGCACCGCGACATCCCGGCTGCCTGCATGTGCGACTGAAAACCGTGGATGCGGCGGACCTGCTGCTCAGGTTGCAACCGCGGATCGCCGCCGCCATCGGCTCCGCCTGCACCTCGGGCACGATCGGACCATCCCACGTTCTGCGCGCCCTTGGCTGGACGGACGCCGCCGCCGCCGAGGTCCTGCGGTTCTCGGTTGGTCGCTTTTCAACCGATCAAGACGTCGCCCTGCTCGACGAAACGCTCTCGAGCCTCCTTGCACGAGCGGCCTGACTTATCCGTCCCTGAGGCTCGACGTGCGCTATTGCGGAGCTAAGGTTGGTCAGCGTTCTGCAACCGCTCGCTGAGAGTGGGTTTACAAATCCCGCTGCGCTTTGGAGCTGCCGATGACCAATGTTTATGCCACCCCGGAAAAGGGGTTGATCCGGCGAGGCCTCGTGCACTTCGGGGTTGAGACGTTGCGGGCTCAAGGCTATTCGGTCCGTCGCTCTCCCGGCCACGGCGCGAGACAGGTCTACGAGGCGACCAAGGACGGCAAGACCCTGTTGGCGGCCGTTCGCACCTCGCAGGACACCTGGTTTGCCTTCCCTCGCTTGGCGGACGACAGCGGGTGGCTGACTCTTGATGATGTCGACTGGGTCTTGGTCGCCTCAGTCGACACACCGCATGAACCGACCCAAGCGCATGTTCACTGGATGCCGGCGGCCGATGTCAGACTGCGCTTCGACGCCGCGTATCGCGCGCGGCTCGCGGCGGGCAATGTCGTGCCTCTGGGTCGGGGTTTGTGGCTGTCCCTCTATGACCGGAACGCCCCCTCGCCTGTCAGTCATGTGGGCGGTGGCTTTGGCCTGGATTATCCCGCCATCGCGACACAGAGCATGACCGAGATTTTGGCGGCGATGCCGGAGTTCGAAGAGGCTATGGCTCCCGAGAGCATCGAGGCCCAGACCTTCGACGAAGAGACCGACACGCCGGCTTTTGATCTGCTTGAGGCCAAGCGGATGATCGCTCGCGCGCTCAATGTCCCGATTGAGGCCGTTCGGATCATCATCGAGGTTTGATGACGGGCCTTCAGAAGCACGCTGCGCGTCAATCGCTAATCAGGCGTCTGAGGAGAACAATCATCGCTTCGGTGTCGCGCTCGCAGTAGATCTCCAGACCCGCCTTGAGTTCAGCGCGCCGCTCAGCCGAGGTTCGAGGATCGGCCGCTTCGCGCCAGGCCTCCTGGGCGGCGGTGCCGTCCTTCACGGTGAGGCCCTCATAGCTCATGTCGGAGACCGTGGGCAGGACTGCCTTGATCGACCAGCTGCCGCGCTGATCGCGGTGATAGTAGTGGTTGCGGGCGACAGCGAGCAGGTCGACGATCTTGGCGGCGATGCCATGCAGCGAGGTCGCAAGATCGGGAAAGGCCTCTGCGAGCTCGACGACGCAGCGTCTTTCAAACGAGGCGTTGTAGGCGATCACCGAACCGCAACGCTCTGCGTCCAACAGGGCGACCAGGGCCTCGGCGCAGGCGCGACGCGGATCTTCTCCATCAATCGAGAGAAAGCCGGAATGTTCAACGCCGCCATCGAGGGCTTCGATGTGGCAGGAGAACTGAAACGGCACTTGCTGGAAGGCTTTCGTGCCCACCCACAACGGCGCTGCTGGGCCGACCGTTTCAAAATCGAGATAGGCGCGTGGCCATGCCCAGCCCCTGATCGCCTCGCGCGCGCCTTGGCGATCATGATAGGCGACCCCGGTGGCCGTGACCTCACGAATGCGCTCGTGGACGGGGTTCTTCAGCTGGCCTGCTGGCAGATCCGCCAGATCGAACAGGCCTTGGGTCGCGAAGCTCTCGGCCACCGTCTTTCCGGTGCGTGGCAGGAGGGAAATGGGCCAAACAGGATCCGCAGCCTCGTCACGGGCGCAATAACTCACGAACTCGCAGGCAAAGGGGTTCGAGCAGTGATCGCCCCGACCGAGCTGTGGCTCCGGTCCCGCCAGAACCGCGCGCGCCTCCTGGATTATGCGAGGCCGGTCCGCGATACGGTCAGACAAAAGCTCTAGGCGGTCGGCGTCAGTGAACAGCCCGCGGTAGTCGCCTTCCCGCTCGAGGCGAAAGCCGCTGGTGATGTGTCGGATCACCGCGCCCGTCACCGCTACGCCCGCCTGCTAGAGGACCCAGACCTGGGTCGCTAGATCGCCGAGATGGTAGTCTTTTACGCCGGCGGAACTCTTGACCTCTGCAATCAACCAGCCGTGGGCGGTCGGCTCGAGAACATCGACACGGACCAAGACGTTGTCGTGTTCGAAAGTGGCCTCAAAGATTGGTCGTGTAGCGTCCTCTTCCATGAGCGCCCGAGTGGTCGCCACCGCGGCGGCGAGATCCGGTTCCGCCTCAACCATAACGCCTGAACCCTGAAGCCGACAGGCGATCATCCCGACGACATGACCGGCGTCAAATCTCGCCTCGGCTCCTGAATCGACTTCGGCCAGCTCGGGTCGATGACGCGAGAGCCAGAGTTTTTTCGCACATTGCTCGAAGGCGGAGATCTTGGACTTGGAGAGTCCGAAGCGTGGTCCGGCTGCGCCCGCTTGCGGAGTATCTCTCGAGACGAAAGTTTCCGACATCGATCCGGCTAATTCCCGCTGCCTATGCTTTTAGACCCTGCATTCTGCCCAGGCCCTAAGTCAATTCGGGTCGCAGTGCGAACCCGGTCGCTACGACCGTAAAGCTTGTACCGCAAAGGTACGGGCTGGCGGTCGACGATTAGCCGGTCTGCGTTTCAGCATTATGAGAGCCTCGCTTGATCGCTTGTCCGAGAGCCTACCAAAGCCCGTTTCGGAGCAGCAGATTGTCCGTCCGTGTTTTGCCAGCGAGATCTGACCTCGAGCGCGATTGCCGCCGAGCTCAGGCTCCCGGACCGTCGAAGGCGAAGGCCGCGAAGATCGAACGCTTCAGGCGGCGCTGGCCGACAGAAACTGGCCAGAAGACGGAATGTAGGCTGAAAGAGACTGCCTAGAAGACAGACTGTAGCCAGACAGAGACTGCCTAGAGGACAGACTGTAGCCAGACAGAGACTGCCTAGAAGACAGAAAGCAGCCAGACAGAGACTGCCCACAAGACAGAATGCGTCCAGACGAACACTGGTCAGAAGACAAAATGCTGGCAGACAGAAACTGGTCAGAATACAGAATATATCCAGACTGAGATCGCCTGGAAGGCAGAATGCAGCCATATGGAAACTGTCCAGACGACAGACTTAAGACAAAAATAAATTGGCCTGAATACAGCTTTTACTCAGACCGAGACTGGCTCATAAGACATATTGCAGCCTGACAGAAACCTGACAACTCTCCCCGTGACCTATGCTAATACGATATCAGTAGCACTGAGGGGCCGGCATGCTGGGATATTTACTAGAAAATCTTTATCAAATCTCGCCGCACACGTTCGGCGATTTGAGGTCGAAGAGCGGCGAGCTCGACGAAATCAACCTTCGTCGACAATGCCTCTCCAAGCTCGCGCATTATTCGGGCTTGGTCGAGAAGCGAGAACCGCAGTTCCATTTCCTCGGCAACAGTAAAGGCGACGTCAACGTCGGACTCCGGCCCAAAGTCCCCCCTTGCCACTGATCCGAAAAGATAGAGGCCGGAAATCCCTTGCGATCGGAGTTCAGCCTCGCGACTGCGTAGAAGATCAACGATCTGTTCTCTTGACTCCATTCTCGCACCCTCCACGTTGCCCAAGCGTCAATAGGTATAAGCCCGGCTTCAAACAGAGATAAGCCGAGCCATGCGAAACAGCTTCCACGGTTGCCGTGTCGATGCCCGCTCCTTTCTTGGCTGCCTTGGACAAGCATTGCTGCTCCAAATAGGAGCAATATAGGCGAACATAGGCGACATTAGGCGATAAGCTTCGAAGCGATTGATGAGTTTATTCGTTGACTAGCCAGGTCGATACGAAAACACCTGGGAAACTTCTCGTGCGCAAATAATCTAGCGTCAGATGCCGTTCAGCCACGGATAACCGTTCGGTTAGCCCATGCCGTTGTGCGACATCGCAGACACACTCGGCTAATAACATTCGTCATCAGTTCTCGCCTAATATCTCTTGGAGTTACGAGGCAGGATATGCGTTGCGGGCCTACTTTTGTTTCTTACTCGCCCACTCGACGAAAATCGGTCGTTTCGACCGCTTGAGCGGTGCTGCCGCACCTGACTAACGTTGCTCGAAAGCGACGTGAAATCGGAGGCATCGGTGGCGAAGCAGGCTATTGTTCGAAAGGCGGATCTGCGCCGGGTCATCGACACCCTGCGCGAACGCGGCGTGCCCCTGGGCTCGCTTGAAATCCTGCCTGGAGGCGAGGTCCGTCTAAACGTCGGCGCCCCCGGCCAGGCACCGGCCAATGATTTTGATACGGAGATCCGATCTTGGGACGAGGCCTTGGGTTGATCGGCTTTCCGAACGTCAACGCCTTCAAGGACCGGCACGGCAAGATCCGCTACCGCTATCGGCGTACGGGTCAGAAGGACGTCTATCTGCATGGCGTGCCCGGCTCCCCGCAGTTCGCCGCCGAATACGAGGCAGCCTGCTCGGGGCGGACGACCACGCTGACGCCCGGTGCCCACCGGACCGCGCCTGGTACCATCAACGCCCTGGCCGTCGCCATCTACGCCTCGGCCGAATGGCGGCAGCTGTCGAAGTCCACCCAGGCTACCTATCGCGGCATCATCGAGCGGCTTCGCACCGACTACGGCCACGGCTCGGTGCGGGCGCTCCAGGCGCAGCACATCCTGAAAATGCGCGACAAGAAGGCCGACGCGCCGACGGCGGCGAACAATCTGGTCAAGGTGGTGCGGTGGATGCTGGCCTTCGCGGTCGCCCGGCAATGGCGCGCGGACAATCCCGCTATCGGTATCAAGCCGCTCAAGATCGTCTCAGCAGGTTTCCCGGCCTGGACCGAGGATGACATCGCCGCCTTCGAGCAGCACTGGCCTGTGAGCTCCAGGGAGCGGCTGGCCTTTGATCTGCTCCTCTACACCGCCCAGCGGTCCGGCGACGTGCGCAAGATGGGCCGCCAGCACATCCATGGCACTGCCATCCTGGTCCGGCAGGAAAAGACCAAGGCCTTCCTCGAACTGCCGATCCACCCTCGCCTCGCCGCCTCGCTGGAGACAGTGCCGAGCGGGCAGATGCTGTTTCTCGTCACTCAGAGCGGTGCGGGCTTCACTGCGGGCGGCTTCGGCAACTGGTTCCGCGACGCCTGCCGCGAGGCAGGAATCACGGATCGCTCCGCCCACGGCCTGAGAAAATCCGCCGCGACGCGTCTGGCCGACGCTGGATGCACCGAGGCTCAGATCAAGGCGGTCACCGGTCACCAGACCTCGAAAGAAGTCGAGCGATACACCAAGGCGCGGGATCAAAAGCGGCTCGCGAAAGACGCCTTCGCCTTGATCGGCGGCACCCAAGGCGAACAAATTTTGGCTAACCCGACCGGGAAGTTAGCCAAACAGGTCAACAACTAGCTGGAATCAAAGGAGATCGTCATGCGGGTGGCGGACAGAGAGGGATTCGAACCCTCGGTAGGCTTTCACCTACACACGCTTTCCAAGCGTGCGCGATCGACCACTCCGCCACCTGTCCGTTTCACGCTGCGTCTTGCGCGCCGCCGGAGGTCGATCCGGCGGGAGGCGGGCCTGATAGAACACCCTCGCCCCCTCGGCAAGCGCCTCTCGCATCCCCATATGGACTTCAACGTCATTTTCCGATGAGGGAGCCCCAAATGCTGTTCAAGAAGACTGCCGAAATGCCCACGCCCGAGACCGCCCTGCCCGGCCGCGCCGAGCCGCTGGACACCGATGTGAACCACTATGTCAGCGGCAACCCGCTGAAAGGGCCCTATCCCGACGGTTTCCAGACCGCCATCTTCGGCATGGGCTGTTTCTGGGGCGTGGAGCGCATCTTCTGGCAGTTGCCGGGCGTCTGGGTGACCTCGGCCGGCTATTCCGGCGGCATCACGCCCAACCCGACCTATGAGGAGACCTGCACCGGCCGGACGGGTCATACCGAGGTGGTGAAGGTCGTGTTCGACCCGAGCGTCATCACCTACGCCGAACTGCTGAAGGCCTTCTGGGAGAACCACGACCCGACCCAGGGCATGCGCCAGGGCAACGACATCGGCACCACCTATCGCTCGGCCATCTACACGCTGAACGCCGATCAGCAGGCCGAAGCCGAGGCGTCACGCGACGCCTATCAGACCGCCCTGACCAAGTCGGGCCGCGGGACGATCACCACCGAGATCGAACCGGCGGGCGACTATTTCTACGCCGAGGGCTATCACCAGGGCTATCTGGCCAAGAACCCAGCCGGATACTGCGGCATCGGCGGGACCGGCGTGGTCTGCCCCATCGGGGTCGGCGTCGACGCCTGACCCCTGCGACGGCCGCCGGGTTTCAACCGGCGGCCAGTCGGCCTATGGATCGGCGAAAAATGGGAGCGCTCATGTCCGCCTTCGTCCATCCTGACGAGATCCGCAGCCGGTTTTCGGCCGCCCTGTCCGCCATGTACCGGGCCGAGGTGCCGCAATACGGCGACCTGCTGACGCTGGTGGCGGACATCAATGCGCAGACGTTAAAGGCGGATGCCGGCAGCGCCGACCGGCTGGCGGCGTCCGGCGAACTGGCGCGTCTGTCGGAGGAACGCCACGGCGCCATCCGCCTCGGCACGGCCGATGAATTGGCCACGATCGCGCGCGCCTTTGCGGTGATGGGGATGGAGCCGGTCAGCTATTACAACCTGGCCCCCGCCGGGGTGCCGGTCCATTCGACCGCCTTCCGTCCCGTCGATCCGGCGGCCCTGGCGCGCAATCCGTTCCGGGTCTTCACCTCGCTGCTGCGGCTGGAGCTGATCGAGGACGAAGCCTTGCGCGCGGAAGCGGCCGAGACGCTGGCCCGCCGCGACATCTTCACCCCCGGCGCGCGTGACCTGATCGCGACGGCGGAGACGGCCGGCGGTCTGGACGAGGCTCAGGCCGATCGTTTCGTGTCAGAGCTGCTGGAGACCTTCCGCTGGCACGCCCAGGCGACCGTCAGCGCCGAGACCTACGAACGGCTGGTCGCCGCCCACCGACTGATCGCCGATGTGGTCAGCTTCAAAGGGCCGCACATCAACCACCTGACGCCTCGCACGCTGGATATCGACGCGGCCCAGGCCGCCATGCCCGCACGCGGCATTTCACCCAAAGAAACCATCGAGGGCCCGCCCGCCCGCGCCTGTCCGATCCTGCTGCGCCAGACCAGCTTCAAGGCATTGCAGGAGGCGATCACCTTCCCCGGCGCCGACGGCCCCACGGCGGGCGCCCACACCGCCCGCTTCGGCGAGATCGAACAGCGCGGCTGCGCCCTGACCCCCGCCGGTCGCGCCCTGTATGACGAGGCCCTGGCGAAGAAGGACTTCTCGGCCCTGCCCGATGACTGGGACACGCTGCGCCGCGCAGACCTGGCCTGGTTCCGCTATCGCGCGACGCCTGAGGGGCTGGCCGTCCGCGCCGAGACTGCCGACCTGGACGCCCTGATCGCCTCGGGCCACGTGATCGCCGAACCCATCACCTACGAAGACTTCCTGCCTGTCAGCGCCGCCGGCATCTTCCAGTCCAACCTGGGATCGGAGGCCCGCGAAACCGCCTATGCCGTCGATCCCGCCAAGGCCGATTTCGAACAGGCGTTGGGCCGCTCGGTCCAAGACGAGATGGCCCTGTACCGCGCTGAACAGGACGCCTCGATCACAGCGACGCTGAAGGCCTTGGGCCTGACGGAGATGGTCTAGTCCGTTCAACCGGATGCGGGGCTGGCGGCGCCCCGCGTCCATCCGGCGTCTTGCCTGATCCGCGTCCCCGGATCATAGACGCGGCCGTGAACCCGCCCGCTTCCCAGACCCAGCGCCGTTACGATCTCGACTGGATCCGTGTCGGCGCCTTCGGCCTGTTGATCCTGTATCATGTGGGCCTGGTTTACGGGGTCTATGACTGGCACATCCACAGCGCCCACACCTTCGAGTGGATGCGCGAGGCGATCCTGGTCACCAATCCCTGGCGGCTGACCCTGCTGTTTCTGGTGTCCGGCGCCGCCCTGCGGTTCATGACGTTCCGGCGCACCCCGCGCGAGGTCGCTCGCGCCCGGTTCGAGCGGCTGGTCCCGCCCCTGATCTTCGGCGCCCTGGTTCTGGTGCCGATCCAGTCCTGGATCGAATCGATGGACAAGGGCGGCTGGCCCGGCGGCGTCGCCGGCTTCGTCGCCTGGCTGGGCCATGAGTTCAGTTGGAGCGGTCTCGCCGACGGCGTACCGGTCAACCATCTGTGGTTCATCGTCTATATCGCCGTCTACAGCCTGATCGCCGTCGTCCTGTGGCGTCAGCCCGGCCTGATCGAGCGCTTGGGCAATGGGCTGGAAAAGGCGCTGACAGGCCCGCGCCTGCTGATCCTGCCGATCCTCTATCTCTTCGCCATCCGGTGGCTGCTCTTTCCCTGGTTCGGCCTGACCAACACCCTGCACAACGACTGGTACAATCACGCCCTGTCGCTGGTCGCCTTCCTGTTCGGCTTCAGCATCGTGGGGCGTGAGAGCCTGTGGCGCACGATGGAGCGGTATCGCTGGATCGCCCTGGTCCTGGCGGCCGTCGCCCTGCCGATCATGATGGTCCAGGTCTGGCATCCCGGCGCGCGGGCCTTCTGGGGCGTGCCCAAGGCCGCCGTTTACGGCGTCGACCAATGGGCGGTGATCGTCGCCATCCTGGGCTTCGGCTATCGCCATCTGCGCGACCGGGGCGGCCCTGCGCTCAACTATCTGACGCAGGCGACCTTTCCCCTCTATCTGGCGCACCAGACGGTGCTGGTCGCGGCCGTCTGGATCATCCGCCCGGCGAACCTGCCGGCGCCGATCGAACTGCTGTCCCTGATCGCCGTCACCTTCGTAGGCAGCCTGGCGATCTATGAGGTCGTGCGGCGCATCCCGGCCATTCGCCCCTTGTGGGGGCTGAAGCCCTTAGACGGCAGGCCCTGGCCGCTGGACCTCCAGGCCCTGCTGAAACCGCAGCTTCGCTATCACCGCCGTCGTCGGCTGCTGGGCGTGGGCGTCGCCGCGCCGCTTCTGGCCCTGACGGTGGTTGCGGTGGCCATCCTCGCCTACCCCGGGTTCAACAATGCGACCCAGTATCTCAGCGAACTGGGCGGGGCGACGGCCAAGGCGCCGATCATCTTTAACGGCGGGGTCTTCGTCGCCGGCGTCATGGCCGGGCTGGCGGGAATCGGCTTTGGTCTGGCCATCTACGCCCTGACCGGCGCGCGGGTCGCGGCTTGGGTCATCGCCATCGTCTTCATCCTGGCCGGCGGCGGCATGTCGGCCTCCACCCTGTGGCCCTGGCCCGATCCGCGCCACATGGTCATCAACCTGGCCCTGGGCATTCAGCTGGCGCCGATGCTGCTGCTGTGGGGCCTGGCCAAACGCCGCGACCTGCCGCGCCTGAAGCTCTTCCTCGCCGTCACCTTCGTCGTCATGGCGATCCTGACGGTCCTGACCAAGCACCTCGTCTTCCCCGGCACGGTCAACGACGCCAACGTCGGCTGGTGGGAGCGTCTGTACGCCATCGTCCTGGTCTGCTGGGTAGGGGTTGCAGCCTGGGTGCTGGATCGTAAACTGCTGTCGGTCGCCACGGAGTCGCCGCACGGCCGCCCGGCTTCCGCCCGGTTCGACGTTCCGGCCTGACTTCACCCCCACATTTTTTGGTTTCATCAACATTGCGTGATTGAAAATCGCGCGAATGTGATCGATTATGCAGGTCGTGTTGCAGTGCAGCACTCCGCGTCGTCCCCAGCCCTCGGGACGACATCCGGTTCACTCGGGGGCGTCCAGAGCGGCATGAACAAGCTGGCGATCCGGCCTGTCGAACAGGCTGAAATCGAGACGACGATCCACGGCGCGCAAACGCCTAGCTGGTCGTGGCTGCCCGACGAGGCGCCGCTGGCCATGCCGGTCCAGTCCCTGTCCGCGCCCGACGCCGTCGCCGACGTAACGCCCGCGACCTCGCCGCGCACGGTCGCGACGCGTCGCCTGGCCCTGCTGGCCGGCACCATCGTCCTGACTGGCCTGTCGGCCATCACGCCCTTCTACCTCTATGCCCGCAAGGGTTGGGACGGCACCGAGATCCTGGCCTTCAGCCTGTTCATGGTCCTGATCACCGCCATCTCCTGCTGGTTCGTCAGCGGTCTGATGGGCCTGTTCGTCATGCTGCGCGGCAAGGATCAGGCGGACCTCGCCTTCTCGCCGCATCCGCCGATGCCACGCACCCGCACCGCCCTGCTGATGCCGCTGTACAACGAGGACGCCCGTTCGTCCTTCGCGCGCCTGTCCCAGATCGATTCCTGCCTGGCGCGTCTGGGCGCCTCGTCGGCCTTCGACATCTTCGTGCTGAGCGACTCGACCAAGGAAGACGCCGCCGCCGCCGAGCGTTCGGTGTTCCAGTCGTTCCGCATGGCCGCCAACTCCAAGGCCTTCTATCGCCGCCGCACCGACAATGCCGAGCGCAAGGCCGGCAACCTGGCCGAATGGGTCCGTCGTTTCGGCGGCGCCTATGAGAACATGATCGTTTTGGACGCCGACAGCACCATGGCCGGCGAGACCCTGCTGCGTATGGTCGACGCCATGGAGCGCAATCCCGGCGTCGGCCTGATCCAGACCGCCCCGGTCATCATCAAGGCCCGCACCATCTTCGCGCGCGTGTCGCAGTATTCGGTGCGCCTGTACGGCCGCGTCGCCGCTGCCGGACTGGCCTACTGGACTGGTTCGGAATCCAGCTACTGGGGCCACAACGCCATCATCCGCACGCGCGCCTTCGCCGCCTGCTGCGGCCTGCCGCACCTGAAGGGCAGGAAGCCCTTCGGCGGTCACATCATGAGCCATGACGTCGTCGAGGCCGCCCTGATGCGCCGCGCCGGCTGGGCCGTCCACGTCACCGCCTCGCTGGACGGATCGTGGGAAGAGACCCCGCCGTCGATCACCGACTTCATCCGCCGCGACCACCGCTGGTTCCAGGGCAACCTGCAGCACCTGGGCCTGATCACGGCCAAGGGCCTGTCGCCGATGAGCCGCCTTCAGCTGCTGATGGGCTGCATGGCCTATCTGTCGTCGCCGCTGTGGCTGGCGTCGCTGATGGTCGGACTGTTCATCCAGATGTTCTATCCGGTCGACTGGACCAGCTTCTTCTACATCCTGAACCCCCAGTTCACGCCCTTCATGCTGGCCTCCTTCCTGTCCGGCGTGCTGCTGATCGGACCCAAGTTCATGGGCGCCGCCCTGGTCCTCAGCCGTCCGGCCGAGCTGCGCGCCTTCGGCGGCCGTCGCGCCATCGCCAAGGGCATGGCGGCCGAAATCGCCCTGTCCGCGATCCTGGCCCCCATCCTGATGGTCGCCAACACCAAGGCCTTCATCCAGATCGTCTCGGGCCACGACACCGGCTGGTCGACCCAGCAGCGCGAGGCCGACGGCCTGGCCTGGTCCGACGCTTTCCGCGCCATGCGCTGGCAGATGATCGCCGGCGTCGGCTTCCTGATTCCGCTGGCGGTTCGTCCCGACCTGGCCACTTGGTTCGCCCCGATCGTCCTGCCGCTGCTGCTGGCCGCCCCGATCACCGTCTGGACCTCGCGCGTCAGCTCGGGCGATAAGCTGGCCGCCAAGGGCTATCTGGTCACCCCGGTTCAGGACGGCGTCAGCGTTTCGCCAGCCGTCCTGCACACACCGCGCTCGCCGCTGCGTGCGGTCGCCGGCGGCGTCCTGGCCCCCGTCGCTGCGCCTGCGATGGTCCCGGCACGGGCACCCGAGCGGTAATCGACCGATGCGTGGCGGCCACAGTGTCGCCACAACCGTTACAGCAACGCTCGACGTCAATCTCGATCGGCCTCACCCTAGGCTCCTGTCGTTTGCGGGAGACGTGATTCCATGGCCAAATCCACCGGTTCCGACGCCAAGCCTGACCTGCGGCTCGTCGCGGCCGAGGCCGAGATCTACGACCTGATGAAAGCGCCCGAAACCACCGCCGACCGCGTCAAACGCCTTCAGCTGGAAGCCCACGCCCTGGCGTTGGAAGAAATCGAAGGTCTGGAGCGTCTGCTGCTCGAAGCCGCCGCCAAGGCCAAGGCCATCGCCGACGGCGGCGACGCCTATCCGGTCGGCGCCCGCGAGATCGCCTCGCGTCTCGCCGCCGATCTGCCGACCAAGGCCGAGACCATCAAGACCATCGTCCACCGCGTCGGCTGAAAAAACCGAAGCTGGGCCGTCGGAACGACCCGCCCGCCCGTCCGCTTTCCTGAGGACCCCATCTTCAGGAGACGACCCCATGGACGACCGGACCCACGCGCGCGCCGAAGACATCGCCGATCAGGAACGCGCCATCCAGCGCGACATCGACGCAAAGGACAAGGCGTCCGGCGATGACAAGCCGTCCGGCGCGATGCAGGCCGGCGCCCGCCCCTACCCCGAACCGCCCTTCCCCAAACAACATCAGACCAAGCCCGGCGACGAGGCCGCGCTCGATCCCGCGCCGATGTACGACGCCCCCTTCTGGAAGGGCTCGGGCAAGCTGGACGGGTTCGCCGCCCTGATCACCGGCGCGGATTCCGGCATCGGCCGCTCGGTCGCCGTCCTGTTCGCGCGCGAAGGCTGCGACGTCGTCATCTGCCACCTGGACGAGGACGCCGACGCCGAGACCACCAAGGCCGCCGTCGAGGCCGAGGGTCGCCGCGCCGTGGTGCTGAAGGGCGACGTCTCCGACCCCGCCTTCGCCGAGATGGCGGTCAAGGCGACGCTGGACGCCTTCGGCCGCCTGGATGTCCTGGTCCCCAACGCCGCCTTCCAGGAGCACGTCCCCGCCTTCGAGGACCTGACCTACGAGCATTTCGACCGCACGCTGAAGACCAATCTCTACGGCTATTTCAACATGACCAAGGCGGCGGTCCCGCACATGAAGGCCGGCGGGGCCATCGTCATGACCGGCTCGGTCACCGGTCTGATGGGCAATAAGGACCTGCTGGACTATTCCCTGACCAAGGGCGGCATCCACGCCTTTGCCCGTTCGCTGGGCACGCATCTGGCGCCGCGCGGCATTCGCGTGAACGTCGTCGCCCCCGGCCCGGTCTGGACCCCGCTGAACCCCGCCGACAAGGATGCCGAGGCGACCTCAAAGTTCGGCGCTGACACGGTGATGAAACGCCCGGCCCAGCCCGAAGAGATCGCGCCCGCCTACGTCTTTCTGGCCTCGCCCCAGATGTCCAGCTTCATCACCGGCGAGATCCTGCCGATCATCGGCGGCTACGCCGGCGGCTGAACCGAAACCGCCGCCCTGCGGTCGCAGGGCGGCGGCATCGCCTAGGCTAGCACGTCGTCGTAATCGGGGTGCCGCTTGTGCCAGGCGACGGCGTAGCTGCAACGGGGGAATAGCTTCAGCCCCGTCTGGCGCGCATGATCGGCCAGCGACTGCATGAACCGCCCCGCCGCGCCCGATCCGCGCAGCGACGGCTCGGCCTCGACATGCAGGATGATCCGCGCATCGCCCTTCACAGCATAGTCGGCCCAGACCAAGCCCGCGCCCTTGTCGTCGTCGAACGCCTGTTCGAACCGGTTGTCGCCTTCGACGTCCTTGAACTGTCCCATCGGGTTCTCCTTTGACGGATCAACCGCCAGGGCCGCGGGGACGTTCCCTTAGCGTCAGATCGGCCCTTAGATCGGCTTGTCGTTCAGCAGGTTCAGCAGGCCGATCACGCTCTTGATCGTGAACCAGACGCTCAACAGGAACCACGCCAGCAGGAACAGCAGCAGGAAGGGAATGCCGATCAGCACGACCGAGGCCACCGCGCTGATCGCGATGCCGACCCAGGCCGCGATGGTCCACCAGAACACCGACCAGAACAGCCGGATCTGCGCCTCGATATGCTGGCGCGCCACGCCCGTCGCCGTCCCGCGCGTCACATAGGACACCACCAGCCCGACCAGCACCAGCACGTTCGCGCTGGGGATCGACAGGATGAACAGCGCCCAGGCGATCAGCGCCCCGACCTTGCCCTCGGACGGCTGTCCGGCGATGAAATTGGGTTCGTTCGTCATCGTCGATCCTTCAGAACAACAGGCTGCGGGGGTGAGGAACGGCCTGCCCGCTCTTCAGTTTCAGCACCCCGAAGGCGCCGCGCGCCAGAACCCAGATCGCCAGGGCGAACAGCACCAGCACGCCGATGTTGACCACGATCAGAAGGCCCCCCACGACCGCCGCCCCGACGGCGCCGACGATGGTGCGTTGCTGATAGACGGCGTGGCTGTGCTCCAGTTGATCCGTCGCCCCGTCGCGCCGCATCACCGCCAGCAGGGCCACCAGGCACGACACGCCCAGCGTCGGCACCGCCAACAGGATCAGCACATAGATCGCATACAGCCGCATCGGCACGACCGGTCCTTCGCGGCGCGGCGCGGCCTCGGCCGTCAGACGCTGGCGCACCGCGCGCACGGCCGGCGCCGGCTCGGCCTCGACAGGCGTCGGCTCGGAGCGGGGCGGAAACGGCGCCGTCGGCCGGGTCGTCGGGCCAGACCGGTCGAAAGGCCCCGGCTCGGGCGGGTCGAACAGGTCTGGTTCGCGCTCCTCGGCGGTAAACGGCTCCGGCTGGCGCTCACGCGCACGGCCCGCCAGCGACGCAGGCGAGACGAAGCCGACCTCGGCGTCATGATCGTGGTCGTGATCGCGGGGCGCTGCTGGGTCTTTCGGATCGCCGGGTTCGGCCATGAACAACGCTTCTGTCACGCCGGACGCCCGGCTGGAATCTGGCGACGACAATGGCGGTCGGGCCGTTCGGACGCAACCTAGCTTTCGTCATCCTCCGGGCCGCGAAGCGGAACCGGGGGACCCAGCGGCGCCGAAGGCGATCTTGCCACCGCACGATGTTAAAGCGCCTGCTTTCGCGACAGGTTCGCGCTCTCGCGCGCCGCTGGGTCCCCCGGTCTCGCTACGCTCGCCGGAGGATGACGAAAGAAAGCTGAAGACTACCGCCCCAGCACGATCTCGCAGCCCGGCGCCGCCACCGCCGCCAGGGCGCCCGGCTTTTCGATCCGCACCGTGGCGCGCTGCACCCGGCCGTCCTCCAGGCACGCCCGCGCCAGCCGTTCGGCGAAGGTCTCGACCAGCCCCACATGCCCCTCGGCGGCGATGGCGCGCGCGGCGTCCGCCACGGTCTCATAGTTGATGGTGTCGCCCAGCCGCTCGATCGGGCGCGGCGCCAGCTCCAGCGTCACATCAATCACCAGCCGCTGCAGCCGCCCCTGCTCGTGATCATAGACCCCGATCCCGGCCTCGACCTCCAGCCCGCGCACGAACACGCTCAGCCGCTCGAAACGCAGCGGATCGTCCGCCGGAGCCGGCGTCGCCAGAGGAGAGGAAACCACGCGCTACTCCTGGATGTCGGGGGTGCGCCAGGCCAGATGCTGGCCCCCGTCGACGGCGATCATCTGGCCCGTGACCATCCGGGCGTCAATCAGCCACAGCACCGCCTCGGCCACCGCCTCGGGGCTGCCGGGCGTTTCCAGCAGGGTGGCGCGCGCTTCGGCGGCGAACTCTTCGGGCGTCTGGTGGATGGACGGCAGGGTCGGCCCCGGCCCCACCCCGTTGACCCGGATGCCCGGCGCCAACGCCTGGGCCAGGGTCTGGGTCGCCCACCACAGGCCATTGCGCGACAGGCTGTAGGAGAAGAAGCGCGGATCCGGCTTCAGCACCTTCTGGTCCAGCAGATTGACGATGGCCCCCTCCACGGCTTGCGCCGCGAACGCCTCGGCCAGCACGATCGGCGCCCTCAGATTGGTGTCGAGATGCAGGTCCCAGCTGTCGCGCGTCAGCTCGCCGATCCGGTCGTCCTCGAACACCGAGGCGTTGTTGACCAGCACGCTGACCGGCCCCAGGGCCTCGACCGCCGCAGGGATCAGCGCCCGCACCCTGGCCTCGTCCGTCAGATCCGCCTGCAACAGGCACGCGCGCCGTCCCAGGCCCGCGATCTCGTCGGCCAGGGTCCGGGCGTCGTCGCCCGACGCATGATGATGGATCGCCACGTCGAACCCGGCCTGGGCCAGCTTCAGACAGATGGCCCGCCCGATCCGCCGCGCCCCGCCCGTGATCAGGGCGACGCCGCGCCCCGGATGGGACGCGGGCGTGCTCGTCTCAGTCAACCCGACCGAACTCGAACACGTTGAACGCCGCCAGAACGGCGATGAAGCCGAAGATGATGCCGAGAGCCAGCATGGAATGCTCCTGTTGTCCGTCTTCGATTAGAGCGGACCGGGACGGGGTTCAAGCGGGGACGGGTCAGGGAATTGTGCTGGTGGGATATATAAGGGCGGAAGTGACTCATAGCAGCGGTTGGGAGTGTCTGCTCTTGGAGCCAAGAGCTGGCGTGCATGGCAGAGGCGAAACAGCTGCGAGCAAAGTCGTAGGAGCGTTTTGCTATTCCGCACCAGTTTGGGGGTCGGTTGGCGGGTTCGGAACTGACTGCTGCGCTGCTTGCTCGCGGCGCATCTGCCTCATCCATCGCCGCGTCTGCCGTTGATGATGCAATCGATCCATTGCGGTGAAGACGTCGGCCTGGATTTTCTTGTTACCGCCAGCCACGCCGCGCCAGTCCTCACGAATATTTTTCACTTCGGTGGCTATCTGGGTCATCGGGTCCGCGGCGCCCAGGCTTCCTCGCCCGTCCATTTCTTTCAAATTCAACGGGTAGGTGAGCGTTTCCCTTTTTGGGTCTGTCGGTTGCCGCTTCCAACTCACCGTCACCGTGTAGCTGATATCGATGATTGGTTCGAAGCTGGACAAGAAGTTAACCAGCTTTTGGCCCGGGCGAAGTAAGCTGACGGTCTGCAGAGGGGTCGGTCGTTCTGGGGTGTCCCGCTCCCGCGGTATTTCGGGATCGAACTTCACAAGCACATCGAAAGCCGTCGCATTGCCTGTGTTTGCCACGACTATGTCAGCATAATTTATAGCCCACTGGTTAGGCTCAATGCTAACCACGACCTGTGGCTGGGCGCTCGCCTCAGCCATCCGCTTGGTCTCGATTGCTAAGGTACGCGTGACGAGCCAGAGCATGACCGTTGCCACGGCGGTAACAACAGCTCCGAGAACAGTTATTCCGCTGGGTATAGCAGTAATAAATCCAGCCCAGTTCATTCTTCGCCAGCCATCACTTCAGTTTCGCCAAATAAACTAACTCTTGGACGACAACTCGCACGTCCCCGAGTAGCTTCTCAAGGTCACCCTTTTGGGCAACGAAGCGCCTGCTGTGCGCAGACTTGTCCCCGACGTCCTTCAATCGAGGCATCGCTTGTTTGCAGTTGCGTCCAAGATTCCACGACGGCTCCTTGAGCGCGGCGTCAATCATGTCGCGCAGGTAGAAGAAGTCACCGTTGGTGTTCTGTATTGTGGCGGCCTTGTCGGCGGCTTCGAAGGACTCAATCAGCAAAGTCTCTAAGAGCCGCCGCAGCATCACAGCGCATGCGTCATACCAGCCGTTCTCGTAAGCTCCATTAGCTTGGTTGGCGATCTTCTCAATGTAACCGCGGGTGCCCTTGACCAGGGACAGCAACACCACCCCATCATTGCTAGCCCTGACTCCCTCCGCTGGAGGTCCTGCGATTGCTGCATCGGCTTGGATCGCCTTCGCCGTTAGGGCGAAGTTGCGAATGGTGTCCATCAGCTAGGCTTGCCCTTTCCGTAAAGGTGCTTGGCCATGCTCGCAAAAATTTGGTCGATCTGTTCGGGACCAGAGTCAGCAGATATGTGGATCTGGACATCAATGTGCAGCGAGGGGTTGCCTGACGTCGGCGTAGGCGCAGGGGCATTAGTCACCGGTGCGTGCAGCGCTGGCGCGCTGACCGAGGCGGCTTGAGTCACGGGCGGTGCATCCCCGAACGCCGCTTCGTCCGCGAGTTGCCTGAAAGTGCTGGCCAGTTTTCCGACGACTTCTTTGCCGCCCTTCGTGCTGGTCACGAACACGCTCTCAAGTTCCTGCCGAGTCCGCTGGTGAGCGTCGGGGTAGATGCTGTAGAGGTCGGCGTACCCGTCTTTGATAGCCGTGCCTAAAACTTCTCGGTGTTTCGGCCCGCGATACTGGTTCCAGCGATCGGTCGGCACACCGCTTTGGTCGATCAGGTTTATCTGCTTCAGGACGCCAATCAGCGACCCGTCATTGCTGGAGGTGAAGCCGATAGACTTGAGCCATTTTTGCGTGACGACTGGCGGTACACCGACTGTCTGAATCTTCTGCAGCAGCGGCTTAATCTTCCCTGGCACTGTTGTGTAGGTGTAGTCGGCCATTTCCCCCCATAAGTTAGGGCGATGTTACGGGCAGAATGCTGCGCTGTCACGCTACGGCAACTGCTGATTGGCGAAACCGCAGTTTAGGCAAGAGGTCTAGCCCTCTCTGGTCGATTTGGTGCCTCAGACGTCAGATCTGACGTCACCGAAAGGTCTGCTTGCAGGTGGAGGACCAAAGACGCTCATTGCGCAAAGCGCGCCTAGCCCAATCTGCCGTCTTGCCACTACCCTTCCCTTCCGGCCGATGAGTATGGTCGCACAGATCGTCAGCCCCTCCTCCCCGAACAAACCCATGACCTGGCGCATCCACGTCGAACACTTCACCCGCCCCCTCTTCTTCGCCTGGTCGCGCCTGACGCGCGGCAAGACGCTGGGCGTGCGGGCGGTGGCGGTGGATGCCCAGGGGCGGGTGCTGATGGTCAGGCACACCTATCTCAAGGGCTGGTGGTTGCCGGGCGGCGGAGTGGACCGGGGCGAGACGACGCAACGTGCAGTGGTGCGCGAACTGCGTGAAGAGGCCGGTCTGATCGCGCGCGGGGCGCCGCGCCTGATCTCGATCCATTCCAACGAGCGGTTCTTTCCCGGCGATCACGTCGCCGTCTTCCGCATCGACGCCTTCGATGTGGGTGAGCGCACCAGCCACGGCGAGATCGCCGCGGTCGGCTGGTTCTCCCCTTCCGCCCTGCCCGACGACGTGAACCGGGGCTGTCGCGCACGTCTGGCCGAAATCTTCGACGGCGCCCCGGTCGATCCGGACTGGTGAGAGACGTCCGCATTTGACGCAGGCGCGTGCCAGCGTCCGCCCATGACCCAAGCCGCCCCCGTCTATCGCGTGCGCTCGCAGGAGATCTGGGACATGGCCCGCGACGACTATCTGGCGGGCGAGCCGGCGCGGATCGTCTGCCGCCGCTACGACCTGGGCCTGTCGGCCTTCCGCATTCGCGCGCGCAAGGGCAAGTGGCGGCGCGGGGACCAGGACGATCCCGACCTGTACGATCCCGCGCTCGAGCTCGAGGCGGTCGAGGATATCGCCTTTTCCGACATGGCCGACACGGCGCGTCGTCGCCTGCAACTGGCCCTGATGGACGGCGAGGCGACCGAGGTCCAGCGCTGGCTCAGGATCTTCGAGACCCTGTCGTCGATGGCGTCGCAGACCAGCGATGTGCACACATTGCACCCTGAATTTTCGTCCCGACCGTCTGACCGGACCGACGCGCCCGCCCCCGCCCTCTCGACGGAAGACGCCGGGTCCGAATCGGGCGAAGTGCACCGATTGCACCCTGTTTTATCCTCGGACGATGCAAACCCGTTCCGGCACGCCCCTCAACCGGGCCGAGCGCCGCCGCCTGCGCCGCGCCCACCGCCGAACGCCGCCCTCTGCAAGCCATGAAAGCCATGCTAGCCAGGGGCCATGAACCCGTCCCTGCTCGCCATCCTCGTCGTCATCCTGGCTGGCGGCGCCACCGCGCTTCAGGCCCCAACCAACGCCAAGCTGGCCACCGCCGTCGCCTCGCCGGTGAACGCGGCCTTCATCTCCTTCGCGGTCGGCACGACGGTGCTGGGGATATTGGCGGCGATCCTGCACACCCGGCCGGACATGGCCGCGACGCGGGCCCTGCCGTGGTACGCCTGGCTGGGCGGGGCCTACGGCGCCTGTTTCGTGGTCGCCGCCGCCTGGGGCGTGCCGCGCCTGGGCGTGGCCGTGACCATCACCCTGATGGTCGGGGGCCAGCTGCTGCTCAGCCTGGCGCTGGATCATTTCGGGGCGCTGGGCGTGCCGCGCCAGCCGCTGAACATCGGTCGCGTCGCCGGGGTGGGGCTTGTTCTGGCCGGCGTCCTTCTGGTCCGGCGCTCTTGACCCTATATCGGGCGCGATGACCGAGGAGACGCCTGATTCCCAACTGAAAGCCGCCGCCCTGATCGCCGACGAGGCGCGCCGGGCGCCGGACAAGCCGGGCGTCTATCGCATGTATGGCGAGGACGGGTCGTGCCTGTACGTCGGCAAGGCCAAGTCGCTGAAGAAGCGCATCATCCAGTATGCGCAAGGGCGTTTCCACACCCAACGCATCGGCCTGATGGTGTCGCAGACCCGGTCGATGGAGTTGGTGGTCACCGCCACCGAGACCGAAGCCCTGCTGCTGGAATCCAACTTCATCAAGAAGCTGAAGCCCCGCTTCAACGTGGTGCTGCGCGACGACAAGTCCTTCGCCGAACTGATGATCCGCCGCGACCACCGCGCACCCCAGGTCAGGAAGCATCGCGGCGCCCACACGACGCCCGGCGACTATTTCGGCCCCTTCGCCTCGACCTGGGCGGTCAACCGCACGCTGAACACCCTGCAGAAGGCCTTCCTGCTGCGGTCCTGTTCCGACAGCGTCTATGAGACCCGCACCCGTCCCTGCATGTTGCATCAGATCAAGCGCTGCTCGGCCCCGTGCACCGGCCTGATCAGCCTCGAGGACTACGGCGAACTGGTCACCGAGGCCGAACAGTTCCTGCGGGGCAAGTCGCGCGCCGTCATCGGCCGCCTGTCCAAGGAGATGCAGGCGGCGTCGGACGAGATGGACTTCGAACAGGCCGCCCGCGTGCGCGACCGCATCCGCGCCCTGTCGGCCATTGCGATGGAGAACTCTGTCAGCGCCGACAGCGTGGCCGAAGGCGACGTCTTCGCCCTGCATTCCGACGGCGGACAGGCCTGCGTCCAGGTCTTCTTCTATCGCGCCGGCCAGAACTGGGGCGGCCGCGCCTATTTCCCGCGCGTGGACAAGAGCGACACCGATCCTGAGATCCTGGCCGCCTTCCTGGGCCAGTTCTATGAGGACAAGCCGATCCCGCGCCTCATCCTGTCCAACGTCCGCCCGCATGAACTGGAACTGCTGGAAGAGGCCTTTTCGATGAAGGCGGATCGCAAGGTCGAGATCGTCCGCCCGATGCGCGGCGAGAAACTGGCCTTGGTCGACCACGCCCTAACCAATGCGCGCGAGGCCTTGGGCCGCCGCCTGGCCGAAAGCTCGGCGCAGGGCAAGATCCTGGACGAGGTGTGCGAGGCCTTCGGACTGGAGAGCCGGCCCGAACGGATCGAAATCTACGACAACGCCCACATTCAAGGGACCAATGCGGTGGGCGGCATGGTCGTCGCCGGCCCCGAAGGCTTCCAGAAGTCGCAGTATCGCAAGTTCAACATCCGGGGCGAGGATCTGACGCCCGGCGACGACTACGGCATGATGCGCGAGGTGATGCGTCGTCGCTTCTCACGCCTGATCAAGGACGAGGAGGAAGGCGAGGCCAAGGGCGAAGATGTGGTGCGCCCCGACCTGCTGCTGATCGACGGCGGCGCAGGGCAGTTGGCCGAGGTGCTGGCGGTCATGGCCGACCTCGGCGGGCTGGACGACATCACCGTCGTCGGCGTCGCCAAGGGGCCCGATCGCGACGCCGGCATGGAGAAGTTTTTCATGCCCGGCAAGGCGCCGTTCATGCTGCCGCTGAAGTCGCCGGCCCTCTACTACCTGCAACGGCTGCGCGACGAGGCCCACCGCTTCGCCAACGGCGCCCACGCCAAGCGCCGCTCAATGGACATCAAGAAGAACCCGCTGGATGAGATCGAAGGCGTCGGCCCCGGCCGCAAGAAGGCCCTGCTGCACGCTTTCGGCTCGGCCAAGGGCGTCAGCCGCGCCTCACTGGCCGATCTGGTCAAGGTCGACGGCATCAACCAACCCCTCGCCAACCGCATCCACGCCTTCTTCCGTAAAAGCTGAGCCGGAGCTAAGAAACCGACCATGAGCGACATCGAAGACGAACTGACCGCCGGCTATCGCCGCTTCCGCGCCGAGCACTGGCCGACGGCCCGCGCCGAGTACGAAACCCTGGCGACCAAGGGCCAGAAGCCGCACACCCTGATCGTGGCCTGTTCCGACAGCCGCGCCGATCCGGCCCTGATCTTCGACGCCAAGCCGGGCGAACTGTTCGTCGTGCGCAACGTCGCCAACCTGGTCCCGCCCTATGAGCCGGACGGCAAGCTGCACGGCGTGTCGGCGGCGTTGGAGTTCGGGGTCAAGGTGCTGGGCGTCAAGCGGATCGTGGTCATGGGCCACGCCCACTGCGGCGGGGTCAACGCCATGATCAACGGCGCCCCAGAAATCGTCGCCGACTTCGTCGCCCCCTGGATCGCCCAAGGCGCGCCCGTCGTCCAGCATGTCGCCGAAACCGTCGCCCCCGACCAGCTGGAGCGCGCAGCCGAAGAAGCCATCGTGCGGCTGTCGATCCGGAACCTGCGCACCTTCCCGTGGATCGCCGAGCGCGAAGCCAAGGGCGAACTTCAGCTCAGCGGCCTGCATTTCGGCATCGCCGAGGGCGCGCTTACGGCCCTGACCGACAAGCCCCGGTTCGAACCGTTGGATTGAGCGGCGAACCGTGCCACACCCGGCGCGTTGCAACGGACATGACGATGACCTCCGCCCACCGCGCCAACCCCATTCCCAACATCCTGACCGGACTGCGTCTGGCGGCCGGGGTGGTGATGTTCGCCATGATGGCCGGGGCCGCCCCCGGGGCGCTTGAGGCCTGGCTGTCGCCGGAAACCCAGGGGCGGTTCAGCGTCTGGGCCTTCTGGATCTTCGTCATCGCCGCCTCGACCGACTGGGTCGACGGCTACCTCGCCCGCCGCTGGAACGCGACCACGCGATGGGGCGCCATTCTGGATCCCATCGCCGACAAGGTGTTGGTGACCGGCGCCATTCTGGGCGTCCTGGCCTCGGGATCCCTGCCCGGCATCGCCCTGCCCTGCGGCCTGATCCTGTTCCGCGAATTCGCCGTCTCCGCCCTGCGCGAGACGATGGCCGGCCGCATCGAACTGCCGGTCACCCTGGCCGCCAAGTGGAAGACCACGGTGCAGATGGTGGCGCTCGCCGCGCTTCAGCTGACCCTGCTGTGGGGCGCCCTGGGCCTGCAGAACGACGACGGATCGCCGCTGGCCTGGCAGCCGGCGTTCGAATCCTTCGCCATCTTCCTGATCTGGTTCGCCGCCATCATCACCCTGTGGACCGGCTGGCAGTATTTCAGCGAAGCCCGTCGCCAGATGCGCGACCTTTAGGGCCGTAGCGTCAGCCCGGTCGGCGTGGCGGAAAAGGCGGAAAGCCGGCCCAGATAGCTCATGCCCAGCAGGGAGTATTCCAGCCCCTGCTCCACGACCAGGGCCTCGACCCGGTCCACCCGCGCGCCCGCGACCGAGATCGTCTTCAGCTGAACCGGCGCGGCGCGTACGACGCCCGATGCGGTCTGGACCTTGCCGGTGAAGGCTTCGGGTTCGGGATCGACGCCCAGCCTCAGCGCGTCGGCGCGCGTCAGGGCGACCACGCTGGCGCCGGTGTCCACCAGCACCCGCACCGCCTTGCCGTCGATACTGGCCTCGGCCCAATAGTGGCCGTCCGCGCCCTTGACCACCTGGGCGTGGGTGCCGGAGGCGCCCACCGCCGCCTCGACGACGGGCGTCGCCGCCTGGGCCATGCCGTCGCCTTCCAGATGGCGGATCGTCAGAGCCGTGCCGAACGACGCCATGAGAGCGAAGCCGAGGACGACGACAGACTGGGTATCGATGCGAACCATGCCTCTGTCTTAGAGGCGCGGCGTTTGGATGGGGTGAAACGACGTGGCTGACGAAAGCTTAAGCCCCGAGCCGCGCTAGCCCAGCTTGGCCGGATCCACCTGACTACGGCGCGACGGCAGGTCGGCCATGACCGCCGCGCGCTCGGCGTCGCTCAGCGCCCGCCAGCCGGCGATTTCCTTCAGCGTGCGAAAACAGCCGAGGCACAGGCCGCTCTCGCCATCGACTGCGCACACCATGACGCAGGGCGTGGCGATGGCCTTGGGCGGTCCGGGCCGGCTCGGGGTCGTCGCACTCATTGTGACACAGTGGCGAAAATCACTCCGACTCCTGACGAATAAAGTTGCAAATTCATGAAACTGTCTTATATCGGCTGATGACGCGAAACGACTGACGGTGGAATCCCATTGGTACGACGCGTCTCTTTTCATCGTTCTGCGAAAGGAGACGCCAAGATGAACGATAAGGAGCGTAACCTCCAACACGCCATGATGTCCTTCGCCCTTTGGGGCGGGATGCTGGTCAACAGTCGGCATATGCCGTCGAACTCGGGCCGGGTGGTCAGCCATCCGTCCAACTTCGTACCCTATACGATCAAGAAACGCTGACGGCCCTCTCGGCCCTCTGCCTGAAGAAGCCCCGGTCTCGCCGGGGCTTTTGCAATTCCGGGCTTGCCTGACGCGGCGTTCGCGGTCGATGACGGGCGTGAAGACGGAGACGAAGCATGGGCCTGATCACCGAAGAGAAGCGGGGCGCGATCCTGATCTGGACGCTGGATCGCGAGGCGCGGCTGAACGCCCTGCCCGATCTGGGCGACGGCGACGAGGTCGCGGCGGCGTGCGAGCGGGTCAACGCCGATCCGTCGATCCGCTGCGTGGTCCTGACCGGCGCCGGGCGGGCGTTCTCGGCCGGCGGCGATCTGACGGCGATGCGGGACAGGCGCGACCTGTTCAAGGGCTCGGGCGCCGCCATCCGCGAACGTTATCGCCGGATCGTCCATCGGATCGTGCGGTCGCTGTATGGGCTCGAGGTTCCGCTGATCGCCGCCGTCAACGGGCCGGCCATGGGGCTGGGCTGCGATATCGCCGGCCTGGGCGATATCCGCATCGCGTCCGAGCGCGCCAGCTTCGGTGTGCCCTTCCTGAAGCTGGGCATCATCCCCGGCGACGGCGGGTCCTGGCTGCTGCCGCGCAACATCGGCTATGCCCGCGCCGCCGAGCTGCTGTTCACCGCCCGCTCCATCGATGCCACGACGGCCGCCGAATGGGGGCTGGTCAACCGCGTGGTCGCACACGACGACCTGATGGACGAAGCCCTGGCCGTCGCCGCCCACGTCGCGGCCCAGCCGCCCCAGGCCCTGCGCATGGCCAAGACCCTGCTGCGTCAGGGTCGCGACACGACCTTCGACCAGATGCTGGAGATGTCGGCGGCGATGCAGGCGCTGGCCCACCTGACCGAGGACCATCAGGAAGGCGTCGCCGCGGTGCTGGAAAAGCGGCCGGGCGATTTCGCCGGCCGCTGATCCGACGTTCTATTTCGTCTTCATGGCCTCGCTGGGCCCGACGCCGGCGGCGACCGCGCGTTTGGCCCCGGCGGTTTCGCCGGGCTTCATGAACTTGACCAGCACCCGCTGTCCGATCAGCAGGGGCGCATCGCCGGCCGAGGCGACCACTTCCACCACCCGCTCGTCGCTGCGCTGCGAGGGGTCGTCGGAGGCCAGTTTGCGCGCGCCGAACACGGCGGCGCGACGCATGACGGCGCCGATATAGACCTTGCTGGCGTCGCCCTCGGGGCTGATCTCGACGGCCTGGCCGTCGGTGAGGTTCGGCAGGTCGCTCTCGACCACCTCGGCGCGGACGATGCGCGGCGCATCGGGTTCCAGATCGAACATGTTGGACACGTTCAGGGTCGAGGCGCCGGCGCCAGGGTTGGCGTAGCGGCGCACGATCCGGCCGTTGGTGGGGGCGCGGATGACCGTCAGTTCCTGATTGTAGCGGGCCTGATCCAGCTGAGCGCGCGCGGTCTGGACGGCGGCGACCTGCGACCCCAGGCGGGCCTGTGCGGTGGCGATGGCGTCCTGGGCCTGGTCCATGCGCTGGGCGGCGACGAAGTTGGTGGCGACCAGTCTTTGCAGACGTTCCTGCTCGCGCTGGGCGGTGCGGATGTCCACGCGGATCTGGGCCAGTTGGCTTTCGGCCTGGCTGACGGCGGCGGCGGCAGCCTGCACCGCCAGACGCGCCTCGTCGTCTTCCTGACGGGCCAGGATCTGACCGGCGACGACGCGATCGCCTTCCTGAACCAGGACGTCACGGACGATGCCGCCGCGACGGGCCGCGATCTGGATGATGCCGCCCTCGACGTCGACCTTGCCGTTGGCGATGGCTGCATAGGGGCTGTCGACTTTCGTCGCCGCCGCCTTCTCCTGCTCGGCCTTCTTGGTCTTGGCGGCCGACTGGAACAGCATGAAGCCGACCGCCAGCACGATCACCAGCAGCAGGCCGATCCAGGTGCGTTTTTTCTTCAGAAAGCCGGGCATTGGCGTGTCGTCCTAAGGGAAATCGTCGTGTCGGTTAGTGGGACGCCAGGATGGCGTTCGGATCGGGGATGCGTCGCTGATCGTCCAGGATTTTGCCGTCCTCGATGTGGATGACCCGGTCGGCCCAGGCCTCCAGGCGCGGATCGTGGGTCACGCAGATCACGGCGGCGCCGTGTTCGGTGGCGGCGCGGCGCAGGAGCTTGATGACCACTTGGCCGTTCTCGCCGTCCAGGGCCGAGGTCGGTTCGTCCGCGAACAGGATCTTGGGATCCTTGGCCAGGGCGCGGGCGATGGCGACGCGCTGCTTTTCACCGCCCGACAAAGCCGCCGGCCGCTGGTGCAGACGGTGGCCCAGGCCGACCTCTTCGAGCGCGATCGTGGCGCGCTTCTTGGCCTGGCCCGCGGTCAGCCCCTGAAACTTCAGCACCGTCTCGACCTGCTGAAGCGCCGTCAGCGCGGGAAACAGGTTGAAGCCCTGGAAGATGAAGCCGCAATTATCCAGGCGGAATTTGTCGATCCGGCCCGAGGACAGCTTCCACAGATCATCGACGTCCAGCACGTCCACCCGGCCCTCTTCGGGCTTCAGCAGGCCCGACAGGGCTGCGATCAGGGTGGACTTGCCCGAGCCGGAGGGCCCCATGACCATGGTCAGGTCGCCATGCCGCGCATCGAAATCGACGCCCTTCAGCACCTCGACCCAGGCCTTGCCGGACTTGAACCGCTTGACCAGCGCCTTGGCCTCGATGGCGAAATCGCCGTGCTTGCCGTGAACCTTTGTATGGATGTTCATCGCAGCAGGTCCGCCGGTTGGCTGTTCTTGAGGATGCCCAGCGACAGCAGGCCGGACACCATGGCGATGGCGATCAGGCCGATGCCGACGACGATCAGCAGCGACAGCGGCAGGGCGATGATCACCGCCCCCATCATCGCCAGCAGCGAGACGAGCCAGGTCAGGACGATGGCCGCGATGACGCCGACGACGCCGACCCAGAAGCTGAGCTCGACCACGATCCGACGCAAGGACCCCATGCTGACGCCCAGGGCGCGCAGAGAGGCGAACTCCTTGATATTGGCCATGATGGCGCCGCGCAGGGTCTGCCAGGTGATGGCGACCCCGATGATGATCCCCAGGACGACGCAGCCGCCGATGATGATGACCAGAATGCCTTCCTCGAACATGGCGCCGGCGTTGGCGTCGGCCAGCTGCTGCTTGGTCCAGGCCTTCCACTGACCGTTGCCCATGGCGTTCAGCTGGGCCACCACGACGGGCGCACGGGCCGGATCACGCAGCTTGACCATCAGCGGACCCACGCGCGCGCCGGTGTCGGCCTGACCCAGCATCCGCAGGGTGTCGCGCGACATGACCACGCCCGGCTGCATCATGTTGGGATAGCCGCGCGTCACGCCGACGACGGTGACGGTCTGGCCGTTGTACAGCGCCTTGTCGCCCAGCTTGACGCCCAGGGTCGTCAGGGCCGTCTCATCGACCGCCACGGTGTAGGGTTGGCGCAACGCATCGACCAGTTCCTGCGAATAGTCGGTCGGGATGGTCACCGAGCCAGGACGAGTGTCGATGATGCTGGCCTGGACGAACTTCTGACGCGGCGCGCCCTGCGACGCATTGTCCGCCTGGCTCTTGGTCGGATCGACGTTCTTGATGTTCTGGAAGGTGCCGCCGGCGCCGTCCAGCGGCATGACCTCGACCACCTCGGGGTGGTTGTAGGCCAGGGGAATGAACCGTCGCGGCACGCCCGACGGTCCGCCCATCAGGCTCTTGGCGCCGGGCTGCATGATGAAGATGTCGGCGTTCGACCGCTCAATCGTCGCGGTGAATCCCTTGCCGATGCCGATGAAAACGCCGGTCATGGCCAGAACCAGAAGCCCCGACAGGGCCAGGGCCATGACCGCCGCCATATAGCGGCGCCACTCGAACAGCAGCGTAGATAGCGCAAGCGACATGGTCGTCGATAAACCCCCGGTACTTGCACCTATCTGACCGTGCGCCCCCTCACCGCCAAGTTAAATCGGGGTAAGGGTTCCGCCACACGGACATTGCGGGTTTGAAATCCGGGGATTAAGGGCGATGCAGCCTCTTGGCGCCCACCCTTCGTCGGCGCTAGTTACAACATAACAGATGGGACAGGCCGTCCCACGCTCCGGGAAACACGCCTTCATGTCCTTGCCCTCGCTTCGTCTCACCGCCTCGCTGGCCGCGCTCGGCGCCGCCACCGCCGTCCTGTCCGCGCCCGCGACCTCCGCGCGCGCCGACGAGGGCATGTGGACCTTCGACAACTTCCCCATCGCCACGGTGAACGAGAAGTATGGCACCAACATCGATCAGGCCTGGCTGGACCGCGTGCGCAACGCCGCCGTCCGCCTGCAAGGCTGCTCGGCCTCGCTGGTGTCGAACGAAGGCCTGGTGCTGACCAACCACCACTGCGTCGTGTCGTGCGTTCAAGACCTGTCCACGGCCCAGAACGACTACGTCAAGAACGGCTGGATGCCCGCCACCCGCGAGGAAGAGAAGAAGTGCCCCGGCCAGACGGCCGAAATCCTGACCGACATCGTCGACGTCACCGACCGCGTGACCGGCGCCGGCGCCGGCCTTGAAGGCGCCGCCTTCGTCCAGGCCCGCGCCGCCGAGATCGACAAGATCCAGAAGGAGACCTGCGGCGACGACCAAAAGCTGACCTGCCAGGTCATCAGCTTCTACCGCGGCGGCCAGTACAAGCTCTACAAGTTCCGCAAATACGATGACGTGCGCCTGGTCTTCGCGCCCGAGTTCCAGGCGGCCTTCTTCGGCGGCGACCCGGACAACTTCAATTTCCCGCGCTACGCCCTGGATGCCGGCTTCCTGCGCATCTACGAGGACGGCAAGCCGGTCGCCACGCCCAACCACCTGACCTGGAACGCCAATGCGCCCAAGGAAGGCGACGTCACCTTCGTCGCCGGCAACCCCGGCTCGACCCAGCGCCTGCTGACCGTGGCCCAGCTGGAAACCCTGCGTGACCAGCAACTGCCCATCAGCCTGATCCAGACCTCGGAACTGCGCGGTCGCCTGCTGGAATATTCGACCACCGGCGAAGAGGCCAAGCGCGTCTCGGTCGATCCGATCTTCGGCCTGGAGAACGGCTTCAAGGTCAACTACGGCCAGCAGGGCGCCCTGACCGACCCGGCCTTCATGGCCACCAAACGTCGCGAGGAGCAGGAGTTGCGCCAGCGCGTCGCCGCCGACCCGGCCCTGGCCCAACGCATCGGCGATCCGTGGGCCGATCTGGAACGCGCCTCGAGCGCCCAGCGCGACCTCTATCTGCCCTATCGCCAGCTGGAATCGGCGGCCGGTCAGCGCTCGTCGCTCTACAGCTACGCCAAGGCCATCGTCCGCGCCTCCAAGGAACGCGCCAAGCCCGTCGCTGAACGCCGCGCCGGCTATTCGGACGCCGACATCACTTCGCTGGGCCGTCGCCTGGCGACCGAAACGCCGATCTCAAACGACCTGGAGAAGATCTATCTCGACTTCTGGCTGTCCAAGACCCGCGAGTATCTGACGGTCGACAATGCGAACGTGAAGGCGCTGCTGGGCAAGGAAAGCCCCGAGCAGATCGCGGAGCGTCTGGTCGACGGCACGCGACTGGCCGATCCCGCCTTCCGCGCCCAGGCCCTGGCCATGACGCCGGAGCAGTTGGCCGCCTCGGGCGATCCTTTGATCGCCTTCGTGCTGGCCAATGACGATGCTGCCCAGGCCGTCCGCACCCAGTGGGAATCGGCCGTGTCCGGCCCGACCAGCCGCGCCGGCGAAAAGATCGCCCAGGCCCGGTTCGCGGTCTACGGCACCAATCTTTATCCCGATGCGACCTTCAGCCTGCGCCTGTCCTACGGCCAGGTGAAGGGCTGGACCTATCGCGGCGTGACGGTCGAACCCTTCACCCAGATCGGCGGCCTGTATGAGCGCAACACCGGCGCCGAGCCCTTCAACGCGGCCGAGGACTGGCTGGCGGCCGAG
This sequence comes from Brevundimonas sp. Leaf280, assembly GCF_001422455.1. Classification (NCBI taxonomy): domain Bacteria; kingdom Pseudomonadati; phylum Pseudomonadota; class Alphaproteobacteria; order Caulobacterales; family Caulobacteraceae; genus Brevundimonas; species Brevundimonas sp. Leaf280. The sequence goes on along the minus strand of NZ_LMNC01000001.1, from coordinate 427,829 downwards.
GGCAAGGTCAACAAGTCGACCGTCTATGACTTCGTCTCGACCAACGACATCATCGGCGGCAACTCGGGCTCGCCCGTGATCAACGCCAAGGGCGAAGTCATCGGCGCCGCCTTCGACGGCAACATCCACTCGCTGGGCGGCAGCTTCGGTTACGACCCCGAGCTGAACCGCACGGTGACGGTCTCGACCGCCGCCATCACTGAGGCCCTGCGCAACGTCTACAACCAGCCGCGCCTGCTGCGCGAACTGGGCGTGCGTCGCTAGAACGAAAACGAAGAAGTCTCCTCCCCGCTGCGCGGGGAGGGGGACCGCGAAGCGGTGGAGGGGCTCTTCACCACTACACAATCGCCTGTAAAGTGCCCAAGAACCCCTCCGTCACGACGCTGAAGAAGCGCCGCGCCACCTCCCCGCCACGCGGGGAGGAGACTTAAAGGAAACTGCACATGCGCCCTCTTCTCCTCGTCTCCGCCGCCATTCTCGCTTTCGCCGCCGCCACATCGGCCAGCGCCGAGGAAGGCATGTGGACCTACGACAACTTCCCCATCGCCCGCGCCAACCAGACGTTGGGGACCAATATCGATCAGGCGTTCCTGGATCGGGTGCGGCTGTCGTCGGTGAAGTTCGGCGGCTGTTCGGCGGGCGTGGTGTCAGGCCAGGGTCTGGTCATGACCAACAACCACTGTGTCGCCACCTGCGTCGCCAACCTGTCCACGCCGCAGCAGCAGTATGGTGAGACGGGCTTTACGCCCAAAACGCGCGAGGAAGAACGCAAATGCCCCGGCGCCACGGCCGAAATCCTGACCGACATCTCCGACGTCACCGAGCGGATGCACAAGGCCGGCGAAGGACTTGAGGGCCAGGCCTTCACCCAGGCGCGCGAGGCCGAGGCCGGGCGGATCGAAACCGAAGCCTGCGGAAACGATCCCAAGATCCGCTGCCAGGTCGTCAGCCTGTACCGGGGCGGCCAGTTCAAACTCTACAAATACCGCAAATACAGTGATGTGCGCCTGGCCTGGGCGCCGGAAGACCGCGCCGCGACCTTCGGCGGCGATCTGGACAACTTCTCGTTCCCGCGCTTCGCCATCGATGCCGCCTTCATTCGCCTGTACGAGGACGGCAAGCCGGTCGAGACGCCGATCCACTTCGTCTGGAACGCCGACAAGCCGACCGAGGGCGAGGCCGTCTTCATCACTGGCAATCCCGGCGCGACCCAGCGCCTGCTGACGATGGACCAGCTGGCGACCATCCGCGATGTGGTTCTGCCGCTGGATCAGTTGATCGCGTCGGAGCTGCGCGGCCGTCTGATCCGCTATTCCGAAGAGGGCGAGGACGAGGCCTTTATCGCCATGGACCCGATCGTGGGCGTGGAGAACACCTACAAGCGCGGCCTGGGCCGGATGCGCGCCCTGACCGACGCCCAGTTCATCCAGGCCAAAGCGGCGGCCGAGGTCGACTTCATGCAGCGCTACGCCGCCGCCAACGGAAATGGTCCAGATCCGTGGGGTGCGCTGGAAGCAGTCCAGCCCATCGCGCGCGAACTCTATGCCCCGACCGCCCTGCTGGAAGGCGGCACGGGCCTGGGCACCACCTCGGTCGCCGGCGGATCGCAGCTGTTCCAGTGGGCCAAGGCCATCGTGCGCGGCGCGCAGGAGCGGGCCAAGCCGTCGGACCAGCGTCTGGCCGAGTTCGCCGACAGCCGCCTGCCGGGCGTCGAATCCGGCCTGTTCGCCGAGCGGCCGACCTATCCCGAGCTGGAGCAGATCCGGCTGGAATGGTGGCTGTCCAAGACGCGCGAATGGCTGACGGTGGACAGCCCCTATGTGCGCACCCTGCTGGGTAAGGAAAGCCCCGAGGACCTGTCGGCCCGCGTCGTCGCCGGCACGAAACTGGCGGACCCGGCCGTGCGTCGCGCCCTGTGGACCGGCGGCCTGGCGGCGGTTCAGGCGTCGGACGACCCGATGATCCAGTACGTATTGTCGATCGACGCCGACGCCCGCGCCGTCCGCACCGAATGGGAGAACAAGGTCAAGGCCCCGACCGACCGCGCGTCGGAACAACTGGCGGCCGCCCGCTTCGCCGCCTATGGCGACGCCGTCTATCCCGACGCCACCGGTACCCTTCGCCTGACCTATGGCAAGGTCGAAGGCTCCGACGTGCCAGGTCAGCGCTTCGGCGCCTTCACCACCTTCGCCGGCCTGTGGGACCGCGCCACCGGCGCCGAACCGTTCAAGGTCGCGCCCAAGCTGATGGCCGCCAAGGACCGGATCGATCCGAACGCGGTGATGGACATGGCCGTCTCGACCGACACCATCGGCGGTTCGTCCGGCTCGCCCGCGGTAAATGCCCGGGGCGAGATCATCGGGGCCAATTTCGACTCCACCGTCCTGACCCAGCGCAACGCCTATGGCTATGACCGCAACACCAACCGCAGCGTGATCGTCACAACCCAGGCCGTCACCGTGGCCCTGCGCGACGTTTATGGGATGGATCATCTGCTGACGGAGCTGGGCGTCAGCCGGTGACGCAGATCGCCGTCAGCGTGGCGACGCCCTACGACGTCGCCGCGCTGCATCCTCTGATCGAGCGCGCCTATCGCGGCGACACCGCCAAGGCCGGCTGGACGCACGAGGCGGACCTGCTGTTCGATGATCGCACCAGCGCGACGGAGCTGTCGGCTCTGATCGCCGATCCCGACCGGGTCATCCTGCTGGCCCATCGCGACGGCGCGCTGATCGGCTGCGTCCAGGTCGCCCGCGCCGGCGACGACCTGGCCTATCTCGGCATGCTGACGGTCGAGCCGACCTTGCAGGCGACCGGCCTCGGCCGTCGTCTGCTCGCGGCCGCCGAAAACGAAGCGGTCGCGCGTTTAGGCGCGCGTCGCATGGAGATGACCGTCATCCACCGCCGGACCGAACTGATCGCCTGGTACGAACGACGCGGTTATGCCCCCACCGGCGAGACCCGCCCCTTCCCCGTCGATCCGCCCCGGCCTGAGCTGGAATTCGTGGTGCTGGAAAAAGCGCTCTAGCGCCCCCTTGCAAAACGGACAGTCGTGTCCATTTACGCGCCTCACCATGACGCGCCCTGCCGAAAAACCTGTCCGCAAGGACGCCGCTCTGAACAGGGCGGCGGTGCTGGAGGCCGCGCGCGCGGTCTTCGCCAGCCAAGGGTTGGATGCGCCCCTGGATCTGATCGCCGAACGGGCCGGGGTTGGGCGCGGCACCCTGTATCGGCACTTCTCAGACCGCACGGAACTGGCCCTGGCGGTGCTGGAGGCCGACGTCGCGGACCTGGGTCGGCGCACCGCCGATCAGGGCGATGATCCGCAGGCCTTCTTCTGGTTTCTGGACCGGCTGGCCGAGGACATGGTGCGCAATGCGGGACTGGCCGGCGTCGTGCGGAACGTGCGCTCGCCGGATGCGCTTACCCCCTTGCGGCAGAGCTTGATGGAGGCGGGCGCCGCACCGCTGAAGCGGGCCCAGGCCGCCGGCCTGGTGAGGGAGGATCTGCGGCCGATGGACATCCGTCTGATCGCCACACTGCTGGGCGCCGGTTTTCAGGGCGCGGACGAAGCCGAGCGCCAGGCCGTGTCGTTGCGCACCCGCGCGCTTGTGCTCGACGGGCTGAGACCTCGCGGGGGGCCGCGCTGATGGCCCGCAACAACTGGCATCTGCCCTGGGAACAGTATGTCGAGACGCTGAAGCCGCATGAGCGGCCGATGATGCCCGGCTCGCCCGCCACGCCCGATCACTCTTGGCCGATGCGGATACAGTACGCCCTGACCGGTCTGCTGGTCGCCATGGTCGGATCGCTGGGCAACGCCGCCGTCACCGCCAACATCCAGAACCTGCAAGGTTCGCTGGGGATCACGATCACCGAGGCCGCGTGGCTGCCGGTCGTCTTCGTCATGACCAACGCCTGCATGAACCTGATCCTCGTCAAGTTCCGAATGCAGTACGGCCTGCGCCTGTTCACGCAGATCTTCCTGGGCGCCTTCGTGCTGGTCTGCGCCGCCCACCTGTTCGTCGACAACTATCAATCGACCCTGCTGGTGCGGGCCATCGCCGGCATGGCGGGCGCGGGCCTTTCCAGCCTCGGCTTTCTTTATATCATCCAGGCCTTCCCGGCGGCGCATAGGCTCAAAGGTCTGATCATCGGCATCGGCCTGGCCAGTTTCGCCGTGCCGATTTCGCGCCTGGTCATGCCCGGCCTGCTCCAGCTGGGCGACTGGCGCGCCTTCTACATGTTCGAGCTGGGCCTGTGCCTGGTCGCCTGGGGCGCGGTGCAGGTGGTCAAGCTGCCGCCGTCCGAGCGGCTGCGGGTCTTCGACCGGCTGGACTTCCTGACCTTCGCCCTGTTTGCGCCAGGCGTGGCCCTGCTGTGCGCGGCCCTGGGTCTGGGGCGCATCGTCTGGTGGACGCAAGCCGCCTGGATCGGCTGGGCTCTGATCGGCTCCGTCATCCTGCTGACCGCCGCCTTCCTGGTCGAGCACAATCGCAAGAACCCGCTGATCAACACTCGTTGGCTGACCGGGCCCGACCTGCTGCGCCTGTTCGGGGCGATCCTGCTGATCCGCATCGTGCTGTCGGAACAGACATCCGGCGCGGTGGGCTTCCTGACCGTCGTCGGCCTGGGGCCGGATCAGCTTCACGGCCTGTTCGTCGTCATCCTGCTGTCGATGATCGCCGGCACCCTGGTCAGCGCCTTCACTCTGAATATGGAGAAGCTGAACAAGCCGATCGCCATCGCCTTGGCGCTGATCGCGGTCGGCGCCTGGATCGACAGCCATTCGACCGTGCTGACGCGCCCGGCGCAGCTGTATTTCAGCCAGGCCCTGATCGCTTTCGCCTCGGCCATGTTCATCGGCCCGGCCCTGATGATCGGCATCGTCAAGGTGCTGACCCAGGGCAAGCAGAACCTGATCAGCTTCATCGTCATGTTCAGCGTGCTTCAGAACGTCGGCGGTCTGGCGGGTTCGGCGCTGACCGGGACGCTTCAGATCATCCGCGAGAAATACCATTCCAACCAGCTGGCGGCCGGGATTTCGGCGCTGGACCCGCAGGTCGCCTTGCGGCTGCGTCAGCTGTCGGGCGCCTATGCCTCGACGATAACGGACCCCGCACTGGCGAATGCCGAAGGCGCCGTCCTGCTGGGCCGACAGGTGACGCAACAGGCCAATGTGCTGGCCTACAACGACGTCTTTCTGGTCATCGCCGTGATCGCGGCCCTGGGCTCCGCCTGGGTGACCGTCACCCACCTGCGGCCGCGCTGGAAGGCGCGCCGCGACGCCAAGAACAACAATGCAGACGCTGCGGTCCAGACTGCAGCCGTCGCCGCCGCCGACTGAACCGAGACCCACAATGACCGACGCCGCCCCGCCCGCCCCCGCCTCTTCCGCCCCTGCCGCCCCGCAAGCGCCCCCCGCTGCTGCGCCTGCGCCGAAGAAGAACGTCATGTGGACCGTCATCGCCGCCGGGGTCGCCCTGCTGGGCGTTCTGATGGTGCTGTACGCCTGGCAGTTGCCGCCCTTCCGAGGCGCGATCCAGCGTACGGACAACGCCTATGTGCGCGGCCAAGTGACGATCATCAGCCCGCAGGTGAACGGCTATGTCACGGCCGTGCCGGTCCAGGACTTCCAGACCGTCCAACAGGGGCAGTTGTTGGCCCAGGTGGATGACCGCATCTATCGCCAGCGGCTGGAGCAGGCCGAGGCCAGCCTGCATTCGGCCGAGGCGGCCCTGTCCAACTCGGCCCAGACCCAGGCGTCGGCTCGCGGATCGGTGGCCCAGCAGCGCGCATCCATCGCCGCAGCCGAAGCCACGCTGACTCGGGCCCAGGCCGACGCCAACCGCGCCCGCACCCTGAAGGCCGGCGGCTGGGTCGCCCAGGCCAATGTGGACGTCGCCGAAGCCGCCCTGCGCAGCGCCCAGGCCCAGGTCGCCCAGGCCCGCGCCGCCGAGGGCATCGCCCAGACCGGCGTCACCTCCGCCGTCGTCGGCCGCGACAGCCTGGCCGCCGCCGTCGAGAACGCCCAGGCCGCCGTGCGCCTGGCCCAGATCGACTTGGCCAACACCCGCATTGTCGCCCCCCGCGCCGGCCGTCTGGGCGAGATCGGCGTGCGTCAGGGCCAGTATGTGACGGCGGGAACCCAGCTGATGGGTCTGGTGCCGGACGTGGTCTGGGTTACGGCCAATATGAAGGAGACGCAGATGAAGAACATTCGCGTCGGCCAGCCGGTCGAGATCACCGTCGACGCCCTGGGCGGCCAGACCCTGCGCGGCCATATCGAAAGGATCGCCCCCGCCGCCGGATCGGAGTTCAGCGTCATCCGTCCCGACAACGCCACCGGCAACTTCACCAAGGTGGCCCAGCGCATCCCGGTCCGCATCCGCATCGACCCGAACCAGCCCGCCGCCGAGCGTCTGGCGCCGGGCATGTCGGTGGTGGCGAAGGTCAATACGGCCGGCTGACGGAACGCGCAGCTCCCGATCGCGCTACCTCTCCCAGCAAGGGAGAGCGCCATGGACCGCGAACAGACCAAGGGTCGTGAAGAGAACGGCGCCGATCCGGCCGGCAAGCCGGACGCCCTGACCTCCGACAAGGCGACCAAGGCGGTCGGTCAGGCCGAGCGCCAGAGCGCGGGACCGGACGGCCCGCACGCTGCTGAGATCGGCGACACCTTCAAGCGCAAGCCCTGACGCCGGATCAGGCTGATCGCTGCGACAGGCTGGCGGCGAGCAGATGCACGTCGTGCGCCCGCATCCGCTCGAAATTCCCCAGCCCCAAGGCCAAAGCGCGCATGATCTCGGTCTGGCGCGTATGTTCGGGATGGGCGGGCAAGGACGGCTCCGCCCGCGCCAGCTCCGCATCCAGTTCGGCCATCATATGGGCCAGGATTCCGTCGTTCATCTGATCCTCCATCACGCCGCCGACCGTCGCAGACGGTTAGAGCATAAATGGAACAAATGAAGAACAGGCAGGCAGTCGCCAAACTGTGGACGAACGAAAAAGGGCCGGGCGATGCATCGCCCGGCCCTCTTGTTTCAGCATCGCGACACGATCAGCTGTCGGCTTGCCAGCCGCCGGCCAAGGCGCGGAACAGGGCGATCTGATAGGTCGTGACCAAGGCGTCAGACTGGGCCAGAGCGGCGTCCGCCGCCGCTTGGGTGCGTTCGGCGTCGAGCACCAACAGGAAGCTGTCGGCGCCGGCGTTGAAGCGCAGGCGCGACAGGTCGGCGGCGCGGGCCGCCTGGTCTCTCGCCTCGGTCAGGGCCGCACGACGGTCCAGTTCGTTGGCGTAGTTGCTGAGCGCCGTCTCGGTTTCCTGAAGCGCCGTCAGCACGGTCTGGTCGAAGGTCGCCAGCGCCGCATCCGAACGGGCGTCGGCCGCCTTGATCTGAGCGCGAGCGGCGAAGACGTTGGGGAAGGACCAGCTGATCAGCGGACCGAAGCTGAAGCGGAAGTTCTGGTCGTCGCCCAGTTTATCCGAGTCCAGCGCGGTGGAGCCGAACGATCCGCCCAGGCTGATCTGCGGAAACAGGTTTGCGGTCGCCACGTTCACGCGCGCGGCGGCGGCGGCCAGCTCGGCCTCGGCCTGGCGCACATCGGGACGGCGGGCCAGAAGCGCCGCACCATCGCCGACCGGGATGGGCTGGCTGAGCTGGGGCGGACGCACGCAGGCGGCGGCGGCCTGGCTGGCCTCGGCCGGGGTGCGGCCGGTCAGGGTGGCCAGGCGGAACAGGGCCTCGTTACGGGCCGCACGCAGGGTCGGCAGGGTCGCCGCCGTCTGGGCCAGGGCCGCCCGAGCGCTGGCCACGTCCAGCCCCGTGCCCGCCCCGCCGTCGAGCAGGGTCTGGGTCAGGTTGGCGGTGTTGCGTTGCAGCTCCAGCGTCCGTTCGGCGACCGCGATCTGCGCATTGGCCGAGCAGGTGTCGGCGTAGGCGCGGGTCGTCTCGGCCGCGACCGTCACCTGGACCGTGGCCAAGGCGGCCTCGGCGGCGCGGGCGTCGGCGCGGGCGGCGCGGATGGTGGATTCCACCCGTCCGAACAGATCGACCTCATAGGCCGCCTGAATGCCGACGTCATAGGTGTCGATTTCGGGCGCATCTTGCCCTGCGGGCAGGCCCTGGACCGTGGCGGCCGAGGCGCGGCTGCGCTGGGCTTGGGCGCTGGTCGTCGTGGTCGGGAAACGGCCCACGCGGGCCTCCGACAGCGACGCCCGAACCGCGCGCAGATTGGCGAAGGCGGCTTCGAGCTGGTTATTTTCGGCGAAGGCCTGCTGGATCAGGGCGTCCAGCGTGGGGTCTTCGTACAGCCGCCACCAGTCGTCGCGCGCCGCAGCGTTCGAGACAGTGGGGCTGGCCGAGCCGACGAAGGCGCCTGTGCCGGCGACGGGCAGGTCGGCGACCGGCGCCTTGGGCCCGACCGCGCAGGCGGCCAGCAGAGCGCTGGAGGCTGCGGCGGTCAGGAAGCTGAGGGTCTTGTTGCGGGTCATCAGATGTCCCCTCCCCGGCCGGTCGCGGGCGCAGGCGCGTTCGGATCGGTCAGGTCGCTGGTTTCGTCATAACGCTCGACACGATCGGGGGTCGAGGTCGGCTTGGGCTTTTTGCCTTGCGGCAGTTTCGAGGACAGCCAGCGGCTGACCACATAGAAGACCGGGGTGAAGATCAGGCCGAAGAAGGTCACGCCCAGCATGCCCGAGAAAACGGACGTGCCCAGGGACTGACGCATCTCTGCGCCCGGCCCCGAGGCCAGCATTAGCGGCACGACGCCGAGGATGAAGGCGAAGGAGGTCATCAGGATCGGACGCAGACGGGTCTTGGCGGCGGCGACCGCAGCCTCGAACCGGTTCATGCCTTGCTCTTCCTCGGCCTGTTTGGCGAACTCGACGATCAGGATGGCGTTCTTGGCCGCCAGGGCGATCAGAACGACAAGCCCGATCTGGACCAGGATGTTGTTGTCCAGGCCACGCAGGTTCACCCCGATGATGGCCGCCAGCAGACACATCGGCACGATCAGGATGACCGCCAGCGGAAGCGTGAACGCTTCGTACTGAGCCGCCAGCACCAGGAAGACGAACACCACCGCCATCAGGAAGATGACCGTCGCGCCGGAACCCGCCGCCTTCTGCTGATAGGCCAGACCCGTCCATTCGTAGGAGAAGCCCTGCGGCAGGGTCTGGGCGGCCATGGTTTCCATGACCTGCAGCGCCTCGCCGGAAGAGACCCCTGCTGCGGCGTTGCCCTGAAGTTCGGCCGCCGGGAACAGGTTGTAGCGCACGATCCGCGCCGGGCCGGAATCGTTCACCAGATTGGCCACCGATCCGATCGGCACCATGGCGCCCGTGGACGACTTGGTCTTCAGATTGGCGATGTCGGCGATGTCGTCGCGCGCCGTTGGCTCCGCCTGCGCCGTCACCCGGAAGGTGCGGCCCAGCATGTTGAAGTCGTTGACGTAGGACGAGCCCAGGTAGACGCCCAGTGTGTCGAACACCGCGCTGGGTTGGACGCCCAGCATCAGCGCCTTGTCACGGTCGACGTCGGCGGTGATGCGCGGCGAGGCCGTGTTGTAGGTCGAGAAAACCTGACTGACCTCGGTCGGCTTCTGCGCGGCGGCGCCCATCATGGCGAAGGTCGCGCCTTCCAGCGGACGATAGCCGGCGCCTTCGCGGTCCTGGATCATCATCGAGAAGCCGTTGCCGGTGCCAAGACCCTGGACCGCCGGCGGGGCGATGACGAAGATCTGAGCGTCCTCGATCTGTCCGGTCGCCTGGGTGATGGCGCCGGCCAGGGCCGTGGCGGCCTCTTCCTTGGAGCGTTCCTCGAAGCCGTTCAGGCGCACGAAGATGGTGGCGGCGTTGGAGCCGAACGAGAAGCTGGAGCCGTCCAGACCGGCGAAGGCCACGGTGCCGTTCACCCCGGCGGTGCCTTGGATGATCTTGGTGGCGCGTTCCATCACCGCCTGCGTGCGGTCCAGAGATGCGCCGGCCGGCAGTTGGATGACGCCGATCAGGAAGCCCTGATCCTGTTCAGGGATAAAGCCCGAAGGGGTGTCCACCAGACGCCAGGCGGTGAGGCCCAGAAGACCGGCGTAGATGATCAGCACCAGACCGACCGTGCGCACCAGACGCGCCGTCAGGCGGCCGTAGCGATCCGATAGCCAGTCGAAGCCCTCGTTGAACTTCCGCCCGGCCCAGCCGCCATAATAGACGACCGTGCCCAGGACGCCCGGCTTGCGAGCGTGCTCGTGATCCTTCTTGTGCGGCTTCAGCAGCAGGGCGGCCATGGCCGGCGACAGGGTCAGGGACACGAACAGCGAGATGACCGAGGCCGAGGCGATGACGACCGCGAACTGGCGATAGAAGATGCCTGGAATGCCGGGCACGAACATCGTCGGCACGAACACCGACACCAGCACCAGGCCGATGGCGATCAGGGCGCCGGAAACCTCCTGCATCGATCGATAGGCGGCCTCCTTCGGCGTAAGGCCCTCGCTGATGGCCCGCTCCACGTTCTCGACCACGACGATGGCGTCATCGACGACGATGCCGACCGCAAGGACCAGGGCGAACAGGGACAGGGAGTTGATCGAATAGCCCAGCGCCAGCTGCACCGCGAAGGTGCCGACCAGGGCGACGGGAATGGCGACGATGGGGATGATGGCCGCGCGCCAGGTCTGCAGGAAGACCATGACCACGATGATGACCAGGATGACGGCTTCGACCAGGGTGTGCTGAACCGACTCCACCGAGGCGGCGACGAATTCGGTCGGGTTGTAGGGCACATCCACCTTCATGCCGGCGGGCACTTCGGACTTCAGGGCCTCGACCTCTTTAAGAACGCGGTCGGCGGTGCCTAGGGCGTTGGCGCCCGGCTGTTGAACGATGGCGATGCCGACGCCGCGCTGGCCGTCGAAGAAGCCGCGGATGCCGTAGTCCTGGGCGCCCAGTTCGATCCGCGCCACGTCGCGCAGATAGGTGACACGGCCCTGGGCGTCCGTCTTCAGCACGACGTTGGCGAACTCATTGGGATCGCTGAGACGACCCTGAACCTGGACCGGCAGTTGGAAGGCGGCCGCGCTGTTGGGGAACGGCGGCTGGCCGATGGAGCCGGCGGCGGCCTGAACGTTCTGGGCGCGCAAGGCGGAAACGATCTCGGGACCCGTCAGACCGCGCTCGGCCGCCTTGGCCGGGTCGATCCAGACGCGCATCGAATAGTTGCCGCCGCCGAACACCTGAACCGCGCCCACGCCCTCGATCCGCAGCAGACGGTCTCGCAGCGTGGAGTTGGCGTAGTTGCCGACATAGTCGTTATCCAGGGTTCCGTCGGGCGACGTCAGCCCCAAGATCATCAGGAAGCCGCTCTCGGCCTTGTTGACCACGACGCCCGTCTGGCGAACCGCCTCGGGAAGACGGGGCTCGGCCAGCGCCACCCGGTTCTGGACCAGCACCTGAGCGGAATCCAAATCCGTGCCGGGCTGGAAGGTCACCGTGATGGCCACCGCCCCGTCCGATGTGGACGAGGAGGAGATGTAGAGCATATTCTCGACGCCGTTCACCTCCTGCTCGATGGGAGCGGCGACGGTTTCGGCCAGGGTCTCGGCCGAGGCGCCGGGATAGGCGGCGTTGATGGTGATCGTCGGCGGCGCGATTTCCGGGTACTGCGACAGCGGCAGCAACGGATAGGCGGCGATGCCGATGATGGAGATCACCACCGCGATCACGGCCGCGAAAATCGGCCGGTCGATGAAGAAACGGGAGATGTTCATGGCTTAGCCGGCCGGCAGGCTGTTGGCGAAGGAGGCGCTGGACGCGGGCGCCGCCTGGGTGACGGGCGCCTGGGACGCATCGCCGGCGACGGGTTCGATCTTGCCGTTTTGGGGCGTGACCTTGGAGCCCGGCTGGGCGGCGCGTTGCAGACCCGCGATGATGACGCGATCGGTCGGGGCCAGGCCCGAACGGACGACGCGCAAGCCCTGCACGATCGGGCCGAGCTGAACGGCCTTGTTCGTCACGGTGCCGTCGGCGTTGACCACGGCGACGGTGCGGCGGGCCTGATCGGTGCCGATGGCCGAATCCGGGACCAGCAGAGCATCATAAGCTCCGGCGCCCGCGACCTGGGCGCTGCCGAACATGCCGGGACGCAGGAAGCCGTCGGCGTTGGGCAGGATCGCGCGCAGACGAATCACGCCCGAGGCGGTGTCCACAGCGTTGTCCGAGAAGTCCAGACGGCCGGTATGCTTGTAGGTGCTTTCGTCCTGCAGGCGCACATTGACGACTGCGCCCTGATTGGCGCCGCCCTGACGCAGGTATTTCAGCAGGACCGCTTCCGAGCCGTCGAAGACGAAGTGGATCGGGCCGCCCGAGATGATGGTGGTCAGGATGTCGCCGGCCGACGAACCGCCGGCGATGACATTGCCCGGATCGACGCGACGGTCGGACACGCGACCCGAGGTCGGCGCGGTGACGCGAGTGTATTCCAGGTTCAGACGCGCATTGCGGACGGCGGCGTTGCCGGCCGCCAGATTGGCCTGGGCCGCATCAACGGCCGCCTTGTTGGAATCATACTCGGCCTTGGACACCGCCTGCGAGGCCAGCAGGGCCTCGCTACGGGTCAGGTTGGCGCGGGCCAGCGACAGTTGCGACTGGGCCTGGGCCACCTGGGCCTGAGCCTGCGCCAGGGCGGCCTGGGCCGGGCGCGGATCCAGGGTGAACAGCAACTGGCCGCGCTGGACCATCTGGCCGTCGCGGAAGTGGACGGCCTGGATATAGCCGCCGACGCGGGCGCGCACGTCCACGCTCTCAACCGCTTCGAAGCGTCCGGTGAACTCGTCCCAGTCCCGCACCTGCTGCTTCAGCGGCACAGCCACCGTCACGGGCGGCGCGCCTTGCGCGGGCGCCTCTGCCTTTGGGGAACAACCATAAAGCGCACCCGTCACCATGACGGATACCGCCGCAATCTTCAGCCCGCGCATCTGCGCATCTCCCTGTCGGAGGTAAATCCCTGTCGTGCGGACAGAGGCCGATGGGGAGTCGGCCTTGTCAACGCGTGGTGACTTAATGGTCGGAGCCGTGGCGCTTGTCAACAGGCGTTGACAAAGCCATATGTGATCTACGGTTATTGTCTGTGGAGTGTCATCACCTTGTTATGTCCCGGCCCACGCCCGAGAAACGCCGCCGCCACGCGCACGGCCATTCTCGATGCTGCGCGCGAGAGATTCGCGGCCGAGAGCTATGACGACGTGGGCATGCGCGACATCGCCCGCGATGTCGGCGTCGATGCGGCCCTGATCAGCCGCTACTTCGGCTCCAAGGACGATCTGTTCCTGGCCGCGCTGGATAGCTGCGGCGATGGCAGCGCCCTGATGCAGGGCGAAAAGGCCGACTTCGGCCGGCGCGTGGCGCACGAGATCGTCTTTGAACCCAAGAAGGCCGAAAAGCTGAAGGGCATGTCGATCATGCTGCGCTCCATCGGCTCGGCCAAGGCGTCGGAGATGGTTCAGAACACCTGCACCCAGCGGTTCTTCGGCCCGCTGGAGGAATGGCTGAGCGGGCCGGACGCCACGGTCCGCGCGCGTCTCCTGGCCGGTTTCATCATGGGCATGTCAGTCAGTCGCGAACTGGGCGGCGGCAGCTTCAACATCGAACCCGCCCAATGCGAGGAGATGCGCGACCGCCTGGCGCCCATTCTTCAGTCGCTGATCGACGGCTGACCCCATCGCCGAAATGAAAAAAGGCGCGGAGGCTGACCTCCGCGCCCTTTATCTTGTCTGACGACCGGCTCAGTGCGAGGCGGTCGAGGTCACTTCGGTCCGCGCCTTAGTGCGGATGCAGCCGATGGCGAAGATGGTCAGGCCGACGTAGCCCAGCATCGGCACGATGAAGGCGGGCTGAAGCTTGCCGGCCGCATCGGCGATATGCGCCGCGACTTGGGGCAGCAGGGCGCCGCCGATGATGCCGAACACCAGCAGGCCCGACGTCGCCGAAGTCGGAGCGGTCGAGCGCTCCAGCGTCAAGGTGAAGATGGTGGGGAACATGATCGAGTTGAACAGGCCGATCGACAGGACTGCGTAGGCCGCCGTCGGCCCGCCGATCTGGCTGACGGTCAGGCACAGCACCGCCGCCGCGACGGTGCAGCAGGCCAGGACGAGGCCGGGGCGCACCTTGGTCAGGACAGCCGAACCGATGAAGCGGCCGACCATGGCGCCGCCCCAGTACAGGGCCACCATCTTGCCCGCCGTCTCGATGGGAGCGTTCAGGATGTCGGGGCTTTCCAGGAAGTTGGTCAGCATGCCGCCGATGGCGACTTCGGAACCGACGTAGAGGAAGATGGCCAGGGCGCCGAACACAGCCCACGGCGACGACAGGGCCTTCAGCGGCGAAACCGCATTGTGCGATTCAGGCGCCGCCGCATTGATCTTCTTGCGCGCCGTGAAGATGAAGACGGCGATCAAGGCGAAGAAGGCCCCCATGCCCAGGAAGGCCATGTCGATGCTGCGCAGCGACTGGGTGCGGGTTGCAGCGGTGACCACAGCGCCAGCGGCGAAGACGCCCCCCGTCAGCAGGACGTGCGAGCCCAGCCAGGGGCCGACGGTCGTGCCCAGCGAGTTGAAGGCCTGCGACAGGTTCAGACGGCTGGAGGCGCCCTTGGGGCTGCCCAGCTCGGCGACCAGCGGGTTGGCCGCGACCTGCAGCAGGGTCACGCCCGAGGCGATGACGAACAGCGCGATCAGGACGCCGGGATACCAGTCGGCGGCGGTCGCGGCCGGCACGATCAGACAACCCGCGACCATGACGATCAGGGCGCCGATGATCGAGCGGCTGTAGCCCAGTTTGCTGAGCACCGAGGCCGCCGGCAGCGACATCAGCCCATAGGCGATGAACCAGGCGAAGGTGGTCAGGAAGGCCTCGGCGTTGTTCAGGTCGAACACCCGCTTAACCGCCGCGATCAGCGGGTCGATCAGCGAGGTCGCAAAGCCCCAGGCGAAGAACAGCGTGGTGACATAGGCGAAGGCCAGGCCTGCGCCCTGGCGTTTTCCGGCGTCCGGAACGGTCATGAATGATCCCCCAGTGAAATCGAACGGCCGCGCTGTGGTCGCGCGGTTCTCATCCTGCTTGGTTCGGACATCGCGAAAGGCGCGTCCAGCCGAAAAGCGCGCTCTGTAACGAAACTTTTCCGTCGGGCCGGGACGCAGGCAAAGAAAAGGGCCGCCTCGCGAACGCGGCGGCCCAAGTTTGCTCAGAAGAGAGGGGAAATCAGAACTTGTAGTTCAGCCCGACCGCGAAGGTGCGGCCGTAGTGCTGATAGTCGATGGTCCGACGCTCATCGCCGTTCTCGAAGGTCTTGAACGGCTCGTCGGTCAGGTTGTTGACCTGAGCCAGAACCGACAGGCCTTCCAGCGGACCGGACTGGAACTCATAGCCGACCTGGGCGTCGACGACCGTTTCAGCCGCGACCGAACGCAAGGTGCGGCCGTTGCCGAAGCCGGCGACCTCGCCCAGGTAATCCGAGCGATAGCGGGCCGAGATCCGCGACTGGAACCCGTAGCGCTCATAGTAGAGCGAGCCATTGATCACATTTTCCGACAGACCCGGCAGTGCCGTCGGGGCCTGGGTCGGATCGGGCTGGACCTCGCTGTCCGTGGTCGAGGCGCTGAACTGGGCGCCGAAACCTTCCAGGGCCGGATGGAAGATGTCGAACGGCGCCGAGATCGACAGCTCCAGACCCTTGATCCAGCCGCCTTCGCCATTGTCAGGCGCGCCGACCAGGCCTTGGCGCAACGCTGGCTCGGGGTTGGTCGGCGAAATCACGCCGATCGGATAGCCGGTAAAGTCGAAGATCTGGTTGCGATTAAAGACGTAGCTTTCCAGATTCTTGTAGAAGGCCGCCAGCGAGATGTAGCCCTTGCGGTTGGCGAAATACTTCTCGAACGACACGTCGATCACGTCCGCGATGTACGGCCGCAGTTCCGGATTGCCGCCGCCGCCGCCCCACGGAGAACGGTTGATGTCGGTCGATTGGGCCAAGCTGGGGTTATAGCTGTAGTTCCGCGAGGCGCGCATATCGTCCATGCGCGGACGCGCTAGGGTGCGCGAAACCGCCAGACGAGTGAACATGTCCTCGCCTGTTTCCAGGATGAAGTTCGCGCTAGGCAAAATCTCCAGATATTCGTCGCCGCCCGTCACCGCGATAGTCTCGGAGACACCCGGTCCGACCTGACGAGCCGAGAAGCCGCTGGAGCTTTGATCGGTATAGACGAACTGCATGCCGACGTTGCCGGTCAGGGCGCGGCCGAACAGGTTGTGATCGATGTTGGCGCGGACGTAGGCGGTCGAGACTTTTTCCGTCACTTCCCAGTTGCCGGCGGTGACGTCGGCGTTCGGGTTGCGGACGCGGTTCAACGCGCCGCTGTTGACCAGGCC
This sequence comes from Brevundimonas sp. Leaf280, assembly GCF_001422455.1. NCBI lineage: Bacteria > Pseudomonadati > Pseudomonadota > Alphaproteobacteria > Caulobacterales > Caulobacteraceae > Brevundimonas > Brevundimonas sp. Leaf280. Next base: position 411,409 of record NZ_LMNC01000001.1, on the reverse strand, counting down.
CAGAGCGTCGTAGCTCAGCACGGCGCTGATGCCGAGATAGCCAAGGTCGGTCGGGTCCAGCAGGAAGGCAGAAGGCACGGTCAAATCGCCGCCGCCGGGGACGCCGAGATAGAATTGATCGTTGACGAAGCTCTTCTGACGCTCGGTGTAGTTGGCGCCGAAGTCGATCGACTTGAACGGGCTCTGATGCAGTTCACGCGTTACGGAGAAGCGCGCAGCCTTGATCTCGTCCTCGATGGAGGGCGTGTTCATATAGCCGGCCTGACCGCCCGGAATGACGTCGCCGCCCCAGCCTTGCGGGCTGGTGATACGGATCAGGTTCGGATCGGCGTAATTCAGACGGCTGGTGAAACGAGTGACGCCGTCATCGGTCAGTTCGAAGCCCAGAGTGTCCAGCGCGCCATTGATGTTGCGGCCGGTGCCGGCGTTGGTTTCCAAGATGATGTCGTTACGCTCGACCTTCGAATAGCTGAGGTCCAGGTTCGCCGACCAGTCGTCGCTGAGCGTGAACTCGGTATTCCAGCCCAAGGCGGTGATGTTGCTGTCGCGCTTGTTCAGGTCGTTGCGGACCACGCCCTTGATGTTGTCCCAGGTGCCGCCGACGATCAGGCCGTCCTGGACCGTGTAGCCAGGACGCAGCGCGGGGCCGGGACGGCAGACCGCCGAAGGGACGTTCACGGTGCAGTCACCTGAGGAGCCACCCCAGGCCAGCGGGAATTCGATGCCGCGCAGAACCTGGGTGTTCTTGAACTCGGAATAGAAGGCGTCGATCGTGGAGTGGATGCGATCGTTCGGGCGCCATTCCAGCACACCCATATAGCCGTCGCGCTCCAGCTCCGACGACATCACATAGGGCTTCACGCCGCCGGTCAGCAGATTGCCGTCCGTGTAGTTGGGATAGCCCCAGGCGTTGAAGCGCTCGGACTGATAGGGCGAGCTCATGTGGGCGTAGCCCAGGGCCACGCCCAGCGTGCCGTCCAGGAACTGGTCGATGTAGGAGATGGTGTAACGGTCGCCGTTGTCGGTCGTGCCCGAATTCAGTGCGCCGATCTCGTTCCACTCGTGGCGATAGTTCATGGCGATGGCCTGGCGGCCATAGGCCAGCGGGCGCACGGTGCGCAGATCGACAGTGCCGCCCAGGCCTTGGCCGATCAGGGCCGCGTCCGGGGTCTTGTAGACGACGACGCTGTTCAGCAGTTCGGCGGGGAACTGGTCGAACTCGACGCCGCGGTTGTCGCCAGTGGTGACCAGTTCGCGCCCGTTCAGCAGGGCGGTGGTGAAGTCGGGACCCAAACCACGGATGGAGATCGCCTGGCTGCGGCCGTCGAGACGCTGCATCGTCACGCCCGGAAGGCGCGCCAGGGATTCAGCGATCGAGACGTCCGGCAGCTTGCCGATGTCTTCGGCCGAGATGACTTCGACGATCGAGGTGTTGCTCGCTTTAGCCGAGATCGCGGCTTCGATCGAACGGCGAATGCCGGTGACGACGATCTCATCGACCTGCGTCGCCTGATCGTCGGCCTGCGTTGTCGCGGCGGTTTGTGCGTGGGCCGAGCCGACCGCCATCAGGGCGGCTGCGCCGAAGGCGACGCCGGATAGCAGGCGCGCGCGCCGGTTGAGACGTTGGAACATGGTCATCCTCCCTGGGGCTGACCGCGATTCTGAACGTCGCGATCTGAAGCCGTCGCAAAAATATGCAAATCTTCGGGAATGTTGCAAGCAGTTAATGCGGAGGTCTGATTTCCGTCGCACTTCAAGCCCTTTCGGAGGCCGTCGGCACACGCGAACTTGCGGTTTCGCGCCATTTCCGTGACGCATTGCAGCATTTCAGCGACGCGTTGACAGTCCGGCCCATTGCTGCAAAATCTTGCAAATCGATCTGGAAGGCTTTGCACTTTCCAGACGCAAGGGAGTGAGCGTCATGGCGAGGGGAACCCGCAGAAGGGCCGGACTGCACGCGGCGATGGCGGCGGCGGCTCTGCTGAGCGGCTTCGCAACGCCGACGGCGGCGGAAACGCGCCAGGCCGAAGACGCCCTATCCGCTCTGCGTCAACGCCTTCCACAGGACGAGGTGATCTACTTCCTGCTGCCGGATCGCTTCGCCAATGGCGATGCTACGAATGACCACGGCGGTTATGCTGCCGACCGGCTGAAAAGCGGGTTCGATCCGGCCGATACCGATTTCTATCATGGCGGCGACCTGGCGGGCGTGACCCAACAGCTGGACTATATCCAGGGCCTCGGTGCGACGGCGGTATGGCTGGCGCCCGTGTTCAAGAACAAGCCGGTGCAGAGCCACGGCGACTACACCGGCGCGGCGCACCACGGCTACTGGATCACCGACTTCACCGCCGTCGATCCGCACTTCGGCGACGAGGCGGCGATGCGCGCTCTGGTTCAGGCGGCCCATGCGCGCGGGATGAAGGTCTATCTGGACATCGTCGCCAACCACACCGCCGACGTCATCCAGTATCGCGAATGCCCGGAGGGTCGCTGCGCCTATCGCAGCCGCGCCGACTATCCCTACACCCGTCGCGGCGGCGTCGACGGTGCGCCGATCAATGAGGGCTTTGACGGTCGCGACTTCTCGCGCCTGACCCAGCCCGACTACGCCTACACCCCCTATGTCCCGGCGGGCGAGGAGAACGCCAAGGTTCCGGCCTGGCTTAACGACCCGATCCACTATCATAACCGGGGCGAGAGCACCTTCACCGGCGAAAGCAGCCTGGACGGGGACTTCGCCGGGCTGGACGACCTGCTGACCGAGGACCCGGTGGTCATCCAGGGCATGATCGACATCTTCGGCGGCTGGATCGACAAATACGGGATCGACGGCTTCCGCATAGACACCGCCCGTCATGTGAACCCGGGCTTCTGGCAGGCCTTCATCCCCGCCATGATCGCCCGCGCCGAAGCCAAGGGCATTCCGAACTTCCACATCTTCGGCGAGGTCTATGATCCCGATCCGGCGGTGACGGCGCGGTTCACGCGGGTCGACGGCTATCCGGCGGTGCTGGACTTCCCGTTCCAGAAGCAGGCGACCGATGTGGCGGCCGGCAAGGTCGGGACCGACGGCCTGGCCAAGCTGTTCGACGCCGACACGATCTATGACAAGGGCGCCGAGACCGCCGCCATCCTGCCGACCTTCCTGGGCAACCATGACATGGGCCGGGTCGGCTTCTTCGTGAAACAGGCTAATCCGAACGCCGACGACGCCGAGGTGCTGGCGCGCATCAAACTGGCCCATGCCCTGATGATGTTCAGCCGGGGCGTGCCCACGCTCTATTACGGGGATGAACAGGGTTTCGCCGGCGCGGGCGGATACGGAAACTCGCGCCAGGACATGTGGCCCAGCCGCACGCCGGTCTATGCGAACGAGACGCCCGTCGGCGGTCGCCAGCCGGCCTATTCCACCGACGCTCCGCTGTATCAGGCGATCGCAGAGATGACCCGCATCCGCGCCGAAGAGCCGGCCCTGCGACGCGGTCGTCAGCTCGTGCGCGCCTATGGCGACAAGCCCGGCCTGTTCGCTCTGTCTCGCATCGGCGAGGACGGATCGGAGATCCTGGCCCTGTTCAACACCTCCACTGCGCCCGTCGCCGCTCAAGTCGAGGTGGAGCCCGGCTCGCTGCGGTGGCAAGCTCTGCGCGGCGATTGCGCACCCGAATCCTCCGCGCCCGCCAGCGTCGCCGTTCGCGTGCCCCCCCTCGATTACCTCGTCTGCAAGAGCGTGCCGTGACTGCCCTGCCCCTCGATCTTTCCGCGGCTGGCGCCGCCCCCGCATTGGCGCACGACTGGTGGCGCGGCGCGGTGCTGTATCAGATCTATCCGCGCAGCTTCGCCGACTCCAACGACGACGGCGTCGGCGATCTGAAGGGGATCACCCAGCACCTCGACCACGTCGCCTCTCTAGGCGTCGACGGCGTCTGGCTGTCGCCCTTCTTCACGTCGCCGATGAAGGACTTCGGCTACGACGTGTCGGACTACTGCGACGTCGATCCGATCTTCGGCACTTTGGCCGACTTCGACGCCCTGATCGCGCGCGCCCATGCCCTGGGGCTGAAGGTCGTCATCGATCAGGTCTTCTCACACACCTCGGACGAACATCCCTGGTTCACCGATAGCCGCGCCAGCCGCAACGGTGACCACGCCGACTGGTATGTCTGGGCCGACGCCAAGCCGGACGGCTCGCCGCCCTCGAACTGGCAGTCGGTGTTCGGCGGCCCGGCCTGGACCTGGGACGCGCGGCGCGGCCAGTACTACATGCATAATTTCCTGGCCTCCCAGCCTCAGCTGAACGTCAGGAATCCGGCAGTTCAGGACGCCCTGATCGCAGCGGCGCGGTTCTGGCTGGATCGGGGGGTGGACGGCTTCCGTCTGGATGCGATCAACTTCGCCATCCATGACCCGTCCCTGCGCGACAATCCGCCGATCCAGGACGGCAAGAAGCGCACGCGGCCGTTCGATTTCCAGGACAAGATTTACAATCAGTCCCACCCGGACATCATCGGCTTCTTGAACCGCATCCGCGCCCTGACCGACAGCTATGAAGGCCGGTTCACGGTGGCGGAGGTCGGCGGCGATCACGCCGATCGCGAGATGAAGGAATTCACCGCCGGGAACGACCGTCTGCACTCGGCCTACGGCTTCCTCTATCTCTACGCCGATACGCTGAAGAGCGAACTGATCAGCGTGGGCGATGGGATGTGGCCGGATCAGCAGGGCGAGGGCTGGCCGTCCTGGACCTTCTCCAACCACGATGCGCCGCGCGCCGTTTCGCGTTGGGCCAAGGGCCGGGACGAGAAGGCCTTCTCGGAAATGGCCCTGCTGTTGCTGATGTGCCTGCGCGGCAATGTCTTCGTCTATCAGGGCGAAGAGTTGGGCCTGCCTCAGGCCGAGGTGCCGTTCGAGCGGCTGGTCGATCCCGAGGCCATCGCCAACTGGCCTGAGACTCTGGGCCGCGACGGCGCCCGCACGCCGATCCCCTGGGTGGCCTCGGCGCCCAACGCCGGCTTCTCGACTGTGGAGCCCTGGCTGCCGGTCGATCCGCGCCATCTGTCGCTGGCCGTGGATGCGCAGGAGGCGGACCCGACCTCGATCCTGCATGCCGCGCGCCGCATCATCGCCCTGCGTCAGGCCCATCCGGCGCTGCGGACCGGCGGGTTGGAGATCGAGAGCGCGGGCGACCTGGTGGTCTTCCGCCGGTTCGAACGGGCCGAGGGCGGCGAGCGTCTGCTGTGCGTGTTCAACTTGGGCTTCGAGGCCGTGGACTGGTCTGCGCCTGCCGGCGCGCGGCGGATCGCGGGGGTCAACTGGACCGAAGCGGACGGATCGACGCTGAGGCCGCTGGCTGGCCTGATCTTCGCCGACGCCGGATGACGGGTTCAGCCGCCGCAGGTCTCGCGAACGATCAGCTCGGTCGGAACGCGCTCGGAACGGCCTGCTGCGGCGCCGCCGTGATCCAGCAGTTTGGACACCATCAACCGGCCGGCCTTCATGGTGTCCTGAGCGATGGTGCTGAGCGCCGGGCGCGAGTAGCGGCTGAACGGCACATTGTCGAAACCGATGACCGAGACCTGGCCCGGCACCTCGACGCCGGCGTGCAACAGGGCACGCACGGCGCCCAGGGCGATCTGGTCAGACGCAGCCACGACGCCATCGAAATCCAGCCCACGTCGGATCAGGGCGTCCACGGCGGCCTCGGCGGATTCGACCTCGAAATGCGCAGGCACGATGAGGTCGGCGTCCACGTCCAACGCGCTCTGGCTCATGGCGTCCAGATAGCCGCGATGACGCTGCATGGCCTCGGGCGGATCCAGATCGCCCAAGAAGACGATGCGCTTTCGCCCCAGCCGCGCCAGATGCAGGGTCGCGCGGCGCCCGCCGGAGATGTTGTCCGATCCTATGGAGCAATAGTCCTGGTCGGCCAGTTCTGCGCCCCAGACAACGAAACGATGGTCGGCGTCGACCAGACGGTTGAAAGCCGAATGCAGGCTGGATTGGCCCAGGAAGATCACGCCGTCCGCCCGGCTGGTGTTCAGCGCCGCCGACAGCTCGTCATAGTTGGCGGGCGAGATATGGCTCATCAGCAGGTCGCAGCCGCGTTCGCGCGCCGCCTCGCCCACCCCCGCCAGAAGCTCCAGGAAGAAGGGGTCGCTGAGGCGCCCTTCGCGCCCCTGTGGACGCGGCACCACCAGGGCGATGGTGCCCTGGGCGCCGATCGGGCCGGCGGGCATATGGCGGCGGAACGGATAGTCGTGTTCCTTGGCCAGCTTCCATATCGTCTGTTTGGTGCGATCGTTGACGGCGGGGCTGTCGTTCAGGGCGCGCGAGGCGGTGGCGATGGACACGCCGGCGAGGCGGGCGATGTCTTCCAGACGGGTTGTCTTGCGGCTCAAAGTCGCGGGTCCTCACAGCAGCATGGTGAAGCTGCAAAATTTTCTGCAAATATTTCAGCCACCGTTCGCGGCGGTTGGCAAGAGGCGGCGTAACGGAGTTCCCATGATGCAGCGCAGATCCTTCCTGGCCCTTGGCGGCGTGTCGATCCTGGCTCTGGGGGCGACGGGCGCGCGCGCCCAGACCGCGCCGAACCATGCCCGGGCGTCCTCGCCCGGCGGCGTGCTGACGGTCGAGGCCTTCACCGACAACGACGGGCGGCCGATGTATTCGGTGCTGCGTCAAGGCCGGGTCGTGGTGGCGCCTTCCAAGCTGGGTTTCCTGCTGACCGACGCGCCGGCCATCGAGCGCGGCCTGGCCCTGACGGCAGGGCAGCCGGTCACGGTCGACGACACCTGGAAGCAGCCGTGGGGCGAGCGGCAGTTCATCCGAAACCACTATAACGAATGGCGCGTCGCCTATGCCGAGACCGGCGGCCTGCGACGCCGCGTGGACGTGGTCTTCCGCCTTTACGACGACGGTCTGGGCTTCCGTTACGAGTTCCCGCAGCAGGCTGGCCTGACCACCGTCCGCATCGGTTCGGAAATCACCGAGTTCAATCTGGCCGAAAACGGCGAGGCTCTGTGGTGCCCGGCCTGGGAATGGAACCGCGAGGAATATCTCTACAGCCGCACGCCCATCGATGCGGTCGGCAGCGCCCAGACGCCGATAACGGTTCGGGGCCAGTCGGGCCTGCACGTCTCCATCCACGAGGCCGCCTGCATCGACTACGCAGGGATGAACCTGCGCCGGTCGGAGGAAACGAAGTTCCGCGCTCAGCTGACGCCGGGCCTGACCAATGCGGCGGTGGTGCGCGAGGCGCCGTTCAACACGCCCTGGCGGACCCTGCAAATCTCCGACAGCGCCGCGGGCCTGCTGGATTCCAGCCTGATCCTGAACCTGAACGAACCCAACAAGCTGGGCGACGTCAGTTGGTTCAAGCCGATGAAATACGTCGGCGTCTGGTGGGAGATGCACCTGGAGCTGAAGAGCTGGAACTCCGGGCCCAAGCACGGCGCCACGACCGAGAATGCGATCAAACACATCGACTTCGCCGCCAAACACGGCTTCGGCGGGGTTCTGGTCGAGGGCTGGAACAAGGGCTGGGACGGCCAGTGGTTCGCCAACGGCGCGGACTTCAGCTTCACCGAGCCCTATCCCGATTTCGACATCGAGGCGGTCTGCGCTCACGCCCGATCCAAGGGCGTGCAGTTGATCGGCCACCACGAGACCGGCGGCAACGCCTTCCACTATGAGCAGCAGCTCGAACCGGCCATGGCCCTGTATGAACGCCTCGGCGTCCATTCGGTGAAGACGGGCTATGTCGCCGACGCGCAAGGCGCCCGCGTCGCCGGGCCGGACGGACAGATGGTCATGGCCTGGCACGAGAGCCAGGCGATGGCCCAGCACCACATGCGCGTGGTCGAGGCCGGCTATCGCCACAAGGTCGCCGTCAACGCTCACGAGCCGTTCAAGGACACCGGCCTTCGCCGCACCTATCCGAACATCATCAGCCGCGAGGGCCAGCGCGGGATGGAATATTCAGCCTGGGGCAATCCCGGCAATCCGCCCGAGCATGAGCCGAACCTGGTGTTCACCCGCCTGCTGGCCGGGCCCATGGACTATACGCCCGGCATCTTCGGCATGGAGACGCGCAGCCCCGGCGGCGTGCAGACGACCTGGGCCAAGCAGCTGGCGCTCTATGTCGTGATCTACAGCCCGATCCAGATGGCGGCGGACCTGCTGGTCAACTACGAGGCCAACCCCGGCCCGTTCCAGTTCATCAAAGATGTGCCGGTCGACTGGAGCGAGAGCCGCACGCTGGACGCCGCCATGGGCGACTATGTCGTCACGGTTCGCAAGCAGCGCGGCACGGACGTCTGGGCGCTGGGCGCCGTCACCGACGAGCATCCGCGCGTGCTGAAGGCCCCGCTCGACTTCCTGGACGCCGGCCGTCGATATCGCGCCGAAATCTATCGCGACGGGCCCAACGCCGACTATCGCGGCAAGCGCGAGGACATCGTCATCGAGCAGCGCGAGGTGACTTCTGCGGACGTGCTGACCCTGGCGCTGGCCCCCGGCGGCGGTCAGGCGATCCGGTTCGTGCCGGTCGGTCGGGCGCGACGCGGATGACCCTGCTCTCGCAGCGCCCGCGCCTGTCCGGCCTGGCGATCTGGAACATGTGCGTCGGCTTTTTCGGCATCCAGATCGGCTTCGGCCTGCAGAACGCCAACACCAGCCGGATCTTCCAGACGCTGGGGGCCGAGGTCGACAGCCTGGCGATCCTGTGGATCGCCGCGCCGCTGACGGGTCTGCTGATTCAGCCGATCATCGGCCATTTCAGCGACAAGACCTGGACCCGGTTCGGCCGGCGGCGACCCTATTTCCTGGTCGGGGCCATCGCCACCACCCTGGCCTTGATCGCTATGCCCAACAGCCCCAGCCTGTGGTTCGCCGCGGCCATGCTGTGGATCATGGACGCCTCGATCAACATCACCATGGAGCCATTCCGCGCCTTCGTCGGCGATAACCTTCCGGAGAAGCAGCGCACCGCCGGCTATGCGATGCAGAGCTTCTTCATCGGCGCCGGCGCGGTCTTCGCCTCGGTCCTGCCGTGGCTTTTGTCCAACGTCTTCGACATCGCCTCGACCGCCGAGGCGGGCGTGGTGCCCCTGTCGGTCAAGATCGCCTTCTATGTCGGCGCCGCCGGCCTGTTCTCGGCCGTGCTGTGGACGGTGCTGTCGACCAAGGAATACAGCCCCGAACAGATCGCGGCCTTCGAACGCGCCCGAGACGACGCGCCGACCGCGCCCGTCGAGGCCGAAGCGCCGGCTCGCAGCGTCCAGGGCTGGATGACTTCGGGCCTGGTCTGCACCGTCCTCGGCGGGCTGGGTTTCGTGCTGATCGGCGCGCTCGATCTGGAGAAGGAGCTGCTGATCCTGGCGGGCTTCTTCGCCGGGTTCGGCCTGCTCCAGATCGCCGTCGGCATGATGCAGCGTCGCCGCATCACCAACGCCGCGACCGAAATCTTGAACGACATCTTCCGCATGCCAGAGACCATGCGCGGCCTGGCCGTTGTTCAGTTCTTCAGCTGGTTCGCCCTGTTCGCCATGTGGATCTACACCACCGCGGCCGTGACCCGCGTCCATTACGGCGCCACCGACACCACCTCGGCCGCCTATGCAGCGGGCGCGGACTGGGTGGGGGTTTTGTTCGGGGTCTATAACGGCGTGGCGGCCCTGGCGGCCTTCACCCTGCCGGTGCTGGCCAAGCGCATCGGCCGCAAAGCGACCCATGCGCTGATGCTGATGCTTGGCGCCGCCGGCCTGTTTGGCGTCTTCGCCATCCGAGAGCCGGGCCTCTTGTGGCTGCCGATGATCGGCGTCGGCTTCGCCTGGGCGTCGATCGTCTCCATGCCCTACGCCATCCTGTCGGCGGCGGTGCCGGACCGAAAAATGGGCGTCTATATGGGCGTCTTCAACATCTTCATCGTCGTGCCCCAGCTGCTGGCCGCCACGGTTCTGGGCCTGATCCTGAAGACCCTGTTCGATGGTCAGGCAATCTGGGCCCTGGTGCTCGGCGCTGTCTCCTTCGTCCTGGCCGCCGCGAGCGCGCTGATGGTCAAGGAGCATCGCGGATGAACCGTCGGGGTCTTCTGGCCCTCATGGCCGCCCTGCCCTTCTCCAGCGCGGCGCGTGCTGAGGGCGCCATCGCGGGGGGGCGGCTGGTGCTGCATGAGGCGGTCGCGTCGGCCCATGTGAAGGCGCGCAACGTCTTGGTCTGGCTGCCGCCCGGATACGAAGCGTCCGACGCCGCCTGGCCTGTCCTCTACATGCATGACGGCCAGAACCTGTTCGATCCAGCCACGGCCAACTTCGGCGAATGGGGCGTGGACGAGCATCTGACGCGGCTGATTGCGAGCGGCCAGGTGCGGACGCCGATCGTGGTGGGGATCTGGAACATCGACCTGCGGCTGAGGGAATATGTCCCCGCCGACCTGATCGCCGCCCTGCCCGCCGACATGCGCGACGAGGTCCAGGCTATCTACGGCGGTCCTTCATTGTCCGACGCCTATCTGCGGTTCCTGGTCGAGGAGTTGAAGCCCTTCATCGACGGCGCTTACCGCACCCTGACCGGCCCGCAGGACACGATGATCGCCGGCTCCAGCATGGGCGGCCTGATTTCGATGTATGCGGTGATGAAAAGGCCGCAGGTCTTTTCCGCCGCAGCCTGTCTGTCCACCCATTGGCCGCTGAAGGTCGAAGGGCTTGAGCCCGGCGCGACGCTGGACGCCTGGCGCGAACGCCTGGTCGCCGCCTGGACCGGCGTGATCGAACGCGGCCTGCCCGAAGCGGGCGACCACCGCTTCTATTTCGACCGGGGCGACGAGACGCTGGACCAGTTCTACGCCGTCTTCCAGACGCAGGTGGACCAGACCTTCCGCCGTCGCGGTTACGGCCCCGGCGATTTCCGCAGCCTGATCTTCCCCGGCGCCCAGCACAATGAAGCGTCTTGGAACCAGCGCCTGGACGTGCCTTTGACCTTCCTTCTTTCCCCCGCCCCCACGCGCAACCCGTGAGGACCACAATGCGTCAATTCCGTACCTTCTGCCTCGCCGGCGCCGCCGGCCTGGCCCTCGCTTCCGTCGCAAGCGCCCAATCGGGCGTCGCCCCCGGCGCGCCCGGCGCCCCGCCCGTCTGGTCCAGCGCGGCCAAGACCGGCGCGGGAGCCTCTTACGAGGCCTATGTCGACGGCCAGTATCGCGACGGCGGCCCGACCGGCGCAGTGTCCAAGGTCTGGTATTCCATCGCCGACGGCGTCCTGACCGAGACCATGTACGGCCTGATCCATGAGGCCCAGATCAAGGCGCTGCGCTTCGCCGGCGTGACCCAGGACGGTCTGGTCGTCGAAGGCGACGACACAACCAGCCGCACCGAATATCTGCACGTCGACGCCCAGGGGCGTCCGCTCTCGCCGGCTTATCGCGTCACGACGCAGGACAAGAACGGCCGCTTTGAGATCGAAAAGCAGATCTTCAGCGATCCCGACCGCAACGCCCTGGTGTTGCGCGTCACCATCACGGCGCTGAAAGGCGATGTGACGCCCTATCTGATGCTGGAGCCGCACATCGCCAACACCGGCGTCGACGATCGGGGCGCGGCGACGCGCGACGGTTTCCATGCCTGGGAGGGCGACACCCACCTGTTCCTGAAGCCCAGCGAGGCCTTCGAAAAGGCCAGCGTCGGCTTCGTCGGCGCTTCGGACGGTTTGACGGATCTAAAGGACGGCAAGCTGGACTGGACCTACGCCTCCACCGGCGATCAGGCCGGCAACACGATGATGACCGGGGCCCTGCCGCGCCTGCGCCAAAGCAGCCGGATCACGCGTGATTTCGTCATCGGCTTCGGCGCCAGCGAAGCTGAGGCGCGCGCCGCCGCGGACAGTTCGTTCTCGACCGGTCTGGACGAAGTGCTGGCCCGCTTCAACGGCGAGGGCGAGCGCGTGGGTTGGGAGGATTATGTCGGTTCTCTCACCGAGCTGCCGCGCATCGCCGAGCAGGCGACCGACGGCGGCAAGCTGGCCTACGCCTCGGCCCTGATGCTGAAGGTGCAGGAGGATCGCACCCATGCCGGCGCCCTGATAGCGTCCCTGTCCAACCCGTGGGGCGATACGGTGGACGCGTCCAAGTCCTCGACCGGCTACAAGGCCGTCTGGCCGCGCGACTTCTATCAGGTGGCGATGGCTCTGGCGGCGCTGGGCGACAAGGAGACGCCGCTGGCGGCCTTCAACTATCTGCCCCAGGTCCAGGTCGGCCCGAACACGCCGGGCAACACCGGCGTCGGCGGCTGGTTCCTGCAGAAGACGCACGTCGATGGCGAACTGGAGTGGGTCGCGGTCCAGTTGGACCAGACCGCCATGCCGATCATGCTGGGCTATCGTCTGTGGAAGATGGGCTGGCTGTCCGACGCCCAGATGACCGAACACTATCGGTCCATGCTGAAGCCGGCGGCCGACTTCCTGGTCGACGGCGGCAAGATCGGGCTGATGTGGAACGACGCGGAGATCAAGCCGCCCTTCACCCAGCAGGAACGCTGGGAAGAACAGCAGGGCTATTCGCCGTCCTCGACCGCCGCCGTGGTCGCGGGCCTGACAGTGGCGGCCGAAATGGCGCGCGCCTCGGGCGACGCCGCCGGCGCGACGCGCTACCAGATCGCGGCCGACGGCTATGCGTCCAAGATCGAAGAGCGGATGTTCACCACCAACGGCGACTTCGGCGACGGTCGCTACTTCATCCGCATCACGCAAAACGAGAACCCGAACGACAAGGCCCCGATCGGCGCCGCCAATGGCCAGATCGCGCCGGCGGAAGACCGTGTCGTGGACGGCGGCTTCCTGGAACTGGTGCGCTATGGGGTGCGCAAGGCCGACGATCCGCACATCCTGGCAACCCTGCCTGTCTATGACGATCAGTCGCTGGAGCCGCTCTATCGCGTTCGCTACGACTTCGGTCCCGAGAGCGACAAGACGCCGGGCTGGCGCCGTTATGGCGTCGACGGCTATGGCGAGGATCATCTGACGGGCGCCAACTATGGCGTCGGCGGGGAAATGAGCCCTGGCCAGCGCGGTCGGGTCTGGCCCTTCTTCACGGGTGAACGCGGTCACTATGAGCTGGCTCGCGTCAGCGTGAACGGCGCCCCCTCGGCCGCCGACATCGCCGCCATCCGCCAGACCTATGTGCGCGGCATGGAGCGCTTCGCCAACGGCGGACTGATGCTGGCGGAACAGGTTTGGGACGGCGTCGGAAACCCGACGGTCAAGGATTACGCCGTGGGTCAGAATACGGATTCGGCCACGCCCCTAGCCTGGACCCACGCGGAATATCTGAAGCTGCTGCGGTCGCTCGCCGACGGCAAGGTCTGGGACAGCTACGACCCCGTCCACGACCGCTACGCCCGCTGATACGAAAACAGCCCCGGAGATTGCTCTCCGGGGCCGTTCTCATTTCAAACTGACGTGGCTCAGAAGGTGAGCTTCACCGCGCCGACGATGCGGTCTTCGGCGCCGGGCACGCCGTCCACATCGGTGTCGTGATAGCGGACATCGGCGCCCACCTTGTCGGTCAGGGCATAGCCGACGCCGACGTTCCAGGTGGTGTAGTCGTCGCTGACGTCGAGCCATTGCTTGCCGAGCGCGCCCGACACCGTCCATTTGGGCGTCGGCGAGAAGGCGGCGTTGACCTCGGCATAGGTTGCTTCCTTGTCCGCACCGAAGAAGTCGGGCGAGTAATAGACGGCCGCGCCAAAGGTGGCGGGACCGACCGCGCGCGAGGCCGCAGCCTTGAACTCGGCGTAGTTATAGTCTGCGCCGTCCGGCTCCCCGACATACAGATAGCCGATCGCGCCGAAATCGAGCGCGAAACCGCCCGCCTCGGTGCGATAGCCGCCGTACACATCGACTTCCGCATCGGTGTCGTCGCCGAAATCGACGTTCGAGGCCCAGGCCCCGGCGTAGAAACTGCCCGAGGTCAGATCGACGCCGCCCTGAATGGCGGGGTCTTCACTGGTCTGGCTGAAGCCGCGGAACACATAGTCGCTGACGGCGCCCACGTTCCAGGCGACATCGACGGTGCTCTGGGCCGAGGCCGGCGCGGCGAGGCCGATCAGTCCTGCGGCGAACGTGGCGGCGGCGGCCGCGCGGATGATGGTCTTTTTCATAGTCTATCCCCTTGTTGTCGTTATTTGAGGTCGAGGCCGGGCACGGGTTCGGGAGCCGCGCCCGGTCTCAGCTCAGTGTTCCAGCGCCTCGCCATGCAGCGAGGTGTCCAGACCGGCGGCCTCTTCCGCCTCGCTCACGCGCAGTCCCGTGGTGAACTTGCAGATGAACAGGATGATCAGGGTGCCGACGGCGCTGTAGACGATGGTCCACAGCAGGCCCAGGGCCTGGGCGCCGACGTTGGCGCCTTCCGACAGGCTGTTGATCGCGGTCGTGGCGAACACGCCGGTCAACAGGGCGCCGATCAGGCCGCCCGCGCCGTGGATGCCGAAGGCGTCCAGGCTGTCGTCGTAGCGCAGCAGCTTCTTGATCCACACCGACGAGGCGTAGCAGGCCGGACCGGCGATCAGGCCGATGATGACTGCGCCCTTGGGATCGACGAAGCCGGCCGCCGGGGTGATGGCGACCAGACCGGCGACGACGCCCGATAGCATGCCGATCAGCGAGACCTTCTTCTTCTCGATATATTCGACGATTTTCCAGGTCAGGGCGGCGGCGGCGGCGGCAAGGATGGTGTTCAGCAGCGCCACGCCCATCAGATCGTTGGCGGCGCCCGCCGAGCCGGCGTTGAAGCCGATCCACCCGACCAGCAGTAGCGAGGCGCCGATCATGGTCAGGACAGGGTTGTGGGCGGTAATGACCTCTGTGCCATAACCCTTACGGCGACCCAGGAAGATGGCGCAGACCAGGCCTGCGACGCCCGAGTTGACGTGAACGACGGCGCCGCCCGCGAAGTCCAGCACGCCCGCCGAACCGAGGAAACCGCCGCCCCAGACCCAGTGGCAGATCGGCGCATAGACCAGCAGCGACCATAGGGCGGTGAACAGCAACAGCGCCGAATATTTGAACCGCTCGGCGAAGGCGCCGGTGATCAGCGCCGGTGTGATGATGGCGAAGGTCATCTGGAAAGAGATGAACAGGAACTCGGGAATGCCCGGCAGCAGGGCGTTGGCTGTCTTCAGCGACACGCCGTTCAGGAACAGCATGTCCAGGCTGCCGATGAAGGGCTGAAGGCCGGCGCTCTCGTTCTTGCCGAAGGCCAGGCTGTAGCCGGCGATGAACCATACCAGGGACACCACGGCGAAGACGCCGACGGACTGGGTGATGGTGGCGATGACGTTCTTCTTGCGCACCATGCCGCCATAGAACAGCGCCAGACCGGGGAGGGTCATCAGCAGAACCAGGGCCGTCGAGGTGCCGAGCCATGAGGCGCCGGCGCTGTCCAGCTCAAGCGCGGCTTGGTGGCCGAGCAAGGCGGGCGCGGCGTCCTGCGCGTTGGCTGCGCCAGCTGCCATCAGACAGAGTGTGGGAAGAAGGAGCGCAGCCGCTCCCGTAAGTCGTTTCGTGGTCTGCGACATGAGCTAGTACCCCCTATGCAATCTCGCAGTTGCGAAGATTTTACCGCATTTGCGATAGGCGCAAGGGGCTAGACCGTGAACGGCGCAACTTTCTTGCAACGGTCATGGAGAAAAAGAACAGGGCCGCACGATCTTGCGATACTGCGGCCCGATATCAGATTCTTTATGCCGACAAAGCCAAGCTGAGCGGCAGGATTTTCAGCTTCTGTTTAAGCCGTCAGGCCCAGTGCATCTGCACCCGATGCGCGGCCGCCCAGTGGATGGCGCGGATGGCGTCGATGACGGCTTCGGTCGCCGCACGCGTGCCCAGCGCGCCGCCCAGGTCGGCCGTCACGGCGCCGGCCGCCAGAACGGCCGCGACGGCGGCCTCGATGGAATCAGCCTCGTCCTCCAGTTTCAGGCTGTGACGCAGCAGCAGGGCCGCCGACAGGATCGTCCCGACTGGATTGGCCAGGTCCTGACCGGCGATGTCCGGCGCAGAGCCGTGGATCGGCTCGAACAGTCCCGGACCGCCCGCGCCCAGCGACGCCGAAGGCAACAGGCCGATGGAGCCGCCCAGCACCGAAATCTCGTCCGACAGGATATCGCCGAACATGTTCTCCGTCAGGATGACGTCGTATTCGCGCGGCTTGCGGATCAGGTGCATCGCCATGGAATCGACCAGGGCATGCTCCAGCTCGATCTCGGGGAATTCCTCGGCGTGGATGCGGGTGACCACCTCGCGCCACAGGCGGCTGGTCTCCATGACATTGGCCTTGTCGACCGAGGTCACCTTGCCCCGTCGCTGACGCGCGGTCTGGAAGGCGGCGCGGGTGACGCGCTCGATCTCGGGCACCGTGTATTCGCACAGGTCGGTGGCGCGGTCAGCGGTGCGGGTCTTCTCGCCGAAATAGACGCCGCCCGTCAGTTCGCGGAAGACGATCAGATCGACGCCCTCAACGATCTCCTTCTTCAGCGGCGACCGGTGGGCCAGCACCGGCGACACCTGCAACGGACGCAGGTTGGCGAACAGGCCCATCGCCTTGCGGATCGCCAGCAGACCTTCCTCGGGCCGACGCTTGCCCCCGTCCCATTTTGGCCCGCCGACCGCGCCCAGCAGCACGGCGTCGGACGCGACGCAGGCCGCGCGCGTGGCCTCGGGCAGAGGCTCGCCGGTCTCGTCGATGGCCGCGCCGCCGATCAGGTGTTCGGAGAACTGGAAATCATGGCTGTAGAAATCGCCAATGACCCGCAGCACGTCGCGCGCGGCGCGCGTCACCTCGGGTCCGACGCCGTCGCCGGGCAGCAGGACGATGTTGTAGGTCTTGGGGGCGGCGTGGGTCATCAGACGGTCTCTCTCGATCGCTCGAACGCTTCGATCTCGGGCATGTTTGCTTGCAGCCAGCCCAGGGTGTCCACCCCGTCCAGCAGGCACTGGCGCGCGAAGGATTCGACCCCGAACGGCACGGGTTCGGCATTGCCGCGCTGGATCTGATTGGCCTGGAGGTCGATCGTGACCGGCTGGTCCGGCTGCGACGCCAGATCGTCCCAGACGGCCTGGCTGACGACGATGGGCAAGAGGCCGTTTTTCAGCGCATTCGATGTAAAAATGTCAGCGATCTCGGTCGAGATCACCGCGCGGAACCCATAGTCGTACAGGGCCCAGGGGGCGTGTTCGCGCGACGAACCACAGGCGAAGTTCTTGCCCGCCAGGAGGATGCGATGCTCGGCCGGGTCGATCCGATTCAGAATCGCCTCGGGCTTTTCCGAGCCATCTTCCTCATAGCGCCAGTCATGGAAGGCGGCCTTCCCCAGACCTTCGCGCGAGGTGGTGGTCAGGAAACGCGCCGGAATGATCTGGTCGGTGTCGATATTGGCCTGGCTGAGCGTGACCGTTTTCGATGTCAGGACCTGGAACGGCTCAGACATGCTCGGCCTCCTTCAGATAGACGCGCGGATCGGTCAGCACCCCGGCCACCGCCGTCGCCGCCGCCGTCGCCGGACTGGCCAGGATGGTGCGGGCGTCCTTGCCCTGGCGGCCTTCGAAATTGCGGTTGGAGGTCGAGACGGCCAACCGACCCGGCGCAACGAAATCGCCGTTCATGGCGATACACATCGAACAGCCGGGAATGCGCCATTCGGCCCCGGCGGCGATGAAGACCTCGTGCAGGCCTTCGGCCTCGGCGTCGCGACGCACGGCCTCCGACCCCGGCACCACCAGCATGCGCAGACCCGGCTTGACCTTGCGGCCGCGCAGCACCTCGGCGGCGGCGCGCAGGTCGGGCAGGCGGCCGTTGGTGCACGAGCCGATGAAGACCACGTCCACCGGCTGGCTGGTCGTCGCCTCCCCGGCGGTGAAGCCCATATAGGCGATGGCCTTGCGGTCTGAGTCCGACTGCGGCTGGGGCACCGGCGAGCCTATGGGCGCGCCCGCGTCCGGCGTCGTGCCCCAGGTCGCCATCGGAAGGATGGCACCGCCGTCCAGCACGACCTCCTTGTCGAAGACCGCGCCCGGATCGCTGGACAGTTTCAGCCATTCGGCAGTAGCCGCCTCATAGTCGGCGGGGACATGCTTTCTGCCGCGCAGCCAGTCGATGGTCGTCTGGTCCGGGGCGATCATGCCCGCGCGGGCGCCAGCCTCGATGGACATGTTGCACAGGGTCATCCGCCCTTCCATGTCCAGCGACCGCACCGCCTCGCCCGCGTATTCGATGACATAGCCGGTGCCGCCGCCGAAACCGATGGCGGCGATGACGGCCAGGGCGACATCCTTGCCCGAGACGCCGGGTTGTAGTGCGCCGTCCACCGTCACCCGCATGGCCTTGGCCTTGCGCTGCAACAGGCACTGTGTCGCCAGCACATGGCCGACTTCCGAGGTGCCGATGCCGAAGGCCAGGGCTCCGAAGGCGCCGTGGGTGGCCGTGTGGCTGTCGCCGCAGACCACGGTCATACCCGGCTGGGTCAGGCCCAGCTCCGGCCCCATCACATGGACCACGCCGCGGTCGTCGGAGTCCCAGCCCGCCAACGGCACGCCATGGGCGGCGCAGTTGCGCTCCAGCGTATGAACCTGAGCCTCGGCCTGGGCGGTGACATAGGGTTTCAGACCATTCAGCCCCGCCGGCAGGGTCGGCGTCGAATGATCCAGCGTCGCATAGGTCCGGTCGGGACGGCGCACCTTCAGCCCGCGCGCCTGGATCTCGCTGAAGGCCTGGGGGCTGGTGACTTCGTGGACCAGATGCAGGTCGATATACAGCACTCCCGGCGTATCGGCCGTTTCCAACCGCACGACGTGGGCGTCCCACACCTTGTCGAACAGGGTCTTGGGATCAGGCATATTGGGCCACGACCTCGGACACGCCATCGACCCGGTCGATGATGGCGATCAGTTCGGCGTCGTTGATCTCGCCGATCTGATCGGCGCGCGACTTGAAGCCGGCGACCACAGCCGCCAGACGCTCGCCCTCGATGGGACGGCCGATGGTCTCGGCGCGTTTGGCGATGGCGTGACGGCCCGAA
The DNA here is from genome assembly GCF_001422455.1 of Brevundimonas sp. Leaf280. Classification (NCBI taxonomy): domain Bacteria; kingdom Pseudomonadati; phylum Pseudomonadota; class Alphaproteobacteria; order Caulobacterales; family Caulobacteraceae; genus Brevundimonas; species Brevundimonas sp. Leaf280. The sequence goes on along the minus strand of NZ_LMNC01000001.1, from coordinate 392,348 downwards.
TGCTTGCCCAGCACGAACCAGCTGCCCTCAAAGCCCACATCCTGGGGCCGCATGATTTCGTAGGTGCGGCTGTCGGCCAGCATGCCGTGCTGGTGGATTCCCGCCTCGTGAGCGAAGGCGTTGATGCCGACCACAGATTTATTGCGGGCGATGACCGTCTCGGTGATCTCGCACAGGATCTTGGAGGCACGCACCAGCTGGCGGCTGTCGGCGCCGGTCGTGACGCCATAGCGGTCCTCGCGGACCTTCAGCGCCATGATGATCTCTTCGATCGAGCAGTTGCCAGCCCGCTCGCCGATGCCGTTGATGGCGCCCTCGATCTGACGCGCGCCGCCCTCGACGGCGGCCAGGGAGTTGGCGACCGCCATGCCCAGGTCGTCGTGGCAGTGGGCCGAGAAGATCACGTACGGATGCCGCTTCTTGATCCGTGCGGCCAGGGCGGCGAAGCGCTCGCGAACCTCCTGCGGTGTGGCATAGCCAACAGTGTCGGGCACGTTCAGGGTGCGGGCGCCGGCGTCGGCGGCGGCCTCCAGCACATCGGCCAGAAACTCCGGCTCGGTGCGGAAGGCGTCCTCGGCCGAGAACTCGACGTCGTCGAACAGGCTGCGAGCGTATTCCACCGACCGCACGGCCTTCGACAGCACCTCATTGGTGGACATCTTCAGCTTGGCCGAGCGGTGGATCGGGCTGGTGCCGATGAAGGTGTGGCACCGACGGTGCGACTTCGGCGCCGGCGCCAGGGCGCGGAAGGTGGCGTCGATGTCCTTCTCGTTGGCGCGCGACAGGGAGCAGAAGATCGGGCCCTCGACCTCGCCGGCCACGCGACGGATGCAGTCCTCGTCGCCGGGCGAGGCGGCGGCGAAGCCGGCCTCGATAACATCGACGCCCAGGTCCCGCAGAACCTGGGCCATCTTCACCTTGGCTTGGGCGCTCATCGAGAAGCCCGGAGCCTGTTCCCCGTCCCGCATCGTCGTGTCGAAGACGATGACGCGGTTGGGATCGGCGGCGATCTCCTCGGTGCGGGATACGCCCGATACTCGTACGCTTTCGGGGGTAATCATTACGCGGCCTCGGATTGAATCATGTCGTTGCTGATGCGGCGCACGCCGAACAGCCGGTCGATCTGGCGACCCAGATTGTCCATGCAGCGGCCGGCGTCGCGACCACGCACGGTCAGGGCGATGCGCCGAAAGGCGCCCTCGTCAGCCAGGGCCATGCCGTCGATGTGGAAGCCGCGGCGCTCCACCAGGCCGATGAGACGCTGAAGCGAACCGTCCGCACGGTCGATCTGGATGTGGATCGTGTCGCTCATCTCAGGAGCCCTCCATCATTTCAGCATTGCTCTTGCCCGGCGGAACCAGCGGCCAGACATTGTCTCGGGGATCGATGACCACATGGGCCAGGCAGGGGCCGTCGGCGGCCAGCAGGTGCTGGATGCCGTCGGACACCTGATCGCGGCGATCGATGCGGAAGGCCTCGATGCCGAAGGCTTCGGCGACCTTCACGAAGTCCGGGTTGTCGGACAGGTCGATCTCGGAATAGTTCTCGGCGAAGAACAGCTCCTGCCACTGGCGCACCAAGCCCAGCGAGGAGTTGTCGATCAGCACGATCTTCAACGGGATGCTGTAACGCTTCAGCGTCGCCAGCTCCTGGATGTTCATCATGAAGCCGCCGTCGCCGGCGATGGTGACGACCGTCGCGGACGGGTCGGCCAGCTTGGCGCCGATGCCGGCAGGCAGACCAAAGCCCATCGCGCCCAGGCCGCCCGATGTGATGTGCGATTCCGGGCGGGCGAAGCGGCAATGCATGGCCGCCCACATCTGATGCTGGCCCACGTCGCAGGCGGCGACGAAATCATCGCCGGCCGCTTCCGAGATTTCCTTCAGCAGGGCCGGGGCATAGACCCCCTCGCCCGGCGCATCATAGCGGTGCGCGCCGGCCTGGGCGGCACGGGAGCAATCGTCGACCCAGGCCTGGATGTCCAGCGCCGCGCCCGACCGCATCCGCGCCGTCAGCGCCTCGAGCCCTTCGCGCAGCTCGCCGACGACGGCGACATTGGCGCTGCGCAGCTTGCCGACTTCCGAGGCGTCGATGTCGAAATGGACGATGCGGGCGTTCGGCGCGAACTCGGCCAGCTTGCCTGTCGCGCGATCGTCGAACCGGGCGCCGACGACGATCAGCAGATCGCTGTCCTGCACCGCATGGTTGGCGGCGCGCGTGCCGTGCATACCCAGCATGCCCAGCATGCCCGGCGCATCGGTCGGGATGGTGCCCAGGGCGTTCAGGGTCGAGACCTGGGGGATGCCGGTCGCGGCGACGAAGGCGCGCAGGGCCTCGGTCGCGCCGCCAATCTTCACGCCCCCGCCGATATAGACCAACGGCTTACTGGCGGCCCGGATCGCGGCCTCGGCGGCGGCGATTGCGTCGTGATCGACGCGCGACATCTCATTGGGAATCGAGAAACCGTAGTCGTCCACGGTCGTCTCGAACTGCACGTCCTTTGGCAGATCGACCAAGACCGGCCCGGGACGGCCCGAGCGAGCGATATGGAAGGCTTCCTCGATCGCGGCGGGAACCTCGGCGGCCGAGCGGACCAGGATCGAATGTTTCACGATCGGCAGGGTGACGCCCAGGATGTCGATCTCCTGAAAGGCGTCAGTGCCCATCAGGCCTTGGGCGACGTTGCCGGTGATGCAGACGATCGGCACCGAGTCCATCATCGCATTGGCGATGCCGGTGACCAGATTGGTGGCGCCGGGGCCTGACGTCGCCATGCAGACCCCGACCTTGCCGCTCTTCCTGGCATAGGCGTCGGCCGAGAAGGCCGCGCCCTGCTCATGGCGGACCAGGATGTGCTTCAGCTTCGAGCCGGCCAGGGCGTCATAGACCGGCATGATGGCGCCGCCTGGATAGCCGAACACCTCCTCCACCCCCAGCCGCTCCAGGGTGGAGACCAGCAGACGCGCACCCGACTGGGGAGCGGTCTCAGCTGAGGGTTTGAAGGCGGCGGCGGTCATCAGGGTCATCCGGTCTTTCAGGCGGCGATCAGGCCGCTTCAGCCTTGGGCGTGTTCAGCCAAGCCATGCGTTCGCGCAGACGAGCGCCGACCTGTTCGATCTGGCTCTCGCGGTCCGCCTTCAGCCAAGCCTCGTATTGCGGCTTGCCGGCCTCGTTCTCGGCGATCCAGTTGCGCGCGAAAGTGCCGTCCTGGATCTCTTCCAGAATGGTCTTCATGCGGGCCTTGGTCTCTTCGGTCACGACGCGCGGGCCGCTGGCGACGGCGCCGTACTTGGCGGTTTCCGAGATGAAGTGGTGCATCTTCGAGATGCCGCCTTCGTAGAACAGGTCCACGATCAGCTTCAGCTCGTGCAGGCATTCGAAATAGGCGATCTCGGGCTGGTAGCCGGCCTCGACCAGGGTGTTGAAGCCCTGAATGACCAGCTCCTTGGCGCCGCCGCACAGGACTGCCTGTTCGCCGAACAGATCGGTCTCGGTCTCTTCGCGGAAGGTGGTTTCCAGCAGGCCGCCGGTCGCGCCGCCATTGCCCTTGGCGTAGCCCATGGCCCGGTCGCGCGCCTTGCCGGTGACATCCTTCTCGACGGCGAACAGCGAAGGCACGCCGCGCCCGCGCTGAAACTCGCGACGGACCAGATCGCCCGGTCCTTTCGGCGCGACCAGGATCACGTCCATGTCCTCGCGCGGCGTGATGCGCTGGTAGATGATCGAGAAGCCGTGGGCGAACAGCAGGGCCGAGCCTTCCTTGGCGTTCGGCTCGATGATGTCGCGATAGACGTCGCCCTGAACCATGTCGGGCGTCAGGATGGCGATGATGTCGGCGCCCTTGACGGCCTCGGCCGGCTCTGCGGTCGGCACGCCGTCGGCGGTGGCGTGTTTCCAGCCCGTGCCGCCGTGACGGACGCCGGCGACCACGTCATGGCCGCTGTCCTTCAGGTTCTGCGCATGGGCGCGACCCTGCGAGCCGTAGCCGATGATGGCGATGCGCTGGCCGGCGATGGCGCCCGGCTTGATGTCTTCGTTGGTGTAGATGGTGATGGCCATGGGTCAGGCGTCCTGAGCAGCGTTGGTTTTGTGGCTTGCCGGGACTTGGGCCGGCGGCGGGTTGGGGATGGTGACGGCGCCCTGGGCGGCCGAGGCGACCGAGGCGCGGTATTTGGCGAAGACACCTCGCGCCGGGCGGACTACGTGGGGTGTAAAGCCCGCCCGGCGCGTCGCCAGATCGACATTGACGTCGATGCGGCGGTTGGTGACGTCGATGGTGATACGGTCACCATCGCGAATGAGGGCGATCGGGCCGCCGACGGCGGCTTCCGGCGAGACGTGTCCGGCGACGAAGCCGTAACTGGCGCCCGAGAACCGGCCGTCGGTCAGCAGGGCGACGTTGTCGATCTTGCGCCCCTTCAGGGCGGCGGTGACCTGCAGCATCTCGCGCATGCCCGGACCGCCCTTGGGCCCTTCGTAGCGGATGATGATCACGTCGCCTTCGCCGACCGATCCATCCTGAACGGCGTGGAAGGCGTCCTCTTCCGAGTCGAAGACGCAGGCCGGGCCTTCGAACGTGTCGACCTTGTGGCCCGTCAGCTTGATGACCGCGCCTTCCGGGGCGACATCGCCATAGATGACGGCGAAGCTGCCGCGATCCATCACAGGGGCGTCAAACGTCGTCACCACCACCTGGCCCGGGGTCTCCTCGGCCTCGGCGGCTTCGGCGAACAGGCTGCGGCCGGTGACGGTGGGGGTGTTCACGATCTTGCCGGCCTCGGCCATCCGCTGGGTGACCAGACGGGTGCCGCCGGCGGCGAACAGGTGCGAGGCCAGGAAGCGGCCGCCCGGCTTCAGATCGCAGATGACCGGCGCCTCGACGCAGGCCTGGTGGCAGTCCTCGACGCCGAACTCGACGCCGGCCTCCGCCGCGATGGCCGTCAGGTGCATGACCGCATTGGTCGACCCGCCCGAGGCCGAGACGGCGACGGCGGCGTTCTTCAGGCTGGCGCGGGTGATGTATTTGCGGGCCGTGTCGCCGGAGAAGACGCGCTCGATGATCAGCCGACCGCAGCGTTCGCCCTCCGCGGCCTTGTTCGGATCGACGGCGGGCACATCGTTGGCGCCCATGGGCGAGATGCCCATGACAGACAAGGCCATGGCCATGGTGTTGGCCGTGAACTGACCGCCGCAGGCCCCGGCGCCGGGGCAGACGGCCTGTTCGACCGCCTTCAGCCCTTCGTCGTCCAGGGTGCCGGCCGAATGGGCGCCGATGGCCTCGAACACCTCCTGGACCGAGACCTCTTTCGTCCCGATCACGCCCGGCATGATGGTGCCGCCGTAATAGACCAGGCCGGGGATATCCATCCGCGCCAGGGCCATGGCCGCCGCCGGGATCGTCTTGTCGCAGCCGACGATGCAGACCACGCCGTCCAGCTGGTGGCCCTCGATGGCCAGTTCGATCGAGTCGGCGACGACCTCGCGGCTGATCAGCGAGGCATTCATGCCCGCCGTGCCCATCGAGATGCCGTCGGTGACGACGATGGTGTTGAAATCGACCGGATAGCCGCCTGCCGCGATGATGCCGGCGCGCACATCCTTGGCCAGTCGGTCCAGGTGCATGTTGCACGGCGTGACCGTCGACCAGGTGTTGACGATGCCGATCATCGGCTTGTCGAAGTCGGCGTCCTGCATGCCGGCTGCGCGCAGATACGAGCGGGCGGCGGCCCGGTTCGGACCAGCCGTCACCGCCGCGCTGCGCGCATTGGGCTTTCTGGGCTGAGAGGTAGAATTTTGCGTCATCGGTCCGGTTCGTTTCGAACCGCCGCGCACTAAAAACCCCGCTTCCTTTCGGAGGCGGGGTGGTGCGAGGCGATCCTGAGTGGTTCTAAGGTCAGGTCGCGTGCATCCACGCCGCTTGCGTAAGCAGGCCGAGAAGTACGAGATTAATGAGGAATACGGGACTTCCCAGGCCGACAGGCGCCCGAACGGCTGCGACCGCCTTGGCGGTGCGTCCCTTCGTCATGTCGCGCGTCATCGTGGCCACGGGCGGCTCCCTGTTCTGACGCCAAGAAACCATAGCCGCCGGAGCCGCACAACCCCTGTCGCAATAATTTTGCGTGACAGGTCGAAAACGACTGCGTCCGGGGTGTTTCTTACCCGAAGCTGGCGCGGGTGATTTTCGAAGCGTAACCGTCCATCACATCATGTTACGCGCGCGGGGTTGAAACCCGTCCACGACCGCTCCATTGAGACGCGCACCTATATAACGCTCGTCATACCGATCACAGGAGCTCTCCATGACCGTTCGCGTCGCCATCAATGGTTTCGGCCGCATTGGCCGTCTCGTCCTTCGCTCGATCATCGAGCATGGCCGCACGGACATCGAGGTGGTGGCGATCAACGATCTGGGTCCGGTCGAGACCAACGCCCACCTGTTCCGTTACGATTCGGTCCACGGACGCTTCCCCGGCACGGTGACCTCGGGCGAGGACTGGATCGACGTCGGCACCGGCAAGATCAAGGTCACGGCCGAGCGCGATCCCGCTAATCTGCCGCACGCCGAGCTGAAGGTGGACATCGCCTTCGAATGCACCGGCATCTTCACCTCCAAGGACAAGGCCAGCGCCCACCTTAAGGCCGGCGCCAAGCGCGTCCTGGTCTCGGCGCCCGCCGACAACGCCGACAAGACCATCGTCTACAAGGTCAACCACGAGACCCTGACCGCCGACGACATCGTCGTGTCGAACGGCTCGTGCACCACCAACGCCCTGGCCCCCGTCGCCAAGGTGCTGAACGACCTGTTCGGCATCGAGCGGGGCTATATGACCACCATCCACTCCTACACCGGCGACCAGCCGACGCTGGATACGATGCATAAGGACCTGTACCGAGCCCGCGCCGCGGCCCTGTCCATGATCCCGACCTCGACCGGCGCCGCCAAGGCCCTGGGCCTGGTCCTGCCGGAGCTGAAGGGCAAGCTGGATGGCTCTTCGATCCGCGTCCCGACTCCGAACGTCTCGGTCGTCGATCTGAAGGTCGTCGCCGGTCGCGAGGTCACGGTCGAAGAGATCAACGCGGCGCTTCAGGCCGCCGCCGACGGTCCGATGAAGGGCGTCCTGTTCACGACGACCGACCCGCTGGTTTCGCACGACCTGAACCACATCGCGGCCTCTTCCACCGCCGCCCTGCCCCAGACCCAGGTCGTCGACGGCAAGCTGGCCCGCGTGTTGAGCTGGTATGATAACGAGTGGGGCTTCGCGACGCGCATGAGCGACACGGCGCTGGTGATGGCGAAGTTCCTGTAAGATCGCACCGAGAACCCCGGCATGCTTCTGTTCTCAGGACTGCCGGGGTTTTTGTTTTTCGCATGGCTTTCGCTGCCATGGTCGTTGCTCGCTATAGCCTTTTGGGGCGTTCTGGTCTGGCTGGGACTGCGAAAGATCAAGCTTGGGCCATTGGCCGACGAAGCATTCGTTATTCGAGGCTGTGCCGTCGTGTTATTGCTCACCCTAGGAACAGCCATCCCATTTGTGACTGGAAACGGGCCTGACTCAGTCTCCGCTTTTGCTTGGTTCGCGGTTCCTGTGCTTCTCGCAGGCCTCGCTATTGCGGCCTGTCGCGATCACGCCAAGAACGGCCGACATTTCATCGCAGTGGCAGCCCCGGTCATGGCACTGCAAGTTCAACTGATGATCCACGGCGCTTTGCTCTGGATCGGACACATCTTCTCTGGGGGCAGCCCGATATGACATTCCGCACTCTCGACGACGCCCAGAACCTCGCCGGCAAGACGGCTTTGGTCCGCGTGGACTTCAACGTCCCGATGGAGGGCGGCAAGGTCACGGACGACACTCGGCTGCGAGTCGCACTGCCTACGATCCAGCGCCTGCGCGACGCGGGCGCCAAGGTCGCCCTGCTGGCTCATTTCGACCGCCCCAAGGGCCAGCGCGTTCCGTCGATGAGCCTAAAGCCGATCGTCCAGCCGCTGGAAGAGCTGCTCGGCGCCCCCGTCCGCTTCGCCGACGACTGCATCGGCCCTGACGCCGTGGAGGCCATTCGCGACCTGGACGCTGGCGGCGTGGTCCTGCTGGAAAACGTACGCTTCCATGCGGCGGAAGAGGCCAATGATCCGGTCTTCGCCCAGAAGCTGGCGGATCTCGGCGACCTCTACGTCAACGACGCCTTCTCGGCCGCCCACCGCGCCCACGCCTCGACCGAAGGCGTCGCTCACCACATCCCGGCCTATGCCGGCGAATCCATGCGCCGCGAACTCGATGCGCTCGACGCCGCGCTCGGCAATCCGCAAAAGCCGGTCGTCGGCATCGTCGGCGGCTCCAAGGTCTCGACCAAGCTGGACCTGCTGAAGAACCTGGTCGGCAAGCTGGATACGCTGGCCATCGGCGGCGGCATGGCCAACACCTTCCTTTATGCGCAAGGGATCGATATCGGCGGCTCGCTGGCCGAGAAGGATATGGCGGACACGGCGCGCGAGATCCTGGCGGAAGCCGAAGCCAAGGGCTGCCACATCCTGCTGCCCGTCGATGTCGTGGTGGCGACCGAGGTCAAGCCCGGCGCCGACGCCCGCACCGTCAAGACAGGCGAAGCCCTCGCGACTGAAGACAAGATCCTGGACGCAGGCCCCGACACCGTCGCCCGCCTGAACGCCGCGATCGACGGCTCCAAGACCCTGATCTGGAACGGCCCGTTGGGCGTGTTCGAGGTGCCGCCCTTCGACGCCGCCACGGTCGCGGCCGCCAAGCACGTCGCCGAGCGCACCAAGGCCGGCGCCCTGATCGCGGTGGCGGGCGGCGGCGACACGGTCGCGGCCGTCGGTCATGCCGGCGTCGCGGCGGACCTGACCTTCGTGTCCACTGCCGGCGGCGCCTTTCTGGAATGGATGGAGGGCAAGCCCCTGCCCGGCGTCGAGGCCCTGCGCGCCTGAAGGCTCAGCGATGCAGGCGGATCACGCCTGCATCCTGTCTTCGAAATCGGCGCTGAAACGGCTGTAACACGGCGTGACTTCGCGCTGTCCGGCGTCTAATCTCTCGCGCAACCAAAAAGACTATTCGGCTCAGGAGACTACCCAATGGCGCGCATTACGCTGCGACAGCTGCTCGACCACGCGGCAGAGAACGATTACGGCCTGCCCGCCTACAACATCAATAATATGGAACAGGGTCTGGCGATCATGGAGGCGGCCCATGAGGTCAACGCCCCCGTCATCATTCAGGCCTCGCGCGGCGCCCGGAACTACGCCAACGACATCGTTCTGGCCAAGCTGATCGACGCCCTGGCCGAGCTCTATCCGCATATTCCGGTCTGCATGCACCAGGACCACGGCAACGGCCCGGCGACCTGCGCCACCGCCATCCAGTACGGATTCACCAGCGTGATGATGGACGGCTCGCTGGAGGAGGACGCCAAGACGCCCGCCTCTTACGAGTACAACGTCGATGTCACCCGTCGCGTCACCGAAATGGCCCACGCCTGCGGCGTCTCGGTCGAGGGCGAACTGGGCGTGCTGGGTTCGCTGGAAACCGGCATGGGCGAGGCCGAGGACGGCCACGGCTTCGAGGGCAAGCTGGACCATTCGCAACTGTTGACGGACCCAGATCAGGCTGTCGATTTCGTCGCCGCCACCAAGGTCGACGCCCTCGCCATCGCCATGGGCACCAGCCACGGCGCCTACAAGTTCACGCGGCAGCCGGACGGCGAGGTGCTGGCCATGAACGTGATCGAGGAAATCCACCGCCGCCTGCCCAACACCCACCTGGTGATGCACGGTTCGTCGTCGGTGCCGCAGGACCTGCAGGACATCATCAACCAGTACGGCGGCGAAATGCCCCAGACCTGGGGCGTGCCGGTCGAGGAAATCCAGCGCGGCATCAAACACGGCGTGCGCAAGGTCAACATCGACACAGACAACCGCATGGCCATCACCGGCGCCATCCGTAAGGCGCTTGCGGAAAAACCGGGCGAGTTCGATCCGCGCTTCTATCTGAAACCCGCCAAGGAGGCGATGAAGAAGCTCTGCATGGAGCGCTACGTCCAGTTCGGCTGCGAGGGCCAGGCCTCCAAGATCCGCCCCCTCTCCACCGCCCAGATGGCGAAGCGCTACGCCTCGGGCGACCTGGATCCGTCCTTCCGCGGCGCATCCGTCAAGGCCGCCTAGGACCGACGCCTAAACCGGGTAGCGGTCGCTCAGTTCGCGCCGCACCCGGCGAACGTCCCATTCCGCCTGATCCAGCGCGTCGCGTGCCTCTCGGGCATTGCGACGCGCATCCCGGATTTCGCCTCTGACCTCTTGGATGCGGTCACGAATGCGCTCCCGTTCTTCATCCGTCAGGCCCTCGCCGCGCAGTTCACGTTCCTTGGCTTCCAGATTGTCTTCACGGTTCTCGATCCGGGCCTCAGCGCTGTTCAAGGCGCTTTCCGCCGTTTCGTACGCGTCCTCGACATCATGCAGCATTCGGCCGTCACGATAGGCCGGTAGAAACGCCTGCTCCTCCTCCGGCCGGCAGACGCCATAATAGGCGTTGCCCGCCCGCCCCTCCTCCCAACCGCGCTGGAAGGTGCAATAGGTCCGCAAGCCATCCTCACGCGCCGAGCCATAGGCGGCCGGATTGGGTGCGATCTGAAACTTGGCGCAGGCATTGGCGTGGTCGTCCAGCCGCGTCATCGGATAGCCCGACGCCCCGTCCGCATAGCCCTTCTCGCCCCAGGCGCCGGCCAGGCATTCGTCCTTGCTCATGGTCGTGCAACTGCTCAGCAGCGCCGCTGCGGCGAACGCGCTCCCGGCGATCATCAACCGCTTCATCGGATGTCCCCTACGCCCCCAAGCTTGACTATCACCTCACCCGCGCCCCTCGCGCAAGCGGCCGGTCGTGCTAGGGAGACGACGTGTCCGCCCATGATCTGATCGACGAAGACGACGACACCGCGACCGGTGCCCCCGACGAGGTGCTGGAGGCCCGCATCGACGCGGCCGGCGTTCGCCTGGACAAGGCCCTGGCCGGCGCCTTCCCCACCCTGTCGCGCGCCCGGCTCCAGGCCCTGCTGGCCGAGGGCGCCGTCAGTCGCGATGGCGCGGTCCTGACCGGCGGTTCCGCCAAGGCCCAGCCCGGCCTCTATGCCGTCGCCCTGCCCCCCGTGGCGCCCGCAACGCCCCAGGCTCAGGTCATTCCCCTGACCGTCCTCTATGAGGACGCCGACCTGATCGTCATCGACAAGCCCGCAGGTATGGCCGCCCATCCGGCGCCGGGCACGCCCGACGGCACCCTGGTCAATGCGCTTCTGGCCCATTGCGGCGACAGCCTGTCGGGCATCGGCGGCGTCGCCCGCCCCGGCATCGTCCACCGGCTGGACAAGGATACCTCGGGCGTCATGGTCGCGGCCAAGACCGACCGCGCCCACGCCGGCCTCTCCGCCCTGTTCGCTGCGCACGACATCGAGCGCACCTACATCGCCCTGACGCGCGGCGCGCCGTCGCCCGCGACCGGCCGCATCCACACCCGCATCGGCCGCTCCACCGGCGACCGCAAGAAAATGGCGGTCCTGAAGGCCGGCGGTCGCGAGGCCATCACCGACTATGTCGTCCAAGCGACCTTCGGGCAGCCCGCCAAAGCCGGTGGCGCGCCCATGGCTGCGCGCGTCGCCTGCACGCTTCACACCGGCCGCACCCATCAGATCCGCGTCCACCTGTCGTCCAAAGGCGCGCCCATCCTTGGCGACGCGACCTACGGCTCGGGCAGCCCCGCCATACCCGTTCGCACCGCCATCACAGAAGCGGGCCTGATGCGTCAGGCCCTCCACGCCGCCGTTCTGGGCTTTGTCCATCCTGTCACGGGCGAGGCGCTTCGCTTCGAAACCGCGCCGCCGTCCGACATGCAGCGTCTCGAAATGCTCCTCGCCGAACTCTGAACAGCCATCCGTTCGAGCAGGTCTTGAATAGCAACTGACAAAGTTCTATATGAGACGCCGATCGGCGCGAGTGGCGCCAGGGCCAAGGTCACGCTTTCGTGTGACGATCCGCCTCTAAAAATGGCGGCAACCCATCGCTACTTCACCGGTTGAGGGGTGAGACGTCGGCGCACACAACGTGGCCGATGACGAAGAGCCCGCTCGTTCAAGACGGTCGGAGGGACCTGTATATGGCTGCCAATAGTACGCTCGCGGTGATGTCGCCTGAACAAGGCCTGTCGCGCTATCTGACGGAAATCCGCAAATTTCCGATGCTGACCAAGGATGAGGAGTTCATGCTCGCCAAGCGTTGGTCTGAGCACCAGGACCCCGAAGCCGCCCACCGTCTCGTCACCTCGCACCTTCGTCTCGTGGCCAAGATCGCCATGGGGTATCGCGGCTACGGCCTGCCGATCGGCGAAGTCATTTCCGAGGGCAACGTCGGCCTGATGCAGGCCGTCAAGAAATTCGACGCCGACAAGGGTTTCCGCCTGGCGACCTACGCCATGTGGTGGATTCGCGCCTCGATCCAGGAATACATCCTGCGCAGCTGGTCGCTTGTGAAGATGGGCACCACCGCGGCGCAGAAGAAGCTGTTCTTCAACCTGCGCAAGGCCAAGAGCCAGATTTCGGCCTTCGAGGAAGGTGATCTGCATCCTGAACACCTCGCCGCCATCGCCACCAAGCTGGGCGTCTCGGAAGAAGAGGTCACCAACATGAACCGCCGTCTCGGCGGCGACGCCTCGCTGAACGCCCCTCTGCGCGCCGACGGCGAAAGCGAATGGCAGGACTGGCTGGCGGACGATACGGCCGTCTCTCAGGAAACCCAGCTCGCTGACGACGAGGAAAAAGGCATCCGCATGAGCCTTCTGCAAGAGGCCATGGAAGAGCTGACCGACCGTGAGAAGCACATCCTTACGGAACGCCGCCTCAAGGACGACCCCGTCACTCTGGAAGAACTCGCCGGCCAGTACGGCGTGTCGCGCGAACGCGTACGTCAGATCGAGGTCCGCGCCTTCGAGAAGCTGCAAAAGGCCATGCGCGCCGCCGCCGAAGAGCGGAATCTGGTCGACGCTTGAGCAAACTCGGTCGGCTGCGCCTTCACCGGCGCAGCGGACAATCCATCATGACGCGCGCGCCACCGGCGCCGCTTCATTGGCCGCTCTCGCAGCCGTCACCACCGTGCCGATCGGCTGGGCCAGTCCCGCCTTCGTCACCTGACCGCTGGCCACGTAGGCCTGCAATGTCGCCACAGCCATCGCCAGTCGCGCGTCCGCCGTCTTGATGGCCAGACCGTTCAGCGTCTCGGCCTGTTGACGAATGGCGCGCGTCGCCTGCGATGGATCCTGCTCGAACTGCGAAATGGCCGAAACCAGGATTCGCGACGCCTGATCGCGGATTTCGGCAGGGCCGCCTCCAGCCGCACCATCGCTGCGGCGCTTGCGAGCGCCCGAATATTCACCCGAGTTGAACCGGCGACGATCCGGCCCGACGTAGCCGACGGCCTCGATCCAGGGCCGGGGCTTCAACGTCACATTCTCGACCCGCTTGAACAGGTCGCCGGTCGTGAACGGCTTTCTCAGGAACTCGTGGATGCCGGCATCGCGCGCGCCCTTGATCGCCGCGGCGGTCGCCTCGCCCGTCACCATGATGATCGGCGACATGCGGCATGACATGCTGGAGCGCCGAATGCGCCGCGCCAAAGTCTCGCCGTTCAGCCTGTCTCCGGAGCGTTCTGTGAAGATCACGCCCGGCTCGACGTCGCGCAGCAGCTCCAGCGCCCGTTCCTCGTCGCCCTCGGAATAGACCTCGCGCGCGCCCATGCCCTTCATGATGTCGGTCAGCAGTCGCGCCGACGACAGATTGGCGTCCACGATGACCACCCGACGAAGCGCAGGCTCCATGCGGCTTATGGTTCTGGCGTTTGCGGCGAACACATCGGACTCCGAAGTTGGAGCCGTTATCCTTACCGCCCACGGGTTAAGACCTGTTGAATAGGTCTTTCTGCGTAGTCCGCCGCCTCTTTAAAGGCCTCAGCCCTGGAATGGATCGCGCATCAGAATGGTGTCGTCGCGCTCGGGGCTGGTCGACAGCAGGGCCACCGGCGCGCCGATCAACTCCTCGATCCGGCGCACATATTTGATGGCGTTGGCGTTGATGTCCTTGAAGCTGCGGACACCGGCCGTGCTTTCGCTCCAGCCCTCCAACTCCTCGAACACCGGCTCGGCCGCGCCCTGGGCCTTCAGGCTCGAGGGCAGATAGTCCAGCACCTCGCCATCGACCTTATAGCCGACGCAGATCTTCAGCGTCTTCAATCCGTCCAGCACGTCCAGCTTGGTCAGGGCGATCCCGTCGATGCCGTTGATCGCCACGGACTGGCGCACCAATACGGCGTCGAACCAGCCGCAGCGGCGCGCGCGGCCGGTGTTCACCCCGACCTCGCGGCCCACGGTCGCCAGATGCGCGCCGACCTCGTCGTTCAGTTCACAGGCGAAGGGGCCTTCGCCGACGCGCGTCGTATAGGCCTTTACGATCCCCAAGACATAGCCGACGCCGCGCGGCCCGATGCCCGACCCCGCAGCCGCTTGACCGGCCACCGTGTTGGAGCTGGTGACATAGGGATAGGTGCCGTGATCCACGTCGAGGAAGGCGCCCTGCGCCCCTTCGAACAGGACGCGCTTGCCGTCCTTCTGCGCCTGGTCCAGCACGCGCCAGGCCGGTTTCACATAGGGCAGGATCTTCGGCGCGATCTCCAGCAACTGCGCCAACAGCGCGTCGGGATCGATCGGCTCCAGCCCCAGACCGGCGCGAAGCGGATCGTGGTGCGAGCGCAGCCGGTCGATCTTGACCTTCAGATCGTCTTCATTGGCCAGATCGCAGACCCGAATGGCGCGACGCCCCACCTTGTCTTCATAGGCCGGACCGATGCCGCGCCCGGTCGTGCCGATCTTGGCGCCCGGCGCGCTGGCCGCCGCCTCGCGCGCGACGTCCAGCGCAGGGTGGATGGGCAGGATCAGGCAGGCGTTGTCCGCAATGGTCAGGATTTCAGGACTGATCGTCACGCCCTGGGCGGCGATCTTTTCGATCTCGCCGACCAGATGCCAGGGATCGACGACCACGCCATTGCCGATGATCGACGGCTTGCCCTGCACGACGCCGCTGGGCAGCAGCGCCAGCTTGTAGACCTTGCCGTCCACGACCAGCGTATGGCCAGCATTGTGACCGCCCTGGAACCGCACGACCATGTCGGCGCGGTTGGACAGCCAGTCCACGATCTTGCCCTTGCCCTCGTCGCCCCACTGGGCGCCGACCACCGCTACGTTCGCCAAAACCGTCTCTCCGCACTGGAATGCGGGCGCAGCCTATAGCGAGGGAATCGTCCGATGTCGTCCCGTCAGGCGGATTTATCCGACTTCGCTGACCGCGGTCTCGAAGGCCCATTCCAGCCAAGGCGTCGCCGCGATCACATCGGCGGTCTCGACCGTGCAGCCGCACCATAGCCGAAGGCCAGGCGGCGCATTGCGGTGCGGCTCCATATCGAACACGGCCGCCTCGCCTTCCAGCAGGGCCTTGAACCGCACGACAAAGGCCTTCTGCGCCTTGTCGTCCAAAGCGGCGATCCGCGCATCGGTGAACTTCAGGCAGACCGAGGTCGTCGATCGGATCTCCGGTCGATCCGGCAGGAAGGCGATCCAGTCTGTCCGCTCCAACCATTCCGCCAACGCGGCATAGTTGGCGTCTGTCCGCCGGATCAGTTCGCTCAACCCGCCGATGTCCTTGGCCCAGCCCAGGGCGTCGATCCAGTCTTCGATTGTCAGGATCGAGAAGGTGTTGATCGCCACCCCGTCCGCCAACGCCCGATCGAACCGTCCCTTGCCGTCGGTCAGCCGCAACAGCTTGGGAATCGCCCGATCCGGTCGGAACGTGTCCAGCCGCTCGACCGCGCGCGACGACAGCACCATCACCCCGATGCCCGCCTCGCCGCCCAGCGCCTTCTGGAAGCTGAAGGTCACCACATCCAGCTTGTCCCACGGCAATGGCATGGCGAAGGCGGCGGAGGTCGCGTCGCAGATCGCCAGCCCCTCGCGATCGTCGGCGATCCAGTCGGCGTCCGGCACCCGCACGCCCGAGGTCGTGCCGTTCCACGGGAACACCACGTCCTTGGACCAGTCGGCCTGGCTTAGATCAGGCAGTTCGCCCCACGGCGCCGTCAGGGCCTCGGGCTCCAGCCCCAGATGATCCCTCACGTCCGCCAGCCAGGTCAGGCCGAAATTCTCGAACGCCACGACCTGTACCGGCCGCGCGCCCAACATCCCCCACAGCGCCGCCTCGACCGCGCCCGTGTCCGACCCCGGCGTATAGAGCATCACATGGCTGTCAGGCACTTCCAGCACCTCGCGCGTCAGCCGAAGGCCATGCGCGAACCGCTCGACCACCTCCGGTGCGCGAATGCCGCGCCCGAGCAGATCGGACGGCAATCCGCCGACCGCATAGCCCGGCCGCTTCGCCGTCGGCCCTGCCGAAAACCAAGGCCGCGCCGGCTTCACATCAGGCTTCGTGCTCATGCTCTTTTCCTTTGGCGCTACCGCGCTTCGCGCGGCTTGAGCGCGCTCACCGCCCCGGCGTATAGGGCCGCCTGGCACGCCAATCCTCGGCAAACTGGGTCAGTTCAGCGTCCGGCGCATCCGGCAGCGTCACCATCACCCGCGCCAGCAGATCGCCCCGCCTGCCTTGCGCAAACGCGCCGCGCCCCTTCAGCCTCAGCACCTTGCCCGAGTTCGATCCGGCCGGCAGCGTCATCTGCACCACGCCTTCGGGCGTCGGCACCCGCACCTTGGCGCCCAGCACCGCATCGGGGACCGACACCGGCAGGTCCATGGTCAGGTCCGCCCCGTCGCGCTTGTAGATGGGGTGCGGTTCGATCCTCAGTTCGATCAGGGCGTCGCCGTTCTCGGCCCCGCGCCCCGGCGATCCCTGGCCGCGCAGGCGGATCGTCTGGCCTTCCGACGCCCCCTTGGGAATGGTCACGTCCAGGGTGCGCCCGTCCGAAAACTGGATCCGTCGCGTCGCCCCGGCGATGGCGTCTTCCAGACTGATGTCCAGCGTCGCCTTCACGTCCTGGCCGCGTGAGGTGAAGTCCCGCGCGCCGCGCTGACGCCCGGCCCCGCCGAACATGCCGAACAGGTCGTCCAGATCGACGCCTTCGAAGTTGCCGCGACCACCCGGTCCGCCGGCGCCCGCAAAGCCGCCCCCCTGGCCGAACGGACTGCCGCCCGCACGACCGCCCCCGCCGAAGCCGCGATATTGTTCGTTGCCGTCGCCGTCGATCTGGCCCGCGTCGTATTTGGCGCGCTTTTCCTTGTCGCCCAGGATGTCGAAGGCCGCCGTCACCCGTTTGAACTTGTCCTCGGTGATCTTGTCGCCGGGGTTCTTGTCGGGATGCAGCTCCTTGGCGAGCTTGCGATACGCCTTTTTGACCTCTTCCGCGCTCGCGCCCTTCGAAACGCCCAGTTCCTTGTAGGGGTCGCCTGCCACGTCCGTTGTCGCTCCAGCTGAAAAAGGTCGAGAGGCCGTCAGTTAAGCCATGCCCCGCCCCGCGCAAAGGGCTGGACCCGCCCTATTTCGTCAGAGCCGCCGGATTTCCGCATCCACCTCCGCTTCTGGGCCCCACCCGAACCCGTCGCCCCACTGCGCCACGGCGATCCGCGCCGTCGATGTCGCGCCGTCTGGGAAGTCCGCCGCCAAGTCGGCCGTAGAATAGGATGCCGACAGCCCCTCGACCTCCATCGTCCGCACCACGACGTCATGATCAAACACGCGCAGCCGGAACCGCATCGGATCGACCGCTGTCGGTTCCCCATCCCAACTGTCGCCGAACAGCCGCACGCGCGGCGTCCATCGGATCGCCAGACCCTCGGCCGACGTCTCGACCGTCAGACCAGACGGCGACCACGGCCGATCATGCACGCCCCTCGCCACGAACAGAGCTTCGCTGAACCCCGCACCGCCCGGCGCCGCGCCAGCCGGTCCCGCGCGACAGACCAGCGGCAGTCCTCGCTCGCCCCGCCCGATCTCTGCGCGCGCCAGCCGATCGTCCAGAAACATCACGACCGTCCCCGCCCCGGCGCCTGCCCGCATCTCGACCTCGGTTCCCTGCTGCCCGCGCAACAGACCCGTCAGCCGCCACGTCCCCGGCCCGACCAGCTCCGCCGACCGATACTGCACGATCTCCCAGCCCACAGCCGTCTCGACCGCCAGCGCATTGCCGCCGCCCAGCACCGCCGCCTCCAACGCGCTCTCCGGTGCCTCGCCCTCGATCCGCATCACCAAGGCATTGGCCTCATCCCAGCGATGCCGCACACCCGGCGCTAGGGCCTGAACCAGCACCCCCACTGTCGCCGGCGTATCTACATCGGCGCGGGCCTTCAGCGTCTCGGCCGACGCTCCCGCGTGTAGCCGCATCATCCGCCACGGTTCTGCCGCCGCCACGACGACCGGCCGCGCATCGTCCTCGCGCCCCATCAGCGGCGGCAGGTCCATCACCCGCAGGAACGGCGCCCCGACCACCGCCGGCGTCTCACCCCCGCGCCAGACGCCGTCATCCTCGACTGCCCGCCGGGCCGTCACCGGCTCCAGCACCGCTGACGGCGTCTCGTCCGACGTGACCCGCGTCACCCGCCAGTCGTCCGATCGACCCTCCAGCCGCACCCCGTCACCCGGCTCCAGCCGCAAGGCCTCCAGCGGCCCCAGCGCCAGCGTCTTCGCCTCCACGCCCTCGCCATCCAGCGCCCGCTGCGCCGCCGCCTTCGCCAGTCCGCCGCCGCACACCAGCGGCAAGTCCAGATCGACCCCGCCCGCCGTCGCCGCCGCATCGTCCGACCGCACGACCACCGCACCGGTCTGATAGTCCGCCGTCTCGTCGATGAACCGCACCCGCGCCTCGCCCGCCCTGGGCTCCAGCGTCCGCGTCGCCGTTTCCGCCGCCCCGTCATGGGGCAGGGCCAGCGCCTCGCCAGCGATCTCGACCACCGTCTCCACCCGCCCCAGGACTGCGACCTTCCCGCCGCGTTCGGCCGCCACGGCGTCGAACGCGGCCAGCAGCGGCTCCAGCGCATCGCGCGTCCGCATCGGCCGGTCGATGACATAGCCGGCCGCCGCCCCCTCGACGCCCTCGATCGCCATCTCGTCAGGCGACAATCCGCCTCGCGCCAGCACCGCCTCGACCAGATCGCGCCCGTCGCCGGCCAGCCGTCCATTCAGCCAATGCCCGGCGCGCCACGCCCCTGCGTCGGCCCAGACATCGCCCCGCGCCGGAAAAGCCGGAAAAGGCCGCGCGTCCCAGCACCAGGCGTCCGCCGCCTCCAGCATTCGCCCGCCATAAACCGCGGACACCGGATTGTTCTCAGCCGTCGCATAATGCCCCAGCACCGCCTCCAGCGCCGCCCGCTGCACCGCGTCGTCACGCGCGCCGGTCGATCCCGGCGGCAGGCGGCTCTCGGTGCTCTTGGCGTCCTGAAACAGGTTCGGCGCATTGCCTCCCCGGTCCACCGCCGCACAGCCGAACTCTGACAGCCGCACCGGCTTCATCCCCGGAATCCAGGCCGTCGACACAGCGCTCCGCACCCCGCCCGGTCGGTCATGGTGCCGGTTCGACCACCAGCCTTTCAGGTCCTTGGGCCGAAATACCCAGTCCTCGCCATGCGCCCCGTCGACGATGGGCGTTCTCACCTGCCCCGCCCGATCCGCCTCGCTGGCGTAATACCAATCGAACCCGTCCCCGCCCGCGACGCCGGCCACCAGATAGGCCGAGTCCGCCGCCCCGCCGAACGTCGCCGCATCGACCCCGCCGTCGCCCGCTCGCCAGTCCGTCAGCGGCGGGTACCAGTCGATCGACACATGATCGATGTTCGCATCGGCCCACAGCGGGTCGAGGTGAAACACCACCTCCCCACCCGACTGCCGTCCTAAATATTCGCTCCAGTCCGCCGCATAGGACAGTTTCACGCCCGGCCCGACCACCGCCCGGCATTCCGCCGTCAGTGCCCGGAACTGATCGACCGCCGGAAAGCCCCCGGCCGCATCCCGCGTCCAGGTCACGCCCCGCATCTCAGACCCGATCAACAGGCCGTCCGCCCCCTCATCCGCTGCGATCCGGGCGTAGTGCAGCGCCATCCGCCGCAAGCCCCAGTCGTCCGTCCCGCCGAACAGCGCCGCGATCTCCGCCGTCGCCCCGGCCCCGTCCACGCCCGCCACACGTCCCCGCCACGGATAGCCGGGGCAATCCATGAAGACGAACGGATACAGGGTCACCTCCAGCCCCCGCGCCTTCAGCTCGCGGATCGCCTGACGCACGCTCCCATCCGACGGCGTCCCGCCATAAGCCGGCGCGCCATCCACCTGACTGACCTCATAGGCCTCATCGCGCGCGACGCCCGCCACGGACCAGACCAGCGGTTCGGTCGGCTTCTCGCGCCGCTCCACCCCCGGCCGCACGACGCAATGCCCGGCCCTCAGGTCGCTGCCGAACCACCCTACCACCAGACTGACCCGTTTCAGGTTCGGCAGCTGCGCCTGAAGTTGATCCAGCGACACGACCAGGTCCGCCCGACCCTCGCCGTTATGAACATTCTCCGCCGTCGTCCGCGTCAGCCCCTCGCGGCGCACCACCGTCTCGGTCGCCAGGGCGAACTCCCCCGCGCCGGGAATCAGGCACACCCCTTCCAGCCGGTCCTCCAGCCGCACCGTCTGTCCGCGCGGTCGCCGGAACACCTCGAAGCTCAGTTGCGGAACCCGATCCCCGAACGGCCCCAGCGACAGGTCCTCGAACACCACATAGGCCGTCCCGCGATACGCCGGCGCATCCCGTTCCACCGCCTCGATCAACGGATCCGCCCTCTGCCCGTCGCCCCCGCGATGCACCCGCATTACCACGCCGGTCGTGTCCATCAGCCGCCCGTCGGCCCAGACCCGCCCGACCCCGTCGATCTCGCCCTCGCAAAGCGCCACGGCGAAACTCAGCGAATAGACATAGTCGACCGTCTTCGGACCGCCCTTGCCCGCCCGGCCCTTGGACTTGCTTTCCAGGAACCGCGCCGCCCAGATCACCTGACCCGTCACCCGCGCCCGTCCGAAGACGCAGGCCATCGGCGACCCTTCCGCCGTGCCCTGAACCTTCAACGTCTCCAGCCTCGGCCCCACCTGCCGCGCCGGCCCCAGCGACCCGACCACCCTATTGTCGATCGCCCGCCCAAGGGTCGAGCCGATCACCCGCCCGACCGGCCCGCCGATCGACTGCCCGACCGCGCTCAAAACGACTTGCGCCATGCCTTTAAACTCCGTCATCCTCGGTCAACGAGGCGGCGCACGCCGCCAAGGCCGAACCGGGGACAGGAAACCGGAACACGGCCGCCAGCCGTCTTTGCCACCACACGCCCATCCAGCTCTCGACCACCGCTCGTCCCCAATAGGCGTGGATCATCCTCGGCTCCGGCCCGCCGACGCCGCTCAGGATGGCGCAATGCTTCACCGCCGCCCCCGGCGACATGCGAAACAGCAACACGTCGCCCGCCCGCATCTGATCGACCGCAACCGGCCGCATCCACCGCCCCGCCGCCTCCAGCAGCGTCTCGCGCCCGCCGACCTCGGCCCAGTCGGCCGAATAGGCCGGCAAGACCTCGGGCTCCTCGCCCACCACCTCGCGCCACACCCCGCGCAACAGTCCGCGCCCACACCCCTTCACGCTGGCCTGATGCCGATAGGGCGTGCCGAGCCAGGACCGGGCGGACACCACCACCGCGCTCCCCCTCACCGCCGGCTCCCGCCGTCGTTTTGCGCACTTCCGGCCGGATAGGCCGTCAGAAAATCATCCCCCGGCACATCCGGAAATCCGCGAAAGTTCGCGCCATTCCCGAACGTCCCGACGCAGGTCTCCCACCGCTTGTCGCAGACCCGCCCCGCCGGCTCCGCGACCCCGCATCTCTGGTCTCCCAGCCGCGCATCGCACATCCGCCCATAGGTCCGCCCGACCACCCGCTCCAGCTTCGACAGCGGACCCTCAAGCTCGGCGACGAAGCCTCCTGCGCTCAAGCAGCCCGCAGGGCGATAGCGCGACAAATAGCCCTGACGCCGAATCCGCACCAGCGCTCCCGACCACAACCGCACCTTCAGATCCGGCCGCGCCCAGTCCACGCGCCACAGTTCGACCGTCGCCTTGTCGAACAGACCCGCCGCCACATCCGCTTCAGCGATCGCCGCATCGTCCAGCACGCCCGCCGCCGAAACCGACCCCGCCGCCAGCCCGACCGCGCTCTCGCCCGCCCCCGCCGTCCAACCGCTCGCCGCCCGACAGACGACCCCGTCCACCATCAGGTCCCGGTCGTGATCGGTGAACCCCATCACCACGCCGTCGGCTCGCTCCAGCCGCCAGACATGGCAAAGCGTCGCCGCCCCGCTCTCGATGCGGGCGGCCATTTCGTTCGGCATGTCGCGCATGGCTCAGACCCGAACCTCGATCAGCGGAACCGCCGCCATCCGTCCGGCCTCGAAGCTCTCCAGCGTCGTCTCGATCCGATCGCTGTCGAACCGCACCGGCGTGTCGAACTGAAACCCCGCCGTCACGCTGACGCCCGCCTCCGGCGCGCGCTCCAGCGTCACCCGCCCGGTCACGAGATCGACCATAAAAGCCGTCGTCTCAACACCGCCCAGCGCCACCCGCACCGATCCCCCGACCGGCTTGGCGATCGGCCGCTCCACATCGCCGTAGCGCTTCACCAGCCCAAACGCGGTGCGCTTCCCATCCCCGACGCCCAGCACCTGATCCTCAGCCGAGACCACCCCGCCCGGCGCGCACGATTTGAAATCGGCGAAGTCCTTGAACCGGAACCCGTACAGCCGTCCCCGCCGCGCCTCGAAGAAGGCGACCAACTCGGCCATGTCGTCCAGCGACCTCAGGTTCGCCCCGATCAGATACCGCCTGCGCCCCAGCGCCCAGGGCGTCGATCGCCGCTCGAACCCCGAGGCCAGCGTCGCGATCTCCGTCCGACGCTCCACCCCGCCGGTCGAGCCGAACGCCAGCCGCGCGGGCAGGCGCACCTCATGAAAGGCCATGCGAACCTTTCCTCCCTTTCACTTGTTCACTGATCGTCGCTCGTTCATGGTCGCATTGCGGCCAGCTTCGGCCGCATGCCCAAGGGGAGCGACACGTTTGCGCGGCGAGATTCTCAGCTACGACACCACCACCGGAATCGGTCTGATCAGCGGCGACGACGGCGCCCGTTACGACTTCACCTCGGCCGCGCTGCAATCGCCGGCCGTGCCCGCCGCCGGCGTCCGCGTCGACTTCGTGCCCGAAGGCGCCGCGGCCACCCAGATCCTGATCCTGGCCGGTTCGCCCACCACCACCGGCGTCGCCGGCGGCTACGCCAGCTCGACCTCGACCGCCGTCGCCGGCTTCGACTGGCAGAAGCTATTCCTGTCCTTCGAGGGCCGCATCCGCCGTAGCCATTTCTGGATCGGCTGGCTGATCCTGCTGGGCGTCAACGTCGTCATCAGCTGGATCCCCTTCATCAATCTGCTGGGCATCGTGCTGATCTGGCCCAACCTGGCCATTTCGGTGAAGCGCCTGCACGACATGGGCAAGACCGGCTGGCTGATCGCCATCCCCTGGGTCGGCTCGGTCGTGGCCTTCTTCGCCGGCTTCGCCATGGTCGTCGCCGCCGCCGTCGCCAACGGCTATTCGGAAGACTATTACGAGGGCAACCCGGCCGCCGTCTTCGCCCTGATGGGCCCGGCCTTCGGCCTGTTCGCCATCGCCGGCCTGCTGGGCCTGGCCTTCCTGCTGTGGATCGGCATCGCCGACAGCCAGAAGGGCGAGAACCGCTTCGGCCCGAACCCGAAGGGCGAGTAAGCCTCAGAGCCCGATCACCCTCAGCGCCGCCCCGTTCTCGACGGGGCGGCGTTTCTACATCCGCCTTGCGCCCAGGCTGACAGCCCGCGCCAGCATCTGGGCGATCTGCGCCTCGGACCGCAGCAGGGCCGGCGCCCCGCCGTCCACCGCCACATTGACCGTCACGCCCCCACCGCCGACCGGCCCGATCTCGCCGCCCATCGACGGTCTAAACACCTCCGGCCCGCGCTCGCCGACCAGATAGGCTGCACCGCCCAGCACCGGCCCGCCGTCCGCCCGCGCCCCGCCGAAGCTGGACATCACCGACTGGATCGCCGCGCTCAGCCCGCCACCCTGCGATCCTGCTGCCGCATTGACCGCATTCAGCACCGCCCGCGCCAGTTCGGCCAGCGACACCTCCCCGTCCGCCGCCGCCCGCGCCAGCGATCGCGTCAGGCTGTCGCCCGCCCTCCCGAACGCCTCCTGGATGGCGTCAGCCGCATCCTGCGCCGGCGCCTTCAGCGCCTCCAGCGCCGCCCCGGCTTCGGCCGCTCTCAGCGCGACCTGATCGATCCCGTCCCGCCCGAACTCATCCGCCATCCGGCCAACCCTCCATCAATCGCGCCAGCCCGTCGCGCCCTAAAGGCGCCGTCCCCTGAGGGACTTGCGTCAACATCCGCCACTCCCTCAGCGACAGCCGCCAAAACGCCTCCGGCGCCACGCCCATAGCCGCCGCCAGCCTCAGCATCTCGCCCCAGGGCATCACCCCGTCATCCTCCGGCTTGACCGGAGGAGGCCGCCGCAAACGCCTGCGCCACCGCGACCGCCGCCTCGCGCGGATCGACCGCCGCCACGTCCGGCTCAGTCTCCCCGCCCCCGCGCAACACCGCCGCCAGCACCACCATCAGATCCCTCGCCGACAGCGTCTTCATCCGCTCCGCCACAGCCGCCAGCCCATCGACGCCCAGCCCCGTCTCGATCTCCGCCAGCGCCCCCAGCGTCAGACACACCCGCCGCCGCTCGCCGCCGATTTCAACGAGCATTTCACCCCGCACGCCGTTCATCACATCTCCGATTTCGATTTCGTGAGCGGTGAATCGTGATGCGTGATCGATGTCTCGCCTCACGATTCACGCATCACCATTCACGAGGCCTCATATCGCGCTGAACCCAATGGCCCCCGCGCTGGCCAGGCTCAGCGCAAAGGTCGCCTCCCCCTCGTGCTCGCCCGCGTATTCCAGCGCCGCCACCAGGAACGGCCCCTCCAGCACGCCGAAGTCCGGCACGATCAGCCGCCACCGCTTCGCCGCCTGATCGAAGAAGGCCTCGCGCACCAGGGCGTCCGACGCCGCATCGCGAAAGATGCCCTGTCCCGACACCGCCGCCGACTTGACGCCCGCCCCCGCCAGCAGCTCGCGCCACCGCCCGGCGCTGTCGCCGTCCGTCGCATCCACCGTCTTCGCGTTCAGCGAGATGGTCCTCGCCCTTAACCCTGCCACCGTCGTGAACACGCCCGGCGCGCCCTCGATCTTCAGCAGCATGTCCTTGCCGGCCTGTGCCGTCATCAGCCTTCTCCCACTTCCTCGGTTACCGCCCTCAGCCGCACCACCGCATAGGTCCGCCGCCCGTCGCCCGCCCGGAATACATCCGCGAACGTCGCCCTCAGCGTCGCCGTCCGCACGCCGTCGGCCTCCAGCACCGCCTCGTGCAGACACGCGCGCACCGCCGCCGCCACCGCCTTGGCCTCCTCGGACCCCGCGAACCGCGACACGCCCGTCAGCGTCAGCCTCTGCTCGACCCCGCCCCCGTCTGCCGCCACCGGCCGGCTCTCGCATCGCCCGATCAACAGATGCGGAAACTCAGCTACTTCCGGCGCCTGATCGAACACCCGTCCGTCCAACAGAGCCTGCACCGCCGCGTCGCCCTTCAGCGCCGCCACCACCGCCTTCTGCAGCGCGCTCTCGTGATCCCTCATCGCACCCGCTCCAGATCCAGCTTGGCCCGCCCCGGCCGCACATCCTGCGCCCCGACAATCCGCCAGTCCGCCCCGCCGAACCGCAGCACCCGTCCGACCGACAGCCGGGGATCCGCCCGCGCCTCCGCGCCCATCGTCTCGACCGACCGCCGCTGATCCCCCTCGCCGCGTTCGATCCGCCGACGTGCCCCGCACTTCAGCCAGGCCGACCCGACCGCCTCGAACGTCACGCTGCGCCCGCCGTAAGGCGTCTCGGCCTCGACCGCCTGAAACAGCCCCGCCAGGATCCTCACAACCTCACCACCCGATAAGGCGCGATCCAGCCCTCGACCGGCTCGACCTCGACCGTCTCGCCCCGCTCATACGCCCGCAGCACCAGCATCAGGATCGCCAGCCGCAACGGTGCCGGCGAGGTGGACGTCAGCCCCAGCCCCACATCCCCCTCGACCTTCGCCTGGGCCGCCTCGATCAAGGTCTGGATCAGCCCGTCCTCGGCCTCATGCTCGACCCTCAGAAACAGCTTCGCCTCCGCCACCGTCACCGGCTGCGCCATGGCAATCTCCATTGAAAAAAATCAGACGTCTCCCTCCCCCACGGGGGAGGGTGGTCGAGCCGCAGGCGAGACCGGGTGGGGAGGGCCACGCAATCCGAGTCCGGTCGCCCTGCCGCCCCCACCCGGCCGCTACGCGACCTGCCCTCCCCCGCAGGGGGAGGGAGAAACGAGCGCCGTCACCATCAGCTCGCGCTGAACTTCATCACCTTGCCCCTCCGCGACTACGTCGCGGAGAACTTCATCACTTTCACAGCGTCGAAGTTCTGCACCCCGCCGCCGACCCGCTTGGTCGTGTAGAACAGCACATAGGGCTTGGCCGAATAGGGATCGCGCAGCACCCGCACCCCGGCCAGGTCCACGATCAGATACCCCCGCTGGAAGTCCCCGAATGCGATCGACAGACTGTTCGCCGCCACGTCCGGCATGGTCTCGATCTCGGTCACCGGATAGCCGAGCAAGGAAGCCGTCTCGCCCAGCCGCGTCGCCGGCTGCCAGATATAGTTGCCGTCCGCGTCCTTGAACTTGCGCACGGCCGAGACCGTCTTGCGGTTCATCACGAACCGGCCGTTCGGTCTGTACTGGGCCTTGGGCGCATAGATCAGGTCGATCAGGCGATCCGCCGGACTGGTCGCCGCGAACCCGCCCGCCGCGCCCGATGCGACAGAACCGATCTGGCCCCAGGCCTGGCCCGCGTCCGCCACGGTCGGATAGGACAGCAGACCCTTGGGCTTGTTCACCCCGTCGCCGTTGATGAAGGCCTGGGTCTCCTGCGCCGCAAAGGCGTCCTCGACCTCGGCCGCCAGCCATTCGTCCAGATCGACCATGGCGTCGTCCAGCAGGGCCTGCGTCGCCGCCGGATTGGCGTAGAGATCCGCCGACGGAAACTCCAACAGGGCCAGGGTCGCCGGGTCCGTCTCGGGCCTCGCGGCCGTCTCCGCCACCCAGCCGCAGGACACGCACGCCGTCGAAACCGGCTTTCTGAACACGCCGGCCGCCACGGTGCGCACCGTCGCGATCTCGCGCATCGGACTGGCCGCCATCAGACACCGCTCGATGGCCCGCTCGGTCTCGTACGGCACGACATAGCCGCCCGAGGTCGCCCCGCCCGACAGACCCGCCTTGACCTCTAGACCGCCCGCCAGATGAGGAGACTGACCCGTCTTCAAATAGCCGTCCCACGCCGCCTTCGCCTCGGGCGCAGATGCGGGCTCCACCGGTTCGCCTCCAATCACCGGACGACGGCTCTGGCTCATCACCCGATCCAGTCGCGCCTGGGCCGAGGCCACCGCCTGGTCGATGCGCGCCACCTTCTCCTCCAGCAGCACATCGGCCGCCGCCTTCTTCTCGATCTCGCCCAGCCGGGCGTCGTTCGCCCCTTTGAACGCCTCGAACGCCGCCATCACCTCGCGCACGACATCGCGCGCCTCGGGCTGGCCCGAAGCCTGTTTGGTCTCTTTCATGATATCTCCGGTTGAAGAACCGCCTGTTGCGGTTAGGGTCGGCGAATGAGTGCTTCAGCAAAGCTCCCACGCACCGGATTGGGCCGCCTCGTTCCCTTCTCCAACTGGAGGAACGGGGCATTCTGGCTGATGATTTTGGGACTCTGCGCTTCGTCGATCAGCAATGAGATGGGATGGATAGACGACGGCGAGCGATCATTGCTGTTCTTCTCGACGTTGGCCTTTGCTTGCGTGATTTGGGCTCTCTCGCCCCATCTGCCCGCGTTGACGGTGCCGCCAAAACTTGGCCCGCTTGATCGCCTGCAGGCTCACGACGACATCTGATGTCCCACCTGACGCCCCTCGAAAGCGCCGTCATGGACGCCATGATCTGGCAGATGGGCGACAGCGTGCCGGACCTGCGCGCCCAGGTCGCTGCCAGTTCGCCGGGCCTGCGTCGCAACACCGGCGCCGGCCTCTATTCCCAGATCGTCGTCGATGCGGACCGCGCGATCGCCAACCCGGACGCCACCGGCCTGTTCGGCACGGTCCATGCGATGGTCGCCGGCCTGCCCGACCCCGTCGGCTTCCAAATCGAGCTCCGCCAGGGCCGGCTGACGGCCCTGCATGGCCAGAGCTACGGCCAGGACACCTGCGCCATCGACTTCTCCACCACCGCCTTCGAAGAGGTCTTCACCGTCGACGAAGCCGGCCGCTCGATCCTTTTCCGTCCCGCCCGGCGCGCGCCGGATCCGATCCCGCCCAGGCCCAAACCCGCCGCCCGACCCGCCGCTGCGCCCGCCGCCCAAGCCGCACCGAAAGCGCAATCCAGGCCCGCGCCCCAACCGACATCAAAGCCGTCCGATCACGCCCTGCCGTCCGCCGCCGCAGCACCGGGCGTAGCCGAGATCATCGCCGGCCTGTCGAATCCCACGGCCTCGCGCGGCGGCCAGATGGCCCTGGTCTATCTTGGCGCCTATGCGCTGGCGGCCGTCTTCATCCTGTTCGCCCACCTCGTGCTGCACGTCGGCTGGATCTTCGGCCTGGTGCTCGCCGGCTGGGTCTTGCGCTATCTCCACGGCAAGAAGGGCCGCGCCCAGATGGCCGCCCTCGCCGAAACCCTCGACCGCAACGGCGCCTTTCAGGCCCTCAAGCCAAACTGAACCGCGCCCCCGGGAGCATCGGAAACGTCACCAGCGACACTTCCCACAGCTCGACCGCGCTCAGAACGCGCAGCCGCCCCTGACGCCGGGCCCGGGCCGTGCGGTAGCCGATCGACAGCCCATCCAGCGCCCCGGCCCGGCTCAACGCCCCGGCGAACCGCGCCTCGGCCGACCAGTCCTCGATCCGGCCCCGCACGAACAGGCCGCGCGCATCCTCGACGATCTGTTCCCAGACCCCGACGGGCGCCCGCGCATCGTGCTGGTTCAGCATCCGCACCCCCTCAGCCCCCGTCTTGGCCAGACTGTCCGCAAACGCCCCCGCCTGCACCACGTCCCCGTTCAGATCCGCCACGCCCCACAGCGAGGCGTAGCCTTCGATCGCCAAGGTGCTCATTTCCTATCCAACCGCCGCTCGATCCGCTCCACCGCCGCCGCCGTCGCCTCGCCCTGGACCTCCAGCCGCGCCAACCGTTCGGCGACCAGCCTCTGCTCCCCGACCCGCTGTTCCAGCGTCGCGATCCGCGCCGCGGCGCCCCCGGCCCAGACCAGGCCGCCCACCGTCTGCACAACGACGGCGATCAGCAGCGCCGTCGGCACGCGCCGGATATGATGTTCGGTCATGCCCCCAACCCGGCCATCCGCCGACGCTCTTCGTCAGTCAGGAAGCTCGCCGCCTCCAGCCGCGCCCACAGGGCGTCCCGCTCGGGCTGCAGCGCCGAGACCGCATCCAGGTCCGCCCGGATTTCGCACCCCGCGAACCGCTCGCCCAGCCAGCCCGTCATCGCGCCCGCCGCCTTTCTCACCAGCGGGATCACCGTCTGTCGCCAGAAGGCCGCATTGGCCTCGCGATAGTTGGCGTAGGTCGCATCGCCCGGTATCCCCAGCAGCTGCGGCGGAACCCCGAAGGCCAGGGCGATCTCGCGCGCCGCCGCATGTTTGCCGGCCATGAAATCCATTTCCGCCGGCGTCAGGCTTAGCGGCTTCCAGTCCATCCCGCCCTCCAGCAAGATCGGCCGCCCGGCGTTGGTCGCCCCGGCATAGACGTTCGACAACTGATCCTTCAGCGCCTCGAACTGACCGTCCGTCAGCCGCTCGCCGTTCCTCGCCCCATAGACCAGCGCCCCCGACGGCCGCGCCGCATTGTCCAGCAGGGCCTTGTTCCAGGCGCCCGCCGCATTGTGCGCATCCACCCCTTGCGCCGCCGCCTCCAGCGGCGACAGCCCGTACCAGTCGTCCAGCGGGTGCCACAGCTTCAGGTGCATCACCGGCGCCCAGCCGTCCGCCGCCCGCCCGATCCGCACCGACCGTCCGTCTACGGAATAATCCCAGGCCTCGGGCCAGCCTGACCGGCCCGGAACCACCTTCACCCGATCCGACCGCAGCGCCCACAGCTCGTCCGGCGCCGCGTCCCCGTCCGCATCGCCGGTCGCCTCGACATAGGCGTTGCCCGACACCTGCAGCGCGCCATAGACCGCCTCCATCATCTCTGCCCCCGACTGCTCGGGATTGGGCCGACGCATCAGTTTTGCCAGCGGATGCGCATCGTCGCGCACCCCGTCCACGAACACCGCGAACGGCGCCGAAGCCGCCGCCTCGGCGATCATGCGGATACAGCGATAGGCCACGGCATTCTTCTGATACCCCTCGCGCGCCAGGCTGGCGTAGTCGTTGGGCGTCCATCGCGGCCGCCCCACTCCGGACAGGGCGATCACCCCGCCCGCCCGGCTTTCCTTGCCCTCAGGCGCGCCCATGCGCCCCGTCTGGCCGAACGGCCACCGGATCGAAACCATCGCAATCTCCTCAGATTTCTTGTCCCTTCTCCCAGTGGGAGAAGGTGGCTCGAAGAGCCGGATGAGGGTCGGCCGGCGTGCCAGTCCGCACGAGCGCGCCCCCCACCCTTTCGCGTTGACCGATCGCTACGCTCTCGGACGCTCAAGCCCTCTCCCAGCGGGAGAGGGTGTCATCACCTTCAGCAACGGCCGCTCGACCCAGACGTGGACGACCGCCCCCGCCGCCAGACTGGCGAGCACAGTCAGCCCCACCACCGCATCCCCCGGCAGGGCGACCATCCCGCTCTCGAACAGTCGCCCCAAGGCCCGGATGACCAGCACATGGACCAGATAGATGGAGTAGGACGCATCCCCCATGAAGGCCGCCGCTCGCCCCAACCGC
Organism: Brevundimonas sp. Leaf280; assembly: GCF_001422455.1. Taxonomy (NCBI): domain Bacteria; kingdom Pseudomonadati; phylum Pseudomonadota; class Alphaproteobacteria; order Caulobacterales; family Caulobacteraceae; genus Brevundimonas; species Brevundimonas sp. Leaf280. Next base: position 361,201 of record NZ_LMNC01000001.1, on the reverse strand, counting down.
CCCGGCGCCGCGTCAGTCCGCTCCATCCGCACCACGCCGAACACCAGCAGGGCGCTGGGCAACCCCCAGACCGCTGCCCGCCTCAACCCGTTCCAAGGATCGTTCAGCGCCCGCACATCGTCGATGCCGCCATAGCCGAAGACCAGGCCCAGCCCGAACCCGACCACCGCCAGCCCGACCGCCCACAGCGCCAACCCACGCGGCGCGAACCGCCACACCGACGCGATCCCGACGCCCAGCAGAAACTCCAGAATGATCGGCGCGCCCCAGAACCTCAGCACCGGCGCCGCTACGATCAAGCCCGCGACCAGCATCGCCGCATAGGCCCCGACCAGCCCCCAGCCGACCCGCCTACCGCCCGCTATGGCCAGGCCGAACCCGGCGTAGAACAGCATTTCGAAACACAGGGTCCACCCCGGCCCCAGCGTCGGAAACGTCATCTCCAGCCCGCTGAACGGCCAGAACAGGAACGTGGCCGCCGCCACCTCCGGGCTCAGCGTCCCGCCCCGCGCCATGCCGATCAGGATCGGCAGCGACAGCAGCCAGTAGATTGGCGCCACCCGCCGAAACCGCCGCCACAGGAAGGCCCCGGCCGCGCCCACGCCCGTCTGACCCTGCGTCGTCGTGGCGATGATGAAGCCGCTGATGACGAAGAACACGTCCACGCCCACGGCGCCGAAGTTCTCCAGCGGCCCGCCGCCCAGCGCCGTCTCCAGCCCCAGCCGCGTCCCGGCCAGATCCACGGCGTGCGTGACGACCACCGCCGTCGCCGCCGCGAACCGCAGCGCCTGCAACCCGTAGAACCGCTCCCCCATCCGCCACGGTTACCACTGCGCGAGCGCGCGCGACAACCTCAGATCATCACGCGCGCTCGTATTGCCTCGGCGATCCTCGCCTGGCCCGCCGCATTGGGATGGACGGAATCGAACATCAGCCCGCCGGCGAAACTGCCGCCGAACAGGGCCGTCCCGTCGATGGGCGCCGCCAACCCTCGCGTCGCCGCGACGTCGAAAACGGCATCTCGCAGCGCGGTTTGCGCGGCATAACTCGCCTTGCCCTGGGCCGGATCCGACGGACAGCCCGTCATCAGCAGCACGTCCCCCGTCGTCAGGCACCGATCCACCAGCGTGCCCAACCCGGCCTTGTAGGTCGCGACCGCCGTCCCCGCATTCCAGTCGTTGATCGTCAGACACACGACCGACAGATCGGGCGCCGCCGCCGGGATCGACCCATAGGCCCGGTACGGCTGGTCCGTCGTGATCCAGTCCGCGATCCTGGCCCCGCCCCATCCGGCATTGATCACCCGCGCCCGCCGCACGTCCGATCGCCACGCGACCCCGCCCGCGATGAACACCGCCCCGCCCGAGGCCCAGCGCACGCTCACCGGCCCGGTCGTCTCGGGAAAGGCCACGGTCGTGACCTCCATCGACGCCGCCTTGGTGGTGTTCACCGTCGCCCGCACTGCGCCGTCCGTCTCGACCGTCAGCACCCCCAGCGCGGTATTGGTCACGGCCCACAGGTCGAACCGATCGACCGGCCCGTCGGGCTGAAAACTCCACACGCCCGTCGACGACGCCGCACCCGAGAACAGCTTGCCGCCCATCCCGGTCAGGGCGTTTACGCCCCACCCGGCGCCCATCGTCACGCGCGGGTCATAGCTGGAATAGCCTCCGTTGGCCCCATCCGCCGCCCCGGCGCCCGCCACCGACGCCGCCGAGGCCGGCAGGCCCCGCCCGCTCATCATCCCCGCCAGCCGTTCGGGCCAGGCGCCCGCCCGACCGTTCGGCGTCCAGCCGCCGGAGACCGCGCCATAGCCTTGGGTCACGCTGTCGCCGATGCACAGCAGCCGCGCCTCGCGCCCGCCCGCCTGCATGGTCCTGACCGCCGCCGACCAGACGGGCAGGTCGGGCACGGAGAACCGCGCCCTCCCCAGCACCCCGCCCGGCGCCGCCGTCGCCGCTCCGATCTCGACCCCCGACATCAGTCGAAGGCCGCCACGATCTGCGTCGCCGTCGTCCCGGTCGCCAGCACCCGGCGCACCTGCACCGGCAGCCACCCCACCGGTTGGTTGGCGAAGGTCACGGCGTCGCCATCCTCGGCGCCGACCGTCAGCACACGGACATTGCCCGCCCCGCCGACATACAGCGCCTTGGCGTAGGTCGTCAGATCGGCCGTATCGCTGGGCGTGACCGCCGCCGCGCGCCTCGCCGGCCCGCCCGCATCGCGTCCATGGTTCAACAATCCGTCCCGCTCGGGAATGGCCGGCATATCGTCTCTCCTGTCGTTGAAATCTTGAGGCTCTAAAGCCCCCGTAATCTCGGCCCCGCCGACTGTGGCCCCAGCATCAGCCGCGTGATCGCCCACACTAGGGCGTCGGCCCGATCCGGGCTGGGTCCGCCCTCGCTGCCCAGCGCCAGCATCTCTTCCTCCAGCGCCGGGAAGGCGTCGCAGTGGACCACCCGCCCCTGTTCATAGAGCAGGGCCACCGGCTCGGCCCGCGCCGCCTTGGACCGCGAGGCGTGGACCATCTCGATCCGGCAAGGACACGCGCTGATGGCCAGGACCGAGCGCACCATGTCGCCGCCCTGATTGCTCTCGGCGACCACCTCGTGCGCGCCGAACTCGTGCGCCGCCGCGCTGACCGCCCCGCCCCAGCTCTGGGGCGAGCGCCCCTGCACCGTCCGGTCCGCCAGCACGAAGGCCTGGCGACCTTTTCGCCCCACGACCACAATGCCGCAGGCGTCGCCGGTCGCGGTCGCCGGCGGGTCGGCCGCCACGACGATCCGGTCCAGTTCGGCCGGCCGCGCACCCCTGGCCCGTTTCAGGTCCGCGATGCGGAACAGGGCGCCCTCCCCCTCCACCACCATGCCTTCCAGCTCCTGCGCCGCCAGCCGCGTCCCGCCATAAACGTCGTTCAGATGCGCCAGAAAGCCGGGCGACAGGTTCTGCGCATTCAGCGCCATCGCCGCCCGCTCCGTCACCGTCCCGGCCTCGGCCATCAACCGCCTCAGCGCCGGGATCGGCCGGGGCGTCGTGGTCACCGCCAGCAGCGGCGAGCCCCCCAGCCGCAGTCCGAACCTCAGGTTCGACAGCACCATTTCCGGCCGTCGCCAGGCGCAGAACTCGTCCGCCCAGGCCGCATGAAACTGCGGCCCCCTCAGACTGTCGGGATCCTCGGCCGAAAACGCATAGGCCGCCGACTGATTTTTCCACACCAGCCGACGCCGCCCCGCTTCCCAACGCGGCCGGTCGCCCGGCTCAGCCAGCGTCTTGATCCCCGACGCCCCCTCCACCATCACCTCGCGCACATCGTGCAGAGCGGGGCCGACCAGGGCCAGGGTGATGCCGGGCAGTTCGCGCGCCATGATGTCGATCCAGACCGACCCGGCGAAAGTCTTGCCCGACCCTCGTCCCCCCAACAGCAGCCAGGTCTTAAGGTCGAGGTCACGCGGCTTGTGTTGGTGCTCCAGCAGCCGCGCATGATTGCGCTTCAGCCTTAGCTCGCGCCCGTTCAGCGGCTTCAGCATCCTTTCTCTCGATGATGCTGTCGATCCGCTCGTATTCGACGAGCAACTCTCGTCGGATTCGCTCGTCCTCGGCGGGGTCGTAGGTTCGTCCACCCATCTCGTCCTCTTCGTTGTCGCTCAGGCACAGCAGCCGCATCGCCTCGACCGCCTTGGCCGACCGCGCGATCACGCCGATCTGGCGCGCGACCTTCTCGGCGACGGCGGCGTCCTTGACGTCCGTCTCGCAGACGCTCTTGGCCGTCTCCTCGATCTTGGCCTTCATCATCAGGAACAGGGGCTCCATCCACCCGACGCAGGACGCAGCCGTTTCGCGCGCGCCGCCGCAGCCGCCCTCTTCGTCGTCCTGATTTCCCGTCATGCCCAAACCATAGCGGACCAGCGTCCTCAGGCCGGAAGAACGCCCACATAATTCGCCAACGGCTTGTTTTCGCAGCCTTTCAACCAGCGTCATTGCGCTGGCTAGGGGGTGCTAACCTATCGCTCCCGGCCTCGCTCGACCGTCCATTCCGGCGCCTCGAAATCCAGCGCATCCTCCGGCTCGGCCAGCGACAGCTCCGAAATCGTCTGCCCCCGCACCGACACGCCCGCCGTATGGACCGTCTCGCGACTGCCCGAGATCAGATGATGCCATTTGGCCAGCGGCCGCCCCTCGTGCAGCCGGCGATAGGCGCACGACTTGGGCATCCACTCCAGCGCCTCGATGTTTCCGGGCGTCAGCTTGATGCAGTCCGGCACCTGAGCCTTGCGGTTCGCATAGTCCGAACAGGCGCAGGCCTTGGGGTCGAACAGCTTGCAATGCACCCGCGTCGGAATGACCTCGCCCGTATCCTCGTCCTCGAACCGGATCACGCAGCACAGCCCGCACCCGTCGCACAGCCCCTCCCACTCGGAAGGCGACATCTCGGCCAAGGTCTTGGTTTCCCAGTAGGGTTGCATGGCGCGCCTCATACGCGCCGCGCCGCCGCTTGTCACAGCCTCAATGCCCGACCGTCTTGGAGAACAGGTTGATCACCACCACTCCGCCGACGATCATCGCCAGCCCGACCATCGCCGGAAGGTCCAGCCGCTGGCGGAACACCACCGTCCCGATCACCGAGATTAGCACCACCCCCAGCCCGCTCCAGATCGCATAGGCGATCCCCACCGGCATCTGCCGCAAGGCGATCGACAGCAAATAGAAGGCCAGGCCGTAGCAGACCGCCATCCCCGCCGTGGGCCAGGCCCGCGTGAACTGCTGCGAGGCCTGCAACATCGTCGTGCCCGCCACCTCCAACGCGATGGCGCCCAGCAGCGCCATCCATGTCACCGGACTCATGCGTCATTCGCCGTGATGGGATGGCCGGGCGTCAGCAGCGACAGCAGCGCCCTCCTCTGCTCCGGCGATACCGCATGCGTGCCGAACAGGTCCGACATCCACAATCCGTCCGCGATCAGCCTCAGCATCAGGGCGTCGTCGGCCCCGACCGGATCGCTGGGATCGTCCACCTTCACCCTTTCGACCCAGCCATTCCAGCGTTGCGCCAACGCCGGATCAATGGCGCAGGCGGCCATGATGACCCGTCCGATGCTGACGTCCTGCGGCGTCACCGGCTCATTGACCGTCGCTCTCAGATAGGCCCGCGCATTCCGGCCATAGGGCTCTGGATCGCGCGCCGCCTCGGCCAGGATCGTGTCCGTGTGCATTCGCCCAAGATGATCGACCATCCCCTCCAACAGCGCGATCTTGCTGGGGAAATGATGCAGCAGGGCGCCCTTGCTGACGCTCGTCCGCGCCGCCACCGCATCCAGCGTAAAGCCTGACGCACCCAGCTCGGCGGCGACCTCCAGGGCCTTTTCGATGATCTCGGCGCGGGTGTCGTCGGGCGCGCGACGGCGTGTGATGCTGTCCATCTGCGCTACATACCAACCGGACGGTAACTGTCAACCAAGGCTGATCCTCCCCCGTTCACGGGGGAGGGGGACCGCGAAGCGGTGGAGGGGGCGAACACCCCACAGACCTTTCAGGTGGAATATCTGCATCACAACCCTTAGATCACACCCGTTTCCGCCCCCTCCACCGCGCCGTGCGCGGTCCCCCTCCCCCGCCCGCGGGGGAGGATCGAAAGTCACATGGCAGCCAGACCCCCTCTCGTCGCACTCAAGGACGTCCGTCTTCAGGACGGCCAGCGCCCCCTCTTCGACGGCGTCGACCTCGCGGTCGAACCGCGCAGCCGCGCCGCCCTGGTGGGGCGCAACGGCGCGGGCAAGTCCACCCTGATGAAGGTCGTCATGGGCCTGATCGAGCCCGACAGCGGCGACCGCTCCATCCAGTCCGCCGTCCGCTTCGCCTATGTGCCGCAGGAGCCGGTCATCACCGGCGAAACCCTGCTGGACTATGCGTCATCGGGCGAGGCCGAGACCTGGACGGCCGAAAGCTGGCTGGAGACCTTCGGCCTGAACCCGGCGAAGTCCACCCAAGGGTTGTCGGGCGGCGAAACCCGCCGCGCTGCCCTGGCCAAGGCCTTCGCCGAAGAACCCGACCTGCTGCTGCTGGACGAGCCGACCAACCACCTCGACATCCTGGCCATCGAACTGCTGGAGAACGAGCTGATCCAGGCCCGGTTCGCCCTCTTGGTCGTCAGCCACGATCGCGCCTTCCTGAACCGCGTCACCAACACCGTTCACTGGCTGGAAGGCCGTCGGGTCCGCACCCTGAACAAGGGCTTCGTCGAGTTCGACGAATGGTCCTCCAAGGTCTTGGAGGAAGAGGCCGAATCCCTGCGCCGCCTGACCAAGACTATCGAGCGCGAAACCGCCACCTTCTACTCCTCCATCACCGCCCGCCGCAGTCGCAACGAGGGCCGCGCCCGCTCACTTCAGGCGCTGCGCGCCCAACGCGCCGAGAAGATGAAGGACGTGCCGCGCGAACTGTATCTCGGCGTCGATTCCGGCTCGACCTCGGGCAAGCTGGTCGCCGAGATCAAGCACGTCTCAAAGGGCTTCAACGGCCGCACCCTGTTCAAGGACCTGACCACCCGCATCATCCGCGGCGACCGTCTGGGCATCGTCGGTCCCAACGGCGCGGGCAAGACCACCCTGGTCAAAACCCTGCTGGGCGAACTGGCGCCCGACGAAGGCACGGTGCGCATGGGCGCGAACCTCGAGCCGGTCTATCTAGACCAGTCGCGCGAGGGGCTGAAGTCGGACATGACCCTGTGGGACGCCCTGACGCCGGGCGGCGGCGACAGCATTCTGGTGCGCGGCGTGTCCAAACACGTCGCCGCCTACGCCAAGGACTTCCTGTTCTCCGAGGCCCAGCTGCGCCAGCCGATCTCGACCCTGTCGGGCGGCGAGCGCAACCGCCTGCTGCTGGCCCGCGCCCTGGCGAAACCCGCCAACCTGCTGATCCTCGACGAACCGACCAACGACCTGGACATGGACACGTTGGACAAGCTGGAAGAGCTGCTGGAGGGCTATGACGGCACCCTGATCCTGGTCAGCCACGACCGCGACTTCATCGACCGCCTGTCCACCTCGACCCTGGCCCTGAACGGACGGGGCGACATCGTCGAGACCCCCGGCGGCTGGACCGACTTCATCCGCCAGAACCCCGGCTTCCTTCAGCCCGGCTCCAACCCCCGTCCCCAGGACAAGGCCGCCGCCCAGCGCGCCGCCGAGGCGCCCCCGCCCGCCGTCGCCCCCAAGAAGACCGCCAAACTCTCCTTCAAGGACGCCCACCGCCTCAAGGAGCTGGAAGCCCTCATCGATGCGTTGCCCGCGACCATCGCCAAACACGACGCGACCCTGGCCGACCCCGGCCTCTACGCCCGCGACCCCAAGGCCTTCGACGCCGCCATGAAGGCCGCCGAAAAGGCACGCGCCGAGCTGGAATCCGCCGAACTGGAGTGGCTGGAGCTGGAAGAGAAGAAGGCGGCCTTGGCGGGGTAATCAGGTGGCGGCAGCGGTTTTTGCGTCGGCCCATACCTTGAACGCCTGATCGGCGGCGCTTGTCGATCCGCCCATCTGGCGACCGGCGGGATCCTGGGCGAACCATTGCTCCACGGTCCCCCCGTTTCGAAGGTGGACAGTCAACCTGACCAGGGCGGCGTGATCGCCAGTGGTCGCCTCAAGGAAGTCCAGGAAGGCCCTCACCCGCGTGTAAAAGGCGGCGGCCGCATTGATGTCGGTTCCCGTGCGACGCTGGAACTCCTCGCCGCTCATGCTGACGACGCGCGGGCCGGAACCCGTTGCCGGGCCGTCGGTCAGCGCCGTCGCAGACGCGCCGGAGGCGAAGGCGGGATGGACCTCGGCCATCAGGGCCGACACCGCCTCGGCGCGCGGATTTTCGGCCCAGACCTTATGGAAGGCCGCGCGCCGCGCCTCGGTCAGACCGTCGCGCTCCATCAGCACGGCCGCCGCTTCGTCCAGCCAGTCCGGCGCTGGGCTGCCGTAACCGTCTCCATCTTGGGCGTCTTTCCAGAAGGTCTCGATGTACCAGAGATGGCCCAACTCATGCGCCATGACGCCCGGTTGAGACGCCTTGGCCACGCTGGCCTCGATTTGCGGAGCAGCACGCTGGACTGCGGCGGCGCCCAAGGCTTCGACCTGACCGGCGGGCGCCTGACGCGTCACGGCTTCACGCACCGCCTGCTCCATCGTTCGGCGCCGCGCCGAGGTGCTTATCCAGGGCAGCACGCGCAAGGCCCCGATGGCCCGCACGTCATCGACAGGCTGCGCGACGTCCAGCACCACGGCGTAGGCGGGCGGCTCGGCGCCGAACGCAGCCGCCCATGTCGTTTCCGCCATGGCTGCTTCTTCGGCGGCCTGAACCACAGCCTGTTCGTTCGGCCCGACCACGATCCCATCGGGGGTGTCGCGACAGACAGCGGCGGTCGTCAGCGCATCACACCGAGGCTTGCGCGTCGTCCCCTCCTCGGCGCGCAGGCCGACGGGCGCCGCAGTCAGGGATAAAGTCAGGGCGAGCGCGATCATCGGCATTGTCGATCCTTGCGGTTTGACAGAGCAAAGCTTCACACAACGACCCACGCAACTTAACTTCTGGTCATGTCAGGGAGCGGGCCGACCTCTTGAAACCAAACCCGCCGCCGCACACTCAAGCTTCATGACCCTGCGCAGCCACCTCGTCGAATTCGCCCCGCCCCAGCAGGCGGCGGTGCGGCGGATCAACGCCGTCCTGGCCCGCGCGCCGCGTCTGCGCACCGACGGCTGGCGGATCGATGCGGGCCAGCGGCTGTCGCTGTGGCTGGACGCCGCCGCCGGGCGGGTCACCACGCCGCGCCTCAAAAAGCGCGGCGTCACGGTCGAGATCATCCAGACGGACGGCGACCACCCCGTTCCTTTGCGCATCCTGCATCCGACGGGCACACCGCGTGCCGTCATCCTGGATATCCACGGCGGCGGCTGGGTGCTGGGCAGCGCCGGGCTGAACGACCGGCTGAACGCTCATCTGGCGCACCACGGATTCTGCGTCGTCTCCGTGGATTATCGCCTGCTGTCCGAGCGGCGTCAGATCTATATCGACGCCGCCATCGCCGATTGCCTGGCCGCCGCCTACTGGACCGTGACCAACGTCGATCGACTGGGCGCCTCGACCCTGTTTCTGGCCGGCGAATCCGCCGGCGGGCATTTGGCCGCCCTGACCGCGGTCGCCCTGCGCGACCAGGGGCTGATCGACCTGGTGAAGGGCTGCGTATTCACCTACGGCGTCTTCGACCTGTCGGGTACCGAAAGCGTCCGCTCTGCGGGGCCAGAAACCCTGCTGTTCAACGGCCCGACGATGCAGGCCGATCTGGCCCGCCTGGCGCCGGATCGCGACGAGGCGGCCTTGCGCCAGCCCGACGTCTCGCCGCTGTATGCCGACCTGACCGGCCTGCCGCCCGCCCTGTTCCTCGCCGGCGAGCAGGATCCTCTTTTCGAGGACAGTCTGTTGATGGCCACCCGCTGGGGCGAGGCTTCGGACGCCGACCTGATCCGCGTGCCCGAGACCCCGCACGGCTTCCTGCATTTCGGCGGCCCGGCCGCGCGCGGCGCGCGCAAGGCGATCCGCACCTGGCTGAACGCCCGGCTCTAGCTCGCCTCGATCAGTTCGCGGATCCGACTGCCCAGCGCCTCCATGGCGAAGGGCTTGGTCATGACGTGCATGCCGGGATCCAGGTGCCCGTTGCCGACCACCGCATTCTCGGCATAGCCGGTGATGAACAGCACCTTCAGGTCCGGCCGATCGATCCGCGCCGCATCGGCCATCTGACGCCCGTTCATCCCGCCCGGCAGACCCACATCGGTGACCAGCAGGTCGATCCGCGCCCCCGATTGCAGCAGCTTCAGCCCCGCCACGCCGTCGGACGCCTCGATGCATTGATAGCCCAGCTCATGCAGGATTTCGGCGACCAGCATCCGCACCGTCGGCTCGTCGTCCACGACCATGACCGTCTCGCCGGCCTGGGCGCGCGGGGCCTGCTCGACCTCGGGGATCAGATCGGCGTCGTCCACCTCGCCGAAGTGGCGCGGCAGATACAGGCAGATCATCGCCCCCTCGCCCGCCTCGGAATAGATCCGCACCTGCCCGCCCGACTGGCGCACGAAGCCATAGATCATCGACAGGCCCAGCCCCGTCCCCTCGCCCAGCGGCTTGGTGGTGAAGAAGGGTTCGAACGCGCGCGCCGCCACCTCGGGGGCCATGCCCGTGCCGGTGTCGCTGACGCAGATGGAGACATATTGGCCCGGCTCCAGATCCTGGGCTTTGGCCGTGCGCGCATCGATCCAGCGATTGCCGGTCTCGATCGTCAGACGCCCGCCGCTCGGCATAGCGTCGCGCGCATTGATGCACAGGTTCAGCACCGCGTTTTCCAGCTGGTGCGCGTCGATCAACACGGGCCACAGGCCAGCGCCGGCGACCACCTCGACCTCGATGCCCGGCCCTGTCGTGCGCCGCACCAGATCCTCCATCCCGCGGATCAGGCGGTTGGGATCGGTCGGCTTGGGATCCAGGGTCTGACGCCGCGAGAAGGCCAGCAGCCGGTGCGTCAGGGCCGCCGCGCGTTTCGCCGCCCCCTGTGCCGCCACCGTGAACCGCTCCACCTCGGCATGACGCCCCTGCGCGATCCGGTTGGTGATCAGTTCCAGGCTGCCGCTGATGCCGGCCAGCAGATTGTTGAAGTCGTGGGCGATGCCGCCGGTCAGCTGTCCGACCGCCTCCATCTTCTGGCTCTGACGCAGCGCCTCCTCGGCCTGCATCAGGGCGCTGGTGCGTTCGGCGACCTGTTCTTCCAGCGTCTCATTGAACCGCGCCAGTTCGGCCGACTGGCGGCGCAGGTCCTCGATGTCGGTGTTGGAGCCGACCCAGCGCAGGATCCGCCCCTCTTCGTCATGGACGGGCTCGGCCCGCACCATGAAGGTGCGATAGACGCCGTCGTGGCGGCGGATGCGGAACTCGTTCTCATAGACCTGGCCGCTGGCCAGGGCCTGGACCCATCGCTCGGACGCCCAGTCCAGGTCGTCCGGATGAACGATCTTGCCCCACCCGGTCGTGCCGTCCAACGCGCCCTCTGCAAGGCCGGAGTAGGCATAGACCTGGGGGTTGAACCAATACAGCGACCCGTCCGCCCAACTGGCCCAGATCTGGATTGGCGTGGCCTGGGCGAAGACCCGGAACTGGGCCTCGCTGTCGCGCAGGGCCGCCTCGCTTCGGGCGCGCTCGGTCGCCGTGCGAACCCGTTCGGCCACCTCGCGCATCAGGCGCAGGTCGCTGTCGGTATAGTGACGCGCCGTCGCATGGTTGACGAACACCATCGCCACGACCCGCCCCTGTTCCATCAGCGGCATGTTGACGAACGACCCGGCGCTGATGGCCTTCAGGGCCTCGGCCGTATCAGCCGTGCGCGGATCGAGGGCGACGTCGTCGATCGCCACCGTCTCGCCGCGCTTGATGTCCTCGATATAGGACCCGTAGTCGCGGAACGACAGGACGCCGGCGATGCTGCTCACCCCCGGCTGGTTGAAGTCGCGGGCGATGGTGATGGTCTCGGCGACCGTGTCCACTGTGCCGTATCCGGCCCGGCTCACGCCCATGGTGCGGGCCAGAACCTGGGCGGAGGCCTGGGCGATGTCGCCGGCGTCGGTCAGGTCGCGGATCGCGTCGTTCAGCTCCAGCAGCGCGTTCTGACGCGTCTCGCTCTGTTTGCGCTCGGTGATGTTGTTGAACAGGATGGCGACCTGCCAGGCGCCCGGCTGGCCGATCCGCAGCGCCTGCACGTCATACCAGCGACCGAAGATATCGGCCGGATTCTCGAACCGGACCGGCTCGCCCGTGCGCACCACCCCGCCGTAGAGATCGAACCAGTGCTGCTCCAGCCCCGGCGCGATCTCGCTGACCCATTTGCCGTAAGGGTCGACCAGGCCGGTCATCTCCTCGAAGGCCTTGTTGCCCTCGACGATCCTGTAATCGACGGGCCGGTCGGCCGCGTCGAACTTCATCTCGATGACGCAGAAGCCCGTCGCCATCGCCGCGAACAGGGCGCCGTATCGCGCTTCGCTCAACGCCAGCGCCTGGTCCGCCCGGTGGCGATCCGACACGTCCATCCCCTGGATGAACACGCCCCAAACCCGACCGTCCTCCTTCAGCGGCTGGAAGACGAAATCGACGTAACGGTCCACGATCTCGCCGCCCGGCTCGGCCTGAACGGCGTACAGGGCGCTGTCGGCCCGGTGCACCTCGCCGCTGCGGTAAACTTGGTCCAGCAGATCCAGATAGCCTTGCGCCACCGCATCGGTCAGTACCTCGCCCACCGTGCGCCCGATCACCTCGCGGTGGCCGATCACCTTCTGGTAGTTGGGATTGGTCAGCTCGAACCGGTGTTCCGGCCCCGTGACCAGCGCCATGAACCCCGGCGCATGGGCGAACATCTGGGCCAGCTGGCTGCGATTGATGCCGATAGACAAGGCGTGGTCAGAGCCGGTGTTGGACAACGAATTCCCCCAAGGACTTTTGTCCGTTGATCACAGAACCCAAAGCGCGCCGCACGGTTGCAGCGCAATGTGTCCGACGCCGGACATAGGGCTCTATCGCCGCGTTTCTGTGGACAAGGCAAGACGCTGATCCGCAATCGCGAATTTGATCCGTCCACCGATGTTCACAGGCTTGTCCACCGCCGCCGGGCCAATCGTGCACACTGGGGCGAGTTCGGGCGCTTGCCTCATAGCCGGTTTCGTCCGAACGTCAACAGGCCAAGGGACACGGGGCAGCGGAAATCCAGGGAGACCTGGACCTCCAGCGAACCGGCCCGGCTCTCCGACCCGGCGCTTCGGGCGATCTTCGGATCGTAACGTGCGACAGGCGGGATCCAGGCTCCAGTCTTCGACGGTCTTTGGATCGACGGCAGACAGGAGAACCGGATCGGGATCGACGGACGACGCGGACTAAAATGCCGCGGGACGCCGAAGACCAGGAGCGCGACAGGATACAGCCGACCGCCCTTTCGGGTTCGCCCGAAACGACGCTGACGCCAAGGTCCAGACCCGAACGGCCAAGTCCAACCCGGACTTGGCGAGGGGACGAAGCTGACGGGTCCGCCCGCACGCTTCGTCCCCTCGCTCAATTGGGGCGCCGAAGACATGAAATCACGCTAGACAGCCGCCGCGCCAGATGCACCCATGAAGTGCAGACGGAGACACCCATGCGCGCGATCCTGTTCGGCCTCGGCCTTGCTCTGACGATGACGGCGCCCGGGTGGGCGCAAGCGCCGGTCGTTCGCCATCAAAGTGCGACATCGCCGGAGCAGGTCGTGTTTTTGATCCCCTCGACCGACATCCAATGTGACGGTCAGTCGGTTAAGCCGACCTTTTCCGACGATCTCCGCGTGGAAACTACTGGCCCATCTCGTGCCGACCGAACGTCCGTCTCCCTGTCTTTCAGCGTCGATGACACGGGTCGCACCTTCGACATTCGTGCGCCTCAGACTGCGACGCCCGCCAACAGCCCCATCATCATCCCGACCGGCATAGCCTCAGAGCATGAACAGGCCGCGCTCGCCGCCTGGCGCTTTGATGGTCCTCGTCGCGATTGCATCCTGACCATTCGCTACACGGCCAAGCCTCTAGTCGAGGCGACGACAGGCGATCTGCTGCGCTATTTCGCGGTCACGCGTACGCGCGGTTCCATCCGAGACGCCGTGGCCGCTCGTCTTGCCGGGCCAGACGCCAACTGCGGAGGCGAGCGCAGAGGCGGTCGCGCGCCCCGCGTCGTCAGCTATCCGGACTACAAGATCGGACAGCGTCCACCGCCAGGCGGCCGATCCTGGACGGTCGTTCGCTGGGACGTCGATGCCGATGGGCGCGCCGTCAATGTCGAGACCCTGGGTTCAGCGGGCGATACGGCCTTTGATGCTGAAACGCGACGCGCCGTGTCGGAAACCGTGGTCGAGAGCGGAGCGCCGCTGAAAGGCTGCGTCTTCAACTTCTACCGATACGGCGAAAACCTGCCCGCGCCCGTGATGCAGCAAACCAGCGACGATCCGCTGCAGAACTGCCCCCCCGAAGTCGGTGCGCGCTTCCAGGCGCGCGCGACGCCGGAAACCTACCCTCAGGCCTTTAGGGATCGCGGGATCGAGGGCTGGGCCCGCGTGCGATTCGACTTCGCCACATGGGGTCAAATCGGCAATGTAGGGGTCATCGACGCCCAGCCCGCCTCCGCGTTCGGCGAAAGCGGCGTTCGCGTGGTTCAGACCAGCCGGGCCGACTCCGGGTTCCAGGCGGGCGTTCGCTGTGTAGCGCCCGTCCGCTATGTTCTTTCCCAAAGTCCCGGCGACGGGGCCTCCCCGACATCGGACAGCGCGGCCGACTGACGCTCCGCCTTCCCAAGGCCCCTATCGCCCCGTAAGTCAGGGGCATGAGCTTGTTGGGGAATCGCCTGCTGACCCGTCGCCGTGCGCTGATCGCGGGCGGGGCGGCTGTGGCGGCGGGGGCGATCGGGCTTCGGGCCTGCGGGCGGGCCGAGGCGCCGGTCGACGAACAGGGCCGGGTGCGACTGCGGTTCGCCACCGACTGGCGCGCCCAGGCCGAACAGGGCGGCTTCTATCAGGCGCTCGCCAGCGGGGCCTATGAGAAGCGCGGGCTGAACGTCCAGATCGTCCAGGGCGGCCCCGGCGTGAACGTGCCGCAACTGCTGGCCTCGGGCGCGGTCGAACTGGGCATGGGCTCCAACAGCTTCATCCCCCTGAACCTGGTCGCGTCCGGCGCGCCGGTGAAGGCGGTCGCCGCCTTCTTCCAGAAGGATCCGCAGGTCCTGATGGCCCATCCCGACGAAGCGCTGGAGACCATAGCCGATCTGGCCGGCCGGCCCTTCCTGCTGTCCGAGGCCGGGATCAGCACCTTCTGGGTGTGGCTGAAGGCCAAATACGGCTTTACCGACGAGCAGCTGCGCCCCTTCGCCTATGACCCCGCCGCCTTCATCGCCAATGCGCGGGCGGTGCAGCAGGGCTATCTGACCAGCGATCCCTACGCCATCGAACAGACGGCCGATTTCGACCCGCGCGTCTTTCTGCTGGCCGACGAGGGCTATCCCTCCTACGCCGCCATGGTCCTGGCCCCCAATGCCTTCGCTCGGGACAATGCAACGGCCCTGCGCAGTTTCATCGCCGCCTCGGCGGAAGGGTGGCGCGACTATATCCGGGGCGACGCCACGGCCGCCGACGCCCTGATCCGCAAGGACAACCCGGACATGACCCAAGCGGTGCTGGATCAGGCCCGCGAACGCCTGCGCGACTACGCCATCGTCGATGGCGGCGACGCGGCGCTTTACGGCCTGGGCGCCCTGACCGAGGAACGCTGGCAGGCCTTCTTCGACGTGACCTCGAAAGCGGGGGTTTACGAGTCTGGTCTGAACTGGCGCGACGCCTTCACCGACAACTATCTGCCCGGTCGCGGCTGACACGCGGTCGTTGTCGAATCCTGGCTTCACATTAGCGCGGGATTAAGGGTCCGAGCGCTAGTGTGTGCGCTGGAATTCCTCTCCGGAGAGCCGCCGTGCGCCGCGCCCTCGCAGTTTCGATCGTCCTGACCGCCGTCAATCTGGCGGCCGGCGCCGCCGTGGCGCAACAGGCGCCGACCAACGCCTCCGGTCTGCGCTACCTGTCCTGGCCCGGCAAGCCGGCGGTCGCCGCCCGTGCGACGCCGACGCCCGCCGTCATCCAGGCCGAGGCGCCCGCCCCGACCGTGACCGCCGCCAACCGCACCCTGCCCGGCGCCATCCCCCTGGCCCGCCTGTCGCCCGCGCCTTCGGTCACGACGCCGCGCAGCAACGGCCTGACGCCCGCCAGCGCCTGGATGCCCCAGCGTGCCCCGACGCCGGCCGAGCCCGCGCATAGTGCACCCGTGGAGGCCGCACCCGTAGAAACCGCCCCGGCGCGGGCGACGCGCGTCGCGCCCTCGCCCTATGTTCCGGAACCGCAAGCCTCCGCGCCTCTGCCTCAGCCTGAACCTCAGACACAAGCCGAGCCTGCGCCCGTCCCCCAACAGGCCGCGCAGGCCGAGCCCCAGCCCGCGCCCCAACCGGCTCAGGCGGCCATCGCCGAC
The DNA here is from genome assembly GCF_001422455.1 of Brevundimonas sp. Leaf280. Taxonomy (NCBI): domain Bacteria; kingdom Pseudomonadati; phylum Pseudomonadota; class Alphaproteobacteria; order Caulobacterales; family Caulobacteraceae; genus Brevundimonas; species Brevundimonas sp. Leaf280. Next base: position 345,107 of record NZ_LMNC01000001.1, on the reverse strand, counting down.
CCGATGGCACCGCGCCGCGACGCCCCCATCTATCGTCTGCAACGGCCCCAGGCCGGCGCGCCGCTGGACGCCGCCGCCGTCGCCGCCAGCGGTCAAGCCGCCCAGACGCCCGTCGCCGGCGACAACAGCGCCCGCTACTATTCGGTTCACCGCCAGGCCGGCCGCCACCCCGACGCCATCCCTGCGCCGCAGCAGACCTACCTCGACGCCCTGCCCGTCCAGATGGCCCAGACGCCACAGTCCAGCGACTTGGCCCAGCCGGACGGTCCGCCTGCCCTGATCCGCAACGCCAGCGGCTCCTTACGCGCCGTGCCCCAGACTGAAGCCGACAACCTGCCATGAGCGATCGCGCCGTGATCGAACCTGCCGAGATCAAGGGCTCGCGCCTGCCCGAACTCATCGCCCTGGCCGGCGAGGAGTCGAGCGAGAAACGTCGCCTGCTGCTGCGCGAACTGACGGCCCACTTCTTTGGTGCGCCTTCGCCGAACGCCAATGAAACCGCGCTCTACGGCACGGTGTTGGCCAAGTTGTCGGCCGAGATGGAGGTCGCGGTCCGCGCCGAACTGGCCGCCCGTTTCGCCCAGGCTCCCAACGCTCCCCACAGCCTGATCCGCCGTTTCGCCGACGACGAGATCGAGGTCGCCGAACAGGTTCTGCGCGCCTCCACCGTCCTGACCGACGAGGATCTGATCCAGGTCGTGCGCAAGCGCAGCCAGGGCCACCTGCGCGCCGTCTCGGGCCGCGCGACGGTGTCCGAGGCGGTTTCCGACGTCATCGTCGAGCACGGCGACGACGACACTCTGAATACTCTGCTGCGCAACGACGGCGCCCAACTGTCGCGCGCCGCCTCCGAAACCGCCATCGAGCGCGCCAAGGCCAATCCGGCCCTTCACGCCGCCACGGTCGAGCGCCAGAGCCTGCCCGCCGACCTGCTGAACGAGATGTATTTCGTCGTCGAGGCCCGGCTGCGTCACCAGATCCTGGAACAGAACGCGCGCATGGACCCGGCCCTGCTGGAGGCGGCGCTCGCGGCCGGCCGCACCCGCGTCGCCACCGACGACGGCGCCCTGCCCGCCGACTATGCCGAGAACCTGGCCTATATCGACGAGCTTCAGGCCGCCGGCCAGCTGACGCCGCAGACCCTGATCCGCTTCCTGCGCTCCAACGGCCGCACGCCCTTCCTGATCGCCCTGTCCAAGCTGGCCGACATCGACTTCCACACCGCGCGCGGCATCGTCGAGCGCAAGGACCTGGACGCCCTGTCGGTGGTCTGCAAGGCGGCCGACATGGACCGCGCCGTCTATCTGACCTACGCCGTCGCCGTCCTGGGCGCCGAGGACAATCCGATGGGCAAGGCCGCCGCCTATGGCCGCATGTACGGCGAACTGACCCGCGACGCGGCCCTGCGTACCCTGCGCTTCTGGCGCATGCGCCGGACCGCCCAGGCGGCGTAAGCCAGACAGGCCGACGTCTCCCTCCCCCTGCAGGGGAGGGTGGTCGCGCAGCGACCGGGTGAGACCGGCCCGGCACGGGTGCACTCCTTTGACAGACCAGGTCCGTGGGACGTCGTCCGGTTGTCCCCGGCCCCTACCCTGTTTCAGAGCGGCCCAAAGCTTTCCGAAGATTCACGTGCAAACCGGTGGTCAACCTCAGAACATCCTGTGGGCGAGTCTTGGGAGAACGACCATGAGAGACAGGCACGTCGTCGCATCGGCGATTTTGATGTCGTCGCTCGTATGCGGTGCAGCGATCGCACAGACGGCGCCTGCGATCACCAGTCGTGACGTGATTGGCGAATGGTCGCTCAGGATGACGCCCGCCGAGGGCGACGGACGCACGATCACCTTCAAGTCCAAAAACGGCGGCCCACTCGTTCAACCACTCTCGATAACGGCGCGATCAGGCGATCGGCTGAACTGCACAATCGATGCCGAACCAGCCCAGTGCAGGATAAGAAACGGCAGGCTCGTAATCGCGACAGGCGCGAACGGCATGCGGATGACCTTCACACTCACAGATCGAACACGTCAGGGATTCGCCGGGGCGGTCGATCTGAGGGTCCGTCTGCTGCCCATCGGCGGGCCTATCGGCACAGTCGATATGGTGCGTCGCTAGCCGCATCCAGCGCCTCGGCCGCCTGCCCCCGAGCAACGGAAAGGCATCACACAAAGGCCCAAAAGAAAAACGCCCGCCTCCTGATGGAAGCGGGCGTCTCCAGACCGAAAACGGTTCGGCTTATTTCTTCGCGCGGGTTCCGGCGGCGCGGGCGGGCTTGCGGCCGCCCTGGCCCAGGCCCATCGACTTGGCCAGTTCCGAACGCGCCTTGGCGTAGTTCGGGGCGACCATCGGATAGTCTTTAGGCAGACCCCATTTGGCCCGGTATTCTTCGGGGCTCATGTCGTATTTGGTGCGCAGGTGGCGCTTCAACGACTTGAACTTGCGGCCGTCTTCCAGGCAGATCAGGAAATCGGGCGCGATCGACTTGCGGATCGGCACCGCCGGTTCCTTGGGTTCAGGTTCGGCCTCGACCGGACCGTTCGACACACCCGAGAGGGCGGCGTGAATATTGGCGATAAGCGCAGGCAGGGCCTCTGCCGAGACCGAGTTATTGCCGACATAGGCCGACACGATGTCTGCGGTCATCTCCAGCAGTTCGGGCTTATCTTCCATTATCGGCTTCGCTTTCCTGATTTATTGAGTTCGGCTGATTCTCCAACCGAACGACCCCAATAGCGTCATAGGGTTGTTTCGCCGCGAAAGCAAACACGCGTATAAGCGGTGCGATATGCACGTCTATGCATTCGACATTAGTGATCAGACCTATCGACCGAAGTCTTCGGCCAACACCATCATTGCCGCCCGCTCCGGCGCCGAATATTCATCGACGGCGTCATCCTCGCCGTCGCGAATGGCGCGCAACAGCGTGGGCGTCAGGGCCGAGGACAAAGACCAGTTCCAGTAACGCAGCACGGTCTGGGCGCGATCGACGGCCAGCATTTCATAGGTGATCTGCACACGCTCCCAGTCGGGATGGATCTTGCCGTCCGCCGTCGTCTCGGGCCGCCGCATCGAGCGCCACAGATTGGTCAGATCAACGCGCGACATCCCCGTCGCCTTGCACAGGATCGCCAGCGGCTCGCCGCCAGGATCGCCCAGCAGCTTGGCCCCCGTCAGCGGTTTGATCCCCGCCAGGAAGGCGATCTCGGACGCCGTCTCGCGTGTCAGGCCATCGTTGGCGGCGACCATGACGGCGTGTTCCAGGTTGTCGAACGGGCTCTTTTCGATGGCCGCGCGATTGCGCTGGCGGCGCTCGATAAACTGAAGCGCCTTGCGCGCGACAGGATCGGACCAGCTTTCGTCATTGGCGATGGCGAAGACGTCCTCGGACGCCTCCTGCATGACTTCGCGCGACACGGCGAACCGTTGCAGGATGGTGCGGCGATCCTCGGGCGCGCACCACCAGAACATGACATAGGCGCCCGACGGCCTCAGCTCGGGCCGCTTCAGCAGGGGGCTGCAAAGGCTCGGCGACTGGCGGCTCAGGCCCACTACCGTCTCGATGCCCAGCTGCGACAGGCGCGCGGTCGTGTTGCGCAGCACCGCCTCGATCACCTCCATCTCGCCGAAGGAGAACAGGGTCTCGGTCACGATCTCCGACAGGCCCCGTCGCACCGCCAGCAGCATCCGGTGTTCGAAACTGGCGTCGCGCGCACAGCCGACGATGTCCGCGTCGCTCAGCGAGGCGCATTGTTCGATCAGCAGGCCGGCGATGTCCGGATCGTCGCGCAACAGGATGCGCGCCACGCTGTTGGGCAGTTCGGCCAGCGGCGCCAGACGCGCGGCCACGCGCTTGCGCTCATCGTGCGAGGCCAGCCGCAGCATCTCGACCAGCAGGTCGCCCGTCACCGCTCGCTCGAAGGCGTTGATCCGGCTGGCGGGCAGGGACACGACGTCGGCCAGACGCTTCAGCAGCGCCCGGCGCGCACGCAGCGGCGGCGGCGTCGCCTCTTCCCCGATCATGGCTGCCAGATCGCCCATCCCCCCACCTTAGAAGCGAGCGGTTAACCGGGCGTGAGCCGGATCAAAGCCCTTCGAATAACGCCGTCGACAGATAGCGTTCGGCGAAGGACGGGATGATCACCACGATGGTCTTGCCGGCATTCTCCTCGCGCGCGGCGATGCGGAAGGCGGCGGTCAGGGCCGCGCCCGAGCTGATGCCGACCGGGATGCCCTCGACCCGCGCGGCCTTTCTGGCCATGTCGAAACTGTCGTCGTTGGAGACCTGCTCGACCCCGTCCACCACCGACGGATCATAGATGGCGGGCACGAAGCCGGCGCCGATGCCCTGGATCTTGTGCGGGCCGGGCGCGCCGCCCGACAGCACCGGAGAGGCCTCGGGCTCGACGGCGATGAACTGCACCGACGCCTTCTTGGCCTTCAGCGCCTGGCCGACGCCCGAGATGGTGCCGCCGGTGCCGACGCCGGCGACGACGATGTCCACCGCCCCGGCCGTGTCGTTCCAGATTTCCTCGGCCGTCGTGACGCGGTGAATGGCGGGGTTGGCCAGGTTCTCGAACTGCGACGGGCTGATGGAGTTCGGCGTGGTCTCCAGCAGTTCCTGCGCCCGCGCGATCGCGCCCTTCATCCCCTTTTCGGCCGGCGTCAGCTCCAGCCGCGCGCCCAGCAGCGCCAGCATCTTGCGCCGCTCGATCGACATGCTTTCAGGCATGCACAGCGTCAGCTTCAGCCCCTTGGCCGCCGCCACGAAGGCCAGGGCGATGCCGGTGTTGCCGCTGGTCGGCTCGATCAGCACCGTGTCCTGATCGATCTTGCCCGCCTCCTGCAGCGCCTCGACCATGGCCACGCCGATCCGGTCCTTGACCGAGGCGATCGGGTTGAAGAACTCCAGCTTGGCCAGAACCGTCGCCTTCGTATCGTACTCCTCCGTCAGACGCGGCAGACGCACAATGGGGGTGTCGCCAATGGTGTCGACGATCGAGTCATAGACCTTGCCCCGGCCCTTCTTCAGGTGGCGGGACGCGTCATAGCTGAAGTCGGTCATGAAAAAGGTCTCCTCGAATGCTGGCGCACAACAGATAAGGCCTTGCCGGCCCACGCAAGGGGTGACGCGCGATGATTTCTGCGAACGACCGTCAGAACCCTTGACCTAAAGCCAGCCGGCGGCCCGCAGATTGGCCACCCGCGCGCGCGACACCGGCGCCGTCAGACCACCGGTCAGGGCCAGGCGCAGGTTACGGCCGTCCTCGACGACCCCGACGATGGCCGCGCGCGCCACCCACCACGAGCGATGGGTCTGAAGCCCCTCGACGCCCTTCAACGCCGAGACGGCCTGCGACAGCGACATCAGAACAAGCTGCGACCCCCGCGTCGTGTGCACGCGCACATAATGGTCCTCCATCTGCAGGCAGATCAGGTCGCGCCCCAACCCGGCGGGCAGGGTGCGCGCAAAGCCCGGGTCGCCTTCACCCGCTCGCGTCGCCGTAGCGGACGTCCGCATCCGTAACAGGGCGTAGAGCGCTACATAGACGGCCCCGATCAGCAGTGCCTGCCCATACCATTCGACCCAGCCGACACGTTGGCGAATGCCGGGCCAAAGGACCACGGCGATGATCCGGCTGATTACGGCGGTCGGCCCGCTGGCGACGACGATCAGCATGGGCAGCCAGAACCGCATAGACACGCGTCTGCGGTGCATCCTGGGCCAGGCCCAGCGGATCGCAGCGCCGAACACCGCGCCGCTGATCACCAGAACCGCCGTCCAATAGCCGATCCGCACGGCCAGCCCGTCGTTGAAGAAGCTGCCGAAGGGACCGACCGCGCCCAACACCACCCCCGTCAGGGCGCAGGCCGCCAGATCGACGGCCCAGGCGCGCGGCGTATTCAGTCTGTCAGCGGCGTTCTGCGTCATCGTCCCTCCCCTCGTCAGCCCACTATCGTCGAACCCTTCGCCCGTCCACGCACCCATTCGCCCATTGGCGAAATGCGGCTGGCGCTTGCTCGCCGTCGGTCAGAACCCTGGCCCGTCTCGACCAAAGGAAATCGACATGACCCATCGCTCGCCGCCCCAAAATCTGACCGCCGGCGTCGGCCTGGCCCTGATCCTTCTGGCCGGCGCCGCATCGCCCGTGCAGGCGACCGCGCCACAAGCCCAAGGCGTAGTGCGCGCCCAGACCGATCCGCAGGCGCCCGACCAGGTCTTCACCTTTCCCGGCGGACCGGACGGTGCGGTCGAGGCCGGGGTTTGGCTGCCGAGCCGCCGCGCCGATGGCCGGCCCGCGCCCCTGATCGTCATCTCGCACGGCAACGGCGGCGGTTTGCGCAGCCATGCCGACACCGCCAGAGCCCTGGCCGACGCCGGCTTTGTGGTCGCCGCCCTGACCCATCCCGGCGACAACTATCGCGACATGAGCCGCTCCACCCAACTGACCAATCGCGCGCCTCAGCTCAGCCGCCTGATCGACTATATGACCGGCGACTGGCCCTCGCGGCCGGGCGGCGTCGCCGTCGATCCCAACCGCATCGGCGCCTTTGGCTTCTCGGCGGGCGGCTTCACGGTCACCTCGGCCATTGGCGGGGTCTCGGACGCGGCGGCCATCGGCGACCATTGCCAGGCCCATCCCGGTTTCTTCGCCTGCCGCCTGCTGGACGCGATGGGGATCGACCTGTCGACCTGGCGTCCGCGTGCGAAGGACGACCGGATCAAGGCCGCCGTCATCGCCGCCCCGGCCCTGGGTTTCTCGTTTACGTCCGACAGCCTCGCCGCCGTGCGCATTCCGGTTCAGCTGTGGCAGGCGGGCGCCGACGACATTCTGCCCGCGCCCTACAACGTCGAGCCGATCCGCGACCGGCTGGGCGCCGCGCCCGAATACCACCGCGTCGAAGGCGCCGGTCATTACGACTTCCTGCCGCCCTGCTCGCCGGCCCTGGCGACCGAGGCGCCGCAGATCTGCACAACGACGCCACACTTCGACCGCGCCGATTTTCACAGGGACCTCAATCGCGAGATCGTCCGCTTCTTCCAGCGAACGCTGTAGCACCCCGGGGACCGGACTGGAGGCGAAACCGATACGGATGACCATGGCTCTTGCGCCCCCACGCAAGGGGTGACGCGCGATGATTGCTGCGCAAACCTTTCAGAGCGGCTATGTCAGCCTATATGTCGCCGTCGCGCGAACCGAGATTTCCGTCCTTGCCCCACACCCGCCCGCCCTCCGACCCCGGCCTGACCCCGGAGATCGCCGAACTGGTCGCCGAGGTGTGGGCCGACACGGCCTCCCAGACCCAGATCCAGATGGACGATCCCGTCGCGCCCAAGGTCGAGGATGCGCCGACGCCCGAGACCCGTTCCATCGCCGACGAGTTGCGCTATCGTTTGAAGCAGCAGTCGCTGCTGGCGCGTTTCGGCGAGGTGGCCCTGCGCGAACGCGATCGTCAGGCCCTGCTCGACGCCGCCTGCGTGGTCTGCGCCGACGGCCTGGAGACGCCCCTGTCCAAGGTGCTGATCCACAATGAAAGCCGCGACCGGCTGGTCCTGGTCGCTGGTGTGGGCTGGAGCGGCGAGGTCGAGGGTCACGCCTCGCTGGGCGTCGAGCTGGATTCGCCGGCCGGCTACGCCTTCCAGACCGGCAAGCCGCTCATCTCCAACCATCTGGAGAACGAACAGCGCTTCCACACGCCCAAGCTTCTGGCCGACCACGGCGTGCGGCGCGCCATCAACGTCCTGATCCGGCCTGAGCTGGACGGCGAACCCTGGGGCGTGCTGGAGGTCGACAGCCCCGACGAGGGCCAGTTCGACGCCCGCGACGCACTGTTCCTGGACGCCTTCGCCGCCGTCGTCGGCGCCGCCATCGCCCGCCAGCAGACCGAGCAGCGGCTGCTCGCCGCCATCGAACATCAGGCCCTTCTGACGCGAGAGGTCAGCCACCGGGTCAAGAACAGCCTGTCCCTGGTCTCCAGCCTGCTGTCGATGCAGGCGCGCGGCGCGGCCTCCGACGAGGTGCGCGCCGCCCTGGCCACGGCCGGGTCGCGCATCCAGGCCATCAGCCAGGTCCACGACCAACTGTGGCGCGGCGCCGACGTCCAGACCGTGATCCTGTCCGACTTCCTGTGCCAGCTGTGCGAGGCCATCGACGCCGGCAGCGATCGCCATGTCGTCACCTGCGAGGCGTCCGATGCGCCCCTGGGCGCCGACATCGCCATCCCGCTCGGTCTGATCGTCAATGAGCTGGTCACCAACGCCATCAAATACGCCTATGGCCCCGAGGGCGGCGGCGTCTCGGTCACCGGCCGCATCGCCGATGGACGCCTGACCGTCACGGTGGCGGACCAGGGCAAGGGCTTCGACCTGATCGCCGCCCGCAGCGACCGCAGCCTGGGCATGCGCGTCATCGACAGCCTGGTCCGCCAGATCGGCGGCACGATCGAGAACCAAACCCAGGGCGTCGGCGCGATCCTGGTGGTCGAGGCCCCGGCGACCTAGCGCTCCAGCACCGCGCGCCCCGGATCGAAGCCGACGACCTCGCGGATGACGATCATGCTCTTGAAGCCGCGCACGCCCTTTTCGGGGATCAGTTCGCGGATGCCGAAGGCCTCGTAGTCCTGCATCGAGCGGACGGCGACGGTCAGCAGATAGTCGGTTTCACCCGTCACGTCCCAGCAGCCCTGCACCTCGGGACTGGCCTTCATGGCGCGCTGGAAGGCGTCCATCACCTTGCGGTCCTGGGTGTTCATCTCGACCTGGACATGCAGGACGATGCGCGGTTCGACCCGGGCGGGATCAATGACGGCGACGTCGGCGGCGATGACGCCCTCGGCCCGCAGGCGACGCAGGCGGCGCAGGACGGCGGATTCCGATAGACCCACCGCCTCGGCCGTCACCCGCGCCGGCTCCAGATTGTTGCGCCGGACCCGCACCAGCAGCTTATGGTCGAAATCATCAAGCGTGACGAAATTCGTCATTATGAAGCCTCCAGTGACGATTTCCGCCTCGTTAAAGCGGAAAATCGCCGGGAAGCGCAAGCGGCGTTACGCTAGCTTTACGCCATGACGTCGCTGGCCCTGAAAACCCATCTGAATTCGCCGCTGGCGGCGCGCCTGATCCCCTATCTAGCGCTGTTTGCGGGCATGGTGACGCTGGCGTGCGGCACCTCCTTCGCCAAGACGCTGTTTCCGGTGATCGGGGCGGAGGGGACCTCGGCCTATCGCGTCGGGATTTCAGCCCTTCTGCTGGTCGCCGTTTTCCGGCCCTGGCGGTTCCGGCTGACCCGCGCGGACCTGGGCGCCATTGCGCTTTATGGCGTCGTCCTGGGCGCGATGAACCTCAGCTTCTACATGGCCCTGCGCACCATTCCGCTGGGCCTGGCCATCGCCATCGAGTTCATGGGGCCCCTGACCCTGGCCCTGATCCATTCCCGAAAGCCCATCCATTTCGCCTGCATCGGTCTGGCCGTCGTGGGCTTGGGCCTGCTGCTGCCGATCAAGGCCGGCGCCGGCGCGCTGGACCCCGTCGGCATGGCGCTGGCCGCCTTCGCCGGCCTGTGCTGGGCGCTGTATATCGTCTTCGGCAAGCGGCTGTCGCACCTGCACGCCGGTCAGTCAGTGGCGTTGGGCATGAGCGTCGCCGCCATGGTCGTCGTGCCGTTCGGCGTGGCCCATGCGGGCGCCGCCCTGCTGAACCCCGCCATCATCCTGGCGGGCGTGGCGGTGGCGATCTTCTCCAGCGCCCTGCCCTATTCGCTGGAGATGGTGGCCTTGCGCAGCATCCCCAAACGCACCTTCGGCGTGGTGCTCAGCGCCGAGCCGGCGGTCGGCGCCCTGGCCGGGCTTCTGATCCTGCACGAGCATCTGACCGGCCAGCAGTGGCTCGCCATCGCCGCCATCGTCGCCGCCTCGGTCGGCGCCATCGCGACGACGCGGGAGGCGAAGATCGAGCTGGAGCCGAGCGCGCCCTAGAACTCTTCCCAGCCCGCGCTCGACGCCGCCGCCGCGGCCGCGCCGCCGCTAGCGAAGGCCCGGATGCGGGCGCGTTCGCGGGCCAGGGGGACGGGGGCGGCGGCCTGCGACAGGTCGTGGACGCGGGTCTGAGCCGGCGCCTCGCCCGTCTCGAACCGTTCGACCAGCAGGGCCAGTTGTTCGGTTTCGGACTTCAGGCTCATGGCGGCGGCTGTCGTTTGTTCGACCATGGCCGCATTCTGCTGGGTGACCTGGTCCATCTGGTTGACGGCCGTGTTGACCTGGCTCAGCCCCGTCGCCTGTTCCTGAGCCGAGGCGGCGATCTCGCTGACCAGGGCGTCCATCTCCGCCACCTTGACCGCGATCGCCGACAGAGCCGCGCCGGTCTCGTCGACCAACTTGACCCCTTGCGCCACCTCCTGGCCGGAGGTGGTGATCAGGGTCTTGATCTCCTTCGCGGCTTCCGCCGAACGCTGCGCCAGCGCCCGCACTTCCGAGGCGACGACGGCAAAGCCGCGTCCAGCTTCCCCCGCCCGCGCCGCCTCGACCCCGGCGTTCAGGGCCAACAGATTGGTCTGGAACGCGATCTCATCGATGACGCCGATGATGTCGCTGATCTGGGTCGAGCTGCGCTTGATGCCGTCCATCGCCGCGATCGCCTGGCGCACCACCTCGCCCGACCGGTCCGCCTCGGCGCGCGCGCCCAGGGCCGCAGCCGAGGCCTGTTTGGCGCCGTCCGCGCTGCGCTTCACCGTGGCGGTGATCTGGTCCAGCGCCGCGGCCGTTTCTTCCAGACTGGCGGCCTGCTGTTCGGTGCGGCGCGACAGGTCGTCGGACGCGCTGGAGATTTCGCCCACCCCGCCCCTCAGACCCGACACGGCCCGCAGCGCCTGGCCCATCGTCTGGCGCAGGCTTTCGACCGCAGCATTATAATCGTCGCGCACCCGCACATGGTCGCCCTTCACCGGCGCATCGATCCGCGCCGTCAGGTCGCCGGCCGACAGCTTGTTCAGCACCCCCGCCAGGGCGTCGACCAGCAGGGTCTGGGCGCTTTCCGCCTCGACCCGTTCGGCCTCGCGGCGCGCGGCCTCCTGCTCGTCGGCGGTGATGTCGATGGCCAGTTTGATGACCTTGGCCGGCCGCCCGTCGGGGCCGAACACCGGATTGTAGGAGGCCTGCAGCCAGACCTCGCGGCCGCCTTTGGCCAGGCGGCGGAACTTGCGCGCCAGGAACTGTCCCGCGTTCAGCTCGCGCCAGAAGGCGGCGTAGTCGGGCGAAGCCGCCTCGGCCGGGTCCATGAAGGTCCTGTGGTGGGCGCCCCGGATCTCGTCCAGACTATAGCCCATCGTGGTCAGAAGATTCTGGTTGGCGTCGATGATGGTGCCGTCCAGCTTGAACTCGATCACCGCCTGCGACCGGCCGATGGCGGCCATCTTGCCCTCCAGATCGATCAGCCGATCCTGCATGTCCGATGACTTCGGTTTACACGCGAACATAGGCCCCAACCTCTTCGCTATCGGCCGGCCCCCGCCCGCCTCGGTTGCAAGATTAACAGGCTAATTAGTTGAAAAACCGTTTCACGTTGGAGTTGCAATCGAGACGCAATAATCGCTGGCCTATCCCCCGCCTTTCGGCAGCGCTTCATCGCTCGTTAACCACGATGGCGCATCTGTTAACGCCTGTTCCTGGGGTCTGATTTTTGCGCAATCTCGTCGCCGCCGTCGAAGCGATCGATCCGCTGGTCGTGACCGGCAAGGTCGCGGGCGTGTCGGGCCTGCTGATCGAGTCGCGCGGCGGCCTGTCGCGTCTCGCCGTCGGCGCCCGGGCCGAGATCGGACGGCGCGGCCACGATCCCCTGCCCGCAGAGGTGGTCGGTTTTCGCGATTCCAAGGCCCTGCTGATGCCCTTCGGTCCGGTGGAGGGCGTGGCCCCAGGCGCCGACATCCGCATCATCGACCAGGCCGCCAGCGTGCGCCCGACGACCGCCTGGCTGGGCCGCATCATCGACGCCTTCGGCCAGCCGATCGACGGCAAGGGGCCGCTACCGCAAGGCCCCGCCCCCTATCCCTTGCGCGCCCCGCCCCCGCCCGCCCATTCGCGCGGCCGGGTCGGCGAGCGGCTGGACCTGGGCGTGCGGGCCATGGACGTCTTCACCACCACCTGCCGGGGCCAGCGCCTGGGCATCTTCGCCGGGTCGGGCGTGGGCAAGTCGGTGCTGCTGTCAATGCTGGCCAAGGAGGCGACGTGCGACGCCGTCGTCGTCGGCCTGATCGGCGAACGGGGCCGCGAGGTGCGCGAGTTCGTGGAAGAGACCCTGGGCGAAGAGGGGCTGAAACGCGCCGTCGTCGTGGTCGCCACCTCGGACGAACCGGCCCTGAAGCGCCGCCAATCGGCCTATATGACCATGGCCATCGCCGAATATCTGCGCGACCAGGATCTGGAGGTGCTGTGCCTGATGGACAGCGTCACGCGCTTTGCGATGGCCCAGCGCGAGATCGGGCTGGCGGCCGGCGAGCCCCCGACCACCAAGGGCTACACCCCCACCGTCTTCACCGAACTGCCCAAGCTGCTGGAGCGCGCTGGTCCCGGCCCGATCCGGCCCGACGGCACGACGGCGGCGCCGATCACCGCCCTGTTCACCGTCCTGGTGGACGGCGGCGACCATGACGAGCCGATCGCCGACGCCGTGCGAGGCATTCTGGACGGCCACATCGTCATGGATCGCAAGATCGCCGAGCGCGGGCGTTTCCCCGCCATCGACGTGCTGAAATCCGTCAGCCGCACCATGCCCGCCTGCCAGACCCCGCCCGAGCGCGAACTGAACAAGCGCGCCCGCCAGTGCCTGAGCGCCTATGCCAATATGGAAGAGCTGATCAAGATCGGTGCCTACCGCACCGGCGCCGATCCCATCGTGGACCGGGCCATCGCCCTGAATCCGGCGCTCGAAGATTTTCTGGGACAGGACAAGGACGATGCGACGCGTCTTTCCGATTCCTTTACCCGGCTGGAAGCAATCCTGAACCAAGGCATGATCAGGGAGTGATGATTTAGATGACCGCTTGGGCCCAATCCCTGATCCGCATCTCCAACTATGAGGTCGAGACGCTACAGAAGCGCCTGGCCGAGATCGCCGAACGCCGCGCCGGCGCCGAACTCCGCATCGCCGTGCTCGACGCCGAGGCCGAGAACGAACGCAACCGCGCCCGCATGGATGCTGAGGCTGGCATGATGCTGGGCGCCTATCTGAACGGCTGGAAATCGAGGAAGGCCGCCGCCGAAGGCGACCTGTCGGTGCTGGACGCCGAGGAAGCCGGCGCCCGCGACGCCCTGACTGGCGCCTTCGAAGAGCTGAAGAAGTTCGAGCACGTCGCCGAGACCACGCGCCTGAACCAGCTGATCGCCCTCGCCAAGCGCGAAACCGCCGCCTTCGACGAGCTGGGCCTGCGGAAGCGTGCGGTCTGACGACCCGCAGCCTTCTACGTCTGCCTTCGCTGGAGGGAGACGCATGACGCCCACCCGCCGCGCTATCCTCGCCGCCCCGCTCGCGCTCGCCGCCTGCGACCGCTTCGCCTCGGCGGAGCCGTCGCCGCCCAACGTCCCGCCGCTGAAGTCCATCGCCCAGGCTCCATTCGGCACGGCGATCAAGGCCAGCCAGATCGACGACCCCGACTGGGTCGCGCTGGCCCGCGCCAACGTTTCCCAACTCACGCCCGAGTGGGAGATGAAGATGGAGTACATTCTGGCGAACGGCCTGGACCGGCCCAACTTCGACCGGTCGGACCGCATCGCCGCCTTCGCCCGGGCCGAGGGCATGGCGATGCACGGCCACACCCTGATCTGGTATGCGCAAGGCAAGGAGGCCTTCGCCGGCCTGTCGGGCGCCGCCTTCGACCGCGCCTTCGACGGCTATATCGCCACGGTCGCCGGCCGCTATCGCGGCAAGGTCCGCAGCTGGGACGTGGTCAATGAGCCGATCCTGGACGACGGCTCGGGGATGCGCGACTGCCACTGGTCGGCGCGATACGGCCAGGACGGCTATATCCTGCGCGCCTTCGAAAAGGCCCGGATCGCGGATCCTGACGCCGTCCTGTTTCTCAACGAATACAATCAGGAAAGCGTGCCGGCCAAGGGCGCGCAGTTCCTGAAACTGGTCGAGCGGCTGCTGAAGGCCGACTGTCCGCTGCAGGGCCTGGGCCTGCAATCCCACCTGTGGATCGACATCCCCGAGGGTGTCATCGCCGCCTATATGCGCGAGATCAGCCAGTTCGGCCTGCCGATCCATGTGTCGGAACTGGACTGCACCCTGCGCACCGAAAACCGGCTGGACATGCGCAGCCAGGCCGACCGCATCGCCGCACAGGGCGCGCGCGTCACCGAATTGGCCTCGGCCTTCGCCGCCTTGCCCAGGGCCCAGCAGTTCGCCTTCACCGTCTGGGGCCTGCGCGACACCGACAGCTGGTATCGCCAGGGCGACAAGGACGATGGCCGGGACAGGCCCCTGCCCTTCGACAGCTTCGGCCGTCCCAATCCGATGGCAGCCGCCATCGCGGCAGGCTTCAAGACCCCGGCCTGACGACAGGCCTCTGAATACGGAAACGCCCGGCCGTCTTGCGACAGCCGGGCGTTCCTGTGCGAACAGGAAGGGGCGGCCGGTTTACTTCTTCTTGGCGGTCACGGTCGCCGGCGCCTGGACCGACGTCTGGGCCTGGGCTTGATGACCCCGGCGATGCGCACGCGGGGCGCGGGCCGACGGCGCAGGGGTCGTCGCCGAAGCGGTCGCGGCCGGACGGGCGGTCATGGCGGTCGAGGGCGCCGGGGTCGTGCCGGCGAAGGCGGCGCCGCTGGTCAGGGCGACGAAGGCGACGGCGGAAACGGCGGCGGCGGTGCGGAAGGATTTCATGTCGATATCTCTCGTTTGAAGGTCGAAGTCTCAGGCGTGTCGGGGGGTCCTGCCGGCCGGGGACGCCGGCAGGACCAGCAAGGCGTCGCGCCTTACTTCTTTTTGGCGGGCGTCACGGCGCGGTGGGTGCGGGCGTGGCTGACCCGATGATGCGCACGGGCGGAGGCGGCGGGGCGGGCATGAGCGCCCGACGACGGGGCCGAAGGGGTGCCGGCGAAGGCTGCGCCGCTGGTCAGGATCACCAGTGCGGCGGCGCCGAAAGCGGCGGTGGAACGGAAGGACTTCATGGTGGGTCTTTCTGTGTGTTTGGCGTCCGGCCTCGTGTCGGACAGTCACCGTTTCGGACCCGCGTCCGGCCGGTTCGGGGCCGGTCGGTGTCGCCGCGTATCCTCGGCGAAGAGAATTGTGTCCGACTGTATCCGCCGCGCTTTGGCCATGAGACAGGACGACAGATCGCGCTTCTTCCCGCTCACCGAACGCCAATGTCCCAGACCTCCGCCGCCCCCGTTCTTCTGGTCGTCGACGACGACCGCGAGATCCGAAACCTTTTGTCCGACCATCTGGAGCAGCACGGATTTCGCACGGTGAAGGCCGCCGACGGCCGCGCCATGAAGGCGGCGCTGGAGGCCGGGCCGGTCGATCTGGTGGTGCTGGACCTGAACCTGCCGGACGAGGACGGCCTGTCGCTGTGTCGCGGCATCCGGGCGGCGTCCAAGATTCCCGTCATCATCCTGACGGCGCGGGGCGATCCCATCGACCGGATCGTGGGGCTGGAGATGGGCGCCGACGACTATATGGCCAAGCCGTTCGAGCCGCGCGAGCTGGTGGCCCGCATCCGCACCGTCCTGCGCCGCACGGGCGGCGAGGCGACGACGAACGAGGGTCGACACGCCGACTTCTCCGGCTGGTCGCTGGACATCGCCGCGCGGGCGCTGACCGCGCCGGACGGGCGGCTGGCCCCGCTGTCGGGCGCCGACTTCGACCTGCTGCACGCCCTGGTCAGGAACGGCGGCAAGCCCCTGTCGCGCGAGCGAATCCGCGCCCTGTCCACCGTCGCCGACGCCGACGACCGCGCCATCGACCTGAGGGTCAGCCGCCTGCGCCAGAAGCTGGGCGACGACGCCAAGGCCCCGGCCCTGATCCGCACGGTGCGCAGCCTGGGCTATATGTTGGTCGGACCCGTCACATGGCGCGCCTGATCCCGCGCCACGGCCGGGCCGAGGCCGAGACCACGCGGCTGTTCCTGCTGCTGCTGGTCGGCGCCCTGCTGGCGGCGGGCGTGACCTTCGCCGCCCTGGGCCTGAACCATCGCCATCGCCTGTCCCAGGCCCATGACTTCACCACCGCCGAAAGGATCGTGGACCTGGCCGGCTCTAGCGACGATCCCGCCGCTGGCCTGACCGACGGCCTGCCGGACGCTGCGGGCCAGAGGCTGGGCGCGCCCGACCCGTCCCTGACCCATGCGGTCGCGGAGGCCTTGAAGCGGCGCGGTGTGGACGGCGTCTCGGTCAAGGCGTTCGAGGCCTCGGCCGGGGCGTGCGGCGCGGCGACCGATCGTGTGAGATGCCGCATCTTGGTCCTGCGGCCGGTCAATGGCGCACCTGTCCCGGTGGCGATCAGCCTGCCGCCCGCCCCGCGCCCCTGGACGCTCAGCCGCGAGGCCGCCGCCCTGCTGTTTGCCGGGCTCGCCGCCGTGCTGCTGACCGGCTGGATGGCGTCGCGTCTGGCCGCCGGGCCGCTGAACCGTCTGTCCCAGGGCGCGGTCGCCCTCAGCCACGATCTGGATCGCCCGCCCCTGGTCGAGGAGGGCGCGCGCGAGGTCCGCGAAGCCGCCGCCGCCCTGAACGCCATGCAGACCCGGCTGAAGGCCCTGATCGAGGACCGCACCCGCGTCCTGGCCGCCGTCGCCCACGACCTGCAGACGCCCCTGACCCGGATGCGCCTTCGCGTCGAAAAGATCGAGGACGAGACGCCGCGCGCCCAGTTCATCAACGACCTGGCGGGGATGCAGCATCTGGTCCGCGAAGGGCTGGACCTGGCCCGGATTGAAACCACGGTCGAGGCCGTGACCCCCGTCGATCTGGACGCGCTTCTATCCGCCATCTGCGAGGACGCGGCCGAGGCGGGCCAGCCGGTTGTCTTCACCCAAGGCTGCAACGCCGTCGTGCCGACCCGGCCCCAGGCCCTGCGCCGCTGCCTGACCAATCTGGTCGACAACGCCGTCCGCCACGGCGGCGATGCGGCCGTCTGCGCCGTGCGCGACGACCATACGGTACGCCTGATCGTGCGCGACCACGGTCCCGGCGTGGCGCCCGACCAGTTGGAGAAACTGTTCGAGCCCTTCTACCGCCTCGACCCGTCCCGCTCGCGCGACAGCGGCGGCTCCGGCCTGGGGCTGACCATCGCGCGCCGCATGGCCGAACGCGCCGTCGCCCATTTGACGCTCGCCAACGCCGACGGCGGCGGGCTGGAGGCGACCCTGACCTTTCCGCAGCCCTGACGAAAAGGACGCGGCGCCTGCATCCGAACGCCGCGCTCGCCGCCTCTCTCTGAAAGCGTTAGCGTGACGCGTTCAGGAGACCGCCCCTTGCCTCATTCGTTTCTCGCTCGCCGCCGTCCGGCCGTCCTGCTGCTGGCCACCAGCGCACTGGCCCTCACGCTCAGTCCGCTGGCCAGCCGCCCGGCCGCCGCCCAGGATGCGGCGCGCATGGACCAGGTGATCCGCGCCTCCAGCGACGCCGACGCCTTTTCCGGCGCCGTCCTGGTCGCCCGCGACGGCCGCATCCTTCTGGATCAGGGCTACGGCCTGGCCAATCGCGAGTGGAACATCCCCAACGACGGTGATGTGAAGTTCCGCCTGGGCTCGCTGTCGAAACAGTTCACCGCCGTCGCGGTCATGCTGCTGAACCAGCAGGGCAAGCTGGATCTGGACGCGCCGATCAAGACCTGGCTGCCAGACGCCCCGGCCGCCTGGGACGCCATCACCCCGCGCCATCTGCTCAGCCACACGGCGGGCGTGCCCAACTTCACCGCCTTTTCCGACTTCGAGGCCCAGAAGACCCGGCCCGCGACGCTGCCGCAGCTGATCGCCCGCTTCCGCGACCGGCCGCTGGATTTCTCGCCGGGCTCCCGGTTCGCCTATTCCAACTCGGGGTATGTGCTGCTCAGCGCCATCATCGAGGCGGCCAGCGGCCAGACCTACGCCGACTTCGTCACCGCCAATCTGTTCCAGCCGCTGGGCATGAGCGACAGCGGCTATGACCGCCACGACGTGATCCTGTCCCGCCGGGCCTCGGGCTATGCGCTGGGCGCCGACGGCGCCGTCAACGCCGGCTATGTGGACATGACCATCCCGACCGGGGCCGGCGCCCTGTATTCGACCACCCACGACCTGCTGAAGTGGGAACAGGGCCTGTTCGGCGGGCGGCTGCTGAACGCCCAGTCGATGACCGCCCTGACCACGCCGGTCCGCAACGGCTACGCCATGGGGCTGATGGTGTCAGAGGCCGACGGCAAGCGTCTGGTCTGGCACAACGGCGCCATCGAGGGCTTCAACACCTATATGGCCTATGATCCGGGCGATCGGACCGCCGTCATCGTCCTGGGCAATCTGAACGGCGAGGCGCCCGACAAGCTGGGCGCGGCGCTCGTCACGCTGGCGCGCGGCGGGACCGTCACCCTGCCAAGCGAACGCCGCGCCGTCGCCATCTCGCCCGAGGTGCTGAAGGCTTACGAGGGCGTCTATAACCTGGCCCCGACCTTCGCCCTGACGATCTCGATCGTGGACGGCAAGCTGATGGCCCAGGCCACCGGCCAGCCCGCCTTCGAACTGACGGCGGAGGCCCAGGACGCCTTCTACCTGACCGCCGTCGACGCCCAGATCACCTTCACCCGCAACGCCGACGGCGCCGTCGATGGGCTGGTCCTGCACCAGGGCGGCCGCGACATGCCGGCCAAGCGTCAGTAGGGTCTCAACGCAGAACGCCCGCCGTCACCGGCGGGCGTTTCGAAATCGCGGATCGAAGGTCGATCAGGCGGCGACGGTGACGACACCCTCGGCCGGGTCGCGCAGGACATAGCCGCGTCCCCAGACGGTTTCGATATAGTGTTTGCCGTCGGCGGCGGTGGCCAGCTTCTTGCGCAGCTTGCAGATGAACACGTCGATGATCTTCAGCTCGGGCTCGTCCATGCCGCCGTACAGGTGGTTCAGGAACATTTCCTTGGTCAGGGTCGTGCCCTTGCGGAGCGAGAGCAGCTCCAGCATCTGGTATTCCTTGCCCGTCAGGTGGACGCGGTGACCGTTCACCTCGACCGTCTTGGCGTCCAGGTTCACGGCGATCTCGCCGGTGTGGATGATCGCCTGGGCGTGACCCTTGGAGCGGCGGACCACGGCGTGGGTGCGCGCGATCAGTTCGTCCTTGTGGAAGGGCTTGGTCATATAGTCGTCGGCGCCGCCGCCGAAGGTCTTGACCTTGGTTTCGATCTCGTGGCTGCCCGACAGGATCATGACCGGGGTGTTGACCTTGCCGACGCGCAGCTGGCGCAGCACTTCCAGGCCGCTCATGTCCGGCAGGTTCAGGTCAAGAAGAATGAGGTCGTAGTCATAGATCTTGCCCAGATCGATGCCTTCCTCGCCCAGGTCCGTCGTATAGACGTTGAAGCCTTCCGACTTCAGCATCAGTTCGATGCTTTGGGCGGTTGCGTGATCGTCTTCAATCAACAGGACGCGCATACGTGCCCCTCCAGGCAAAAGCTTTGCGGTAACCACCCTGACACACGGCCGGGTAACCTTGTTCGCAAGTTAAGACGTGAAAACCTTAAGAAGGGTTAACGCCATCCAATTGAGGCGAATCTAGGCTGATTTGCGAATCGGCGTCGAGAGGCTGGAGTCAACGATTCGAAATTTATTAACCATGTTGGACCCGCGCCCCGTGTTTCGGCCGACAGACCGACCGTCCTCTCACCTCCCTCACGCACGACGTGCTGCCCGCAACCGCAAGGCGGTTAAGCCGCCACGACCGATTTTGGCGCATAGTAGGATGATATTCCTATCGCGACATCGCGGCCACCTATGATGCCGGCGTCGAGAGTTCGTGAGAGGGAGACGTTTCGTGCTGGAGGAATACAAGGTGCCGGTCACCGAGGAGGATCAGGTCAAGGCCGGGCTGGCCATTCATCTGATCGCGGCGCGCACCGGCGCCCATCCGTCGCAGATGACCGGTCGGGGTCGGATGAACCCCCGCGCGGCCCGCCCGCGCTGGCTGGCCATGTATCTGTCGCACGTCGCCTATGGCTGGACGATGGAGCGGGTCGGCCACGTCTTCGGCGTCAACCGCGCCAGCGTCGGCGCCGCCTGTCGCTGGGTCGAGGACGAGCGCGAACAGCGCACCATCGACGATCTGATGAACGACCTCGAGGGCTGCATCCATGGCCTGTATCAGTCGCCCCGCCTGGAGTTGCCGCAATGAGCCGGCTTCTGGAACGCGCGCGCGATCTGATGGCCAAGCCCGGCGCCTGGCTGTCGGCCGAGGGCGGCGCCTATGCCTTGCGTCTGTCGCCGGATCGCCGCAGCCGCATCAGCCTGACCCTGACCCTGACCGAGACCGAGTTTCGCGCCCTGATCGACCAGCCCGGCCTGCGCGTGCGGCCAGGCGGCGGCTGGTCGGGACGCGCCCAGCCGGACCCGACGCCGTCCCCTGCTCCCGGCCGTCCCGGCTTCGTGGCGGGCCAGCGCGACCTGATGCAGCCGGACGGCCGCATGGTCCGCGCGCGCGCCAATCTGGGCGAAAGCCCCATCGCCTGGCTGGCGCGGCGCAAGGATGCGTCCGGCCGCCCCTGGCTGACCCCCCCCGAAGCCGCCGCCGGCGAACGGCTGCGGCGCGAGGTGGAACAGGCTACGAAGGGCGCGTCGCTCACCATGCGCTGGGACGCCCTGCCGACCTCCGGCTCAGGAACCGCCGCGCGGATGGAGCCGACCGACCGCGCCCTGTCCGCCGCCCGCCGCGTCGAACAGGCCCTGACCGCCGTCGGCCCGCGCCTTCGCCCCATCCTGACCCGCATCTGCATCCACGGCGACAGCCTGCAACTGGCCGAAACGGGCCTGGGCTTGCGCCGTCGCCAGGGCAAGACCGTGCTGAAACAGGCGCTGCAGGCTCTGGCGGATCACTATGGGATCGGATGAAGCGCACAGATTGCACTAAATTTCTGACGCACGGTCCGGACGCGGCGAACGTCGGCTTTGGGTGGGAAGCGGACGTTCACCGACCAATGGAGTGGCTGGTGCCTGCGACGTGCAGCAGCGAGAGCATCATCACCACTCCGAAGGATGCGCACGCCAGAAGTTGGAGGATGGGCACCCCGCGCACCAGCAGCGTCACCACAACGACCTCGATGAGAAGAACCATCCGGATTGTTAGTAAAAGCGGCGATCCCGTACGGCGCCCAAAGATACCCCATTGAGGGTCCAAAACAGAGGTGAGGCGAAACTGAAACCCGTAGCCGCCCATCATCTCTTGGTTCGCAGCCTTAATACCCCTGTGGCACCTCGGATCAAAAAGCATCCGCAGAAAGAGAAGAATGGCGACCCCAGCCGCCAAGAGCGCAAGGGGACTGGCAAGCGTTGCCCGTGCCGGTTCGTATACGGCGCTGATGACCACAACCGCACCGCCGACCGACGCGAGTAGTAAGGAGGGCCAATAGATCCAGCGCGAGGACATGCATTGAACTGAGCATTGACCGGCAGCATCCGCAATGGGTCGATCTAGGTCGTGCGCTTCACCGAGACAAGCGGACGCTGGCCTAACGACCGCAAAGCGAGCGCAGTGATGATCGGTAAGGGTAGAACGCTGGCATTGTCCCAGCTAGCATAGGTCATGAGTGATGAGTCACCATCCAGCGAAGCCAGGCTACGCGATCTTACGAAAGCGATAGAAGGGTTAGAGCGAAAGACGGCGCCGATCCCGCCTCCTAGAAAACGACAAAGGGCGCCAGAGCCTGAACTTGGAACAAAGACCAAGTTTGCAGTCAAAGTGCTGGTTTGGTTCTTCCGGGTTTATTGGGTGGTTTGGTTAACTATCTCCTTGACGGTAGACCCGCCTTTGCAGCTGCAGGGTTGGCTCTACGTCCCGTTCTCGGCGCTTGTTTGCTGGCTACTTTTCCAGTTCCACAAGGCGATAACCGTCGCCGTCGCCCAAAGAATTTCCAAGTCTCGCCGCAGCTAACAATGTCCGCAATGGATCGGGAGCGGATGGTCGGGCGGTTGAATAGCGGACGAACTCAGTCGGCATCAAAGTAGACGGTTTCGCCGACGCGAGCGTCTTTCATTGCGCGTTCAACCTGTTGGACGACGTATGATCTCCAATCCGGGGAGTTGAGGCCTGCCGGAAGAAGCGAGAACTCCATGGAAGGTCTTGTCGATGTCTCTGCGATGAACAAACACTCGTAGCCATAGCGAAACGCCGGATCGGCGACCCTTCGCTTTCCGATCTCATCGACGATTTCAGCGGCAGGGATCGCGTCAGGATAGTGCTCTTTGGTCATCGAGCCATCATTCCCAGACCCGCAGGTTTGCCACAAGCGGAGCAAGCCGAGGTTCGCTAAGGGTCGATTCTTACCGTAGGCTCGGCGCTGAGGGAGGACACTGGCCTGCAGGCTGGCGGCAGCTTGTCGATGAGTGGTCGAAGCCTCAACCGTCAAACCGGACACCTTCGCTGTTCGCAATGCGGCCACGATAGAGTCTCAAAGATCGAGAAAACGAACACAGGCGGAAACGATGATGAGAGTTCTGGCGCTCGCTGCTGCATGCCTCGCCGCAAGCTGCGCGCCGGGAGAGGCCAGTCCCCCGCCGCCAGTCGATGCCGCCGATTATCTTGTGCAGATGGTATGCGTGGACGCCAATGGTCGTCCGTTGCCGGCAGATCCCGTGGCCTGCCCCGGATCGCGAAGGAAGCTGCAGGTTGGCGAGCCGCTTCCCTATCATAAGGTCGATTTCACCGAAGGGCAGATCAGCGACTCCTATCCAATCGCTGACGTGAATGGGATTTCGCGGGGGGTGCAGACCTATTTCTATGTCTCTGACCTGTCGACCAATCCGCTGTTTCCGAACATGGTGCACTTCAACCCTGAGAACGGCGGCTACAACATCCTCGGGGCTGATCGAGAGAACGTGTATTTTCGCGGCACCTTCGACCAGGGCGGCGGATGGCAACCTTGGTGGACCGGCGACTGCCGCGCCGCCGGCTGGCTACTTTTTCCAAGCGGGCAGCAAGCATTCACGCCGGGCGCAAAGCCCTCGCCAACCCAAAATGCCGCGACGTGCCGCGGACAGATAAACGCCGTCGCTTCGACGGTTGAGTGGTCCCATGATCCGCAGCATCGATATGAGAGCGGCAAGGTACTCGACACGCTGCGGGTCGCCCACTTCGCGCCCGGTCATGCATCGGCGGAGTTCAACTATTTCACCCGCGAATACGGTGTCACGCGATGGGAAGCCTGGCGTCAGGGCACAGGCGAGACATCCGAAGTCGTTCGGCTTCAATGCCCCACAGGTCCTCATGATCTCACACTGCACGGCAAGCCATTCTACATGGCGGATTGCCACGACTGGTCGGTGATCATGCCGCTGGCGACGCCGTGGGATCCTGACGGTCGGTCGCCAGTCGATGCTCGGGCGCCGACGTGGCCTGTCGATCCGCTCTACACAGGGGCCAACCGGCTTCGGAATGGCTACCTGCCGTCGCTGCCGGATGGCGAATGCAGCGCCTCGCCCTGGACCATGTCGCGGGACCTGCGCCTGACTTGGCTGGACGTGCCCCCCTGGTCGGGCAACGGCAACTGCACGGCTGTCATCTCCGCTCCATCGGAATCGGGATTGGCCGCCCTGAGCCAAGATTTTACTGCGCGCGCAGGTGACACGCGTTTGTCGTTCGGTTCACTACTTTGGGCGCCGGGCGGGACCGGTCAGGCGGCCATCGCGCTTGCTGAACTCGATGCCGACGGCCGCGAGATTGCCTCCTCGGTGATCAGGGTCAATCTCACGGCCCGCCCTCAAATGTTCACCGGGCAGCTTCGGCTCTCGGGTCGGGCGACCTCGTTGCGTTACAAGATCGTTCCGCTGACGCCGCAGACTGGCGTGGCTGTCACCGGCTCGTTCGTGAGCGTCTGAGCCGTGAGGCCGTGGGATCCGCGCGCGACATCGCCCCACGCTCTGTGGTGCAGGCGCCGGCAAGGTCCAGCGGATCGCATCAAACAGGGTCGATGGATAGGTGTCGAGGCCAGCCCAATACTCCGACGCGACTGGGCTAAAGAATGCGCTCACGGTGCGTAAGCAGCTTCAACAAGCTGTCAGCGCTAATCAGAAAAGTGACAAAGAAACTCATGGGGTGACAATGAGGTCATCCGGCCGGCGGTGTCACCATAATATTTGGAAAGCTTGGAGAAGCCCGCCCTTTCAAAAGGGCGGGCCGAAACCAAAAACCATACAAGTACAGGCTCGTCACAGCGACCAGTAGTCATGCCTCAGGTGGGACGTGTCTTCGAAGACCGAAAACGCGAGATCACTTGCGTCCACAAGTCCGGTCAGACGCGCGCTGTTGGAAGGCGTCCATGTGTCCAGTAGAAGGCGCACGCCTTCGGTTGGGGTGGCGGCTTCAAATGGCGTTGGCAGCATTGTGATATCATGGTCTGGAAGTACGAAACCATCGTCAGACGCGTGCCTGATCAGGTCAGTCGGCAAAGTCTGAGGACCATCCCAGCTCTTCATGCTGTAGGTGTCTTCGAAGTCAGCCGCCCCGCTGGTCTGAACGCGCGAAATATCCCCCGCGACCACCTTCGCGCCGCTCTGCAAAGTGGCCAAGACGACCGCCTGACCGGCGCCCGTGCCGTCGGCGTCGTAAAGCAAGCGGTTCGTGCTGGAATCCCAGATCACTTGCGCCTGGGCAGCCGTCGCTGTCGTACCGGCGACAAACCAGGCGTCGCCGGTCAGGTTAAGCCCGTGCAGCTCAAACTGATCGTTTCCGGACTCAAAATCGGTGATGAAATCACCGCCCTCCGGCGCCGCGAAATAGACAAAGGAGTCGCGTCCTAGCCCGCCGGTCAGAATGTCGACGCCCTGCCCGCCGGCGATCCGATCATTGCCTGAACCCGTGTCGATGACGTCATCGCCGCCACGACCCTCGACGACATCATCGCCATCACGCGTCAGAACGTAATCGCGATTGTTGGTTCCGAGGATGTAATCGTTGGAGTTGGACGAAACGACACGTTCGATCGACGTGTATTGATCACCGGCCGCTGTCCCTGTGTTTCGGCCAAAGGACAGCAGATCGATCAGGAGCGTGCCGCCGGCGACGCCTTCGTCGTACCAGACTGTATCAATGCCAGCACCGCCATCGATGATGTCGCCGCCGCCACGCCCCAGGAAGACGTCGTCGCCATCGCGGCCCAGGAAATAGTCTGTGCCAGCCGTTCCGCGCACGACATCCGACCCATTGGATCCAACGACGCGTTCGATAGAACTGTAGGTGTCTCCGCTCGCGGCGCCGCCATTGGCCGTCAGTCCGGCAAGATCGACGATGGCCGCGTCGTCAAACCAGATGGTGTCGAGGCCATCACCGCCCTCGATGAAGTCGCCACCGCCGCGCCCCTGGAACACGTCGTCGCCACCACGACCGACAAAATAGTCAGTTCCGGTTGTTCCACGCATGACGTCATCCCTGTTGGAGCCAACGACGCGCTCGATGCTCGCATAGATTTCGCCGGTTGCCGCTCCGCCATTGGTCGATGAGTTCAGCAGATCCACGATGGCGCTGCTCTCATACCAAACGGTGTCGATGCCGGCGCCACCGTCGATGACGTCTCCCCCTCCGCGTCCGAGAAACACATCGTTGCCGCCACGGCCTACAAAGTAGTCCCTTCCGGATGTGCCGCGAATGATGTCGTCACCATCTGACGCGACGATACGTTCGATTGAGGTGAAACCGTCACCCGCCGCCGCGCCTGAATTGCTCGACGGCGTCTGGAGGTCGACGACCGCCGCCTGATCGTACCAGACCGTGTCTAAGCCTGCGCCACCGTCGAATGTGTCGCCGCCGCCGCGGCCGAGGAAGACGTCGTTGCCTTCCTTACCGCTCAGGAAATCGGCGCCCAAGGCGCCGCGGATGATGTCGTCTCCGACCGACCCGATAACGCCTTCGATAGAGTCGTAAGTGTCGCCGGCCGCCTCGCCAGTGTTCTGCGAAACGTCAAGAAGATCAACGATCAGATACCCGCCTGCGACGCCGTTTTGATATTGGGCCAGATCGAAACCGTCTCCACCCCGTAACACGTCCGCTCCGGCGCCGCCGATCAGGATATCGTTTCCAGCGTCTCCGTTCAGGAGGTCAGCCCCATCGCCACCGTCGAGCCGGTCGTTGCCGTCGCCACCGGAGAGAACATCGGCGGCGGTATTGCCGATAAGTGTATCGTTGCCGCCTCGCCCCTCTAAGAAAGCACGCCCTGCTTGACCGAAGCTGCTCTCGGCCGTCAGGACATTGTCCCGGTCATCTCCTCGGACAGTCGCATCATATCCAGAGGACACACTGGCGGCGACGTTCTCGAAGTTGGAGATCGTAAACGTCGAGGTCCCCGCTATCGCTGTACCCGCAGCCAGATCAACTGTGAATGCGATGTTGGTCCTCAGCAGATCGGTGCCAGAACCTCCATCCGCGCGGCCCGTTCGCGCCGCTCCGCCGAATGATCCAGACAGGAAAAAGCTGTCGTCACCGTCCTCGCCGTACACAGAAGCGTCCGCCTCCATCATGACGCGGTCGTCACCGCCGCCCGCGTAGATCGAGATCCCGGAGCCGCCGGAAAGCACGTCGATCGAGTCAGCCCCAAAGCCTAGCCTGATCGTCTCGATGCTGGTGAAGTTGAAGTACTGGTTTCCAGAGCGAAACTGACGATTGTCAGCGGCGAGGATCAAAACGCTGGTTGGCGAGATCGAACGCGCGTCGATTTCGTCGACACCATCGCCGCCATCAATCGTACCCGTAGGCGGCGTGGGGAACGTGAACGAGACCGACGTGAAGCGGAAGATGTCGTTCCCGCTTCCACCGTAAAGGCGGTCTGCACCAAAGCCGCCATCAATGACATCATCGCCGTCCAGGCCGTAGATTTCATCGACTTCGGCTGTCCCGATCAGTGTGTCGCTTCCCGTCGTTCCAGTGATGACCGGCATAGTTCCTCAACCCAAAATCTTTCTGGCGCTCGGATTGGCACACGCGCCGGTAGATCGTCCAGCACATTTGGTTATTCGACAGGTCTTCCGACCGTCGAGCGCATGGCGTTCGTCATGTCCATGATGGCCTGGGGACCGGAGCGCTGGCGATACAGGTTGCGCATCGCGAGAAGCTGGCATGTCGACGGCCCATTGTGGAGCCACCGACGGAATGTCGCAGCCATTAATGACGATTGGTGATTGCTAGCTCTACAATCTCGTGACGCATTGTCTATTGGGAGATCAGCTCCCTTGGAGAAATGCGATGACTAAGACGCTTAGGACTGTAGTTGCCTCGCTGGCTCTTGTCGGGTCTTCTCTGGTAGCGCCAACTATGGCGAGCGCCACTGATGAAGGCTGTCTGCTCAGGAGCGGCTGTTTCTTCACCACTACGGACTTTGGCGGCTATTGGACGTGTGACGATCCTCAAGTCTATCAAGACTGTGTAACGCCCGCAGGTTGAGATACCGACGGCCGCCCCGGGGAACCGGGGCGGCCTTTCGAGGGCGAACTGCTTTCAGAAGTCGTTTGGCAGCATGGGGCCGCTGCCAGTGCAGACATAGATCGGCGTCGCATCATAGTAGGGCGACGGCACGTTGGCCCTCAGAACATAGACGTTGCTGCCCCAGCCGCCACATCCACGATCGGAGACTTCGCCAAGGTATGCGGTCTTTGCAGCGTCGGCGTAATAGACGTAGCTGTAGGCCGTCAGGTCGGCCTGAGCTGAGGCCGTAGTCACGCCGGCTGCAGCGATTAACGCGGCGCCGACCAGCAGGGCTTTGACGCGGATTTTCATCGTGTTCACTCCCATGTGCACGCCCTATCGCGTGCTGTTCTAGGAGCGCCGCAGGGCTGATCGGAATCAACTCACAGGCGTGTCATAAACCATGATTGTAAGCGTCACAGGGGAATCGTCGCATTGACATCACAACTCCTAGGTGCCGGTATGAGGTAGCCCCCGCTTTTGGAGAAATGGAGTATGTGATGAAGAACCCGCTACGCCTGTCCTTCATCGCCGCCGGTTCAGTGGCGATCGCCGCCCTGACCACGACGGCGCCATCCGCGCAAATATCCGGCCCTGGCGATCGGGTCGCCCTGCACGATGTCGTTTACTACAGCGACGCCTCGAAAACCGAGGAGGTCGGCCGCAACCAAGGCGTCTGTTACGGCGGCTGGGGCAGCCCGATCTGGGCGGGAAGCAGCCAGTACACCTACGGCCAGCAGACCACATTCTACAGCCAGGAGCACGTCGGCTGGTGCACTGCCAACGGCACCGAATATTTCTGAAAGGTGGAGAGCTGACATGATCACGAAGACCATTCGCACAACCATCGCCGCCGCCGCCTTCTGCGCGGCCGCCATCGCCACAACCGGCGCACAGGCCGCGCCCGGCAACTACTGTCCCTACGCTGATGGTGCTGTCTACTGTGGCACGGAGGAATTCATCTACGAGAACGATCCTCAATTCTACAATTGCCTCCAGCGCTGGCAGATCGGCGTAATGGCCTGCCCGCCTGAGGAAGGTTGAGTTTCCAAATACGTCGGCCTGCAAGGATCGAGACTATGCAAACCTTGATCTCCGACCGCGTTACTGCGGCGGATCTTTCGATAGGAACACCATCATGAAGAAGCTGGTCCATCTCGCTCTAGCGGCTGCAATGCTGAGCTCTTCCGCCGTTGGCGCGGCCACACTCGCTCCGACCCAGGCTCAGGCCGCCGAGCGCCCATGGCTGATAATCACCTATTTTCGGAACGGCCAAAACGTCGGCAATACCCAAGTGTTCTGCAATAGCCCGGATGTGAATTTCGGCGACACGACGAACTTCGACAACACCCACTACGACTACTACTTCATGTGCCCCTGACAGGCTGCGGCCATTGTTAGATGGCTAAGCGTTGAGGCCGTCATCCTACGAGGTGGCGGTCTTTCGTCTCTTGCGCCGCCTGCAGGCGCCGCGGCCGCCGCAACACCTGCTGCCAGATGCCGATTTGTCACTCAAGCCCGATCCAGCGAGCATCTAGCGTCAGCATTGGAGACGGGGAGAAGGCGTGGTCGCGACATTAGCGGCAGTTCTCATATCCAGCGAGGCCGGCAAGGGCTGAGCCAGCCTCAAGTGTTGGCCTTGGGAGACTACTTCGGCCTACGGACCGTATCGGCGGAGATCGGCGGTCAGACGGGGACCTTGGTGCTTGATACAGGCGGCGGCATATCAATCATTGGGCCATCTCTTGTGGCCGCTGCGGGCTGTAGGCCCTGGGCCAGATCACGGGTTTCCAGTTTCACGGATGAACGGCTGACGATGCCTCGCTGCGATAGCCTGCATTTCACATCTGATGGTGCCGAACTCATCTCGCCCAGGCGGGTGATTTGACTTGTCGACTCAGCTTACTACTGAAGCGCCTCAGCTCTCATCGGTAAGCAGGCGGCGCGAGCACTAGTTTGTCAGGGCCACTCAGCGGCTCAAGACCGCTTAACGGCAGTGTCGCATGCACACTCACCAGCGGAAGGTGAAACGACCCAGAGCAGCGCCCAGGACCGCGACGAGGCCCATGCCCAAGGTGTACCAGACCGCCACAAAGGCGGCCGTTTGCTCAGGGCAATGCAGGCCATAGACGGTCGCGGCCAGCCCTGCGGTCAGAAGACCGGCGGCGGCGCCGGCGGAAGCGGGCTTCACAGGGGCGAATCGACTCGCGGCGAAGAAGATGAACGGCGCCGCCAGAGCGCCGAGCGACAGTATGTTCGTCGGACAGACCCTGGCGGAGCGCCCCATCACCATGTCCATCCGCGCGTCAGGCGCAGCGCCCAGCAACTCCACGACAGCCCATCCTGCAGCGACGGCCAAAATGGCGGCTAGCAGGATTGCGGGACGGCGCGGCGAAGCGCCCGGCCGCCCCAGTCGATCCAGAAGCCAGAAGCCGGCGACGCACAGGGAGGCCGTGTAAGCCGCCTTGGCCCAGAAGGTCGGCCCGGCGACGGCCGACACCAGATCCGGTCGCAATCCCAGCCACCAAACCACACCAGCAAGCGCGACGCCCGCCGCCGGCAGCATGAACAGCAGCACACGACGGTCGACTTCGCTTCGGGACGTCGGCGGCAAGTCCAGCGCCAGGCTGGTGATCAGGTCGTCAGTCTTCATCGTTGGACCCTGCTGCTCCAGCCGCAAAGCGCGCGGTCAAAGCCTTGAAGCTGCGATGGATGCTGACCTTGGCGGCGGCGACGGAATAGCCGTGACGCTCGGCCGCCTCGGCCACGCTCAGCCCGGTGACTTTCACATCATGGATCAGGGCGCGCTGTCGCGCCGGGAGGATCGACAGGGCGCGGGTCAAATCGCGTCGCATGACCCCGTCCTCAACCGTGTGCTCGGCCAGCAGCACGCTTGCGTCGTCCAGCGACTCGGTGAGGCGTCGGCCCTGACGGCGCAGGTGGTCGATCAGCTTGTGGCGGGCGATCGTGAAGGCCCAGGCCGTGAACGACTGGTTGCGATCCCATGTGGCGCGTTTGGCGTGAATGGCGATCAGGGTCTCTTGCACGAGGTCCTCCGCGTCGCTTTCTCCGTTGAAAAGACGGCGTTTGAAAAAAGGCCGCAGGTGCGCGGCCAGGTCCGACAGCAGCACGCGCCAAGCCTGCGCGTCACCGTCCAGGCCTTTGAGCATCGAGGCTTTGAGTTGTGATTCCCGGTCAAGCACGTGCGACTGCGACCTACGCTGAGGAGACTGCGACGGTTACACGGCGTCTCGCAAAATGATGCACTAAAAATAGTTGGCTCGAAAATGTAACGCGCGGCGGGCCGTCGGCGAAAGGCGGATTCAGCGGCCACGAACGGCCGTGCTTTTCGAGAAGGACCTCTTGCATGACCCGCACAAAGATCGCCGCCGCAACCCTTGTCGCCCTGACCGCCGGCGCCGGCATGGCCCACGCCCAATCGACCAGGAACGCCGAGACCAAGCCGGCCGCCATGGAGAAATGCTACGGCATCGCTCTGGCCGGCAAGAACGACTGCGCCGCCGGCCCCGGCACGACCTGCGCCGGCACCTCGGTGCGCGACTATCAGGGTAACGCCTGGAAGCACACGCCCGCCGGCACCTGCATGAGCATCCGCACCCCGCGCGGCAACGGCTCGCTGACGCCCGTCTCGCGCTGATCGGGGCTGGACCGATGAACCATGGATCGATCGCCACGACGCCTGTCCCCACCGTGGGACTGGGCCTCAAAGCCCGCCATTACGACGAGGCTCTGGCGTCTCCGGCGGCCGGTCTGTGGTTCGAGGTCCATCCCGAGAACTATATGATCGATGGCGGCCCTCGCTTGAAATGGCTGGAGGCCATCCGCCGAGAAAAGTCTCTGTCCCTTCATGGTGTCGGGTTGTCGCTCGGCGGAGACGAGGCGCCGGACCCGGAGCATCTGGCGCGGCTCAAGACGCTCGCTGACCGGTTCGAGCCGTTTCTGATGTCCGAGCATCTGGCCTGGTCGCGGGGCGGCGGCGTCTATCATCCTGATCTGCTCCCGTTTCCGCGCACCCGACAGATGTTGAAGCGGGTCAGCGACAACGTCGGGCGCGCGCAGGACGCACTGGGCCGACGCCTGCTGATCGAGAATCCGTCCCTCTACCTTGACCTGAAAGGCCACGAGATGGGGGAGGTTGACTTCCTGGTCGAACTGGCCGCCGCGACAGGCTGTGGCCTGCTGCTCGATCTGAACAATGTGCACATCAGCGCCAACAATCTGGGCGCAGACCCGTCGGACTATCTGGCGGCCGTTCCGGCCGATCTTATCGGCGAGATTCATCTGGCCGGCTTTGCGCCCGATCCCGCCCACGCAGAGGCGCTGTTGATCGATACCCACGACGCGCCGGTCAGCGACGCCGTCTGGTCCCTCTATGCCGCGACACTCATGCGGATCGGGCCGCGTCCCACGCTGATCGAGCGCGACGACAACATCCCCGACTTCGCCGAGTTGATCGCCGAACGCGATCAAGCCGTCGCTATAATGGAGGCCTGCCATGTCCAGTGCGCCGCCTGACGATCCGATGCTGTCATTTCATGCGAGCTTCTCCCTGGCCTTACAGGGGCAAGGCTCCATGCTCACACCGTGGCTGGCGGACCCAAATGCGCCCGGACTGGCGGTTTATCGAAACACGGTGGCCAAGGGGCGTGCCGACGCCCTGGCGGGTCTCTATCCGACTGTCGAACGGTTGGTCGGTCCGGACTGGTTTCGCGACGCCGCTCTGATCTACGCCGACAGCGCGCCTCCCTCCTCCCCGGTTCTCGATGCCTATGGCGAGGGCTTCCCGGAGTGGCTGGCGACGTTTCCGCCCGCGTTTGAACTTCCGTTTCTGCCGCCTGTCGCCCGTCTTGATCGCGCATGGAGCCGCGCGCACCGCGCCGCTGACGCACCGACCCTGCGCCTTGGGACGGTCGCCGCCCTGTCGCACACTGCTCTCAACGCCGGCAGCGCGGTCCTGCATCCGTCTGCGCAAGTCTTCTGGTTCGACTGGACCGCGCCATCGATCTGGCTGGCCAATCGTCTGGCTATGCCTTCGGAAGACATGCTGTGGGACCAGTCCCCTGAGGGCCTGTTGATCGTGCGTCCGGAAATGGAGGTCCAGACCCATCGGCTGAACCGGCCCCAGTTCGCCTTCCTTGACGCCTGTCGTCACGACCGCACTGTCGGAGCGGCGGCCCTCGCCGCCCTCGCCGCCGATCCCGCAGCCAATCTGTCCGAGCTGTTCAGAGATCTGCTTCTGAGCGGCGCCTTCACCCGCATCGATACCGGAGCGCCACAATGACCGAACTGACCGCCGCATCGTCGCCGAGCCCCTTCTTGGCGGCCCTCCCACGCCTGGCCCAGGCCGCGATCCCCCTGCCGGTGCTCAGCCTGATCGCACGCGTATCAATCGCGGCGATCTTTTTTCTTTCCGGCCGGACAAAGGTGGAGGGCCTGCTGACCATCACAGACAGCACCTATGCTCTGTTCGCCGAGGAATACCGACTGCCTCTGATCCCCAGCGATATCGCCGCCCACCTGGCGACCTATTCGGAACATTTGTTCCCGATCCTGCTGGTGCTCGGCCTCGGCGCGCGCTTCGCCGCGCTCGCGCTTCTGGGCATGACCATAGTGATCGAGGTTTTCGTCTATCCCCTCGGTTGGCCGACCCACCTGCTCTGGGCGACGGTGCTGCTCTACATCATCAGGTTCGGCGCCGGGCCGATTGGTTTCGATCACTGGCTGGGCCGACGAAGCTGATCCGCCGAGCTTGTTCAGTCTGCTTTCCGGCGTCCCTATCTGCGTGCCGTCAACGCAAATCCAGAACAAACGGAGGCGCCATCACAGGCTGCATTAATCAGCAGCCGGAAAGATTACGTGCTTTTCACCTGGCGGTTGGGCCACTCTTAAGTGGCCCCGGCGCACCGGGTCGTCAGAACGCGGTCTGAGCAATCGCTTCAGCCATTGTCGTTTCCGGCGCTTTGGCAGCGGTGTTCCAGCGATAGTCGGCGGACGTCGGCGGCGTTCTGAAAGACGGCGCGGCTGATGAAGGCGCCCATGTCGCGCCAGGCGTTGGATATGGTCTGGAAGGTCTGTTCGTCGGTCTGGCTGGCGGCCAGGGCTTCGTTCCAGCGCGACGTCAGCGCGTTGATCTCGTCGAGCATCAAAAGCCGCCCGCAGGCGAGGGTCATCCGGTAGCTTGCGCTTCCTTGGCTCATTGTCAGAACTCCTCCCAGCCGGCCGTGTCCGCCTCCTCCACGACGGCCAGCGCGGCCGAGCCGGAGGATCGCAGCGCGGCCGGACGCGTAGGCCGGGGCGCGCTCGGCTTGCGCGGCGCCGGCGCGGCGAGGGCTCGGCTGCTTAGCGCGGTTTCGCGCGTCAGGCTGAAACGCTGGACCAGATCCGACAGCTGACGGCTTTCAGAGGTCAGGCTGTGGCTGGCCGCCGTCGACTGTTCGACCATGGCGGCGTTCTGCTGGGTCACCTGGTCCATCTGGTTGACGGCGGTGTTGACCTCTTCCAGCGCTGTCGACTGCTCCCGCGTCGACGCCGTGATCTCGTTCATCAGCTCGTCGATTTCGGCCACGCGCTTGACGATGGACGACAGGGCCTCGCCCGTTTCCGCGACCAGGGTGACGCCGGACTTCACCTGGACGGACGAGGTGGTGATCAGCGACTTGATCTCCTTGGCCGCCTCGGCTGAGCGCTGCGCCAGGGCCCGAACCTCGGAGGCCACCACGGCGAACCCTCGCCCCGCGTCGCCCGCGCGCGCGGCCTCGACGCCCGCGTTCAGGGCCAGAAGGTTCGTCTGGAAGGCGATTTCGTCGATGACGCCGATGATCTGGTTGATCTGCGACGACGACTGTTCGATCGCGGTCATGGCTTCGACGGCGCGGCTGACCACCTCGCGCGACTGCTCGGCGGATTGACGCGAGGTTTCCACGACCGCGGCGGCGCGACTGGCGCCTTCGGCCGCCCGCTTCACCGTGGCGGTGATCTCGTCCAGCGCGGCCGCCGTTTCCTCCAGCGTGGCCGCCTGATGCTCGGTGCGCCGCGACAGGTCGTCGGCGGCTTCGCTGATTTCGGCGGCGCCCAGCTGCATGGCGCCCGTATTGCCGGCGATCTCGGCCATGGCGTCGTCAAGGCGCTGCATGGCGGTGTTGAAGTCGGTCTTCAGGCGCGCATAGCCGCCGGTGAAGTCGGACGCGATGCGGGTGCGCAGGTCGCCCTGCGCCAGAGCCGCCAGAGCCCCCGCCGTATCCTCCACCACCCGCGTCTGTTCGGCCTCGGCCTCTGCGCGCTTCTGGTCCGCCTCCAGGCGCTTGGTCTCGGCGGCTTCCAGATACAGCGAAATGACGAAATCCATGTCGAGCATGGCGGCCTTCACGACGCTGGCCAGCGTCGCGGACAGAGCCTTGCCGTCGTCGCGCTTCGAAAACAGCGACCGCGTCTTGGCATGGGATGTGACGATCGCCTCGATCAGCCCTTCCAGGACCAGGGCGTAGCCGCCGATATACCAGCGCGGCTCCAGGCCGATCCGGGCGTGGGTCTGGCCGATGCGGCGCACGCCCTCGACATAGGCCGGATCAAAGGCGCCCGAGGCGATCAGGCCCCAGTGTCGCGCCTGGGCGTCCTTGGCCCCCGCGATCTGGCTCTCCACGCCGAAGAAGCGGGCCACGTCAGGCGTCGCGCGAACCTGGGCGTAAAAGGCTTCAAGACTGGGCTGAAGCGCCGCCTCGATGACGGGTCTGGCGTCGGCGAGCCGAGACCTTGCGGCCTTGTCCAGCTTCAAGAAGCGAAGTCTTTGATCCAGATTCATTGCGTCCGACATGACGGCCCCCTTGCATGGCGGTCAGTTGGACGAGGTTCGATCTAAAAGCCGGTTGAAGTCCCTTCAGCCTGTAGACTGTTTCACAGCGGAAGCATTGTTTGCGCCGGTCTGACGTCAGGTCGCGGCGTGACCGACGTCCTTCGCCATGGCCTGCAGCAGCGGGATCAGCTGGGCGGCGGTCTTCAGACCCTCGCTGGTCAAAAGGCCGGCCAGACGACCGTATTGCGACCGCCGATCGTCCAGAACGGCGCGGCCTGCCTCGGTGATTTCCAGCATGGTGACCCGCCGGTCGTTTGGATGGGGCGAACGCTTGACCAGGTCAGCGCGAACCAAATGATCGACCAGCCGCGATAGCGAGGCCGGCGGCGCCTGAAGCGTCGATCCCAGAGCGCATTGTTTGACGCCGCGACGGCCCTCGCCGGCGATCAGGCTCAAGGCGCGGACGGCGGCATTGCTTTGACCATCGGCGCGCAGGACGCGATCAAGCTGGCGATCAAGCTCAAGCAAGGCGGTGTCGAGCGCATACAGCGCCATGGCGGGATCATCGAACTCCCGCACGGTGAACTCGTCCATCGTCCCCCGAACACCCATAGGTCCGGTGTGACAGGATTGGCCGCAACCTGCAAGATAGACGAAGGTCAACCCTTAGGGCTACCGAACCTCTAACAGCGCATCCAGAAGGAAATCATTTCATACCGGCGCAATCCTAGATTGCCGCGCAAGCCTTTGGGAACAGAGTGGGTGAGGCAACAACCGGAAAGAGCCGATGGCGTCGGTCAGAATACATCCCGCCCACCCTTTGACAGCGACCCGATCGCTGGGGATAAGCACGGGAGGCGCGCTCGATGCTGAACTTCGAAGAGCGCTCGAAGTCGCCGCCATCCTGGTGACGACCGATCGACATGGGGTCATCACCGACTGCAACGAGAAGTTCGTCGCAGTCAGCGGTTACAGCCGAGAAGAGTTGATCGGCTCGACCCACCGGATCGTGAACTCCGGCCTGCATTCCAAGGCTTTCTTTCAGGATCTGTATCGCACGATCCGCAGCGGCAAGGTTTGGACCGGCACGTTGCGGAACCGTCGCAAGGACGGCAGCCTCTATTGGGTCGATACGACCATCGTGCCGGCGCTCAGCGGTCCCGAGGGTCCGGCGTCCTACACGGCCATCCGTTTCGAGGTGACCGAGCATGTGCTGGCTCTGGAGGCCCTTTCGGAAGCGCGGCTGGTCGCCGAACGCGCCGCGGCGCTGCGCGACACCTTCCTCGCGACCATGAGCCATGAGGTTCGCACGCCGTTGAACGGCGTCCTGGGCCTGGCGCAGTCCCTGTCAGGCGCCGACCTGCCCGACGATGCGCGTCAGAAAGTCGATCTGATCATCAAGTCCGGCGAGACGTTGAGGCGCATCCTGGACGATGTGCTGGACCTGTCCAAAATCCAGGCCGGCGAGATGAATCTGGTCAACGAACCCTTTGCGCCGTCCGACACCATCTCCGGCGCGGTCGATCTGATGCGGCCGCTGGCCAGCGAAAAGGGACTTGAGCTGATCTCCCGGTTCGACGGTCTTCCAGCCCTTCTCATGGGCGACGGGGCCCGCCTGCGTCAGATCGTGCTGAACCTGGTCTCCAACGCCATCAAGTTCACTGCGGTCGGCCAGGTGCTGGTCGATGCGCGCTACTCGACGCCGTCCGGGCGTCTTCGCATCCGCGTCGCAGATACCGGCATGGGCTTTGATCGATCGACGGCCAAACTGCTGTTCTCGCCGTTCAGCCAGGCCGACGATTCCATCTCGCGGCGGTTCGGCGGCACGGGCCTTGGCCTCTCCATCAGTCGTCGTCTGGCGGAGCTGATGAGCGGCGGCCTCAGGGTGCGTTCAAAGCCCGGTCGGGGAACGCTCTTCGTTCTCGACCTGCCGATGGATCCCAGCGGCGAAATCATCCGCGAAAGCGAGAGCCATGAGGAGGCGCTGGATCGACTCTATGGCGCGCGGATTCTCTTGGCGGAGGACAATCTCGTCAACCAGCAGGTCGTCCAGGCGCTCCTCAGCGGCTTCGGCTGTCAGATCGATGTCGCCGAAAACGGCCAGGAAGCCGTCGATCTGTGGTCGGCGCACGCCTACGACCTGATTATGATGGACATGCAGATGCCGGTCATGGACGGCGTTGAGGCCATCCGCAGCATCCGCATAGGCGAACAGCAGCGCGAGGTTAACAGGCTCCCGATCGCCATGCTGACGGCCAACGCCTCGTCCAACCATCGCGATCTGGCCTCGCGCGCCGGCGCGGACGTCGTCATCCCCAAGCCGCTGTCCGCCGATCACCTGATCTTCGAATCCGCCCGCCTCCTCAACAACGCCGCCCGCTGTCACTGGATATGAAAGCGGGGCTTCGAAACGAGGGTCACCGCACGCAGATGCGCGCGCGATCGTTGATCCAGCAGTCGCCGTCCAGGCGGACCGTTCCAAGGCGGTCGCCGGCCTTGTCGTCGTCGGGGTCGGCGTTCCAGGTGGCGTCGGCCGAGCCGTCGGCCATCAGGACGACGACGGCGAAATGGGAGTTCTTGGGCTTGCCCTCGGACCAGGCGTTCATCGTGTAGCCGCCGTCGCCGAACGGATAGACGAGGCACGGCTCATCGAGCAGAACCTTGCCGTCGACAGAGAGATAACAGGACTTGCGTGACGCCGCTGGCGTCGTGGGTTCTGACGACGAGGTGGCGGAGCCGGCGCCGTTCTTGGCCGGTTCCGGGGGCGGTGCTGTCGGCTCTGGCGCGGATGGCGCGGAGGTCTGCGTCGTGTCAGCTGGCCGAGGCGCGCCGGCGTCCTGACCACAGGCGGCTGCGGCGGCCGACAGCATCAGGGCGGCGATCAAGCTGAGCGATCGTGAAGGGGTGGATGTCACGCGAGCCTCCGTCGTTGTCTCCCAGCGCCAACACGGGGGCGTATGGAAGCGTTCCCGGCCAGGCGGCGGCGAATGACGGCCCCCTCCCCTTCGGCCGGCCGCTCGCCTATATCGCCAGCCTGTCCCGCTCCGGAGTTTCCCTCATGGCCTATGTCGCCCGCAATGATCGTCCCGCCGACAAGGCGGCGCGCTATCTGGAGGTCGAGGCGGAAGTCCTGGCCGTGCTGGACGGCGAGCCGAATGTGACGGCGCGAATGGCGACGGTGGCGTCGATGCTGGCCGATGCGTTCGAGCACTATTTCTGGACCGGCTTCTATGTCGTGGCGCCGGACAAGGCGGACGAACTGGTGGTCGGGCCTTACCAGGGGACGCTGGGGTGCCTGCGCATCGCGTTCGGGCGCGGGGTGTGCGGCGCGGCCGCAGCGACCGGCCAGACGCAGTTGGTCGAGGACGTGCACGCCTTCCCCGGCCATATCGCCTGCGACAGCCGTTCGGCCAGCGAGATCGTGGTGCCCGTGCGCGACGCTTCGGGCGCCCTGATCGCGGTGTTCGACGTGGATGCGACGACGCCGGCCGCCTTTGATACGGACGATCAGGAAGCGCTCGAGCGGTTGATGGCGAAGGTGTTCGCCGACGCTTGATCGGGGCCGGTTGATCCGGCCGCAGCCGGCTCTATGGTCCCCGGCGACATGGAGGATCGGATGATGCAGCGGACAGTCGCAATCACGGGCGGACACGGCGTCCTGGGCCGGGCGGTGCTGGAGGCGGCGCTGAAAGCCGGTTGGCAGGTCGCGGTCATCGACCATGCCTCGGGCCATGCCGTGCCCGACGGCATGCTGGAGGTCGGCGGGGTGGATCTGACGGACGCCGGCCAGGCGCAAAAGGCCGTCGACGCCGTGATCGCGCGGTTCGGGCGGCTGGACGCCCTGCTGAACATCGCCGGCGGCTTCGTCTGGCAGACGACCGACGATGCGGAACCGGCGTGGGACCGGATGCATGCGCTGAACGTCACCACCGCCGTCAACGCCAGCCGCGCGGCGCTGGATGCGTTGAAGGCCTCGCCCGAGGGTCGGATCGTCAATGTCGGCTCGGCCGCCGCGCTGAAGGCCGGGGCCGGCATGGGGGCCTATGGGGCGGCCAAGGCCGGGGTCCACGCCCTGACCCAGGCGCTGGCCGAGGAGCTGAAGACGACATCCGTCACCGTCAACGCCGTCCTGCCGTCGATCATCGACACGCCGACGAATCGTCAGGACATGCCCGACGCCGACCCGGCGGCCTGGGTCGCGCCGGCCGATCTGGCCGCGATAATCCTGTTCCTGGCCTCGCCCGAGAGCCGGGCCATGACCGGCTCCCTGGTGCCCGTTACGGGCCGCGTTTGATGCGCAGCGACCGGGTCCGCAGCGTCCTTTATCTGCCCGCCTCCAATGCACGGGCGATCGAGAAGGCGCGGACGCTGGATTGCGATGTCGCCGTGCTGGACCTGGAAGATGCTGTGGCGCCCGAGGCCAAGGCTGACGCCCGCGAAGCCGCCGTCGCGGCGGTTCGCGGCGGCGGGTTCGGGCCGCGCCTGGGCGTTCGGATCAATGGGCTGGACACCGACTGGGGGCCGGACGATCTGGCGGCGATGAAGGCGGCGGGGGCCACGCTGGTCGTCGCACCCAAGGTGGAGACGCCGCAAGCCGTGCACGCCCTGTCCGCCGGCCTGGCCGAGGGCTGCGCCCTGTGGGCCATGATCGAGACGCCGCGCGCCCTGCTGGCCCTGGCCGACATCGCAACGGCGGACGGGGCGCTGGACGGGCTGATGCTGGGGGTCAACGACCTGGCCAAGGCGCTGGGGACCGGGGCGTCGCCGGATCGCGAGCCGTTCAAGCCGTGGCTGGCGATGCTGGTCGCCGCCGCGCGGGCCAATGGCTTGCTGGCCATCGACGGGGTGTTCAACCGGATCGACGATGCCGAAGGCCTGGCGGTCGAGGCATTGCAGGGGCGATTGTATGGGTTCAACGGCAAGAGCCTGATCCACCCGTCGCAGATCGCGGCCGCCAACGCCGCCTTCTCGCCCTCCGAAGCCGAGATCGCCGATGCACGGGCGATCGTCGCCGCCTTCGACGGGCCAGACGCCGACGGGCGGGGCGCGATCCGCGTGAACGGGGCGATGGTCGAACGGCTGCATCTGGAGCAGGCGAAGGCCTTGCTGGCCCGGGCGGGCTGACCGGCTGTCTCCTCCCCACTCGTGGGGAGGGGGACCGCGAAGCGGTGGAGGGGCTCTGGAAGTCCCGCAGGCCCCCGTGATGCGGTGCAGAACCCCTCCGTCTCTCCGCTGCGCTTCGAGCCACCTCTCCATGAAATGGGGAGGAGACGGGTGCGAACCCTAGCCGCCTTTACGCAACCGCCCTAAACCTCGCGTCGAACCTCAGCGGACCCGTCTTGCCCCTACCCTCCGACACGCCTTCGAAAATCCCGGCCTGGGTCTGTGCGCCCGGCGTCCTGAAGGTCGCGTTTCTCGACGTGTTTCTGGCCGACTACGACCTGCGTCGCCTGCCGGGCGAGGACGTGCAGGCGGTGCTGGGCTGGGGGATGAAGCCGACGGCGGCGGCGGGGCGGCGGTGGGCGCAAAAGAACGGGCGGCCCTATGTGGCGCTGGAGGACGGATTCCTGCGCTCGGTCGGGATCGGCGAGGCGGGGGCGACGAGTCTCAGCCTGATCGTCGATGATGTAGGCGTCTATTACGATGCGACGCGGCCCAGCCGGCTGGAGCATCTGATCCAGACGGCCGACGACTGGTGCGACGCGGCCATGATCGCGCGGGCGCGCGGACTGATAGACCGGATCGTGGCGTCGGGCGTGTCCAAGACCAATATGGGCGGGCCGCTGGATCCCGGCCTGCTGAAGCCCGGCCGGCGCGTGCTGATCGTGGACCAGACGTTCGGCGACGCCTCAATCGCCTGTGGCCTCGCGACGGCCCAGAGCTTTGACGAGATGATCGCCGCCGCCCGCCGCGACGCGCCGGACGCCCAGTTGATCGTGAAACGCCACCCAGCCGTG
Source organism: Brevundimonas sp. Leaf280 (assembly GCF_001422455.1). NCBI lineage: Bacteria > Pseudomonadati > Pseudomonadota > Alphaproteobacteria > Caulobacterales > Caulobacteraceae > Brevundimonas > Brevundimonas sp. Leaf280. The sequence continues at coordinate 303,731 of NZ_LMNC01000001.1, read as the reverse complement.
GCGGCGGGCAAGAAGCGCGGCTGCGTGACCGACCTAGAAGGCGTCACCCTGGTCGATACGGACGTGCGGCCCGCCGATCTTCTGGCGGCGGTGGATGCGGTCTATTGCGTCACCTCTGCCCTGGGGTTCGAGGCTCTGTTGCGAGGGCTGCCGGTGCGGTGTTTCGGTGCGCCCTTCTATTCCGGCTGGGGCCTGACGACCGATGCGGTCCAGACCGGACGGCGCGGCGTCGCCCGCTCGATCGAACAGGTCGCCGCCGCCGCCCTGATCGCCTACAGCCGCTATGTCGATCCGATAACGGGCGAGCGATGCGAGGCCGAACAGGCGCTGGAGCGGTTGATCGCCCTGCGCGACCGGGCCGACCGACTGGCGGGTTCGTGGTCGGCGGTGGGGTTCGCGCCCGCCAAGCGGCCGCCGGTGCGCCGCCTGCTGAATTCGCCCAAGGCGTCGATGCGCTATTTCATGTCGCCGTCGCGCGCCGCCGCCCACGCCAAGGCGACCGACGGGCGGCTGATCTGGTGGGCGGGCAAGGAGAGCGAGGCGACGCGTCAGGCGGCGGCTGCATTTGACGGCCCGACCGTGCGGATGGAAGACGGCTTCATCCGTTCGCGGGGTCTGGGTTCCGATTTCGTCGGCGCCCTGTCGGTCGCCCTGGACGATCAGGGCGTCTATTACGATCCGTCGCGGCCCTCTCGGCTGGAAACCCTGATCGAGACCTCGGACCTGGCTCCGGTTCAGCTAGCGCGGGCCGCCGCCCTGCGGACGCGCGTGGTCGATGCCGGCCTGTCGAAATACAATCTGAGGGGCCAGGCGCCGACGGACTGGCCCGTTGATCGCAACATCCTGCTGGTCGTTGGTCAGGTCGAGAACGACAAGTCGATCCTGCTGGGCTGTGCGCCGGATCTGAACACCAACTCGGCCCTGGTGGAGGCGGCGCGGCGCGACCATCCGGACGCCTTTCTGGTCTATCGCAATCACCCCGACGTGCTGGCGGGCAACCGGCCCGGGCGACTGGACGCCGGGGCCATGGCCTCGGTCGATGCGGTGGGCGACGGGCTGGATATCGTCGACTGTCTGAACGCCTGTCGGCGGGTGGCGACCCTGACCTCCCTGACCGGGTTCGAGGGCCTGATGCGGGGCAAGGCGGTGTCGGTCTATGGCCGGCCCTTCTATGCCGGATGGGGGCTGACCGACGACCGGCTGACGTTCGAGCGCCGCAGCCGCCGCGCCGGCGTCGATCACCTGGTCCACGCCGCCCTGATCGCCTATCCCCTCTATGTCACGCCCGAGGGCTGGCCCTGCGAGGCCGAGGATCTGGTGGACCGGCTGATCGCCGCGCGCGACCAGCCGACCCCCAAGGCGCCGCGCGGCCAGGTCCAGCGCTGGGCCGCCGGCGTCATCGCCAGTCTCGACCGCAAGCCGCCGCCGTCCTATTGACGCGTTCTGATAGGAAACGGACTGTCCTCAAGCAGCAAGGTCCCGCGGGCCGAGCGGTAGGAACACACTCCTCAAGCAGCGAGACGCCGCGCGTCGAGCGATAGGAACAAAAAAGTGTCGAATGCAGTGATCGCCGCCACCGGCCTCTTCACCCCCGAACAGTCGGTCTCGAACGCCGAACTGGTCGACAGCTACAACGCCTGGGCCGACGGCTGGAACGCCCGCCACGCCGCCCAGATCGAGGCCGGCGAGCTGGAGGCGAAGTCGCACTCCTCGCCCGAATTCATCGAGAAGGCGTCGGGCATCAAGAGCCGGTTCGTGTTGGACAAGGCCGGAATCATCGACCCCGAGCGGATGGCGCCAAACCTGGCTGAGCGCTCCAATGACGAAATTTCGATCCTGGCCGAGATGGCGGTCAAGGCGGCGCGTCAGGCGATTGAGGCCTGGGGCAAGCCGGTCAGCGAGATCGGCGCCGTCCTGTGCGCCGCGTCGAACATGCAGCGCGCCTATCCGGCCATGGCCATCGAAGTGCAGCAGGCGCTGGGCATCGAGGGCTTCGCCTTCGACATGAATGTGGCGTGCAGCTCGGCGACCTTCGGCATCAAGACGGCGGCGGACTTCATCGCCGGCGGCTCGGTCAAGGCGGTGCTGATGGTCAATCCTGAGGTCTGTTCGGCCCACCTGAACTTCACCGATCGCGACAGCCATTTCATCTTCGGCGACGTGGCCACCGCGGTGATCGTGGAGTCGTCGGACACGGCGGGACCGGGCGGCTGGGATGTGCTGGGCACGCGTCTGAAGACCACCTTCTCGAACAATATCCGCAACAACTTCGGCTTCCTGAACCGCAATGCGCGCGACACCGCGCATCTGGACAGCCCCGAGGCCGACGACAGCGTCCAGAACGACAAGCTGTTCATCCAGCAGGGCCGCAAGGTCTTCCGCGACGTGGTGCCGATGGTGTCGGACATGATCGTGGATCACGCCGGCGAACTGGGCCTGGATCCGCACAACCTGAAGCGCCTGTGGCTGCACCAGGCCAACATCAACATGAACACGATGATCGGCAAGAAGGTGCTGGGTCGCGAGCCCTCGGCGGACGAAAACGTCATCATCCTGGACGACTACGCCAACACCTCCTCGGCCGGCTCGATCATCGCCTTCCATCTGCACAACGACGGATTCGAGGCGGGCGACGTGGGCCTGATCTGCAGCTTCGGCGCCGGCTATTCGGCCGGGACGGTCTTCGTCAGGAAGCGCGCCGCCTGAAGCCCTAAAGCCGGGGCAGGAACAGGACGAAGTCCAGGCTCCACAGCCCCGGTCCATTGGCGATCAGCCAGATCAGGATGACCATCAGCAGGGTCTCGGGCAAGTCGAAATAGCTGGAGAGGCGATAGCCGAGGCTGGTCCCCTCCACCGACTTTGACGCCACGGTCACCAGGGCGACCAGGCTGATGATCAGCAGCACCAGGGCCGCCAGGCTGGTGAACAGGCCCATGATCAGCAGGGCGCCGAAGGCGAACTCGCATACCGAGACGAACTTGGCGGTCTGGCGCGGGGCGGCGATGCCGGCCTCGACCATCGTCTTCTGCATCTTCTCGGCCTGGGCCGGGGTGAACAGCTTGTAGAAGCCGGACAGGAAGAACATTCCCCCGACCACGACCCGCGCGATCAGGGGCGCGATGTCCATCAGGGCCGGAACGCCCAGGCCGAGGCCGCGATAGAGGTCGATCATGGGGCGAAGGCTCCGCTTGGAATGGCGAAGCCTTCAATGCCCTAGGGCCGCGTCGGTTGCTCTGCCGAGGCTTGGGCGGGATGCGTCGCCTTCCATTCCATGGCGCGGCGGATGCGGTTCTCCACGCTGGGGTGATCGTAGAACAAGAACTCCTCGATCGCCGACGGCGACGGGGCGCGGTATTCGGCGGTCTTGATCAGGGCTTTGGACAGACCGTCCGGCGCATTGGCGTGAACCAGCGAAAAGTGGTCGGCGTCCTCCTCCATCGTGCGGGTCATGGTGGCGAAGACCGGGGTGCCAAGCACGCCCAGGAAAGCCAGCACCAAGGCCAGGACCGGCAGGCCCGCAGGGTCGGAGATGTCGCCCACGCGATCCGCCCTCAGCAGACGATGCGCCACCGGATACAGCCGGTCGGTCAGCCAGAAGGCCAGCACCGACAGGAGGACCAGAATGCCGACGGTCCAGAGAATGTGCGCCCGGACGTAGTGGCCCATCTCGTGGCCGACCACGCCCCGCACCTCGGCCAGATCCGCGCCCTGTTTGAACATGGTGTCGCTCATCGCCACCCGCGCCGTGCCGAACAGGCCCGAGACATTGGCGGTGTAGCGGTCGGACTGTTTGGAGCCGTTGTAGATGAAAATCTTGTCCGACGGCGTGCCGGTCTGTTTGGCCAGGGTCACGACGGCGTCGCGCACAGGCCCGTTCGGCGCGGGCGTATAGGTGTTGAAGATCGGCTCGATCAAAAGCGGCGCGAGCACCAGGCCGATGACGATGAAGGCCGCCGTCACGCCGGCCGCCCAGGCCCACCAGAACCGACGCGCGCGCCGGATCAGGGCATAGATCGCCACGAGCAGCAGCGAGGTCGCCACGACCGAAATCGCTGCGCCGATCACAGCCTCGCCCAGCCAGCCGCCCAGGGCCTGGCTGGTCAGTCCATACTGTTTCTCTCGCCACCAGCCCTGATAGATCGCCCACGGCAGGGTCAGCGCCCAACTCATGGCCGAATAGATCAGGGCGACGGCGAAACTGGCCAGGATCGGCCGACGGCGGCGACGTTCGATCCGGCTGCGGATCGCGACCAGCAGGCCGGTACGCACGATGATCCAAGCGACCAGGGCCGAGACCAGGAAGCTCCACAGGATCAGCCAATGCGAACCGTGGGTATAGGCGATGGCCCGGGCCGTTTCCTGGGGCGACAAGGTCGCCAGCCACTGGGCTGTCGCGGCCGCCGGATCGAAATTCGTCATGGTTTTCTCCCTTAAGAGAACCAAACCGCGCGACCCGCGTTATGTCAGGTTAATTCGCATCCATGATGATTCTCGCCCGGCCACGCTTGAATCTTTCACGACTTTTTGTCACGCATTCTCCTGTCGAGAACAGGGGATGTCCCAGATGGCTCACAAGACGCCCAAGCAGGTCCTGGAAAGCTTGGCTCATGATATCGCCACCGTGTTGAAGAGCATGGGTGGTTCGGCGCATCAGAACATGGTGGTCGATTGCGTGGCGGCGATGAAGCGCCAACGCGGCGAGGCGGTCAACCCGCCCGATCTTCGACAAAAGATCATCGAGACCTTTGAATACTATCGCGACTGGTTCGTCCGCCCGTTCGGCGAAGGCTCGCAGCGTTGGGCCCTGGCCGGCGACTTCGGCTGATTTCACTGTCCTGAACGAAAAAGGCGCGCTCCTTGCGGAGCGCGCCTTCGTCGTTAGGACTGATCGATCCGATCAGAAGCGACGGATGTAGCTGACCGAATAGGCGTCGGCTTCACCACCGTTGTCGCGGTAGTCGCGACGGGTCCAGTCGGCGCGCACGCCATTGACGCCGTCCAGGTAGTAGTTGGCGCCCGCGCCGTAGTTCCAGCTGTCGCCGCCCACGTCGGTGTTGGCGCCCGGGAACTCCTGTTTCAGCTCGGTGTGGCCGTAGCCGCCACGCGCAAACAGTTCCAGCTTGTCAGAGACCGGCACCTTGCCGACCACGTAACCGGCGGCGTCCCACTCATGTTTGATCGAGCCATCGACGCCGGCGACGGTGAAGTCGTCGTCCTTGACGCCGACCGAGGCTTCGGTTTCGACGGCCAAGTAACGGTTGAGGTTGACGCCCAGACGACCCGTGACGGCGCCCGTCGTTGCATTGTCGCCTTCAAGATGGGTGTAGCCCAGCGAGCCGTAACCACGCGGCTCAGGATTGGTTTGAGCAAAAGCCGGAGCGGCGATTGCGGAAACGGCGACAGCGGCGAGAAGAATGTTACGCATTGTTTCTTATTAACTCCTAGATGTGATGACCAAGCCGATCATCAGCCCCATCCAGCGAGTGCTTAAATAGGCCACAGCGTCATCTGTTCCAGAGGCGCGAAAACACGACGAATGCCTGTGGACGTCGGGACACATACAGCGTTCCATCAAGATCGGCGACTTTGTGGCGCCGCAGCAAAAAGGGCGGCCTCGACCGAGACCGCCCTTCTTCGGTTCGTCTTGCTGAGAAGGTCTAGCGGTCCTTCTCGCGCTCCACGTTCAGCGCGGCCTGGGCCGCCGCCAGACGGGCGATCGGCACGCGGTAGGGCGAGCAGGAGACGTAATCCAGCCCGGCCTGTTCGCAGAAGGCGATCGACGACGGGTCGCCGCCATGTTCGCCGCAGATGCCCAACTTGACCTCGGGCCGGACCTTTCGCCCGCGCTCGGCGGCGATCTCGATCAGGCCGCCGACGCCGTCTTGGTCCAAACGCACGAAGGGATCAGTCTCGAAGATGCCCTTGTCCAGATAGGCTTGCAGGAACCGACCGGAATCGTCGCGCGAAATGCCGAACGTCGTCTGGGTCAGATCGTTGGTGCCGAAGCTGAAGAACTGGGCGTATTCGGCCAGGTCGCCCGCCCGGATGGCGGCGCGCGGCAGTTCGATCATCGTGCCGACCAGATAGTCGATGCTCTGGCCCGTTTCCTCGAACACGGCCTTGGCGGTGCGGTCGGTCAGTTCGCGCAGGAACTTCATCTCCAGACCCAGGGCGACCAGCGGGTGCATGATCTCCGGCAGGGGCGCGGCGCCCGACTTCTGTTTGACCTCCAGCGCCGCCTCGATGATGGCGCGGACCTGCATCTCGTAGATCTCGGGATAGGCCACGCCCAGGCGACAGCCGCGGTGGCCCAGCATGGGGTTGGTCTCGTGCAGCTCCTTGGCGCGCCGCTTCAGCTTGTCGGCGTCGATACCGGACGAGGCGGCCAGGGCGTCGATGTCTTCCTCGGTATGGGGAATGAACTCGTGCAGCGGCGGGTCCAGCAGGCGCACCGTCACCGGCAGGCCGGCCATGATCTCGAACAGCTCGACGAAGTCCGACTTCTGGAACGGCGCGATCTTGGCCAAGGCCGTGCGGCGTCCGGCCTCGTCGTCGGCCAGGATCATCTCGCGCACGGCGGCGATCCGGGTGTCGTCGAAGAACATGTGCTCGGTCCGGCACAGGCCGATGCCCTCGGCGCCGAAGCCACGCGCGGTCTTGGCGTCCAGCGGGGTCTCGGCGTTGGCGCGCACCTTCAGGCGGCGCACCTTGTCGGCCCAGCCCATCAGGGTCTGGAAGTCGCCGGTCAGTTCCGGCTCGATCATCGGCACGGCGCCGTCCAGCACCTCGCCCTTGGAGCCGTCGATGGTGATGACCTCGCCGGCCTTGAAGGTGCGCCCGCGCGCGGTGAATGTGCCCTTGGCCTCGTCGATATGGATCTCGCCGGCGCCGGAGACGCAGGCCCGCCCCATGCCGCGCGCCACGACGGCGGCGTGGCTGGTCATGCCGCCGCGGGCGGTGACGATGCCGCGCGCCGCATGCATGCCGTGGATGTCTTCGGGACTGGTCTCTTCGCGCACCAGGATGACCGCTTCGCCCAGACCCGACATGCGCTCGGCCTCGTCGGCGTCGAAGACGATCTTGCCGGTCGCGGCGCCGGGCGAGGCCGGCAGGCCGGCGGCGACCACGGTGCGCGCCGCATCGGGGTCCAGCGTCGGGTGCAGCAGCTGGTCCAACGCCGACGGCTCGACCCGGCTGATGGCCTCTTCCTGAGAGATCACGCCCTCGGCGGCGAGGTCCACGGCGACCTTCAGCGCCGACTTGGCGGTGCGCTTGCCGTTGCGGGTCTGCAGCATCCACAGACGGCCCTGCTCGACCGTGAACTCGATGTCCTGCATGTCGCGGTAGTGGCTTTCCAGCTTGCCGACGACGTCGACGAACTGGGCGAACACCTCAGGCATGGCCTCTTCCATCGAGGGGGCGGTCTCGCCCATCTCCTCGCGGCCGATCTTGGTCAGGGACTGCGGCGTGCGGATGCCCGCGACCACGTCCTCGCCCTGGGCGTTGATCAGGAACTCGCCGTACAGGCGCGCCTCGCCGGTCGAGGGGTTGCGGGTGAAGGCCACGCCGGTCGCCGACGTCTCGCCCATATTGCCGAACACCATCGACTGGACGTTGACGGCAGTGCCCCAGCTTTCGGGGATGTCGTGCATACGGCGATAGAATTTCGCCCGGTCGTTCATCCAGCTTTCGAACACGGCGCCCACGGCGCCCCACAGCTGGTCCTTGGGATCCTGCGGGAAGGCGTGACCCAGTTCGCGCTCGACCACGGCCTTGTAGTCGGCGACCACCTTCTCCCAGTCGGCAGCGGTCAGGTCGGTGTCGACCGTGACGCCCAGGCGATCCTTGTGCTGGTCCAGCACCTCTTCGAAATCGTCGTGGCTGAGGCCCAGCACGACGTTGGAATACATGGTGATGAAGCGGCGATAGCTGTCGAAGGCGAAGCGACGGTCGCCCGACAGCTTGGCCAGACCCTCGACCGTCTGGTCGTTCAGGCCCAGGTTCAGCACCGTGTCCATCATGCCCGGCATCGACGCACGCGCGCCGGACCGCACCGAGACCAGCAGCGGGTTTTCGACATCGCCGAACGTCTTGCCGACCACGCCCTCGACCTTGGCCAGGGCGGCCTGGACCTGAGCGTCCAGATCGGCCGGATAGGTCTCGTTGTTGGCGTAATAGTGGGTGCAAACCTCGGTGGTGACGGTGAAGCCCGGAGGAACCGGCAGACCCAGCGACGACATTTCCGCCAGATTGGCGCCCTTGCCGCCGAGAAGGTTCTTCATCGACGCGTCGCCGTCGGCGGAGCCTCCGCCGAAGCCGTACACCCACTGAGTCATCATGCAGTCCCTGAGCTTTTCGGATCGTCCGGCGGGTTGGCCCCGCTCGCACATGCAGCATGATCTAGCGCGTGAGAGCGGCCTTGACCATTGCGGATGTAACAATGCGTGAGCGGGTGTGCGGTTTCCTTGACGCCCCCGTCTCCTCCCCATTTCATGGGAAGGTGGCTCGCAGCGCAGCGTAGAGACGGAGGGGTTCTTGACGCACGAAAGCTCCGTCTCGCGCGCCCGCATCCTGCGGCGCGCCCTGACCCCGCCCGAAGCCCGACTGTGGGTCCACCTGCGCCGCCGCGCGCTGGATGGGCTGAAATTCCGCCGTCAGCATCCGGCGGGCGTCTATGAGCTCGACTTCTATTGCGCCGAGGCAATGCTGGCCGTCGAGGTGGATGGCGAAAGCCATGAAGGCCGAGGCGAACACGACGCCCAGCGCACACGCTGGCTTGCGGCTCAGGGCATTACGGTCATTCGCGTCTCGGCTGAGCAGGTGCGGGTGGACCTGGGTGACGTGCTCGATTTCATCGCCGACAGGGCGAGAGATCGAATCCGAGGCTAAGAGCCCCTCCACCGCTACGCGGTCCCCCTCCCCACAGGTGGGGAGGAGACGATGCGGCGAAGTCCCGTCTCCTCCCCATTCCATGGGTAGGTGGCTCGGAGCGCAGCGGAGAGACGGAGGGGTTCTGTCCTACCCCGCGATCTGACCGAAGTCCGCGACCTGGCCCATCACGTCGCGGACCTGGCCCAGCAGTTTCAGGCGGTTCTCGCGTTCGGCGGGGATGTCGGAGTTGACCAGAACGTCGTCGAAGAAGCGGTCCACGGGCGCGCGCAGGCGCGCCAGGGCCGTCATTGCGGCGGCGAAGTCCTCGGTCTCCAGCGCGGCCTCGACGGCGGTGCGGGCGGCACCGACGGCGAAGGCCAGGGTGGTCTCGGCCTCGGGCTGGTTCGGCAGGCCGGTCTGGACCATGCCGGTGGGCAGGGGGCCCTTCTTCTCCTCGGCGCGCAGGATGTTGGAGGCGCGCTTAAAGCCGGCCAGCAAATTGGCCCCGTCGTCCGTGGCGAGGAAGGCGGCCAGCGCCTCCACCCGACGCACGATGCGGACGAGGTCATCGTCGCCCAGAGCGAAGACGGCGGCGACGAGGTCGTGGCGCAGGCCTTGATCGCGGAGGAGGACGGTCAGGCGGTCTGCGAAGAAGGCAAGCAACGCCCCAGCATCGACCTCTGCCGCAAGCTTCGCATCGGAAGAATGCTTTTCGAAATCGTCTTGATTGAAAGGTAGGTCGATCTTATCGACTGGAATTTCGGGGAGTCCCATTTCTTGCCGGAACTGGTGCACAGCCTTTGCCGCTCGCTCAAATGCCCCATCGCCTCCCAGCCGGAAGACGAATGCTCCGTAGGTAAAGTGAGGAAGTAGTCTGACGCGCACCCCATTCTCGAGCACTAGCCGGATCACCCCCAGCGCCGCTCGCCGCAGCGCGAAGGGGTCCTTCGACCCAGTGGGCTTCTCGTCGATGGCGAAGAAGCCGACCAGGGTGTCCAGCTTGTCGGCCAGGGCGACGGCGACCGTGACGGGTGCGGTCGGGACTGTGTCGGCGGGGCCTTGGGGCTTGTAATGGTCGCGGACCGCGTCGGCGACGGCGTCGGAATGACCGGCGAGACGGGCGTAGTAGCCGCCCATGATCCCCTGCAGTTCCGGGAATTCGCTGACCATGCCCGACAGCAGGTCGGCCTTGGACAGTTTTGCGGCGGTCTCCGCTTCCTGCGGATCGGCGCCGACCAGGGGGGCGATCTCGCGGGCCAGCGCCGCGATGCGTTCGACGCGCTCGGCCAGAGTGCCCAGTTTGGCGTGGAAGGTGACGCCGGACAGTTTGGCGTTCCAGGCGTCGAAGCCGACCTTTTGATCCTCGTCCCAGAAGAAGCGGGCGTCGTTCAGGCGGGCGGACAGGACGCGGCTGTTGCCGGCGGCCAGGGCCTTGCCGCCGTCGGTCGCCTCGACATTGGCGACGACCAGGAAGTTGGGAGCCAGGCCATCCTTGGACGGATCGCGGACGGCGAAATACTTCTGGTGGACCTTCATCGACAGACGCACGACTTCCGGCGGCAGGGCCAGGAACTGCGGGTCCATGTCGCCCAGGATCGGGGTCGGCCATTCCGCCAGGCCCGCCACCTCGTCCAGCAGGCCGTCGTCATCGACAAGGGCCAGGCCGCGCGCGGCGCAGGCGGCCTTGGCCTGTTCCAGAATGCGTAGCTTGCGATCGGCGACGTCCAGCAGGACGAAGTTCTTTTCCAGTTGGGTGCGGTAATCGACGAAGTCGCTGACGCGCAGCAGCTCGCCGGAACCCAGGAAGCGGTGGCCCTCGGTGATCGCGTCGCTCTGAATCCCGTCGATCTCGAACGGGACCACCTTGCCGTCGAAGAGGCACAGGATGCGCTTGATCGGACGCACCCAGCGCAGCGTGCCGGACCCCCAACGCATCGACTTCGGCCAGGGGAAGGTGCGGACGACCTGATCCACCGTCTCGGCGACCAGATCGGTCGTGGCGCGGCCCTTGGACGACAGGACGGCGAACAGGACGCCGTCGCGCTCGGTTAGCTGATCGCGCGTCAGGCCGGTCTTGCGCAGGAAGCCTTCCAGCGCCTGTTCGGGGGCCGAGGCGCGCGGGCCCTTGACCTCTTCCTCGCGGTCCGGCGTGGCGGCGGGCAGGCCGTCGATGACCAGCGTCAGGCGGCGCGGACCGGCATAGGTCGTCAGCGCGTCCCACGTCAGGCCGGCGGCCTTCAAACGGTCGGAAACCATCCGCTCCAGGTCGCGCGCGGCGCCCTGCTGCATCCGGGCGGGGATCTCTTCGGAGAAGATTTCGAGGAGAAGTTGGGGCATCAGGCGGTTTTCCGCTCTTGTTCGACGTAGGCGAGGGCGCAGGCTTTGCAGAGTTCGCGGATGCGGCCGATGTAACTCTGGCGTTCGGCGACGGCGATGGCGCCGCGGGCGTCCATCAGGTTGAACAGGTGGCTCGCCTTCAGAACCTGATCGTAGGCGGGCAGGACCAGCGGCTGATCCTGCGGCCCGCGCATGTCCAGCAGGCGCTGGACCTCGCCCACCATGTCCTCGAACCGGCGTTTCAGCCCGTCCACGTCATAGCCGTGGAAGTTGGCTTCCGACTGCTGCCGCTCGTTCTCCAGGAAGACCTCGCCATAGGTCAGGCCCTCCTTGGTGAACTTCAGATCATAGACGTTGTCCACGCCCTGCACATACATGGCCAGACGCTCCAGCCCGTAGGTCAGCTCGCCCGACACCACATCGACCTCGATGCCGCCGACGCCCTGGAAATAGGTGAACTGCGTCACCTCCATCCCGTCGCACCAGACCTCCCAGCCCAGACCCCAGGCGCCGACGGTCGGGTTTTCCCAGTCGTCCTCCACGAAGCGAATGTCGTGCAGTTTCGGATCGATGCCGATGGCCGCCAGCGACCCCAGGTAGAGCTCCTGAAGATTGTCCGGGTTCGGCTTCAGGATGACCTGGTATTGATAATAGTGTTGGAGCCGGTTGGGGTTCTCGCCATAGCGGCCGTCGCCGGGGCGGCGCGACGGTTGAACATAGGCGGCCTTCCAAGGCTTGGGGCCGAGCGCGCGCAGGACCGTGGCGGGGTGGAGCGTGCCGGCCCCGACCTCGATGTCATAGGGCTGAAGAATGGCGCAGCCCTGCTCGCCCCAATAGCGGTGAAGCGTCAGGATCAGGTCCTGAAACGCGAGCGGCTCGGTCGAGGTGGTCAAATCGGGCTCGTGGGGAGGGGCTGCAAAAAAGACGGCGGACCATAGGGCCCGCCGCCTTCCGCTTCAACACGCTACCGAGCGAGCGCGTGGATGACCCTGATCAGTTCGGGGTCGGCTTGGCTTCGGCCGCGCCGTCGGCGGCGGGATCAGCCGCATCGACCGGCGGAGTGGCCGGGGTGTCGACCTGACCATCGGTTGGGTTGACGACCGGCGACGAGGACGTGGTGGTCGTCATCGCGGCGGGCTGGCCGTTCGGCGCGGTCGGGGCCGGCGTCGCTTCAGCAGCCGGCGGCGCCTCAGCGGCCGGAGCGGCGGCTTCGGCGGGCGCGGCGGCCTCTTCATCGCCCATGGCGGCCATGGAATTCGCCGGGTTCAGGACCTTGTCGATCGGGAAAATGGCGCCGTTCGAGGCGTCCAATTCTGCGCTGACCACGGTCGCGCCGTCAGCCTTGATGGCCGAACCGGTGCCGTCCAGCAAAACCTGGCTCTCGGCGGCCGTCTCTACGCCGCCCTTCTTGCCCATGATCTGGTCGGGCGTCACGTCGGCGACGATGACGTGATACAGCAGCAGCTGGCGCAGTTCGGCGGCGTTGGCCGGGTCCATCAGACGCGTACGCTCGGCCTCGGGCACGGCGGCGAAGGCGGCGTCGGTCGGGGCGAAGATTGAGATGGCCGGACGGCTGGCCAGGGTGTCGGTCAGCTGGGCGGCGTCCAGCGCGGCCAGCAGGGTGGTGAATTGACCGCTGGCCTTCAGCTTGTCGACAACGGTTTCGCCGGCGACAGGCGTGGTCGCTTCTACAGTCGTGGTCGTGGTCGCGGCGGCCTCAGCCGTCGGAGCCGGCGTCTGCGGCATGGCCGGCATGGCCGGATCGGTTTGCGGCATGGTCGCCGGGGCGGGCGTCGTCGTGGTCGCCGGGGCGGTCATGTCCTGGGCGAAAGCAGGGGCAGCCATCAGGCTGACGACGGCGGTGGCGGCAAGCAATTTTGCACGAAGCATGGCGATTTCCTTTTTCCTGTTTGAGGATCGCCACGAGGGAGAAGGCGACCCGTTCCAGACATCGGAACTGCCGACTCAAATCAGAACGCCGTGATCTGGTTCCGAGATTTCGAAACAATGCGTAACGTTTGTGATGATCTGGGCGAGACCTGGGCGAAATCGCCGGTTTCGCAGCCTGACCGCCGGTATTCGGCCACAAAGCTTTAGCGTTGCTGTACGGACAGCTGCGTTGCTTTGACCCAGGCCGTGGGATGTGCGGCGGACAGTGCGCGCGCAGCAGATCGGGCCGCATCGTCGCTGGGATACAAACCGAACACCGTCGCGCCTGAGCCGGACATTCGCGTCAGGGCGATCTGGTCGGTCGCCGCCACCGCCGAGAGGGCCGCGCCGATCGCCGGCGTCAGGGCCAGCGCAGGCGCTTCAAGATCGTTGCGCTGGGCCGACAGCCATTTGATGACGGCGGCGATTGACCAGTCCTGGGGCGGCGTGGGTCTGTCGGCGGCCTGCACCGGCCCTTGATCATAGGCGCGATAGACGGCGCCGGTCGGCGATGGGACGCCGGGATTGAACAGAACGGCCGGCAGCGGCGGCAGACGGGGTTCGTCAATCAGCACATCTCCCCTCCCCTCGGCCCAGGCCGTGCGCATCCGCAGACACATCGGTCCGTCCGCGCCGACGAAGCCCGCAACCGCCTCAAGCGCGTGGTCGTCGAGATCGAACGCCAGGACGTCACGCGCCAGTTTCAGCGCCGCGCCCGCATCGGACGATCCGCCCCCCAGCCCCGCCGCGATGGGCAGATGTTTGTCCAGCGTGACCTTCAGTTTCGGCTCTCCAATGCCGCAGGCCTCGCCCAACTGACGCAGCGCGCGCAGGATCAGATTGTCGTCCGTCGCGCCCAGCCCGCCGCCGAAGGGCCCGTCGACCGTCAGCGACAGGCGATCCGCCGGCTCGACCGACACGCGATCCCCGACATCGGCGAAGGCGACCAGGCTGGACAGCGGATGATAGCCGTCAGCGTCCACCGCGCCGACGTGTAGGAACAGATTGATCTTGGCCGGCGCCAGGGCGGTCAGGGCAGGCATGACCTATTGTGCGACGCCCTGAGCGCTCGGCGCGCCGTCCAGCCCATTGGCGATCTTGCGTTCGACCTCGGCCCGACGTTCGGGTTCAGGCTCCAGCACCAGGACGCGATTCCACAGCCAGACGGCTTCGCGTTGACGGCCGACCTTCCAATAGGCGTCGCCGAGGTGATCATTGATCTCGGCGTTGGACGGTTCCTTGTCGACAGCCTCTTCCAGCGTATTGACGGCGGTTTCGTACTGGCCCTGTTTGAACTGCGCCCAGCCCAGCGAATCCTGGATGTTGCCGTTGTCGGGCTCCAGCGCATGAGCGCGGGCGATCATTTCGGCGCCTTCCTGGACGCGCAGCCCCTTATCGACCCAGAGATAGCCGAGGTAGTTCAGCATGTCGGCGTCGTTCGGCGCGGTCTGAAGCGCGGCCCACAGTTCGGCCTCGGCCTCGGGAACACGACCCAGCGCCTCATAGGCAGCGCCGCGCAGGAAGTGGACGCTGGCGCCCTGATCAGCGGTGTTCAGAAGCGGCCCGTCCAGCAGGGTCAGCGCCTCGTCATGCTGTTTTAGCTGCATCAGCTGACCGGCCAAGACCAAGGCGATCTGGCGATCGTCGGGGCTGGCGGCGGCGGCGCGGCGCAGTTCGGTGAGCGCGTCCTGCGACTGGCGGTCTTCCTCCAGCGCCACGGCCAGCTGAGCGCGGGCGGCGGCGTAGAGCTGCGGATCGGCGGTCCCGACCCGCGACAGGGCGTTGCGGGCGGCGGATTTCAGCCCGGCGCGGGAAAGCACCTGGGCCAGCTGATATTCCGTCTCGTCATCGTCGTGCAGGTTCTGGGCGAGGCGCAGATAGACGGCGGCGAACTCATTGCCGCGCTCGGCCGAAGCCTGGGCGGCGGCGGTGATCAGGCCTTGGGCGGCGCCTTCGCGGAAGTCGGGCAAGGCGGGCGGGCGCCCTCCGTCCTTCAGCCGTTGCAGCGCGCGGGCCACGCCCGGATCGACGGGTTGCACCGCCATGGCGGCTTCATACAGGGCGACGGCGTCGTCGCGGCGACCGCGCCGTTCCAGAAACTCGCCATAGGGGCGTTTGAACAGGGCGCCGACGCCGGCGACTTCGGAAGCGGTCTTCAACTCGACCTCAGCCTCGGCATAGTCGCGACGTTTTTCCAGCAGGGCGGCGCGATTGATGCGGGCGAAAGCCAGGGTCAGGGGATCGCCGGCGGTCGGGACCGGCTGAAGCGCCCGGGTCCAGTCGCCCGCCGCCGCCGCGATCCACGGCGCAACCAGCAGACCGGCGCGCGCGTGCGGGGCGCCGATGGGCTGACGGGCCAGTTCGGCGTTCGGCGTCCTGGCGTCGCCGCGCACGAAGTCCTGCACCAGACGCACCAGCCGCCCACCCTCCACAAACGCGGGAGACGCGGTCGCATCGGTCGGGGCCAGGGCGGCCGCCACATCCAAATCGCCGGTCAGCAGGGCGGAGGTAAAGGCCTGTTCGCGCACGCGCGGCTGTTCCGGCGTCAGCCTTTCCGCCTGGGCCAGATAGTCCGAGCCGGTCGCCCCCTCGCCCTGCATCAGGGCCAGCTTGCCCGCCAGGTACAGACCATAGGCGCTGCGGCCCTCGGCGTTCGTCGGGATCGGCGCCCAGACAGCCGGGATCGCCGGCGTCGCGGGCGTGTCGGTGATGATGATGTGAGGATCGGGCGCGGCCTGGGTCGGCGCCTGACTTGGTGTGCCCTTGCCCGGCGCCGTCTGACCAGGCTCCAGGATGACGGCCGGCGGATGGGTGTCCGGCGTCGGGGCGGGCGGGGTCGTGTCCTGAGCCGAGGCATGGCCGGCAAGCGCCACGGCGAGGACGGTAAGGGAGGCGGCGAACAGGCGAGAACGGGAGGCGATCATGCCCGGACCCTTCACGCTTTTGCAGCGGCGGGCAAGGGCGGAACGCCGCCCCTGCCCCGTTCCGTCACATGTTCGGATAGTTGGGACCGCCGCCGCCCTCGGGCGTTGTCCAGACGATGTTCTGCGACGGATCCTTGATGTCGCAGGTTTTGCAGTGAACGCAGTTCTGGGCGTTGATGACGAAGCGGGGATCGGCCTTGGCCGCCTCGTCGCCATAGACCACCTCGTACACGCCGGCCGGGCAGTAAAGCCGCGCCGGCTCGCCGTATTTGGGCAGGTTGACGCGGATCGGGATCGACGGATCCAGCAGCTTCAGGTGGGCCGGCTGGTCCTCGGCGTGGTTGGTGTTGGAGATGAACACCGAAGACAGCTTGTCGAACGACAGCTTGCCGTCCGGCTTGGGATACGCGATCGCCTTGTGGTCGGCGGCCAGGCCGGTCGAGGCGGCGTCGGTCTTTTCGTGCTTCAGCGTCGGGATCGGCGACAGGCCGCCCAAGAGGGTGCGGCACCACATGTCGAACATGCCCAGCGCCCCGCCCAGCGTCGTGCCGAACTTGGACAGCAGGGGCTTGGCGTTCCGGACGACCGACAGCTCCTTGTAGACCCAGCTCTTTTCGAAGGCGGTCTGGTATTCGACCAGTTCGTCGCCCGCGCGCCCGGCCTGAACGGCCTCGTAAGCGGCGTCGGCGGCCAGCATGCCGGTCTTCATGGCGTTGTGGCTGCCCTTGATGCGGGGCACGTTCACGAATCCGGCCGAACAGCCGATCAGCACGCCCCCGGGGAAGCTCAGCTTCGGGATCGACTGCAGGCCGCCTTCGGTGATGGCGCGCGCGCCGTAGGAGATGCGTGTGCCGCCCTCCAGGTGCTGAGCGATCTCGGGGTGGTGCTTGAAGCGCTGGAACTCGTCGAACGGCGACAGGAACGGGTTCTTGTAGTTCAGGTGAACCACATAGCCGACGGCCACGTAGCGATCGCCGAAGTGATACAGGAAGCTGCCGCCGCCGGTGTGTTCGTCCAGCGGCCAGCCGGTCGTGTGCTGGGCCAGGCCGGGCTGGTGCTTGTCTGCCGGCACTTGCCACAACTCTTTCAGGCCGATGCCGTATTTCTGGGGCGACTTGCCGTCCTGAAGCTTGTGCCTGGCGATGATGGTCTTGGCCAGGGAGCCGCGCACGCCCTCGGCGATGAAGACATATTTGCCGTGCAGTTCAATGCCGGGCTGGAAATCGCCGGTCGGCTTGCCCTCGCGGTCGATGCCGAAGACGCCGGCGACGACGCCCTTCACCTGACCCGTCTCTTCTTCCCAGACGACGTGGCTGGCGGCCATCCCGGGATAGACCTCGACGCCCAGTTCCTCGGCCTGCTCGCCCAGCCAGCGCGTGACGTTGCCCAACGAGGCGATGTAGCAGCCGTGATTGTGCATGAAGGGCGGCATCAGCGGCATGGGCAGCGACGCCGACCCCTGCGGGCCCAGCAGCAGGAACTTGTCCTTCGTGACCGGCGTCTCCAGCGGCGCGCCGCGTTCCTTCCAGTCGGGGAACAGCTCGTTCAGCGCCTTGGGATCGATGACCGCGCCCGACAGGATATGACCGCCGACCTCGGCCGCCTTTTCCAGAACCGCGACGGTGATTTCCTTGCCATCCTTTTCCGCGCGCTGCTTCAGGCGGATGGCCGCCGACAGGCCCGCAGGCCCGCCGCCGACGATCACGACATCATATTCCATGATCTCGCGCTCGACGCCGTTCAGCGCCTCCAGCGGCGGCAGATTGTCGATGATGGCGTCCTGACGGGCGTTTTCCGCACCGCCTTCGATGGCGTCTTCGGCCATGGTTTCCCCTGAATCCCGGTTATCTGTGTGGTTATGCCGCTTATCGGAAGGTGACGCGAGGGCGGTCAAGGCTTATCGGTGGTTCGAGACATGAACGCGCAACCCCATGACATCGCTGCAGTCGAAAGCCTGCTCGCCTTCTGGCGGGATGCGGGGGTCGACGCCTGTTATGGCGATGCGCCCGTCGATCACACCCATGTCGCCCCGCCGCCGGCCGTCAAGGCGGTGCAGAGGGCGACGGCCTCGGTCGTCATGCCCCTGGCCGGCGTCAACGCCGACGACGCCCTCGCCGAAGCGCGGCGGCTGGCCGCCGGCGCCGCGACGCTTCAAGATCTGGCGGCGGCGGTCGCGGCGTTCGAGGGCTGTCCGCTGCGCGGCATGGGCGCGACGCAATCGGTGTTCGGACGCGGCAACCCCAACGCCTCGGTTCTGATCGTCGGCGAAGGTCCCGGCGGGGACGAGGACCGGGCGGGGCAACCCTTCGTCGGCAAGGCCGGGCAGTTGCTGGACCGGATGCTGGCGGCGGCAGGCCTGACCGACAAGGTGTTCATCACCAACACGGTCTTCTGGCGCCCGCCCGGCAACCGCACCCCCAGCCCGCAGGAACAGGCGGTGTGCGCACCCTTCGTCGAGCGCGCCTTCGCCCTGCTGAAGCCCAGGGCCGTGCTGCTGCTGGGCGCAGCCTCGGCCAAGTCGGTGCTCGGCGCCGAGGAAGGCATCATGAAGCTGCGCGGCAACTGGAAGGAATGGCGCCTGCTGGAAGGGGCGGTGTCGGCGCCCGTCATGCCGACCCTGCATCCCGCCTTTCTGCTGCGTCAGCCACAAGCGAAACGACAGGTCTGGAGCGACCTGCTTTCGCTGGCCGTTCGCCTTGAAACGGACTCGGTTGAAGAACAAGGCTAATCGCGGCATGTTCGCATGCTGACGACCGATCGCCATACACGCGCCCGTAGCTGACGCGCGTCGCCAACGAGGGGGCCGCCGCTTATGTCTCTGTTCCGCCGCGCGATCCTCGCGTCGACGCTTGTCCTTGCGTTCTGCGCCGCCACGACGGCCGCGACCGCCGAGACGCCCTACGGGTCAACCGCCGAGGCCAGTGCCGGTTCCGGACGTCCCACCGCGCTGAGCTCGGCCGACAGAATCTCCTACACCACTGCCTTTGACGCCCTGCGCCGCGGCGACATCGAGACGGCCCGCATGGCGGCCCGTCAGGCGCAGGACCGCGTGCTGCTGGGTCAGGTCGAGTTCGAGAGCCTGTTTCATCCCGACCATGTCGCCACCTACGAAGAGCTGACGGCCTGGCTTGAGACCTATTCGGATCTGCCGTGCGCAGACCGAGTCTATACGCTGGCGCTGCGTCGTCGCCCCGACGGCGCGCCCGAGCCGGTGCGTCCTGGCGGCGTGCTGGGCCGCACCTGGAACAGTCTGGTCAGCGCCGTGTCCGGCGACGGCGGCGTCACCGATCCGGCCAAGGCGGCGCGCGTCGCCTACAACAACAACGACCTGACCGGCGCCTCGGCCCTGGGGCGTCAGATCGGCGACTGGTGGACGGTCGGACTGGCGGAGTGGCGTCTGGGCCAGTTCCATGAATCCTTCGCCGCCTTCGAACGCGTCGCCAACGATCCGACCGAGGACGCCTGGGTCCGCGCCGGCGCCGCCTTCTGGACCGCGCGCGCCGCCGCCCAGTCGGGTCGTCAGGATCGCGTCACCGACTATCTGCGCCTGTCGGCCCAGTGGCCCGCCACCTTCTATGGCCAGATCGCCCTGCGTCAGCTCGGAGAAGAGCCGACGATCGAGAACATGGGGCCTCGCCCCTACGAGGCCGAGCCCCGCCTGCGCCGCGCCGCCTATGTGCCCCAGAGCGCCGCCGTCGAACCGACCGCCCTGGAAGCCTTCGTCCAGGCCGACGCCCGCGCCAAACGCACCGTCGCCTTCTATGAGGTCGGTCGCAACGCTGATGCCGAGACCGAGCTGCGGTCCGGCCTGCGCACCGCCGTCGGCGATGCGGCCAAGATGTGGACCGCCCTGGCGCGCGCCATCCTGCCGGTCAACAGCGGCGACGCTACGCGGATCGATGCGACCCGCTATCCGATGCCGGACCTGGCGCCCGAAGGCGGCTTCGTCATCGAGCGGGCGCTGGTCTACGCTCTGGCGCGCAAGGAAACCGACTTCAATCCGAACGCCCGCTCCAGCGTCGGCGCCTATGGGCTGATGCAGGTCATGCCGACGACGGCGGCCGAGATGACCGGCGATCGCACCTTCGTCTCGGACCCGACCAAGCTGCTGGTCCCGGCGGTCAACATGCGTCTGGGCCAGGCCTACATCAACAAGATGCTGGCCCTACCGGCCTTCCAGGGCGACCTCCTGCGGGCCGTGGCCTCCTACAACGCCGGTCCCGGGCCGATGCTGGCGGCTGTCAGGAAGCTGGGCGCGGACGCCGATCCCCTGCTGCTGATCGAGACGATCGACGTGCCCCAGGCGCGCGACTACGTCGAAAAGGTCATGGCCAGCTACTGGATCTATCAGCGGCTGTTCGGCGGCCCGCTGAAGACCCTGGACGCCGTCGCGTCGGGCGCGCGCGCCGTTCCGATGGCGCTGGATTACGTGGCCCCGCCACTGCAGGCCGCGCCGGTCCTGATCGCCGAGACCACGCCCATCGCCGGCGCGCGCTGACCTTTTAGAAGACCGCGAACAGCAGGCTGGCCCAGAACGCCGCCCCGACCAGGGCCGCAAGCCCATAGGCCACAACCGGATTGAGGCCGCGCGCAGCGGCTTGGGTCCGAGGGCTGGGCAAGATCGGGCTCGTCATCCCCATAGAGATAACAGCGTCCGCTTAATGCTGCGTCAGCCGGGATGGTTGTCGCGCGTTAAGCCCAGCGCGTCTGCTTCCCACTCCCGGAAGTGGGGATGGGCCAGCAAGGTCTCGGCATAGGCCTGGGCCGTGCCGTCGTCTCCGTGCGCTGCAAGGTCCAGCTGGAAATGGCGGATGCGGGCGGCGACCGGCGTGAAGAAGGCGTCCGGCACGGACCAGTCGCCGAACAGATACGGCCCGCCCGCGCCAAACCGCTCACGCAGGCTACGCCATAGTTCGACGATGCGGCGCAGATCCCTGGCCAGTCCCGGATGGTTCGGTGCGGGCGCCCGGCTGGGGCCGACCATCCAGTGATCTGGACCTGTCGAACAGGCCGTGCGCAAGGCGGTGAAGCCGCCGTGCATCTCGCACGCCGCCGACCGCGCCAGCCAGCGCGCATGGGCGTCTGACGGCCAGAGGCGGGCTTCCGGGTAGCGTTCTGCCGCCCAGACGGCGATGGCCATCGAATCCCAGATCACCTCGCCCTCGACCTTCAGCACCGGCACGAGACCGGACGGCGAATGCTCGCGGATGCGCTGATCGGTGTCGGGCTGGTTCAGCGGCACGACGATCTCCTCGAAGACCGCGCCACAATGTTTCAGCACCAGCCACGGCCGCAGCGACCACGTCGAATAGGCCTTGTCGCCGATCACCAGTTCCATCACGCGTCTCCTGTCGCCGCCATCAATGGCTCGCCGCCAGCTTCAGCACAACCAGGCCCGATGCGACCAGGGCGACGCCCGCGATCCTGAGCGGCGTCAGCGGCTCGCCCAGAAAGACCGCGCCGACCACAAAGGCGCCGACCGCGCCAATGCCGGTCCAGATGGCGTAGGCCGTGCCCAGCGGGAGGGTCTTCATCGCCAGCGACAGCAGACCGAACGAACCGATCATGAAGACGATCATCCCCACGGTCGGCCACGGTCGCGTGAAGCCGGCGGAAGCCTTCATCAGAAACGCCCAGACGACTTCGAGCAGGCCGGCGAAAAGAAGGAATACCCAGGCCATGACATTCTCCCTGCATGGCGTCGGGTCGTCCCGGCGTTGGTCCCATGTGGGGAAGGTCGTCCTCCTGAAAGCGCGCTGAATCTGGGACAACGGCCGGCAAAGTCAACCTCGCCGTCCCGCAAACCTTGACTCCGCGCCCCCCACGACCGACACGACCCGCCCATGATCACGCGCTACTCCCGCCCCGTCGCCGCCGCCATCTGGTCCCAGGAAACCAAGTACAAGATCTGGTTCGAGATCGAGGCCCACGCCGCCACCAAGATGGCCGAACTGGGCGTGATCCCCAAGGAATCGGCCGACGCCATCTGGGCCAAGGGCAAGGATGCGACCTTCGACGCCGACCGCATCGACGAGATCGAACGCACCACCAAACACGACGTGATCGCCTTCCTGACGCACGTCGCCGAGATCGTCGGCGAGGAAGCGCGTTTCCTGCACCAGGGCATGACCTCTTCGGACGTGCTGGACACCTGTTTCGCGGTTCAGCTGGCCCGCTCGTCGGACCTGCTGATCGAGGGTGTCGACCGGGTGCTGGCCGCGCTGGAGACCCGCGCCAAGGAGCATAAATACACCCCCACGGTGGGCCGTTCGCACGGCATCCACGCCGAGCCCGTCACCTTCGGCCTGAAGCTGGCCGGCTATCACGCCGAGTTCCAGCGCGCCAAACGCCGCCTGATCACCGCCAAGGAAGAGATCGCCACCTGCGCCATCTCGGGCGCCGTCGGCACCTTCGCCAACGTCGATCCGGCGGTCGAGCAATATGTCGCCGACCAGATGGGCCTCACCGTCGAACCCGTCTCGACCCAAGTCATCCCGCGCGACCGCCACGCCGCCTTCTTCGCCGCCCTGGGCGTCGTCGCCAGCTCGGTCGAACGCCTCGCCGTCGAGATCCGACACCTGCAACGCACCGAAGTCCTCGAAGCAGAGGAGTTCTTCGACAAGGGTCAAAAGGGCTCGTCGGCCATGCCGCACAAGCGCAACCCAATCCTGACGGAGAATCTGACCGGCCTGGCCCGTCTGGTCCGCTCGGCCGTGACGCCCGCCATGGAGAACGTGGCCCTGTGGCATGAGCGGGACATCAGCCACTCCTCGGTCGAACGCGGGATCGGGCCGGACGCCACCATCCACCTGGACTTCGCCCTGCATCGTCTGGCCAATGTGGTCGAGCGGCTGAACGTCTACCCAGAGAACATGCAGAAGAACATCGACCGCCTGGGCGGTCTTGTGCATTCGCAGCGGGTGATGCTAGCCCTGACCCAGGCCGGCGTGTCGCGCGAAGACGCCTATGCCGCCGTTCAGGAAAACGCCATGAAGGTCTGGCGCGGCGAAGGCGCCTTCCTGGATTTCCTGAAGGCCGACGACCGCGTCACCCTGCCCGCCGACCAGCTCGAAGCCCTGTTCGACCTCGGCTACCACACCAAGAACGTGGACGTGGTGTTCAAGCGGGTGTTCGGAGACGCGTGACGGACGTCCGACGCATCGGCTTCGCACCCGTCGTCGATACGGAAACCCGATTGTTAATCCTGGGCAGCCTGCCCGGCGACGCCTCGCTGAAGGCGGCGCAATACTACGCCCATCCGCGCAACGCCTTTTGGCCGCTGATCAGCGGGATGCTGGGTGAAGACTTGGCGGTCCTGCCGTACGAGCAGCGGCTGGATCGATTGAAGGCGCGCGGCGTGGGCCTGTGGGATGTGATTGCGTCGGCGGAAAGGTCGGGCAGTCTGGATGCCGCGATCCGCTCGCCGGAGGCGGCTGATCTGCGCGGCCTGATCGGCAGCTTGCTGCAGCTGAGAGCGGTCGCCTTCAACGGCAAGCTGGCGGCCAAGTTGGGACGGCGCATTATCGGCGAGGTCGCAGGGGTTGGCCTTATCGACCTGCCTTCATCCAGCCCGGCTCATGCGATTCCACTGGCAGGCAAGGCGAACATCTGGAATTCGTTGACTGATCTGATCGAACGATAGTTCTCTTGCTGCAAAGCAGCATAGAAGTGCGCGCGAAAACTGAATGGTGAAGCTGCGATGTCTTGTCGCGCGGCATGCATCCATTGTGCGGTGTCGCGCGTAACGTTCCCGTTACCGCCTTGAGAGCGGCCCAAAGGGAACGAAACACATGACCAAACTTCGCAATCTTATGCTCGTCGCCGTCTCCGGCGGCGCGCTGATGGCGCTCGGCGCCTGCGGCAACAACGAGCCGGCCGCCACGACGCCGGCGGAATCGACCGCCATGGCTCCGGCCGACGGCGCCGCCATGGCCCCCGCGACCGACCCGATGGTGGGCGGCGCTGCCATGAGCCCGAACGAGACTATCGTCGCCAACGCCTCCAAAGCCTCCAACCTGACCACCCTGGTCGCCGCCGTGAAGGCCGCCGGCCTGGTCGACACCCTGCAAGGGGCGGGCCCGTTCACGGTCTTCGCCCCTGACAACGCCGCCTTCGAGAAGATCCCCGAGGCGACGCGCACCAGCCTGATGCAGCCGGCGATGAAGGCTGATCTGACCAAGATCCTGACCTACCACGTGGTCGCCGGTCGTCTGACGGCCGCCGATATCGCAGCTCAGGCGGAGGCAAACGGCGGCACCGCCACGCTGAAGACGGTTCAGGGCGAAGAACTGAAGGTTTCGGCCGGCCCGAACAACACCTGGGTCATAACCGACGCCAAGGGCGGCAAGTCCACGATCACCCAGGCCGACGTGGGCCAATCGAACGGCGTCGTCCACGTCGTCGACACGGTTCTGATGCCGTAAAAATATTTGGTTTCGGGCGGCGACGCCTGAAACCAAATCTCGGCCCTGGTGTTCTTCAGGGGCGCGAGACGCACAGTACGCCGGGTGAGACATCCCCCCAACGTCCCCGGCAAGAAGAAAGGGCCGCACTTTCCCCCGGGTGCGGCCCTTTCGAATTCTCAGATCAGTCCAAAGACCGAGGCGATTACTCGCCGGCGCGGATCTGCTCGCGGGCGATCGAGGCCAGTTCATCGATCTTGGAGCGAATCTCGCCCTCCGATACCGACAGGCCCGAGGCCTTGAAGTCGCCGGCGACCTTGCGGAACACGTCCTCGTCTCCCGGCTGTTCGAAATCGGCACGCACCACGGCGGCGGCGTACTGGTCCGCGCTTTCGCTCGACAGGCCCATCTTTTCCGCAGCCCAAAGGCCCAGCATCCGGTTGCGCCGGGCGATGGCCTTGAACTCCTGCTCCTGATCGAGGGCGTATTTGGCTTCGAAGGCCTTTTCCCGATCGTCGAAGGTCGTCATTTCGCTCAGCAAAGCTCCGTCCACCCCGCTAACGTCGGGGCAAGCGCCGTCTATAGACCGCCCGCCCGCGAACGCAACCTGACTTCCGTCGCATGGACATCCTGTCCCCAATGATTGCGGCGCCGGCCATCCTCATTTGTATCGAGGGCCGCCTTCGGCTAAGGAGACCCCGAACGAGATTGACTGCCCGAACGATTCCGAAACGCGCCGCCAGGACCGGGTCTTCCCCCTCCACATATGGCCGCGCGATTTTTGTTTCTGGAGGGCGCCCGTAAGCCGGGACCGGACCATGAACAGCAAGCGCAAGAAGATCTACGAAGGCAAGGCCAAGATCCTGTACGAAGGACCCGAGCCCGGCACCCTGATCCAGTATTTCAAGGACGACGCCACCGCCTTCAACGCGCAGAAAAAGGCCGTTCTCGAAGGCAAGGGCGTGGTGAACAACCAGATCAGCGAGTTCATCATGTCGCGCCTGAACGGCATCGGCGTGACCAACCACTTCATCAAGCGTCTGAACCTGCGCGAGCAGCTGATCCGCGAAGTCGAGATCATTCCGCTGGAAGTCGTGTGCCGCAACATCGTCGCCGGCTCGATGAGCCAGCGCCTGGGCATCGAGGAAGGCACGCCTCTGCCGCGCTCGATCATCGAATTCTACTATAAGAAGGATGAGCTCAACGACCCGATGGTCACCGAAGAGCACATCACCGCCTTCAACTGGGCCTCGACCCAGGAGCTGGACGACATGCTGGCGATGACAGTGCGGGTGAACGACTATCTGTCGGGCATGTTCAGCGCCGTCGGCATCACCCTGGTCGATTTCAAGATCGAGTTCGGCCGGGTGTGGGAAAACGACTTCAGCCGCGTCCTGCTGGCCGACGAGATCAGCCCCGACAGCTGCCGCCTGTGGGACGCCTCGACCGGCGAGAAGCTGGACAAGGACCGCTTTCGCCGCGACCTGGGCAATGTGATTGAAAGCTATACCGAAGTCGCGCGTCGCCTGGGCATCATGAAGGGCATGCCGACGGTGATCCAGGGAGGACTGCACTGATGGCCCCAACCGCTTCAAGCAAGGTAAAAGTTCACGTCTTCCTCAAGCCCGGCGTCCTGGATGTTCAGGGCAAGGCCGTCGAAGGCGCCCTGCAGGGTCTGGGTTGGTCGGGCGTCTCCAATGCCCGCGTCGGCAAGCTGATCGAGTTCGACCTTACCGGCGCCGAAGACCCGCAAGGCGAAGCCAAGAAAATGTGCGAGCAGCTGCTCGCCAATACGGTGATCGAAAGCTACCGCATCGAGGTGGCGTAAACTCTGCTGTCTCCTTTCCCATGTCGCGGGAAGGAGACGGTTGCATCCTTCGGCATCGACGCCAGTTTAGCAGACGGCTTGATTGACGGAGCGCCCATGACCTTCACCCTCACCTCCACCGACATCCAGGACGGCGGCGTGCTGCCCGACGCCCAGGTGCACGCCAAGGGCAACCAATCGCCCCAACTGTCATGGTCCGGCGCGCCGGAGGGGACCAAGAGCTATGCGATCACCTGCTTTGATCCCGATGCGCCGACCGGCTCGGGCTTCTGGCACTGGACGGTGGCCAATATTCCGGCGGATGTGACCGAGTTGCCGTCCGGCGCCGGTTCGCCGGGCGGGCATCTCCCCCACAGCGCCATCCAGGGCCGCACCGACTATGGTCAGCCCGGTTTCGGCGGCGCCGCCCCGCCCCCCGGCCATGGCCCTCACCGTTACATCTTCACCGTCTTTGCGGTGGATGTCGAAAGCCTGGACGTCACGGCCGACAACTCCGGCGCCGTGTTCGGCTTCAACCTGCATTTCCACACCCTGGCCAAGGCGTCGATCACGGCGACCTACGAAAACAAAGCGTGATCGTTGCGGGGCGGCGTCGCCCTTGTGGCGTCATGAACGCTGATTAGTGTGCAGCGCAACATGACCGACGCCGTCTTCGACACTCCCCGTCCCGTCCGCTCGCGCGGGGCGGTCGCCCTCGTGCTGATCGCCCTGGCCATGGGCGGGTTCGCCATCGGCGTGACCGAGTTCGCGGCCATGAGCATCCTGCCGGACTTCGCCGCCGGGCTTGGCGTCGATGCGCCGACCGCCGGCCATGTCATCAGCGCCTATGCCGCAGGCGTCGTGGTCGGCGCGCCGATCTTGGCCGTGCTAGGCGCACGCTACCCACGCTGGCTGCTGCTGATCGCCTTCATGGCCCTGTTCGCCATCGGCAATGTGGCCAGCGCCCTGGCCCCCACCTATCACTGGATGCTGCTGTTCCGTTTCTTAAGCGGCCTGCCGCACGGAGCCTATTTCGGCGTGGCGGCTCTGGTCGCGGCCTCGATCGTGCCGCTGCATTTCCGCACGCGCGCGGTCTCGACCATTTTGATGGGGCTGACGGTCGGGACCGTTCTGGGCGTGCCCGTCGTCAACATCATCAGCCATGCCCACGGCTGGCGCTGGACCTTCGCCATCGTCGGCGTGCTGGCGGTTCTGACCATGGCGCTGGTCGCCCTGTTCGCACCGCGCGATCCGGCCCATCCCGACGCCAGCCCCTGGCGCGAGCTGGGCGCCCTGAAGCGCAGTCAGGTCTGGCTGACGCTGGGCGTGGGCGCCATTGGCTTTGGCGGCATGTTCGCGGTCTACGCCTATCTCGCCTCGACGCTTGAGGCGGTGACGGGCGCCGGCCCCGACGTCCTGCCCTGGGTCTTCGCCGTGTTCGGGGTCGGCATGTTCCTGGGCAATATCCTGGGGGCCTGGGCGGCGGATCACCTGGGGTTCAAGGCGGCGGGCGGCCTGTTGCTCTGGAGCGCAGCGGCGCTGGCGCTTTATCCGCTCGCGGCGCCTCACCTGTGGGCCGTGATGGTCGTGGTCTTCCTGATCGGCGGCGGGGGCGGCCTGGGTTCGATCCTGCAGACGCGACTGATGGATGTCGCCGGCGACGCCCAGACCCTGGCGGCGGCGCTCAACCATTCGGCGTTCAACACGGCCAACGCCATCGGCCCGCTGCTGGGCGGGATGGCGATCGCGGCCGGCTATGGCTGGGCCTCGACCGGCTGGGTCGGCATGGGCCTGTCCCTGGGCGGCTTCGTCATCTTCCTGATCGCCTGGCTGACCGGTCGGGCGCGCGCGACGGCCTGACAAGGCGAAAGAACCCTGCTAAAGGCCCGCGCCATGAGCGCAGCCGTCATCGTCTTCCCCGGTTCCAACTGTGATCGCGACTGCAAGGTCGCCGTCGAACGCTCCACCGGCGAGCCGGTCTCGATGGTGTGGCACGCCGACACCGAACTGCCCCAGGGCCTGGACCTGATCGTCATCCCAGGCGGCTTCTCCTACGGCGACTATCTGCGTTGCGGCGCCATGGCGGCCCAGTCGCCGGTGATGCAGGCGGTCAAGAAGGCCGCGGACGACGGCGTCGCGGTGGTCGGCATCTGCAACGGCTTCCAGATCCTGTGCGAGGCCGGAATGCTGCCCGGCGCCCTGCTGCGCAACAAGGGTCTGAAATACGTCTGCAAGCCGATCGCATTGACCGTCGCCAACGGCCAGACCCGCTTCACCGCCGGCTATCAGGGCCAGCGCGAAGTGACGATGACCCAAGGCAACGGCGACGGAAACTTCTTCGCCGACGCCGAGACACTGGCCCGGATCGAGGGCGAGGGCCAGGTCGTCTTCCGCTATGTCGACAACCCCAACGGCTCGGTCAACGACATCGCCGGCATCCAGAACGCGCGCGGCAACGTCCTGGGCATGATGCCCCACCCGGACCGCGCCTTCGAAGCCGAACTGGGCTCGTCCGACGGCGCGACTTTGTTCCAGAGCATCTACGCGGCCGCTTGACGGCAATCGCAAGTTGGTGCGGATTGGGTCGATGCACAATTGCCTCCGATTCATCTTCGCCTTCGCCGCCCTCGCCGCCGGCGCACCCGTTATGGCTCAGGAAAGCGCTCCGCAGAGCGAGGACTGGACGCTAACGTCCGTGCCCGAGCGCAAGGCCGTGCTGGCCACGATCGACTTTACGTCTGGTTTGGCTATCGCCGCGCGCTGCGTCGATGGAGCTTACGACGTCTTGATCTCGGGACTGCCGGAGGCGCCCCGTCGCGATATGTCGCGTGAGTTGGGCATTCAGGCCGGCGACCAGGAAGAGCCCTACACGTCCGTATGGACGGTGGGGACGCAGCGCAACACCGCATTCAGCCGCATACCCGCAGTCGTGGCGCGCGATCTGGCGAAAGGCGGCAAGCTTCAGGTCATCGTTCCATCCACGTCCGGCGGTCCGCGAACGCGATATGTCATGGATTTGGATCCATCCAGCACCGCGATCGAACAGACATTGACCGCCTGTGGCCGACCGATGATCGACCCACGCGAAGCGCGGGCTAAGGAGATTGACGGCAACGGCCAAGATGGGCTGCCTGATACCGTACAATGGCAGACGATGCCGCGTCCGGTTTTCCCAGCATCGGTGAATGGTCGAAGCCCGCTGGAGGGCTATTTGGTTTTGTCCTGCGTCCTCACTGACGCCGGTCAGATGACTGAATGCCAGACAGAGAGCGAGCAGCCAGCGGGTTACAACCTGTGGCGGTCAGTTGAACGGTCGCTGCCGCGAGCGCGCCTCAAACTGTCCGAACAGGCCGCTGCGGCCGGTCTCTCGCTTGCCGGCCGAATGGTCCGTTTCTCGGTCACCTTCAAAATGGAGCCCTGACGGCCGTCAGATGTCCTTGATCTGAGCGCGACCGTCCGACAGGTCGGCAGCTTCATCGTCTTCGGCCCGATCGTCGTCGAACAACTTTTCTCCGGCCTCGCGTTGAGCAGCCAGTTCGCGGGCGCCGACGCCGAGGCCCTGTTCGATCGCGAGATTGGCCTCGACCTCTTCGGTCAGGTTCAGGTCTTCGTTGTCTGGGTCGGCCATGCGAGCATCCTTTTGAGGGTTTCCCGCGAACAACCGCCCGTGGGCGCCTTCGGTTCCTAACGGCCGAAGAAGGGGTCCAGGCTGGCGCGGGACCGCGGACGGAAGATCAGGAACTGACCGTCCACCGTCACCGTGACCTCATGCGCTTGAGGGCGCTGCAGAAGGGCCGGGTCGTCCAGCGACACGGCGTGGCCTGAGGCGATATCGCGCGCATCCAGCGCCGGGGTCGTCGGCCGCCCCTTTTCGTTGGCCAAGATCGACAGGAAACCGCGCACCTCATTAGCCTGTTGCTGAGGCGTCAGGGCGGCGCGAACCCGTGACCAGGCGGTCTGGACCGAGGTGGGCAGGGGCGCTCCGCTCGTCTGGGCGGACGCCTGGCCCGCTGCCAAGCCTATTGCGCTCAACAGAGCCGGCAGGGAGGTTTTCAGCGTCATGTCGGGCAGGATGAAGCCGCCGCCCGCCAATGCAAGCTTCACTTTTCTGCCGGTCGCGGTGAACCTTCTGGCGTGGCGAGGCGTAAAGGCGGGAACACGCGTCGCACTGGAAATCGAATGTCCTCCATAATCCGTCCCACGCCCCGCCAACGCACCCGTCGTCTGATCGTCCTGGCCGCCGCCCTGTTCGCCATCATCGTGCCCCTGGTTCAGAACCTGGCGGGCTTGGGCCTGAACCAGGCCGAGTTCGCCGCCGACGGCAACAGCACCCTGCGCGTTGCGGGCTACGCCTTCTCGATCTGGGGCCTGATCTATATCGGCATTCTGGCCTATGCCATCCGTCAGGCCCTGCCGCAGACGGGCGAAAGCCCGCTGCTGGGCCGAATGGGTCTGCCGTCCGCCGTCGCCTTCTTCGGCATCGGATTCTGGATCATCGTGGCGGCCCTGAACCTGAAGGCCGCCAGCGTGGGCGTGATTTTCGCCTCGCTTATCGCGCTGTTGCTGCCGATGCTGGCCGTATCCGGCCACATCCGCGCGCTGCGGATGTTCGATCGCGAGCGCATCCTGCTGGTCTGGCCGCTGGCGGCCTTGGCGGGCTGGCTGACGGTGGCTGCGCCGCTGAACCTGATCACGACGGCGACCGCGTTCAACGCTCTTCCCGCCGCCCTGACGCCTGACCTGTGGGCCATCGTCGCCATCGTCGCCGTCACGGTCGTCGCCCTAGCGGTGACGGCGGTGCTGCGCACCCTCGCCTATCCGCTGCCGACGGCCTGGGGTCTTCTGGGCGCGTTCGTCGCCGAACAGGCGGACAAGCCGACCGTCGCCTTCACGGCCTTGGCCGGCGCGATCGTCCTGTTGATCGGCGGCCTGCTGCTGACCTTCCGCCTGCGACCGGGCGTCGAACGCGCTCGCTAAGCCTCAGGGTTTGTCGGTGACCGCGTCGTCCTGAGGCGCATGGTCGTCGGCGCCCACGTCGAAGGCGCCGGTTTCGTCGAAGCCGACGCTGCCGACCCCGACGGCCGAACCGGTCAGCCGCTGACGACGGCTGGCCAGAGCCGCTTGCGGCGCCGCGGCGTCCATCTCCGCAGTGGTTTCAGGATCATTTGAACGATCCATCTGCTGGCCCGAGGCCGGGACGATGCGGTCGGTGTGGGGCTTGCTCACGCCTCGTCCTCCTCGGCATCATCGGCCTGTTTCTGAGCCCGCTCGGCCAAGGCGGAGGCGCCGGCGTCGTCGGCGGCGATCTCGGGCAGGTCGTCATCTTCGGGGGTGGCGGCGGGGTCGATGGGCGTGTCGGTCATAGAGGCTCCTTTGGCTGTCGACGAAATCAACCACCTGCGATGGACGATGTTCCCCGTTCTTGCGCCGCGCGGGCTGACATTCGGCCCATCTGCGGCTAGAAGCGCCGCCCATGAGCGCTCCGCAAAAGACCATGGCTGAACTGGCCGCCGAATACGGCCTGGCCCCCAATGAATATCAGGTCGTCCTCGACCGACTGGGGCGCGAGCCCAACCACGTCGAGCTGGGCGTCTTCTCGGTCATGTGGTCCGAGCACTGCTCCTACAAATCGTCCAAAATCCACTTGGGCAAGTTCCCCACGACCGGAGAGCGCGTCATCTGCGGGCCAGGCGAGAACGCCGGCGTGATCGACATCGACGACGGCGACGCCTGCATCTTCAAGATGGAGAGCCACAACCACCCATCCTACATCGAACCCTATCAGGGTGCGGCGACCGGCGTGGGCGGCATCATGCGCGACGTCTTCACCATGGGCGCCCGGCCGGTGGCCCTGCTGAACGCCCTGCGTTTCGGCGATCCCAGCCATGAGAAGACCAAGCGTCTGGTCAGGGGTGTCGTCTCGGGCATCGGCGGCTATGGCAACTGCGTCGGCGTGCCCACGGTCGCGGGCGAGACCAACTTCCACAAGGGCTACAACGGCAATATCCTGGTCAACGCCATGTGCGTCGGCCTGGCCCGCGCCGACGAAATCTATTATTCGGCCGCGCCGGAGGCGGGCCATGACGTGGTCTATTTCGGCTCCAAGACCGGCCGCGACGGCATCCACGGCGCCACCATGTCCTCGACCGAGTTCGACGACGAGTCGGAGGCCAAACGCCCCACGGTTCAGGTCGGCGACCCCTTCGCCGAAAAGCTGCTGATCGAGGCGACGCTGGAGCTGATGGCGTCCGGCGCCGTCGCCGCCATTCAGGACATGGGCGCGGCGGGCTTGACCTCCTCCTCCGTCGAAATGGCGGGCAAGGGCGGCGTCGGCATCGAACTGAACCTCGATAAGGTGCCCCAGCGCGAAACCGGCATGACGGCCTATGAGATGATGCTGTCGGAAAGCCAGGAGCGGATGCTGGCGGTGCTGAAGCCCGGCTATGAGGACGTCGGCTATCGCATCTTCCAGAAGTGGGGCCTGGACTTCGCTATCATCGGTGTGACCACCGACACCGGCCATCTGGTGCTGAAGCATCACGGCGAGACCGTCTGCGACGTGCCGCTGGCGCCCCTGTTCGACGACGCGCCCCTGTATGACCGCCCGTGGGTCCAGCCGGCGCTTCAGCCCAAGCTGAACCACTCGGACATTCCTGCGCCCGAAAACTGGGCTGATGCGGTGATGAAGGTCGTCGCCTGCCCCGACATGGCCTCCAAGCGCTGGATCTGGGAACAGTACGACCGCCACGTCATGGCCGACACGCTGCAGGACTCCTCGACCGGCGCCGACGCCGGCGTGGTGCGCGTGCATGGCACGGACAAGGGTCTGGCCGTCACCTCGGACTGCACCCCCCGCTACGTCCAGAACGACCCCTATGAGGGCGGCAAACAGGCGGTGGCCGAGGCCTGGCGCAACCTGACGGCCGTGGGCTCGCGTCCGATCGCCATCACGGACAACCTGAACTTTGGCAATCCGCAGCGCCCGGAGATCATGGGCCAGATCGTGCGCGCCATCGACGGGATGGCCGAGGCCTGCCGCGAACTGGTGTTCCCGGTCGTGAGCGGAAACGTGTCGCTCTATAACGAGACCAACGGCGTCGCCATTCCGCCGACCCCGACCGTGGGCGCCGTCGGCCTGCTGCCCAACTACGACGTCGTGACGGGCTTCTCGACCATGGCCGAAGGCGATGCGCTGGTCCTGATCGGCCAGACCCAGGGTGAACTGGGCGCCTCCATCTATCTGCGCGAGGTCCTGGGCCGTGAGGACGGCGCTCCGCCGCCCGTGGACCTAAAGCTCGAAAAGAAGACCGGTGATTTCGTGCGCGACCGGATCGAGGCGGGCGAGCTGACCGTGGTTCACGACCTCTCGGACGGCGGCCTGATCGGCGCCGCCGCCGATCTGGTGCTGGCCTCCGACGTCGGCGTGACCCTGGACGCCTCCAGCGCGGCCCACGCCCACATCTTCCTCTTCGCCGAGGATCAGGCCCGTTACTTGGTCGCCGTCCCCGACGCCGACGCCATCATCGCCAAGGCGCGCGAGGCGGGTCTGCACGCTTCGGTCGTCGGCCATGCGGGTGGCGCCGCCTTCGCCTCCAAGGGCGACAAGGGCGAACTGTTCAGCATCCCTATCGCCCACCTGCGCGAATGGCACGAAGGCTGGATGCCGGGTTGGCTGGGCGACGCCGCATGATCCGCGTCCTGACGCCGCTCGCCCTGCTCGGCCTGCTGAGCGCCTGCGATGGCGGTGGCGATCCGGTGCAGCAGGCGCTTCGGGATACCTCGGCCGCCAACCAGGCTGCGGCGGCGCGCACGACGGAACAGATGGAAGCCGCGGGTCATGCCGGTCACGACATGGGCGGCTCTACCCCCGGAGACAAAGCCTTCGCCGCCTCCGAGGCCGAGATGCACCGCAAGATGGCCGCCGCCTCGGGCCAGACGATCGATCAGGCCTATGTCGCCAAGATGATCGCGCACCACGAAGGCGCCGTCGCCATGGCCAAGGTCGCTCTGCGCGACAGCCGCGACCCCGAAATCCGACGCATGGCCCAGAGCGTCGTCGACACGCAGACGCGCGAGATCGCCGAGATGAAGGCCTGGGCGCCGACCGCCCCTCCGGCGAACTGAGATTGGCCAAGGGACCCTATCGCGGCGGCGGAAAGCCAGCGGCGCCCACCCGCACCAAGGCTCCGTCGACTGGGCGCCCGTCGTCCAAGCCTTCGCAGATCACCAGAGACGAGCTGAGGCATTTCGCCTTTCGTGATCGCTCCAAAGAGGCATTTCTGGACGAGCTCGMCCCCCTGCTCCGCGCCTGTTTCAAAAGCGGCTTCACCCGGCCTAACGAGGTCGCCGGCCTGCTGAACAAGGCGGGAAAGAGCACCGCCTGCGGCCAGCCGTGGACGCCTCACCTGGTCTGGGGTCTTCAACGCTTCCTTTTCGAAAGGCGCGAAAAGAAGAGAGCGGCTCAAGCCGCGGCCCCCGCAGCGACGATTTCAAAACCCGCCGTGTCCAGCCAGCGCGCGAAAGATCTGGCTGCCGAAGATATGACGCGCTTGCTCGCCGCGATCGGCAGGGCGCGCCCGTCGCGTTGACTTCGCATTGATCCCGCATGAACGCAGGAGCCGGATGGCGCGTTTCAGAAGCGATGCGCCTGGCTGAACCGGCGACTTGAACAGGGAGCGTCTGATGGACGCGACGACCGCCGACACCATTTTCCGCCCTGCCATACCGCCCCGGCGCGCGGGCAAACCGCTGTCGCTGCTGCCCTTCCTGTGGATCAGTTGGCGCGATCCGATCCAGATGTGGTCCGAGCGGCATTTCACCGAGCCGCAACTGCACGGAAACTCGGCCTTCGGCGAAATCCTGGTTGTCAGCCATCCGGAAGGCGTGCGTCACGTCCTGACTGAAAACGCCGCCAACTATGAGAAGGGCGACCTGCAACGCCGCGTGCTGGGGCCGATGCTGGCCGAGGGCCTGCTGCTGACCGAGGGCGAGGTCTGGCGTCGCGCCCGGCGTATCTTGGCGCCCCTGTTCACCCCGGCCAAGATGGCGACGCTGAACGCCCGCATGGCCGAGGTGTGCCACGCGCGCGTCGCGGCCTGGTCCCTGTCGGCGCGCGGGCGGGTGCTGGATATCGACAGCGAGATGTCCGGGCTGACCTTCGACATCCTGTCGGCGACCATGTTCTCGGACGAACTGGGCGGCGAGGCGCGCGGGTTCGAACGGGCGCTGAACCAGTTCCTGGCCAATGGCGCGCGTATCGATCCGCTGGACGTGCTGGGCGCGCCGGACTGGGCCCCGCGCCTGGGCCGCCTGGCCAGCTTCCGCTCGGCCCGCTTCTTCGAGCAGCGCGTGACGGCGTTGGTCGAGGCCCGCCGCGCCCGGATCGAGCGTGGCGTCGAAACGGGCGATGCGCCGCCGGCCGATCTGCTCAGCGCGCTTCTGCTGGCGCGGGATGAGAACGGCGGTCCGGGTCTGACCGACGAAGAGGTCGCGGCCAACATTCTGACCTTCATCCTGGCGGGGCACGAGACGACGGCCCGCGCCCTGGGCTGGACCCTGCATCTGCTGTCGCGCCAGCCAGAGTATTTGGCCCGGCTCCAGGCCGAGGCCGACACCTTCGAAGTCTCCGATCCGAAGTGGGCCGAGGCCCTGCCCTGGACCCGCGCCGTGCTGGAGGAAACGATGCGCCTGTTTCCGCCCGCCCCGACCATGGCCCGCAAGGCCCTGGCTGACGACGAGATCGGCGGACAGACGATCAAGGCCGGCGCCACCGTCATCATCTCGCCGTGGATTCTCCAGCGTCACCAGCTGCTGTGGGACGACCCAGACGCCTTCAAGCCAGAGCGCTTCCTGCCCGAGAACCGCAAGGCCATTGATCGCTACGCCTACATTCCCTTCAGCGCCGGACCCCGCGTCTGCATCGGCGCCGCCTTCGCCCTGCAGGAGGCGATGATCGCCTTGGCCGCCATCCTTCGCGTCGCCGATGTCGAGGCCCTGACCACGGTGGAACCCCGTCCGGTCCACCAGATCACCCTGCGCAGCCGCGAGCCCATGCGATTGCGGCTGAGGGCGCGGCGCAAGGGCTGATCCAGCCCAGACTTGGCCGCAAATCCGGCGCGTCGTGGGCCGTCGAAACCGGATCGCCACGATGAGCACCACGCCCGCTGAACCGTCTATCGCCGGCACGGTGGACAAGGTGGCGAAGGTCACATTGGCCTTCTGGTTGATGAAGATTTGCGCGACGACGGTCGGCGAGACCGGCGGCGATCTGGTCTCGATGACGCTGAAGGTCGGTTATGCCGTCAGTTCGCTGATCCTGCTGGGCTTCTTCGTCATCACCCTGATCGCTCAGTTGCGGTCAAAGCGGTTTAATCCCGCCCTCTATTGGCTGGTGATCCTGTCCACCAGCACGGCGGGAACGACCCTGTCCGACTTCATGGATCGCAGCCTGAGCCTGGGTTACGCCACGGGTGCGACGATCATCGCCGGCGTCCTGATTGCCGTTCTGGCGGCCTGGCGGCTGACCTATGGCTCGTTGAAGGTCGATCATATTCGCGAGCCGGGGGTGGAGACCTTCTACTGGCTGGCCATCCTGGCGTCGAACACGCTGGGTACGGCCCTGGGCGACTTTCTGGCCGACACCTCGGGCCTGGGGTATCTGTGGAGCAACGCCCTGATCTCGGGCGGCATCGTCCTGACGATCCTGGCCTGGAAATTCACCCGGATTTCGACCACCGTCCTGTTCTGGATCGCCTTCGTCCTGACCCGCCCCTTCGGAGCCACAATGGGTGACCTGTTGACGAAATCGCACGCCAAGGGCGGACTGGACCTGGGCACCATCGGATCGACGGCGGCGTTGCTAGGCCTGCTGGTCGTGCTGCTGATCGCCACCACGGCCAACTATCGCAAATGGTTTACGGGAGCGCGCCCCGCGTGATCCGCCGGCTCTCACCCTTGAAGCTCGTGCTGATCTCGGCCGCCGTCAGTCTCGTCTGCCTGATCGCCTACATCATCGGCGTCGCCCTGAGCGGCAATGTCCACACCGTCATCGCCGGAGAGATTTATCGGGCCGGTCAGCCGCGCCCCGGCCTGCTGGACCGGATGGAGCGCCAGCACGGCATCCGCACCGTGCTGAACCTGCGGGGCCACAACCCCGGCTCACCCTGGTATGACGACGAGGTCGCCGAAAGTCGTCGCCTGGGCATCCAGCACATCAACTTCCGCATGTCGTCCAAGGAAGAGCTGACGCCGCAGGAGGTCCGCACCCTGATCGCCATCATGCGCGATGCACCAAAGCCCCTTTTGATCCACTGCGCCGGCGGATCGGATCGCACCGGGCTGGCGTCGGCCTTCTACGTCGCGGCGGTATCGAAGGGCGGAGAGTCCGCCGCAGAGGACCAGTTGTCGCTGCGCTTCGGCCATATCGCCCTGCCCAATCTGGACGCCTACGCCATGAACCGCACCTTCGAGAGGATGGAGCCGGAACTGGGCTACCCGAACAGCTAAGGCGCCGTCGCCGTTCCGCCACGAACCGTCTATAGGTCGCGCCGACTTTCCCACTGGAGGCGACCTTGCGCACCGCCATCCTGCTCCCGCCGGGATGCCTGTTTTCCGAAGCCCAGCCGAACTCGATGGAGACGGTGGTGCGGACGATGGCGGGTGTCGATCAGGGCGGCGAGACGCGCATCTTCTGTTGTCAGGGCGCGGACGACGGCGTTTCAGCAAGCGTGGACGCCCTGCCGGCGGGGCGTAGCCGCA
Source organism: Brevundimonas sp. Leaf280 (assembly GCF_001422455.1). Classification (NCBI taxonomy): domain Bacteria; kingdom Pseudomonadati; phylum Pseudomonadota; class Alphaproteobacteria; order Caulobacterales; family Caulobacteraceae; genus Brevundimonas; species Brevundimonas sp. Leaf280. Next base: position 265,704 of record NZ_LMNC01000001.1, on the reverse strand, counting down.
TGCCGACACTTATCGAACGGCTGCGCGCCTTTCGACCTGATGTGATCGAACATCATCAGCAGGTGAAACAGGCGCTGGCCGTGCAGCAGGCCCTGCCCGAGACGCCCCACCTTCTCTATCGCCACAACGCCCTGCGCCCGCCGCGCCACCCCATCGACCGATGGCGTTATCGGGCGCGTTATGAGCGGCTAGACGGCCTGGTCTTCGTGAGCGTGGCGGAGCGCGACGCCTTCGTGCGCACCTTCCCCGATCTGCACGACCGGGCGTTCGCGGTGCCCAACCCCATCGAGGCCGGCGCCTGGCTGGCCTCGCCCGAGGATCGAGAGCCGGTGATCGCTTTCGCCGGGCGCGCCATGCCGGAAAAGGGCGTCGATGTGCTGTGCGCCGCCCTGCCCTGCGTTCTGGACGCCCATCCCGACTGGCGCGCCGTGCTGATGCTGAACGACTGGGACGATCATGCGCGCTGGGCGGCCCGGCATGTCGCCCCGCTGGAAAAGTATGGCGACCGGGTCGAGGTGCTGAAGTCCGCGCCTTTGGGCGAGGTGCGGCGACGGATGCAGACGGCCGCCATCGCCCTGACGCCATCCGTCTGGGACGAGCCGTTCGGCCTCACGGCGATCGAGGCCCATGCGGCAGGCGCGGCCCTGATCTCGTCCGGGCGCGGCGGCCTGCGTGAAGCCAGCGGGCCGCACGCCCTCTACGTCGATGCAGTGACGCCGAAGACATTGGCGGCGGCGATGGACCGGCTGATCTCGTCACCCGAGGAACGATTGGCGCTCGCGCAATCCGCCCAAGCCTATGTGCTGGCGACCCATACGCCGCAACGTCGTGCAGCCGAGCTGATGGCCGTCCGCCAGACGGTGATCGACCGTCGCCGGGCGCGTTAGACGACCGGGATCGCCTGAGACAACCGTCCGCCGACCCGGATCGGCTCGACCCGCTTGGCCAGACCCGTCCGGTCGTCCGTCTCGACGAAGACCCCGCATACCGTCGCGGGGCCGGAGGCCGGCATGTAGCGACCGCCAGAAATCCGGGTGGTGAAGCGGCGCAGCGGCTCTTCCTTTTCGTTGCCGATCACGCTGTCATAGTCGCAGCAGCCCCCGGCGTCGGTCTGATAGGCCGTGCCGCCGGGCAGGATCTGGCAGTCGGCGGTGGGAACATGGGTGTGGGTGCCGACCACCAGCGACGCGCGCCCGTCGCAGAAATGGCCCATCGCCATCTTCTCGGACGTGACCTCTGCGTGCATGTCCACGATAACGGCGTCCGCCACCGCGCCCAGCGGCGCCGCCGCCAGTTCGCGCTCCACCGCTCCGAACGGATCGTCCATCGGGTCCATATGCACCCGGCCCAGCACGTTCATGACCAGGACCGTCCGGCCCGAATGGGTCTCGAACAGATTGGCCCCGGCGCCTGGCGCATCCATCAGGCGCGGATAGTTGGCCGGCCGGATCAGGCGCGGCTCGCGCACGATATAGGTCAGGGCCTCGCGTTGGTCCCAGCTGTGGTTGCCCAGCGTCAGGCAGTCGGCGCCCGCCATGAACAGTTCGCGCGCCGTGTTCTCGGTAATGCCGAAGCCGCCCGCGGCGTTCTCCGCATTCACGACCACGAAGTCGAGCTTCAGGTCCCGCTTCAGGCCCGGAAGATGATCGCTGATGCCGTCACGGCCGGACTTGCCGATGACGTCGCCGAAAAATGCCAGTCTCATTTGGAAGCCGTATAGCCGGTCTCGGTCAGAACGCCATGCAGTCGAATGTCGTGAGGCTCCAGCGCCAGCCGTTCGACCCTTTGGCCGGCATAGGCGAAACCGATGCGGATGGCGTCGGGTCGGGCGGCGAACGTCCGGTCGTAATAGCCCCCGCCTTGCCCCAGGCGGCCGCCCTGATCGTCAAAGGCCAGCAGCGGCGTCAGGATCAGGTCCGGCATGACGACCTCGGCCAGCGGCAGAGGCGCGGGGCATCCGGCGGCGTCCATCTCCAGCGGCTCGCCGGGCGACCAGGCGCGGAACTCCATCGGCGCGTCGCGCTGGACCACGACCGGCAGGCACAACCGGCGGCCCGCCGCCTCCAGCGCCGCAGCCAAGGCGTCGGTATCCAGCTCCGACCCCATGGCGCGATAGAGCGCGACGATCCGAGCGGCGGGAAGCGCATCGGCATGGTCCGCCGCCCGGCTGGCGGCCAGCGGATCGGCCTCGGCCAGACGCTTGCGCAAGGCGCGGGCAGCTGATCGAAGTTCGTGCTTGTCCTGGATCATCGAACCGCCCCTGCGAACGCGTGCTCATGCAGCGAGCCGCCGCGCGGCGAGCGATAGCACATCACAAAGGCGAGGAAGGTGGCGGCGCCGCGCGAACCGTGAAGAACGTTTAAATCCTCTCGACCTGGGTAGCCAGGTGGGCTCCGTATGCCCAAGCCCTCGAGCCCGGACAGGGACAGATCCCTATGAGTGAATTAAGGTCAGAAGGATATGTTGTCTTCGACGTGAGCCGCAGCAAGACCCGCCGTCGATCAAGATAGGCCTTCGCCGGCCCCGACGCCAGCATCCGCAGCGGAATAATCGCCTAGAGGTTTTGGGCGATCTTTTCGATCCGCGCGGCGACGGCGTTCAGCGCCTCGGCGACCCCGTCCGTCGAGGCCGGAGCCGGGGCTGTCGCTGACGAAGGCCCCGCCTTGCCGGCGTTCAGCCGCGCCTCATGCAGTTCGTCGGCCAGGATCAGCGCGGACATCAGAAACAGCCGCAGATCGCCGACATGGCCCACGTCGCCTGCGACCTGGCGCACCTGATTGTCGAACTGTTTGGCCAGGATGCGGACCCGCTCTTCCTGCCCGTCGGCGCAGCCTACCGCATAGGGGCGTCCGTTGACCTCGACCGTCACCGTCGCCATCAGCCGGCCTCGCTTTCGGCCAAGGCCTCGCGCACGGCCTGGGCGGCGCGGCCCAGCGCATCGGACGCCTCGCGCCCGGCGGCCTCCAGTTCAGCCACGCGCTGATCTGTGGCACGCGGGGCGAACAGATCGTCGTCCGCGATCGCGGGCGCCGAGGCGGGCCGCGCCTTCAGCTCCACAATCTTGCGTTCCAGTTCGGCCAGGGCGCGGTCGATACGCGCCCGTGCGGCCGTGGTGGCGTCTGCCATCGGTCGCTCCTTTAGATTCCGTATAGAAGCCGAGGACGCGCCGGGGTAAAGGGGCGCGCCCCCTTTTTCCGCCTTCCCAACAGAGGTCTCCACAGTGACCGACGCAAAAACCGCACCAAAGGCCACGCCCGAGCAGATGGCGAACGCCATTCGCGTCCTCGCCATGGACGGCGTCGAGAAAGCCAAGTCCGGCCACCCCGGTATGCCGATGGGCATGGCCGACGTGGCCACGGTGCTGTTTTCCCGGTTCCTGAAGTTCGACGCCTCGCGACCCGACTGGGCCGACCGCGACCGCTTCATCCTGTCAGCCGGTCACGGCTCGATGTTGATCTACGCCCTGCTGCATCTGACCGGCTACAAGGGCGCGACGAAGGAAGAGCTGTCCAACTTCCGCCAGTGGGGCTCCAAGACCGCAGGCCACCCGGAGTACGGCCATATGCCGGGCGTCGAGGTCACCACCGGCCCGCTGGGCCAAGGTCTGGCGACCTCGGTCGGTTTCGCCATGGCCGAGCGCCATCTGGCGGCGAAGTACGGCGATGATCTGGTCGATCACCGCACCTGGGTCATCGCCGGCGACGGCTGCCTGATGGAAGGCGTGTCGCAGGAAGCGATCGCGCTTGCCGGCCGCTACAAGCTGAACAAGCTGCACGTCCTGTGGGACGACAACGAGATCACCATCGACGGCAAGGTCTCCCTGTCGGACACGACCGACCAGAAGGCGCGGTTCAAGGCCGCCGGCTGGGCGGTCAAGGCCATCGACGGCCACGACATGAACGCCATCAAGGCCGCCATGAAATGGGCCATGCGTCAGGACAAGCCGACGCTGATCGCCTGCAAGACCAAGATCGGCAAGGGCGCCGCCACCATGGAAGGCAGCCACAAGACCCACGGCGCCGCCTTGGGCGCGGCCGAGATCGCCGCCACCCGCCTGGGCCTGGCCTGGGATCACGAACCCTTCGAAATGCCCCAGACCATCGCGGATGCCTGGGCCAAGGTCGGCCGTCGCGGGTCCAAGGACCGCAAGAAGTGGGAAGCCCGCCTCGCCGCCTCCGGCCAGGCCGCCGACTTCACCCGCGCCATGAGGGGCGACCTGCCCGAGGCCGCCTTCGACGCCCTGAACGCCAAGATCGCCGAACTGGTCGAGACCCAGCCGGCCCAGGCGACGCGCCAGTCGTCGGGCGCGGCGCTGGATGAACTGTTCGCCACCATTCCCGAACTGGTCGGCGGCTCGGCCGATCTGACCGGATCGAACAACACCTTCGTCAAGGGCACGCCGATCCTGGACGCGCCGACCTATGAAGGACGCTACGTCAACTGGGGCATCCGCGAGTTCGGCATGGCCGCGGCCATGAACGGCCTGACCTTGCACGGCGGGGTCATTCCTTACGGCGGCACCTTCATGGTGTTTTCGGACTATAGCCGCCCGGCCATCCGCCTGGGCGCCCTGATGGGCGTGCGCGTCATCCACGTCCTGACGCACGACTCGATCGGTCTGGGCGAAGACGGCCCGACGCACCAGCCGGTCGAACATCTGGCGGCGCTGCGCGCCATTCCGAACCTGCTGGTCTTCCGGCCCGCCGACACCATCGAGGCCATGGAATGCTGGCAAATCGCCCTGCAGACCAAGACCGCGCCATCGGCCCTGGCCCTGTCGCGCCAGAAGACCCCGGCCGTCCGCACCGTCGCCTCGACCGAAAACCTGTCGGCGAAGGGCGCCTATGAGATCAAGGCCGCCAATGGCGAGGCCAAAGCCACCCTGTTCGGCACCGGCACCGAACTGGCCCTGGCGTTGAAGGCCGCCGAGACGCTGGAAGCCGAAGGCGTGGCGACCCGCGTCGTCTCCGTCCCCTGTTTCGAGCTGTTCGAGCAACAGGACGCCGCCTACCAGGCCTCGGTCATCGGCCGCGGCACGGTCCGCGTCGCCGTGGAAGCAGCAATCAAGCAAGGCTGGGAACGCTTCATCGGCGAAGACGGCGCCTTCATCGGCATGACCGGCTTCGGCGCCTCGGCCCCGGCCGAGGTTCTGTATGAGAAGTTCGGCATCACGACCGAGGCGGTCGTCGCGGCGGTCAAGGCGCGGCTGTAAGAAATCTACCCTTCTCCCTGAGGGAGAAGGTGGCCCGAAGGGCCGGATGAGGGGTTACGGTGCTGATCGCGTCGCACAGCGTAACCCCTCACCCTTTCGCGCAAGAACGACGGCTTCGCCGCCGTGCGCTCAAGCCCTCTCCCACCGGGAGAGGGAAGGCTTGTGGAGATGTCGATGATTTCGGTTCGCGGTCTGCTGCTGACCATCGGCGTGGCCCTCGGCATGACGGTGCCCGTCGCCCACGCCCAGACGCCGACCATCGCCGAAACCCCCATCGTCATCGGCCGGTCCTACGCCCTGCCCTCCGCTATCATGGGCGCGACGCGTGAGATCAACATCTGGCTGCCGCCTGGTTATGCCGACAGCGGCAAGACCTATCCCGTCCTTTATGTCCTCGACGGCGGTCAGGATCAGGACTTCCACCACATCTCCGGCCTCGCCCAGTTGGGAACCGTCGTCGGCACGACCCGCGACGTCATCGTGGTCGGGATCGCCTCGGTGGATCGCCGCGACGAACTGGCCCTGCCGACCACAGATCCCGAGCTGATCGCCCGCTATCCGACCCAGGGCCAGTCCGACCGTTTCCGCCGCTTCGTCGCCGAAGAGGTCTTGCCCTTCGTCCAGGCTCGTTATCGCACTAGTGGCGAGACGGCCCTGATGGGCGAGTCGCTCGCCGGCCTTTTCGTGGTCGAGACCTTCCTGAAGGAGCCCCAGTTGTTTGACGCCTATGTCGCCGTCAGCCCCAGCCTGTGGTGGGACGGGGGCGAACTGGCGCGTCAGGCGGGGGCCCGTCTGCGCGACCAATCGAACGACCCGCGGACCCTGATCCTGACCCTGGGCGACGAAGGCCCGGAAATGCAGGCGCCGATGGACGTTTTGACGGCCAATCTGCGCGACCACGCCCTGCCCGGACTGAGCTGGAGCTTCACCCCCCGCCCGACCGAGAGCCACGCCACCATCTACCACGGCGCCGCCCTCGACGCCTTCCGCCAGCTCTATGCGGAGCCTGCGAAATGAGCCGGCCCATGCACCGGCTCGGCGCGATCAGCCTGCTGGTCCACGACTATGACGCGGCCATCGCCTTCTATGTCGGCAAGCTGGGCTTCGCGCTCAGCGAAGACACCGACATGGGCGCAGGCAAACGCTGGGTGCGGGTCACGCCCAAAGGTGGCGAGACCAGCCTGCTGCTCGCCCGCGCCATGACAGACGCCCAGAAGGCCCAGGTCGGAAACCAGGCCGGCGGCCGGGTCTGGCTGTTTCTGGAAACCGACGACCTGATACGCGACCACGCCGCCTGGCTTGCCGCCGGCGTCCACTTCCGCGAAACCCCGCGACATGAGACCTATGGCAAGGTGGTGGTCTTCGAAGACCTCTACGGCAACGCCTGGGACCTGATCGAACCCGCTACCGGAGCCTGACGCCCATGAAACTCGGCACCCCGCTTTCCGACACCGCCGTCCGCGTCATGCTGCTGGGCTCGGGCGAACTGGGCAAGGAGGTCGCCATCGAGCTTCAGCGGCTCGGCGTCGAGGTGATCGCCGTGGACCGCTATCCCAACGCCCCGGCCATGCAGGTCGCGCACCGCAGTCATGTCATCCCCATGACCGACGCCCAGGTGCTGAACGGCGTCATCCTGGCCGAAGCCCCACACTTCATCGTGCCCGAGATCGAGGCCATAGCCACCGAGGTCCTGGCCGATATCGAGGCCGCCGGCCTGGCGACGGTCATCCCGACGGCTCGCGCCGTGCAACTGACGATGAACCGCGAGGGCATCCGCAAACTGGCCGCCGAAGAGCTGGGTCTTACCACCAGCCCCTACGCCTTCGCGGGCTCGGCCGAGGAACTGGCCGCCGGCGCAGAGGCCGTCGGCTATCCCAACTTCGTCAAGCCGGTCATGTCGTCATCCGGTAAGGGGCAATCCTTCGTCGAAAGCGCCGATGAAATCGCCGACGCCTGGACCTACGCCCAGGACAGCGGTCGCGTCGCCGGCGCCCGCGTCATCGTCGAGGGACGCATCGACTTCGACTTCGAGATCACGCTGCTGACCGTCCGCTCGCGCGACGCCGACGGCACGACCCGCACCGATTTCTGCGCGCCCATCGGCCACCGCCAGGTCAAGGGCGACTACGTCGAAAGCTGGCAGCCGCAGCCCATGACGCCCGCTGCGCTGGCCGCCTCCCAGGACATCGCCGCCAAGGTTACTGCGGCCTTGGGCGGTTACGGCGTCTTCGGCGTCGAACTGTTCGTCAAGGGCGACCAGGTCTGGTTCTCCGAAGTCTCGCCCCGCCCGCACGACACCGGCCTGGTCACCCTGGCCAGCCAGACCATGAGTGAGTTTGCGCTGCACGCCCGCGCCATCCTGGGCCTGCCCATCGACGTGAGCCAACGTGAACCCGCCGCCAGCGCCGTCATCTATGGCGGCATTGACGCGCAAGGGATCGCCTTCGAGGGCGTTGCGGAGGCCCTGTCGGTCCCGACCGCCGATCTGCGTCTGTTCGGAAAGCCCGAAGCCTTCGAGCGCCGCCGCATGGGCGTGGCTGTCGCCCGCGGCGCCGACGTCGAACAGGCCCGCGACCGCGCGCGCGAAGCCGCAGGCTGTGTGAAGGTGGTTCGGGGCTGATTTCCTTTCGTCATCCTCCGACGAGCGCAGCGAGATCGGGGGACCCAGCGGCGCCATAGGCGATGCATCAGCCACGAGACTCTGACGGCAGATGATGCGGCAGGTTCGCGCTCTCGCGCGCCGCTGGGTTCCCCGGTCTGCGCCGCAAGCGGCTTGCCGGAGAATGACGACAGCGGAGCCATTTCTACGACTTTAGTCGATTGGCCTTGTCCCGCATTGTGGTGCAAACCAAGGGCGAGGGTCGCAGTCAGCCGGCCGGGAGGGATCTGTCGTGGGCAAACTCAGCACACCCATAATCTTCGGCGCCATCGCCATCCTGGGGGCGGTGTCCCTCGGCATCATCGCCCTGCATCAGGGCGAAAGCATCAGCGCGGTCTGGATGGTGGTCGCCGCCGTCTGCACCTATGCGATCGCCTATCGGTTCTACAGCCGCTACCTGGCCAACAAGGTCATGCAGCTGAACCCCGCGCGCCTGACCCCGGCCATGCGCCGCAACGACGGGCTCGACTATGTGCCGACGCCCAAAAACGTCCTGTTCGGCCACCACTTCGCCGCCATCGCCGGCGCAGGCCCGCTGGTCGGGCCGGTGCTGGCCGCCCAGATGGGCTATCTGCCGGGCGTCCTGTGGATTCTGGTCGGCGCCGTGCTGGCCGGCGCGGTGCAGGACATGATGGTCCTGTTCATGTCCACGCGTCGCGACGGCAAGTCGCTGGGCGACATGATCCGCACCGAAATGGGCAACATCCCCGGCATCATCGCCCAGGTCGGCGTCCTGATGATCATGGTCATCATCCTGGCGGTTCTGGCCCTGGTCGTGGTCAAGGCCTTGGCCGAAAGCCCGTGGGGCACCTTCACCGTCGCCGCCACCATCCCCATCGCCATCTTCATGGGCCTATACACCCGCTTCCTGCGGCCGGGCCGCGTGGGCGAGGTTTCGGTGATCGGCGTCGTCCTGCTAATCCTGGCCATCATCGGCGGCGGCCATATCGCGGCCGATCCGTTCTGGGGTCCGGCCTTCACCCTGACCGGCCCGACCCTGGCGATCCTGATGATGGTCTATGGCTTCATCGCCTCGGTCATTCCGGTGTGGCTGCTCTTGGCGCCGCGCGACTATCTGTCGACCTTCCTGAAGATCGGCGCGATCGTGGCCTTGGCCGTCGGCATCCTGATCGTGCGCCCGCACCTGCAGATGCCGGCCATCACCCCCTTCATCGACGGCACCGGCCCGGTCTTCGCCGGCGCCCTGTTCCCCTTCCTGTTCATCACCATCGCCTGCGGCGCCGTGTCGGGCTTCCACGCCCTGATCTCGTCGGGCACCACGCCCAAGCTGCTGGAGAACGAGGCCCAGATCCCGATGATCGGCTATGGCGCCATGCTGTGCGAAAGCTTCGTCGCCGTCATGGCCCTGATCGCCGCCACGGTTCTGGATCCGGCCGTCTATTTCGCCATGAACAGCCCGGTCGCCGTCATCGGCAACGATGCGGTCTCAGCCGCCGCCGCCGTGGCCCAGTGGGGCTTCCACATCACGCCCGGAGAGCTGGAACAGCTGGCGCGAGACGTGGGCGAACATTCCATCCTGTCGCGCGCAGGCGGCGCCCCGACCCTGGCGGTCGGCATGGCGCACATCCTGTCCGGCGTGATCGGCGGCAAGGCCATGATGGCCTTCTGGTATCACTTCGCCATCCTATTCGAAGCCCTATTCATCCTGACGACCGTGGACGCCGGCACCCGCGTCTGCCGCTTCATGATCCAAGACCTGCTGGGCGTCGCTTTGCCCAAGATGCGCGAAACGAAGTCGTGGGGCGCCAACGTTGTCGCCACGGCCCTGACGGTCGGGCTGTGGGGCTATTTCCTCTACACCGGCGTGGTCGATCCGCTGGGCGGCATCAACAGCCTGTGGCCCCTGTTCGGCATCGCCAACCAGATGCTGGCCGCCGTCGCCCTGATCCTGGGCACCGTCGTCCTGTTCAAGATGAAGCGCGAGAAGTTCGCCTGGGTCATGGTCGTTCCCGCGACGTGGCTGCTGATCTGCACCCTGACGGCGGGCTTCCAGAAGCTGTTCCACCCGGACGTCCGCATCGGCTTCCTGTCCCACGCCCGCAAATATCAGGAGGCGCTGGGCGCCGGCGAACTGATCGCCCCAGCTAAGAGCATCGGCGACATGCACCGCATCGTCGTCAACGACTACGTCAACTCGACCCTGACGGCGGGCTTCCTGTTCGTGGTCGTCACCATGGTTGTCTATGGCGTCCTGGCGTGCCGCAAGGCCTATGCGAACAACCGCCCGACGGTCCGCGAGTATCCGGAAAGCCACCAACTGACGGCGGCCGACGAGGCGGCGGATGCGGCCCGTGCCTGACGTTCAGGACGACCTGCTGTGCCTGTGTCGCGACACCGCCCTGCGGTGGGGTCGCGGCGTTCGGCGCACGGCCGGCGCCATGATCGGTCAGCCGGATTATCAGGCCTATGTCGATCACGCGGCGACGACCCATCCCGACCAGCCGCCGCTGGACAAGACCGCCTTCTTCCGCCTGCACGAGCAGCGCCGCTTTGGCGGCGCCGGCGGGTTCAAATGCTGCTGATCTAGAGGCCGCTGGCGGGGGTGTCGGCCCTGGCGCGATCCTCGGCCTGAAGGGCGGCGATCGCCGTCTCCAGTGTCGGATCGTCGCCCGCGCGGCGTTGGGCCACGGTGCGAGGCGCGGCGATGTCGGGCGTGACCCCCCGCTTCTCCAGCCGAATCCCGCCCGAAGTCACGAAGTCCGCCCGGCTCAGCGTCAGCCGCCCGCCGTCCGGCAGATTGGTCTCCTGAGCGATCAGCACCGATCCGCCGGTCTTCTCGCCCACCACGATGCCACGCCGCGCCTCCTGCAAGGCGGCCGGCGTCAGTTCGGCGGCGCTGCGGCTGCCTTGATCCACCAGAACCGCCACATCATTGGCCAGGGGATCGCGCCGATCGCCGCAGTCGCCAGCCGCCCTCAGCACCACCGGCCGACCGCTGCGTCCCGTCCGCGTCGCCCAGACCTGATCGCGCGGCAGGAAACAGGTCAGGACCGATTCCGCCTCCATCAGCCGCCCACCGGGATTGCCACGCAGGTCCAACACCACGTCCACATCCGGCGGCAGGCCTTCCAACTCGCTGCCCATCCAGGCGCCCAGCCCCTTGTCGAACTGCTCGACGCGCAGCACCAGCACCCCTGGTCGCGACTTGTCGGCGGTGAATGGTTCGATGGCCTCCATCACCCTCGGCGTCAGGGCGATCTCGCGCCTCTGTCCCGCATCGTCGGTCAGGACCAACTGCACCGGAACCCCGGCATAGGTCTCGACATCCGGTCCCCAGGGCTGCCCATCGACCGAGTTCAGAGCCCAGCCCATCTGCACGCCCGCCGCCTCGGCTGGCGAGCCCGGCCGGACACGCTCGACGGTCCAGTCGTCCGGCGTCTCGCCCCGCATCAGGGTCAGGCCCATTACGGCGCGCCGGGCGAACTGCGCCTCCTGACGCCGCACCGCCGCCGGCGGACTGGCCGCCGCATGACCGTCGTCCAGCAGATCCAGCATCGCATTGATGACGCGGTACAGCCCGCGCTCATCGCTCGCCGCCAGGGCCTGGGGCCGGAACGTCGCCCGTGCGGCGTTCCAATCCACGCCGTGCAGGGTCGGATCGTAATAGCCCCGCCGCACCTCGCTCCACACCCGATCGAACACGCGCTGATTCAGCCGCGCGCGATCCCGCGAGGGCGCTGCTGCGACGACCGTATCGACAGCGGGCATGGCCACGGCCGGAACGCTCAACGGCAGGCAGAGCAACATGAGGCTGAAAAGCCGGGCGGAAACGCTCAGACGCATGACCACCATCTGACGTCAGTCGCCCGCTTTGCTCAAGTCACGACTGCGCGCTATTCCGGCACCCGCACCCCGTCCCAGGCGAACACGCCGCCGCTGTCGGCCGGGGTCAGGTTCGACAGCACGGACAGCAGCCGCTCGGCGGAATGGTCGGCCGTGAACAACTTGCCCTCGGCCACCCCCTTCTGGAACGGCGCGCTCAGGTCCGTCGCCACAGTACCCGGATGCAAACCGGCGATCACCGCCTGCGGATGGCTGCGCGCCATCTCGACCGACAGATTGCGCAGGATCATGTTCAGCGCCGCCTTGGATGCCCGATAGGCGTGCCAGCCGCCCAGCCGATTGTCGGCGATCGACCCCACCCGCGCCGACAGGGCCGCGAACACCGCCCGCCGATCGCGCGGCATCAGCGGCAGCAGATGTTTCGCCGCCAGCGCGGGCCCCACCGCATTGACGCGGTAGTCCCGCAACAGGTGTTCCGCATTTAACTGACGAAACGACCGTTCCGGTTGAAGCCCGTCGTGCAGCACCCCGGTCGCAACGACGATCAACGTCGGCGCCGGCCCCTGGCCGATCCGTTCGGCGGCGGACGCCAGACTGGCCTCGTCCTCCAGATCGGCGGCCAAACCTTGCGCGTCCGCCATATCCGCGCCGGACCGCGACACGGCCCACACCGTCTCGAACGCGCCGTCCGCCACGATCCGCTCGACCATCGCCCGGCCGATGCCGCCCGTCGCCCCGATCACCACCGCCGATCCGTTCATCCCGTCTCCCTTCCGCGTTCATCCCATGATAGGGGCGCGGCATGAGCATCACCACGGTCGGCCTCGATGCCGACGACACCCTCTGGCACAACGAGACGATCTTCCGCCTGACCCATGCGCGGTTCGTCGATCTTCTGGCCGATCACGGCGACGAGGCGACCATCGAGGCGCGTCTGGCCGAAACCGAGCAACGCAACCTGCGTCTCTATGGCTACGGCATCAAGGGCTTCACCCTGTCGATGATCGAGACGGCGATGGAACTGACGAACGGCGAGGCTCCGCCCCATGTCGTGCGCGAGATCCTGGCCGCCGGTCGCGAGATGCTGGCCCACCCGGTCGAGACCCTGCCCGGCGTGGATGCGGTCGTCGCCGAACTGTCCGAAAAATACCGCCTGGTCCTGATCACCAAGGGCGACCTGCTGGATCAGGAGCGCAAGCTGGCGGCATCAGGCCTGGGCGACCTGTTCAGCGCCGTCGAGATCGTCTCCGAAAAGGATCGCGCCACCTACGAGCGGGTCTTCAACCGCCACGGCACCGGCCCCGCCGAGGCCGTCATGGCCGGCAACTCCATGAAGTCCGACGTCCTGCCCGCCATCGCCGCCGGCGCCTTCGGCGTCCACATCCCCTATCACGTCACCTGGGCCCACGAACTCGCCGACGCCCCGGTTGACGAGCCCCGCTATACTTCATTGTTCAACATTGCCGGCTTAAAAGAGGCAATCGATGGTTGGTATACTGATTAGATTTTCCTTTGTACCAAGTCAGCATCAGCTCAATAATCGGACGGATTTCCGCTCATTTCTGGACTCGGAATAAGAATTTGACTGAAAATCAATGCGACAAATTGGGCGTTGCATAGAGACCACATTATCTCAATACCGACGTTATATTGACACGAACGCAAAGGCGACGCTTGACCGATTGAGATGTGTCCGGTCTGTGGCACGCCTGCGGCAGTTCAGCGACGGCTCTACTAGCACTCCTGATCCCCCCTGCTGCGATCATTGGAGAGTAAATGCGCAATTTCCTTCTGACTTCGACGGTCCTTGCGGGCGCCTTGGCGGCGTCTAGCGCCTTCGCCCAAACTGCAGATCAACCCACCAGCACCGCACCCGCTGCTGACAGCCAACAGGCCGCCGAGCTTGGTGAAATCGTGGTGACCGGGTCGCGTATCCGTCGCGACGCAACCAACGCCCCCACCCCCCTGATCCAAGTATCGCGCGACGAACTGCTGTCGACCGGCCAAACCACGGTCATCGACTATCTGGCGACCATTCCCGCCCTGTCGAACTCGGTCGTTCCGTCGGATACGACGGGCTCGGGCCTAGGCGACGGCGGCCTTTCGCTGCCGAACCTGCGTTCGCTGGGCTCCAACCGCACGCTGACCTTGGTCGACGGACGTCGCCACGTCGGTTCGTCGGGCGGTTCGCTTTCGGTCGATATCGACACCATTCCGCGCCTGCTGATCCAGAACATTGAGATCGTCACGGGCGGCGCGTCGTCGGTGTATGGCGCAGACGCTGTATCCGGCGTGCTTAACTTCATCCTGCGCAAGGACTTCGAAGGCCTGGAAATCGACGCCAACTACGGCCAGATCAACCAGGACGGCGAAGCCAACCAGCGTGTCTCGGCCCTGATCGGCAAGAACTTTTTCGACAATCGCCTGAACGTCTATGCGCACGCCGAATATGAGAAGGTCGACGAAGTCACGTCGATGGACATCGACTGGATCCGTCGCGCGCCGGTCCGCATCGGCGTCGACGCCGATCCGACCACGGCGCCGTTCGATGGTCGTCAGGACGCCTTCCTGTTCACCGGTGTTCGTCGCCTAGACATCCCGCGCTGGGGCCAGACCACCCTGGCCAACGTGCAGCAGCCGAGCGACCTGACGAATCCGAATGTCCCGTACGCAGACTGCTTCCCGGGCGGCAATGTCGCCGGAAACTTCAGCTACAGCGCCAACTGCTTTGGCGTGACTCCGGGCAGGACATATTGGTACGACGGCACCACCGCCCGCCTGGCCAACTTTGGCGAGCGGGTAGGCAACACCGGCATCAACCGCCCGTACAACATTGGCGGCGATGGCGAAAACCCGGCCGACTTCTCGACCGGCTCGCGCGTTCCAAGCTCGGAGTCGCAACGCTATCAAGTTGGCAGCACCTTCAAGGTGACAAGCGCGATTGAAGCCTACGCAGAAGCCAAATACGTCAAGGAGAACACCTTTGACTTGGCTCAGCCGACCTTCTTCGACATCGACCTTGTGAACTCGTACGGCGCGAACGAGGTCAACCCGATCTACGCCGTGAACAACTTCGACCTGCGCTGGTCAGACAACGCCTTCCTGCCGCAAAACGTCAAGGATGCGATCCGCACGAACGTGGTCACGCCTTACGCACCGCCGACCGCGACCACCCCAGGCGCCGCCCAACCGGGCGTCCTGCTTCAGAATGCGCGCCACACCCTGTTTGGCCCAGACCGTACGCAAGACAACACACGTGAGTTGCAGCGTTACGTCTTGGGGCTCCGCGGCAACCACGACCAGATTTCATTCGTCAAGGACGTGAGCTGGGATATCGGCTACACCTACGGCAAGGTCCAGATCGAGAACCGCGAACGCGCGGTCGATGGTCAACGCTTTGCGCTTGCAGCGGATGCGGTTGTGGACACCTTGGGTGTTGTAAATGGCCGAGCCGGTGAGATTGTCTGCCGGTCGCAACTGTTGCTGAAGCAGGGCGCCGCCCTAGACGACTATCAGCGTGGCGGAGATCTGCGTGATACGCAGTATGGTCGCGACTCGGTGGCGCAATGCGCGCCGCTAAACGTGTTTGGCAAGGGCAACCAGAGCGCCGCAGCGCTTGACTATGTCGGCGCCGAAATCGGCATCACTGAGCAGAACGAGCAGCAGCAGGCGATCGCCTCGGTCTCAGGTAGCCTGTGGGACTTCTGGGGCGCCGGTCCCATTGGCGTCGCTCTAGGTGGTGAGTATCGCAAGGAAACGACGGAAGCCACGGGTCGCGACCGCGATACCGACGGTCGTCTGCTGTTCCTCAACTCTGGCCCTGACTTCCCCGAAGCCAGCTATGAGTCCAAGGAAGTCTTCACGGAAGTCTCGCTACCGCTCTTCCGCGACAGCATGCTCGGTGAATACGCTGAACTCAGCGGCTCTTATCGTTACGCGGACTATTCGACGGTCGGAAACGTCGATGTTTACGGCGTAAACCTGGTCTATCGTCCGATCCGGGACATCACCTTCAAGACCAGCTACAACACCTCGGTTCGCGTTCCCGATTTGGCCGAAAACTTCGCCCCGAACAGCGAAACCTTCCTGAACTCGTTCACCGATCCCTGCACGACCGCAGCAATCGCGGCAGTAAATGACAGCGAAACGAGGGCCAACCGCATCAGAAACTGCACGGCCTTGGCCGCTCAGCAAGGTCTGACCTTCGACTTCGCCGGCGCGACCCCGCAAAACACCGACGACTTCAACCCGACCTACACCTCGGGCATCTCGGGCGTCTCCGGCGGCAACCCAAACCTTCAGCCTGAAGAGTCGAACAGCTTCACCTTCTCGACGGTGCTGCGTCCGCGCTTCATGCCCAACTTCAGCCTTGCGCTCGACTACTACGAGATCAAGATTGACCGCGTCATTGCGGCTGTCACCGCCGACACGGCGGCGGCGAACTGCGTGAACGGCGCGGAGTTGAACGTCGATGCCTGCTCGACCATCTTCCGCAACAATCCGAACATCCTGTTCGGCATTGGCGCGCCGGCTGGCGATCCGATCGGCGGCTTCATCGAGCGTTCCTTCAACTATGCGTCGCTGGAAACCCGCGGTCTGGACTTCACGGGTCGTTATCGCCTCGACACCAGCGACAGCTTCGGCCGTAACTGGGGTGTGTTCGATTACTCGCTCGCCGGCTCGTGGCTGATCGAACAGAAGCAGTTCCTGAATGAAGCCGATCCCGGCGACTTCGATGAACTGGCCAGCACGCTGCAATACCCGCGCGTTCGCTTCACCTCCTCGTTGACCTGGACCCCCAACGAAACCTGGAGTGTGAACTGGACTGCGGACTGGCAATCGGCTCAGAACATCGTCTTCCGCCGCGACTTCGTGAACAATGCGGACGGCCGTTCGGCCGATCAGCTGGACACGGGCAACTTCGTGCGCAACGACTTCACCGTCCGCTACAACGTCAACCAAGATCTGACGCTGCGCGCCGGCGTCGTGAACGCCTTCGATTCGGAACAGGCGCCGTACCTCGGCACGACGCTGTATTCGAACTTCGATCCTTACGGCCGCCGCTTCTTCATCGGCCTGAACTACAAGGTGTTCTAAGACTCACATATCCTGTGATCTTGAAACGAGGGGGCGACCGGCGACGGTCGCCCCTTTCTTTTTGCGCAATCCATGCCGCGCCCAAACACCGGGAAATCTGCTTTGCATCTTGCCCCCTCGCCCCTCCCTCTCTAAACGGGCCGCTTAACCGACAAGCAGACGTGAGCGTCGCAGGGCCAAGGCTCTGCGGGGACTTCTCGCGCGCGTAGAGAACGAAGGACGACGCACTCCCTTGGACGCCTCGGACATCCGTCATGACGAACGCGACGCCATGGTGCGCGCGGCGCTGGCCGAACAGGGCGACAGCGGCGTCACGCCGCGCCATACGTTGTTCTACTTTTATGGCGAGGGCGACCACGGCGACCTGAACGAGGTCGCCCGGCGCGCCGGCTTTCTGACGCGCGGCGCCGACGACATGACGGTGCTCGAAACGACCATGGCGGTGGACGAGGCGTCTTTCGCGGCGACCTCGGCAATGATGCAGACCTGGGCCGCGGCCTTCCAGCTGGAGTACGACGGCTGGGAATGCGCGGTCGTGACCCATTAGCGTTCAATAAGAAGAAGAGCTGGCGATGCCCAAGCGCACAGACATCCAATCCATCCTCATCATCGGCGCAGGCCCGATCGTCATCGGCCAGGCGTGCGAGTTCGACTATTCCGGGGTTCAGGCCTGCAAGGCGCTGAAGGCGGAAGGCTATCGGGTCATCCTGGTCAACTCGAACCCCGCCACCATCATGACCGACCCGGAGGTGGCCGACGCCACCTATATCGAGCCGATCACGCCCGAGATGGTCGAGAAGATCATCATCAAGGAAAAGCCCGACGCCCTGCTGCCGACCATGGGCGGCCAGACCGCGCTGAACACCGCCCTGGCCCTGCATGAATCCGGCGCGCTGGCCAAGCACGGCGTCGAGATGATCGGCGCCAAGGCCGAGGTGATCGACAAGGCCGAGGACCGCCAGAAGTTCCGCGACGCGATGGACAAGCTGGGTCTGGAGAGCCCCCGCTCCAAGGCCGCCCATTCGATGGAAGAGGCGCTGGAGGGGCTGGAGTTCGTCGGCCTGCCCGCCGTCATCCGCCCGTCCTTCACCCTGGCCGGCACCGGCGGCGGCATCGCCTTCAACCGCGAGGAGTTCGACGAGATCGTCCTGCGCGGCCTGGACCTGTCGCCGACGACCGAGGTCCTGATCGAGGAATCGGTCCTGGGCTGGAAGGAATACGAGATGGAGGTCGTCCGCGACACGGCGGACAACTGCATCATCATCTGCTCGATCGAGAACGTCGATCCGATGGGGGTCCACACCGGCGACTCCATCACCGTCGCCCCTGCCCTGACGCTGACCGACAAGGAATATCAGCGGATGCGGACGGGCTCGATCAATGTGCTGCGCGAGATCGGCGTCGAGACGGGCGGGTCGAACGTCCAGTGGGCGATCAACCCCGCCGACGGCCGCATGGTCGTGATCGAGATGAACCCGCGCGTGTCGCGCTCGTCTGCGCTGGCGTCCAAGGCCACAGGCTTCCCCATTGCCAAGGTCGCGGCGCGTCTGGCGGTTGGCTACACCCTGGACGAACTGACCAACGACATCACCCAGGTCACGCCGGCCAGCTTCGAGCCGTCGATCGACTATGTCGTCACCAAGATCCCGCGCTTCGCCTTCGAGAAATATCCGGGATCCGAGCCCCTGCTGGGCACCTCGATGAAGTCGGTGGGCGAGGTGATGGCCATCGGCCGCACCTTCCAGGAATCGATGCAGAAGGCCCTGCGCGGGCTGGAGACCGGCCTGTCGGGCTTCGACGAGATCGAGATCGAAGGGGTGGCCGGCGCCGAAGACGACGCCACGGCCCGCGGCGCCGTCGTCCGCGCCTTGGGCGTTCCGACCCCCGACCGCATCCGCGTCATCGCCCAGGCCTTCCGCCACGGCCTGACGGTCGAGGAGGTCAACGCCGCCTGTTCCTACGAACCCTGGTTCCTGCGCCAGATCGCCGACATCGTGCGCGAGGAAGGCCATGTGCGGGTCAAGGGCCTGCCGACCGACCCGACCGAGTTCCGCCGCCTGAAGTCCAAGGGCTTCTCCGACGCCCGTCTGGCGCAACTGACCGGCCAGAGCGAAAAATCCGTCCGGACCGCCCGTCGCGGCCTGAACGTGCGCCCGGTGTTTAAGCGCATCGACACCTGCGCCGCCGAGTTCGCCAGCGCCACCGCCTATATGTACTCGACCTATGAGACCGGCGCTCTGGGCCAGATCCCCGAGTGCGAAAGCGAACCGACGGACAAGAAGAAGGCCATCATCTTGGGCGGCGGTCCGAACCGGATCGGCCAGGGCATTGAGTTCGACTACTGCTGCTGCCACGCGGCCTTCGCCTTCGACCAGATCGGCGTCGAAAGCATCATGGTCAACTGCAACCCCGAGACCGTCTCGACCGACTACGACACCTCCGATCGCCTGTATTTCGAGCCGCTGACGGCCGAGGACGTGCTGGAGCTGATCGAGGTCGAGCGCTCGAACGGCGACCTTATCGGTTGCGTCGTCCAGTTCGGCGGCCAGACCCCGCTGAAACTGGCCCACGCCCTGCAGGAGGACAACATCCCCGTCCTGGGCACCAGCGTCGACTCCATCGACCTGGCCGAGGACCGCGAACGCTTCCAGCAGATGCTGGAAGGCATCGGCCTGCGCCAGCCGCCCAACGGCCTGGCCCGTTCGGCCGAGGAGGCCGCGCAAAAGGCCGAAGAGGTCGGCTACCCCGTCGTCCTGCGCCCCTCCTACGTCTTGGGCGGTCGCGGCATGATGATCGTCCACGACCGCGAGCAACTGGACCGCTACGTCCACGAGGCCATGCGCGTCTCGGGCGACGATCCCGTCCTGATCGACCACTATTTAAACCGCGCCACCGAGGTGGACGTGGACGCCCTGTGCGACGACGAGACGGTCTTTGTGGCCGGCGTCCTGGAACATATCGAGGAAGCCGGCGTGCACTCGGGCGACAGCGCCTGCTCCATGCCGCCCTTCTCGCTGCGGCCCGAGATCGTGGACGAGCTGAAGCGTCAGACCACCGAAATGGCCAAGGCCCTGAAGGTGCGCGGCCTGATGAATGTGCAGTTCGCCATCGAGGAGCCGCACAGCGAAAGCCCGCGCATCTTCGTGCTGGAGGTCAATCCGCGCGCCAGCCGCACGGCACCCTTCGTGGCCAAGACCATCGGCCAGCCTATCGCTTCCATCGCCGCCAAGGTCATGGCTGGCGTGCCGCTGAAGTCGTTCGGTCTGACGGACCAGCCTTACGACCATATCGCCGTCAAGGAAGCCGTTTTCCCGTTCGCCCGTTTCGCCGGGGTGGACACCGTCCTGGGCCCGGAGATGCGTTCGACGGGCGAGGTCATGGGCCTGGACTTTAAGCGGCCGGGAGAGGCCGACATGGCCCCCGCCTTCGCCCGCGCCTTCGCCAAGTCCCAGATCGGCGGCGGCACCACCCTGCCGACCTCGGGCTGCGCCTTCATTTCGGTCAAGGATGAGGACAAGCCCTTCATCGTCGACGCCGCCCGGACGTTGCTGGCCGAGGGCTTCAGCCTGATGGCCACCGGCGGCACCCACGCCTATCTGGTCCAACAGGGGCTGGAGGTGAAGCTGGTCAAGAAGGTGCTGGAAGGCCGCCCGCACATTGTGGACGCGATGAAGAACGGCGAGGTCCAGCTGGTCTTCAACACCACATCGGGCAAGCAGTCGCTGCAGGACAGCTTCTCGTTGCGCCGCACCGCCCTGATGATGAAGATGCCCTACTACACCACCACCGCCGGCGCCCTGGCGGCGGCCCAGGCCATCGGCGCCATCAAGGCTGGCGACCTGGATGTACGGGCGATCCAGGATTACGCCTGACGTTGACGAAATCTCCGGTTTTCGGCCGCACGCTGCAAGGCTGTAGCGGCCGAACGCCGGAGATACGCCGATGTCCAATCTCGACCTCGCCCTGATCGCCATCCTGTGCGGCGAAATGCTGGGGTTTCTCGCCTTCGCCAGGGACAAGCGGCGCGCCAGGGCCGGCCTGTGGCGCACGCCGGAATCCATGCTCTTGCTGTTCGGCCTGATCGGCGGGCTGGGCGCCTGGATGGGTCAGCACATCCTGCGCCACAAGACGCGCAAGGAGCCGTTCAGGACCCAGTTCGGCCTGATCGTCTTGCTTCACCTGATCCTGCTGGCGGGCGGCGCCGCCTGGGTCATTCTGTAACGCGACCGTCCTCGCCTGCCCCATCTTCGCCGGCCACGATCCGGGTCGCGGCCAGGTCGGCGGTGACATTGCCTACGGTGCGGAAGATGTCCGGGATGACCTCGACCGCCAGCAGTAGCGGCAGCACGCCCAGCGGCAGGCCCATGGCCAGGCAGATGGGGCCGATGGCGGCGAAGAAGCTGACCTGGCCCGGCAAACCGACCGAGGCGATGGACACGGCGATGGCCGTCAGTCCGCCGGCGATCAGCACGCCGAGCCCCAGCTCCACCCCGTGCAACTGCGCGACATAGAGGCAGACCGCCAGGTTGGCGACCGGGCTGGTGATGCGGAACACCGCCACCGCCAGCGGCAGAACGAGGCCGGCGGAGGTCTGGGGCACGCCCAACCAGTCGCGCGCGCGCTCGATCATCACCGGCAGGCTGGCCAGCGACGACTGGGTCGAGACGGCGACGACCTGGGCCGGGGCCACGGCGCGCGCGAAACGGGCCAACGAAATCCGACCCCACACGATCGCCACGACATAGATGATCAGGATCAGGCCGATCTGGCTGAGGCAGACGATGGCGACATAGTGGGCCAGCGTCCCCGCCACCCCCAGGCCCGCGCGCAAACCCACGCCCAGCGCCAGGGCGAACACCCCGAACGGCGCGGCCAGCAGCACCCAGTGGACGATGACCACCATGGTCTCGGCCACCGCCTCGAAGAAGCCGGCCAGAGGTCGCCGCAGCTCGGCCTTGATCCGCGTCGCGGCGAAGCCGAAGGCGACGGCGAAGACCACCACCGCCAGCACCCCGTCGTCGGACGCCGCCTTGATGACATTGGCCGGCGCCAGACTGGCCAGGAAGGCGCGCAGGCCGTCGGTGCGCGCCGCCTCGCCCACGGTCGCCAAGGATTCGGCGCTGACGCCCGCCAGCAGGCCACGCCCCGCCTCCGGATCGATCGGCCAGACCGCCAGCAGGCCCAGGCCCGCAAGGATCGCATAGATCGTCGCCCCGACCAGCAGCACCGCGAACACCACCAGCGACCGCACCGCGATCCGGCCCGTCGCCGCCGCATCGGCGATGGAGACGATGCCGGTCACCAGCAGGCTGAACACCAGGGGAATGACGGTCATGCGCAGGGCGTTCAGCCACACCTGGCCCAGGCTCTCGACCACGCCCAAGGCGCCGGTCAGCCAGGCGGCCTGCGACCCTTGCGCCAGGGCGCCGACGACGACGCCGGCGACCAGGGCGGCGATGACGAAAAAGCTCAGAGAGGTGAAGAAGGCGGCGATGCGGGATTGGCTCATGCCCTAGCGCTAGCACCGCTCGGCGCGTCGCGCGCGCCAAACCTTCTGTGGGTCGCTGACAGTTCATGTCGTCGCAGGGCGAACCCCGATCACGCACGGCGCGTTGGGACGACGAAAGGAACTCAATCATGTCCCGTCTGAACAAACTCGTCCCGTTGATCGGCAGCCTGCTGCTCTCCAAGGGCGGCCGCCGCGTCGCCGGTCGTCACGCCGGCAAACTGGCTCTGGCGACCCTGGCCTATGAGGTCTGGCGCAACCGCCGCGAAGGCGCCAAGCCCAAGGTCGCGCCGCAACCCCGCGGACGCTGGAGCGGCCGCCGCCCGCGTTGAGGCCGCAATCGCCGCTCGACTTCTGGGGCGGCGTTGCGAATAGTCACGCCTCGCCGCCCGGAGCCGACCCATGATCAAAGTCCACCATCTGAACGACAGCCGCTCGCAACGCGTCCTGTGGCTACTCGAAGAGCTGGGCCTGGACTATGAGGTCGTGCGCTACGAACGAAACCCTGGAAACCGGCTGGCGCCCCCCGAACTGCTGGCGATCCACCCGCTGGGCAAGTCGCCGGTCATCGAGGACGGCGCGGTGAAGGTCGCAGAGACCGGGGCCATCGTCGAATATCTGCTCGATACCTATGGTCAGGGCCGGCTGCGTCCGGCGGCGGGAACCGAGGACGGCCGTCGTTTCACCTATTGGCTGCACTATGCCGAGGGGTCGGCCATGCCCCCTTTGCTGCTGAAGCTAGTGTTCAGCATGCTCCCACGCCGTGCGCCGGCCCTGCTGAAGCCGATCGTCAATGGCGTCGCCAACAAGGCGATCACCAGTTTCGTCGACCCGCAACTGCGTACCCACGTCGGCTTCTGGGAAGACGAACTGGGCCGCTCGGAATGGTTCGCGGGCGATCAGTTCACCGCCGCCGACATCATGATGAGCTTTCCAGTCGAGGCCGGCGCCGACCGCGCGTTCAATGCCGAGACCAAACCTCGTCTAAAGGCCTTCTTGAACCGCATCCATGCGCGGCCTGCCTATCAACGCGCGCTCGAGCGCGGCGGTCCCTACAGCTACGCGTGATCGGATCGTGATCGCGGCGGCGCAACCCGCCGTGGTCGAGGGCGTTAAGTTCTCATGCGCCTTCAAACCATTCAGATCGTCGCCGGACTGGCTGCGGCCGTCGCCTTCGTTCTCGCCTTCATGGCGGCAGGAGCCGCCCTGATTTCCGGCGTCTTCATGCTCGCTGGCCTCGCCGCCGTCGGTTGGCTGGCCTACAGCCTCATAAAGGGCGTCCTGCGCCGCGACCACAAGCCCGAACCGCCGGCCCGCGCCTGAGCGGTCAACCGGTGCGGGCGTTGGGCTCTTGAATTGTTGAGCGAGAAACCCTAGTCTTGATGCCCGGCCGCGCCCGCCCCGCGGCCTTTTGTGTGCTTATCTCGCGTCTTTCCAGTCTCCGGGCGAACCAGAAAAATCACGACACAAATGGAAAAAGTGCCGATGACGGGCGAGGGCTACCGTGCCCTCGACGATCAACTGAAGCAATTGAAGTCGGTCGAAAGGCCGAGCGTGATCGCCGCCATTTCCGAGGCGCGTGAGCACGGCGATCTGTCCGAAAACGCCGAATACCATGCCGCCAAGGAGCGTCAGGGCTGGATCGAAGGCCAGATCGCCGAGATCGAGGATAAGATCAGCCGCGCCCAGGTTATCGACGTGTCCAAACTGTCGGGCAGCCAGGTCAAGTTCGGCGCCACGGTCACCGTGGTGGACGAGGACACCGAGGAAGAGGCCACCTATCAGATCGTCGGCGAACACGAAGCCGATGTGAAGAAGGGCAAGATCTCGATCGCCTCGCCGATCGCGCGCGCCATGATTTCCAAGGAGGTCGGCGACGTCGTGGAGGTCAACACCCCCGGCGGCGTGAAGGCCTACGAGATCCTCAAGGTCGAGTGGAAGTAACAGCGGTGGCTGGGGCAGCGTCTGCTCGCCCCCTCTCTCCCAATCCTTTGGCCATCTGGGTCGTCTCCGACGGCCGCGCCGGCATCGAGAATCAGGCGCTGGGTCTCGCCGAGGCCGTACAGCGCCTGACCCCGGCCGAGGTTACGATCAAACACATCCGCTGGCGGCCGATCTTCGACCGCCTGCCGTCGGCGTTAAAGACCCCGGCCATGCTGGCGTCCGCGCCGCCGGTCGCCCCCTGGCCCGATCTGTGGATCGCCACGGGTCGTGCGACCCTGCCGCTGTCGACCCGCGTCAAGGCCTGGAGCGGCGGCAAGACCTTCGTCGTCCAGACCCAGGATCCACGCTGGGCCAACGACCGCTACGACCTGATCGTCGCCCCCGCCCATGACGGTCTGTCGGGCGACAATGTCTTTGAAATCACCGGCTCCCCCCACCGCATCACGCCGCAGCGGATCGCCGAGGCCGCGCCCGCCTTCGCCGACCGGATCGCCCCCCTGCCCCATCCGCGCATCGCCGTGCTGATCGGCGGCAAGTCCAAGGCTTTCGACCTGACCGAGGCCCATGCGGCTGACTTGGCCGACCAGATCGCGGACGCCGTGCGAGCATCTGGCGGCGCACTGATGCTGACCTTCTCACGCCGCACGCCCGATGCGGCGAAGGCCGTCATGACCGCTCGCCTTTCGGATCTGCCGGGGTGGATCTGGGACGGGACAGGCGAAAATCCGTTGTTCGGCTTTCTGCATTTCGCCGACCACATCCTGGTCACCGAGGACAGCGCCAATATGGCCGCCGAGGCCGCCTCGACCGGCAAGCCGGTCCACGTCCTGCCGATGATCCCGCTGAAATCCGGCGACAAGTTCGCTCGCCTGCACGACGACCTGCAGTCGCGCGGCGCCACCCGCCCGTTCGACGGCGCGTTGGACGGCTGGACCTACGACTCGCTGGCCGAAACCGACCGCGCCGCGCGCGCCGTCTTGGAAGCGATGCGGACGCGATAGCGGCCCACGTCCGTTCCTGACGCAGCCAGCCCCCAGAGTGGCGACCGTCATCGGCAGAATTCTAAAGAACGATTCGCAAAAATCTGCACTAAAGTGCACTCCAAAAATTTGGAGTGGCCTTCCCTAGTCGCCGCCACCGCCGCCGCCGTCACAGCCGCTGTCCCCGCTACAGTCTGAGCCGCTGTGCTGCGACGTATCCGATGAAGGCATGACCGCGCCGCCGTCCGACCCGCCGCTCTTCTTGGCCTTGGCGTTCGCCGCGCTCATCAGGGCCACGCCAAAGCCCGATCCGATGGCCGTGCCGAGGGCGAGGCCCAGGCCGACGTTGTCCAGGGCCACGCCCAGCGCCACGCCGATCGACAAGCCCATGCCGATCCCGATCGGCAGGAACGCCGCGTTCTTGTTCGTCATCCCCATCTCCCCTGCGTGTCAGGCGAGACTAGCATCGCGCAAACGGGAATCACCGCCTAAATAGGGGCCATGACCCAAGCTCGTACCGTTCGCGTCGCCATCATCGGCTCCGGCCCCGCCGGCTGGACTGCCGCCATCTACGCCGCCCGCGCCTCGCTGAACCCCGTCGTCATCGCCGGCATCCAGCCCGGCGGCCAGCTGACCATCACCACCGACGTTGAGAACTATCCCGGCTTCGCCGACACCATCCAGGGCCCCTGGCTGATGGAGCAGATGCAGGCCCAGGCCCTGCATGTCGGGACCGAAGTCATCCACGACATCGTGGTCTCCGCCGACCTGTCGCAACGCCCGTTCCGCCTGAAGCTGGACAGCGGCGAAGAGATGCTGGCCGAGACCGTCATCATCTCCACGGGCGCCCAGGCCAAATGGCTGGGGCTGGAGAGCGAGGCCGCCTATCAGGGCTTCGGCGTCTCGGCCTGCGCCACCTGCGACGGCTTCTTCTATCGCGGCAAGGAAGTCGTGGTCGTCGGCGGCGGCAACACCGCCGTCGAAGAGGCGCTGTTCCTGACCAACTTCGCCTCCAAGGTCACGGTCGTTCACCGTCGCGACGAGTTTCGCGCCGAGAAGATCCTGCAGGACCGGCTGTTCGCCCACCCCAAGGTCGAGGTGATCTGGAACTCGGCGATCGAGGAGATTGTCGGCGTCGTGGACGGCATGGCCAAAAATGTCACCGGCGTTCGGCTGAAGAATGTCCAGGACGGCTCGACCCGGGAAATCCCCGCCGACGGCGTCTTCATCGCCATCGGCCACGCCCCGTCGTCGGAACTGTTCAAGGGCCAGTTGGAGACAAACGCCGGCGGCTATCTGCGGGTCAA
The DNA here is from genome assembly GCF_001422455.1 of Brevundimonas sp. Leaf280. Lineage (NCBI taxonomy): Bacteria > Pseudomonadati > Pseudomonadota > Alphaproteobacteria > Caulobacterales > Caulobacteraceae > Brevundimonas > Brevundimonas sp. Leaf280. Next base: position 239,195 of record NZ_LMNC01000001.1, on the reverse strand, counting down.
GCCCGGCACGGCCTCGACCGAGATCGAAGGCGTCTGGGCCGCCGGCGACGTGACCGACGACGTCTATCGCCAGGCCGTCACCGCCGCCGGCATGGGCTGCATGGCCGCCTTGGAAGTCAGCCGCTTCCTCGCCGAAGAAGACCACGCCAAGGCCCACAACCCCATCAGCCACGCCGAGGCGGAGAAGATCGGGGTCTGGTGACCCCGGTCCTGCGCGATCAGTAGGCGCTCGCCTCCATCAGTTCCGCCACGTCCTCGTCCGACAGCATCAGGGTCGCCGCCTTCAGCGTGTCGGCCAGCTGTTCGGTCGAGGTCGCGCTTACAATCGGGGCCGTCACGCCCGGCTGGGCCAGCAGCCAGGCCAAGGCGACCTGGGCCGAGGTGGCCTCGGCCTTCTGGGCCACGGCGTCCAGGACCGCCAGGATACGCACGCCGCGCGCGTCGAACTTGTCCTTCAGCATTCCCTCGCGCTTGGTCCCGGCGATCTGATCGACGCTTTTGTATTTGCCGGTCAGGAAACCGCTCTCCAGGCTGAAGTAGGTGATGACGCCCAGGCCCTGTTCGACGGCCAGGTCCTGAAGTTCGCCCTCGAAGGTGTCGCGGCTGTAGAGGTTGTAATGCGGCTGGATCGTCGCATAGGCGGCCAAAATCTCGCGCTGCGAAATATCCAGAGCTTCGGACACCTGTTCGGCCGAATGGTTGGACGTGCCGATGGCGCGCACCTTGCCGGCCTGCACCAGCTTATCCAGCGCGCGCAGCGTCTCCTCCTGCGGTGTCTTCGGATCGGGCCAGTGGGTCTGATACAGGTCGATATAGTCGGTCTGCAGCCGGCGCAGCGACGCCTCGACCGCCGTCTCGATCCAGGCTGGCGACAGGTCGTTGTGGCCCTGCCCCATGTCCGATCCGACCTTGGTGAGGATCTTGACGTCGTCGCGCCGGCCGCGCGCCTTCAGCCACTTGCCGATGATCGTCTCGCTTTCGCCGCCGGAGTGGCCCGGAACCCAGCGCGAATAGGCGTCGGCGGTGTCGATGGCGTCGAAACCGGCCTCGACGAAGGCGTCCAGCAGGGCGAATGAGGTCGCCTCGTCCGCCGTCCAGCCGAAGACGTTGCCGCCGAACACCAGGGGGGCGATGTCCAGGTCGCTGGAGCCGAGCTTGCGTTTGGAAAGGGTGGTCATGCGGAGATCTCCTCTTGGGGAGACCTCGACATATGCCGCATCATTGCGACCGCAACCGCCTCGGCTGCGGTCAGCCGAACAGTTGAAGACCCGGAGGCGCGTAGTCGACCGGCTGTCCCTGGCGACGGCGCAGGGCGTAATCCACAGCCGTCTGGACCGCATGTTCGTCTGTCGGTTTGGACAAGACGCCGATGGTGCCGGCGACGCCGTCGCGCACCATGCCGGGGTTGGCCGTCATGAACAGGACGGAGACGCCCATGTCCTGACCCAGTTCGCGGCCCAGATTGATTCCTGTGGGACCGTCGGACAGGTGGATATCGACCAGCGCCAGATCGACATCGTTCTCGCGCACCAGATCGCGCGCGGCCTGTGCGGTCGCGGCGACGCCCAGAACCTCGTGGCCGAGGTCCTCCAGGACGAACCTGAGCTCCATCGCAACGAGAGCTTCGTCTTCGATGATGAGGATACGCGCAGTCATGGGTTCAATCAGTGCTCGGGAGCGTACGTAACGTCAGTGTGAGGGATAGGTTTCAATAGAAGACTAATTTGAGTATCCGCCTGCCGCGCGGCGCCTGGACAGGGCCGTCGCCGGCAGGTCCACGATGACCTGGAGCCCCTCTGGCCGCCATTCGCGCGACAAACGCCCGCCGAGCTGTCCCTCAACCGACAGGCTGGCCAGGGACGAACCGAAGCCGGTGCGTTGCGGCATGCCCTGGATGGCCGGACCGCCCGTTTCCGACCAGGTCAGGACGAAGCGATCCTCCTTTCGTTCTGTGTCGAGCGTCACGACGCCCCCACGCTCGGAAAGCGCGCCGTATTTGGCGGCGTTGGTCGCCAGTTCGTGGAACAGCAAGGCCACGGAGGTCGCCGCTTGATCGTCGAAGACGGCGTCCTCACCCTGAATGACGACGCGCGCCCCACCCGTCTCGTCCGCATAGGCCTTGAACAGATCGGACAGGAAGGAATGCAGGGTTGTCGCCCCGATCGTGGTCTTGGACGTCTCGGTGTGCGGCCGCACGAACTCATGCGCCCGGGCCAGGGCGGCGATGCGTGTGCGGAGAGAGGCCGAAAACGCCTTGGCTTCCGGATACTGGCGCGCCGAAAGGGCGACCAGGGCGGTGACGACGGCGAAGATGTTCTTGATCCGGTGGCTCAGCTCCTGGCTGACCAGCTCGCGGCCCTGCTCCAGCCGCTTCAACTCGTCGATGTCGGTGCATGTGCCGAACCAGCGCGTGATCTGGTCGTCTTCATCACGGATCGCCACCGCGCGTCCCAGCGTCCAGCGATAGACGCCGCTATTATGCTTCAGGCGGTATTCGATTTCGTAGGGTTCTCCCGTCTCAAGCGAATGCCGCCAAGCCGCCCAGGCTCGCTCCTGATCATCCTTATGGAACATGTCGTTCCAGCCTTCGCCGTCGGTAGAGCCGACCGGCACGCCGGTGAACTCATACCAACGCGCATTGTAGTAGTCGTGGAAACCGTCGGGCTGTGTGGACCAGACCATCTGCGGCATGGCATCGGCCAGAACCCGGAACCGGGTCTCGCTCTCGCTGAGAGCACGAGCGGTTTCGGCGAGGTCTGTCTCGATGGTCTTGCGTTCGGTGATGTCCACCGCGACGCCGGGAAAGCGGATCGGCGCGCCCTCGGCGTCGAAATAGACCTGACCGCGCGCCAGAACCCAACGCACGTCATCGCCTTGGCCCAGACGATATTCGCTGACGAAGGCGCCGTCGCCCGTCATGGCTTGGTCGATCCCGTCGGCGACCCGCTGGGCGTCGTCGGGATGGACGCTGGAGGTGAAGACTTCGATAGCCGCGCCCTCGCGCGCCGCTTCGGGGTCCACGCCATACATCCGCGCGAACCGCTCGTCGGCGATCACGCGATTCTCTGGAATGTCCCAATCCCAGGCCCCGACATAGGCCGAGGCCTCCATCGCCAACCGCGCGGTGCGGTCGCTGAGGTCCCGGTCCAGCAAGGCGCGCCGCAGCTCCAGTTGCGTCATCACCTGTTGCGCCAGGGTCTTGAGCGCCATCAGCTGAAGCTCGGTCAGACCTTGCGGGCGCGGCGTGTCGTCCAGCACACACAGGGCGCCCAGCGGCACGCCGTCGGGTGTCCTCAGCGGATAGCCCGCATAGAAGCGGATGTGCGGCGCGCCCGTCACCAGGTCATTGTCGATGAAGCGGTCGTCCTGCATCGCGTCGGGGATGACCATGACGTCGTCGCCCAGCATGGCGTGGGCGCAGAACGACAGCGGGCGCGGCGTTTCGCGCACGCCCAGACCGACCTCGGACTTGAACCACTGACGCTGGGAATCGACCAGACTGACGGCGGCCATCGGCGCCTCACAGATGCGCGCGGCGAGCGACGCCAGATCGTCGAACGACCCTTCGGGCGTCGTGTCCAGGACGCCGTAACTTGTCAGGGCCTTCAGACGGTCGCCTTCGTCCCACCTCGGACAATCGACTTCGGGGTGGGTCAAGCAGGCGTCCTCGCTGGGCCGGTCAGGTCCGGCCATCGACATCAATGCTCGGAGTGGCGAAGCGTTGCAATGCAGGATGTCAGTTCGCGGGGCGACCGACTTCCTCCACATCCATCGTTGTGACGCCTGTGGGCGCTGGGGCGGCGGGTTTGATCGACGATGCGGGCCGCTCCAGGGCGTTCAGGCGCGCGTTGATGGCGGCGACTTCGTCACGCGTGGGCAGGCGGCGACCGCCCAGGCTGACCACGCCGACGACCCGCTGCTGACCATCGATCTCGACCGTCTTCAGAGGCGCGTCTTTCAGCGGAGCGTCGGGATCGGCGCCGCCGGTTGCGGATCCGGCGGCGATCGTCATGCGCGGACGCGAGAAACGCGCCTCGTCGATCGCCGGCTCGCGCCCATTGTAGGTTTTGCGGAAGGCGGCCGTTTCGCCATAGACGCCCTTCCAACGATAGAAGATGTGCGCGCCGATCTGCGTCACCTTGGCCACCGTCGGCGCCCACCAGGGATGCACATAGTCGGCGTGATAGTGGGTGGCTGTGCCGACTTCCTGAGCCACGGCGCCGTTCAGCGCGCGCTCCGCCACCTTGCGCGCCCGCTCCCACGCCCAGCCGACCGGCGCCTGGCCTAGCGAGCCGTCGCAGGTGAAGCTGAACTGACATCCCGTGACGCGTTCGGCGCCCTCGAACACCACGCCGCAGACGGTGTTGGCGTAGTTCGGATCGCGCACGCGGTTCAGGACCACCTGGGCCACGCCGGCCTGGCCGTTGTCCGGCTCCAGCGCCGCCTCATAATAGACCGCCTGGGTCAGACAGCGCAAAGCCCGCCTGCGATCCTCGGCGCTGCCCTTGAACACGAACGGCAAGGCGGGACGCAGCGCGCCGGACGCGGGCGCCATGGCTGCGTTCAGACGTTGGGCCTCGAGGCCGCTCTTGCCCGATTCCAGACCTGGCTTGCCGGCCAGCGTCAAGCTCTCCCAGCCCGGCGTCAGTCCGTAGAGAGCCGGCTGCAGAAGGTTGGGATCATGCCGCATGGCGACGGCCAGCTGCGACGACGTCAATCGCCCCTTGATCGCGGCCAACCCGCCCGCGCCGAGGTCGCCGCCGGTGATGCGCGAGACAGCCTCTGCCGTCCGATCCATATCGGGTCGCACGCTGGACCCCGCCGCCATGGCGACGCCCAGCACCGCGCCGGCCGCGGGCAAGGCCGCCGCCGAACGCCGCAGCGCCTTCCACATCGTCTTCCAGGGCAACCGGGTCATTCAGGGTCCAATAGCCGCGATCGGCGCACCGGCCTTTCGCTGAGATCGCGCGTCTAGTCCGACTTCTAGGCCATTTTCCGGCGTCACGACGACCGCCGTTATCAAACCCCCTGCGCGTCAGGGGTGGTCGCCCCAAACGCAAGGTGTAAAACTATGTTCCAGCGGGGCAAACGCGTCGCTGGTGGGGCGAACCGACGATATGAGCGCAGGCGGATCGAAACGGCGGATCGCGGTCATGGATCGCTGGCTGATCGGCCTGGCGCGCCTGTCGACGGCCTCGCCGACGCATCGCCTTTTGATCGGGATCGGCATCGCCCTCGCGGGTCTGGCGATCCGGGCGGCGGCGGCGCCGCTGTATGGCGAGGTCACCGGCTTTACCATCCTGTTGCCGGCGGTGACCCTGGCCGCTCTGGCGGCCGGCTGGACCGGAGCCTTGACGGCGCTTTTGGTCTGCACCTGCGGCGGCTGGGCGATCGTCGCGCTGACGGCAACCGGCCGGGATGGCGTGCTTCACGCCATCGGTGGTGCGGCGACCTGGAATTTCGTTCTCGTCGGCCTGTTCATCGCGGCGGTGGGGGCCTCGCTCCGCAAGGCCCTGTCGCGGCTGAGTGAAAGCGAGACCCGGTTCCGCGAACTCGCCGATACCGCCCCCTCGCCGATCTGGCTGCTGGACGCCAAGGGCGAGTTCGAGTTCGTCAACGCCGCCGTCTTCACCCTGCATGGACTGGACATCGAGGCGTTGCGCGAGGGCGGCTGGAAGACAGCCGTTCACCCCGACGATCTGAAGACCGTAAAGGCGGCCGAGAAGGCCGGCGCCGCTGATCGCAAGCCCTTCCAGATGGAGGCGCGCGTTCAGGGGCAGGACGGCGTCTGGCGCTGGATGCGGGCCGTCGTGCGTCCGCGCTTCGATGGGCAAGGCGCCTTCGTCGGCTATGCCGGCATTTCGTTCGATGTGACCGAAACCCATGAGGCGCTGGATGCGGCGGCGCGCGCCGCGCGACGTCAGGCGTTCCTGCTGGACCTCAGCGACCGGCTCCGCGACCTGACCGATCCCGAAGACATCATGGCCGATGTGGAGAGCACGCTGGGGGCACTGCTGGATGTCGAGCGAGTGGGCTATGGCGAGGTGGACCAGGCGGCGGGCGTCGTCTCCATGAGCCGCGACTGGACCGCCGGTGTCGAAAGCGCTCAGGGTCAATTCAGCCTGAACGCCTTTGGCGAAGGCCTGATCGCCGACCTGAACGAAGGCCACACGATCCAGATCTCGGATGTGCGCGATGATCCTCGCACGGCGGCGGTCGCCGACGCCTTCGACGCCATCCAGACCCGCGCCCTGGTGCGCGCGCCGCTGATCCGCACCGGACGTTTGCGCGCGTTTCTCTATGTCCATTCGGCGACGCCGCGCGACTGGACCGAGGCGGAGGTCAGCCTGGTCGAGGAAGTCGCGGCGCGCACCTGGGCCGAGGTCGAGCGCGCCCGCGCGGAAAACGAGACCCGTGAGAGCGAACAGCGGTTCCGCGCCATCGCCGACACCGCGCCGGTGCTGATCTGGGTCACCAACCAGGATCGCACGCGCGCCTTCGTGAACCGCGCCTATGTCGATTTCCACGGCTCGGACTACCAGACCGTCCTCAACCTGGATTGGCGAAGCGCGCTGCATCCCGAGGATCAGGCGCGCATCCTGGCGGAATCGATTAACGGGGAAGCGACGCGCGAGCCCTTTTCGATGGAGGCGCGCTATCGCCGTCACGATGGCGAATGGCGCTGGCTGAAGTCCTTCTCCCGTCCCCGTCTGGCCGGTCAGGAGGTCGTCGGCTTCGTGGGCGTGGCGTTCGACGTGACGGACATGCGCACGGCCCAGGCGCGCCTAGAGGAATCCGAGAACCGCTTCCGCACCGTCGCCGACAGCGCGCCCGCCCTGATCTGGATGAGCGACGACGCCGCCCAGATGGTGTTCGCCAACAGGCGCTACCGCACCTTCTTCGGCGTCGAGGCGGACGCGCATCTGCCCGACAGTTGGAGGCGACTGATCCATCCGGACGACGAGGGGGTCTTCGCCGCCGCCTTCATGCGCGCCTTCGAGGCCCGGGATCGGTTCGAGGCGCTGACGCGGATCAATCATCCAACGCTCGGCCCGCGCTGGCTGCGGACTGAAGGCGTGCCGCGCTTCGACGCCTCGGGCCTTTTCCAGGGCTATGTCGGCGCCTGTCTAGATGTGACCGACGCCAAGCGGGCCGAAGACGACCTGAAACGCATCAATGAACTGCTGGAAGAACGGGTCGACGAGGCCCTGATCGAAAAGGCTCAGGCCGAGGCGCAACTGGTCCATGCCCAGCGGATGGAGGCGGTCGGGCGGCTCACCGGCGGGGTCGCGCACGACTTCAACAATCTGCTGACCGTCGTGATCGGGGCCTTGGACATCATCCTGCGCAGCGAGGACGCGGCCAAGCGCAAGAAGCTGGGCGAGGCGGCGCTGGCGGCGGCCCGACGGGGTGAGAGCTTGACGCATCAGTTGCTGGCCTTCTCGCGTCGTCAGGCTCTGCGACCCGAGCCGATCGATCTCAACGCCCTGATCCGCGAGAGTGAACCGCTGCTGCGCCGGGCCGTCGGCGAGGCGGTTGACTTCAAGGTCAAGCTGAAGCGTGGCGGCGCGCCCGCCAATGTCGATCCGGCCCAGTTCGAAGCCGCGCTGCTGAACCTGATCGTCAATGCGCGCGACGCCTTGGGCGATGTGACCGGGGCCAAGGGCCGCCAAGCCCGCATCACCGTGCAGACGCGGGCCTGCACGGTCGAGGCCGGACAGATCGCCGAACTGGCGGCGGGCGACTATGTCTGCGTCAGCGTCGCCGACAACGGCGAAGGCATGTCGCCGGACATCCGCGACCGGGTGTTCGAACCCTTCTTCACCACCAAGGGCGTCGGCAAGGGGACAGGCCTGGGGCTGAGCCAGGTCTATGGGTTCGCGCGCCAATCGGGCGGCGGCGTCCAGATCATCTCCGAGCCGGGACGTGGGGCCGAGATCTGCATCTTCCTGCCGCCTCTGTCGGCGGAAGACGCCGCAATGACGTCCAGTCTGGTCGCCGCCGATGGCGTCCCCGTGGTCGAGGGCGGGCGGATGTTGCTGGTGGAGGACGACGCCGGCGTCGCCGCTATCGCGCTCGACATCCTGGAAGGTTTCGGGCTGGAGGTCGACTGGGCCGAGACGGGCGACGATGCGCTGAAGTTCCTTCAAGCCGACGACTTCGATCTGATGCTGACCGACATGGTGATGCCCGGCGGCATGAGCGGGATCGATTTGGCGCGCGAGGCGGCGGCGCGCTGGCCGGATTTGCGGATCGCCCTGACCTCGGGCTACGTCGGCGAGGACGTGGATGCGGTGCTGGCCGACACGATCTGGCCGCTGCTGCGCAAACCATATTCATCGGACCAGTTGCGCGCCCTGCTGGAACGCCTCAGCGCCGCGACGACGAACTAACGAAGCGGGGACCTGACGGCCAAAGAAAAACGCGCCGCAGCGATGCGACGCGTCGATCTGTTTGGAGCCGCAGCTGGATTTAGCGGCGAGCCTTGCGGGCGGCGTAACGGGCGTCGCGCTTGGCCTTTTGCTCTTCCTTGGTCAGTTGCTTGCGCGCCTTGCGGTCGGCGCGTTTTTCCGCGTCGATCTCTTCCTGGGCGGCGAGTTCGGCGGCCAGACGAGCGGCTTCCTTTTCAGCCTTTTCACGACGCTGCTCGGCCTTGGCCAGCTCGTGCTGCTGACGTAGAGCTTCCTTTTCGGCGGCGCGTTTTTCAGCCAGACGCTCGAACTCGGGATCGGGCGCGGCGGCCTTGGGCTTGAATTTGGCGAGCAGGGCCTTCTTGGCCTCTTGCTGGGCGGTAATGCGGTCGGAGAATCCGGTCTTCAGATCTTTCATGCGAAAGCGTCAGGGTTCCTTGTGAGCGACCAGGGCGGTCGTCGGGGGTCAGGCTGCGCCACGCACGGCCTGAAGCGGGGCGCACAAAGCCGATAAGCGCGCGAAAATCAAGGTTCGCAGCCCGCAAATCGGCCTGATGCGTCATTTGGAGCGTCGCGGCGGCGTGGCCGCAACACTTCGTTCAGATAGGCGACGCAGCCCTGATCGCAAGCACTGCGATAAGAGCGTGCGTCGACCGAACTCGTCTTAGTTCGGCTTTTGCGCCTGACCGACAGCCGTCCCGGCCGCACCGCCCACGGCGGCGCCGACCGGGCCGCCGACGACCGCGCCGGCGATAGCGCCGCTGGCGGCCTTCTGTTCGATGGTCGCGCCGCAGGCGGACAGGGCGATGGCCGCCGCAGCGGCTGCGGTCACGGTGATAATTTTTATCATGGGCTTCTCTCCAAAGGCCACGCTTGAACGCGAACGCGGCATAGCGGTTCCTGGCTTGGGCTCTAGTTGCGCCGACGACCACCGCCACAATTCTAAACAGATTTGTTTGTTCCATTTAGTTTGCTGCGATGCAGCATATCTATACATAACAAGTTCAACTGTTAATGGATACAGTATTCGTCCTATAGATTTATCCAGTCTTGCCGTTTTGCAGCCACACGGGTCGCCACGACTGAAAAATATCTACTGAATTCGATGCGTTAACCATCGGATTGCAAATCGAACACATTGAGGCCATAAAAGGCTGGCTAAAGGCCCGTCCTCGACGCCCGGGCCACTGAGCCGAGCGCCGGAATTTGCAGGCTGGACCGCGACCGCAGTGGGTCGCCTGGCTGGCAAGACTACCCCGGGGGCCGCGTTTCTCGCCCTGCTGAACAGGACTATCTCGTTGTCGCATTCCTCGCAGACGCGCGCCATTTTGCGCGCCGATCGTGTGGCCAAGATCAAGCCCATGACGGCTGCTGCAGCCTTTGGCGGTCTGTTGGGACTGGCGATCGGATGCGCCTATCTAGGCGGCACGACGGCGCGCGCGACGACGCTGCGCGCCCAAGCCGAACGGATTCAAGGCGCCACCGCCGCCGGTTTCACGGAAGAAGCCCTCGCCGCCGCCGCCGGCGGCCTCGACGCCAGCGCCCTGACCATTGCGCGTCGTCATGATCCCTACACCAGCGCGGGCTCGGCCCAGCGCGATCGCCAGGCCGAACTGCTGGCCGCCCGTCTGGAACAACTCCGCGCGCCCGGCGACCCCAACCTTCGCCGCGCCAGCCTGACCGCACCGACCGCCGCGCCCGCCTTCCGCGTCGCCAACGCCCTGGACGCCAGCCGCGATCTCGATTGCCTGACCCAGGCCGTCTATTATGAAGCCCGTGGCGAGGGCGCCGACGGCATGAAGGCCGTGGCCCAGGTCGTACTGAACCGCGTGCGCCACCCCGCCTTCCCCAAGACTGTCTGCGGCGTCGTCTTCCAGGGCGCGGCGCGCAGCACCGGTTGCCAGTTCTCCTTCACCTGCTCCGGAGCGATGCGCGGCCGCGTCAACCAGGCCGCCTGGAACCGCGCCAGGACCGTGGCCTCGAACGCCATGTCGGGGTCGGTCTTCTCGCGCGTCGGCAATGCGACCCACTTCCACACCACAGCCGTGACGCCGGGCTGGCGTTCGTCGCTGGTGCAGGTCAGCCAGGTCGGCAGCCATCTGTTCTATCGCTTCGGCGGCCGTTCGAGCACCGGCGGTACCTTCACCTACGCCGCCCGTCGCGCGGCGCCGGCGGACCAGCCGCGCCTGATCCAGGCCGGCCTCAACCCGGTCGAAACCGCGCGTCAGGCCGGACAGGCGGTCGCCTATTCGATGGTGCTGGCGCAGGAAGGTCGCGCCCTGCCCGCGCCGGCGGCCCAGTCGACGACGTCTTCGCCTGCCGCCACGCGCGCCGCCGTGTCCCAACCGGCTTCCCGCCCTGCGCGGGCGAACGAGACCTCGGCCAAGACCGACGTCGCCGAAACGGCCTCCAGCCCCGCTTGATCGGCGGAGGCCTACAAGCCGTCAGAGCGCGTCCAGGCCGATATCCAAAACGGGCGCCGAATGGGTCAGGGCGCCGACCGAGATGACGTCCACACCCGTCTCGGCGATGCCGCGCACCGTCGTCAGATCGACCCCACCCGAGGCCTCAAGCACGATCCGCCCAGCGACGCGCGCCACGGCGGCGCGCAGGTCGTCGAGGCTGAAGTTGTCCAGCATGATGACGTCGGGCGCCGCGCCCTCGTCGATCAGGGCCAATACGGCGTCCAGCTGATCCAGCCCATCGACCTCGACCTCGACCTTCATCAAATGCGGGGCGAAGGCTTTGGCCCGCCGCACCGCCTCGGCAACGCCGCCACAGACAGCGACGTGGTTGTCCTTGATCAGGATGGCGTCATCCAGACCGAAGCGATGATTGATACCGCCGCCGCAGGCCACGGCGTGCTTTTCCAACGCGCGCAGCCCGGGCGTGGTCTTGCGCGTATCCGCGATCCGCGCCTTGGTCCCGGCGACGGCTTGAACATAGGTGCGCGTCAAGGTCGCCACGCCGCTGAGCCGTCCGACCAGATTAAGCGCCGTCCGCTCGGCCGAGAGGAAGGCGCGCGCGTCGGCCTCGACAACCACCAGCACTGCGCCCGCGTCAAAGGCGTCGCCGTCTCTCAATCTCAAATCGACCGAGGCCCTGGGGTCCATGGCCAGCACGGCCAGACGCACGCAGTCGATGCCCACCAGCACGCCAGCCTTCCTCGCCGCAAAGGCCGCCTTCATCCGCGCACCCTCAGGGATGCAGGCCATGGCGGTCACGTCGCCCGCCCGGCCCAGATCCTCGGCCAGGGCCATACGGACGACGGGTTCGATCAGGACATCGGGAAGTCTTCTCATTCCGCCGCCTCCAACGCCGCCGGGTATGGCATCCGCACACGCGTATGCACAGCGACCCCGTCCGTCTGCGGATAGTCCGACCGGTAGTGCCCGCCCCGGCTCTCATGCCGGTCCAGCGCCGCCTGAGCGATGAGCCGCGCCGCTAACAGAACGGCCGCCGGCCCGTACTGGCTCTCCAGCCGGTCGATCAGGGCGATCAGGCCCGACAGCCCCTCTGCATCACGCACCACACCCGCATGCGCCGTCATTGCGGTCCGCAGTTCGGCCATCGCTGCATCCGGCAAATCAGGCGAAATATCAGCCGTCAAGGCGCGGCCGCCCCCGACTTCCTGGGCCGCCGACATGCCCGCGCGCCGACCGAACGCCGCCGCTTCCAGCAGGGAGTTGGACGCTAGCCGGTTGGCGCCGTGAACGCCGGTCGCCGCGCACTCTCCGACCGCATAAAGGCCCGCAACCGTCGTGCGGCCGTCTGCATCGGCGGCGATCCCGCCCATGTGATAGTGGCACGCCGCCATCACCGGGATCGGGCTGACGCGCGGATCCAGGCCGGCGCGCATGCAGGCACCGAAGACGGCGGGAAACGCGTGGGGAAACTCGTCCCCGATCGCCGTGCGTGCATCCAGATAGGCCCCTCGCCCGTCGGCGCGCGCCGCATGGACCGCTCGCGCCACCACGTCGCGCGGCTTCAGATCGGCGTCGGCCTCGTCGCCCAATAGAAAGCGCCCCTGACCATCGATCAGTCGCGCGCCTTCACCCCGCAAAGCCTCTGTCGCCAGCGGCGCGGGGTCCAGTCCCACGTCGATGGCGGTGGGGTGGAATTGCACGAACTCGGGATCGAGAATTTCCGCCCCGGCTCGCGCGGCCAACGCCATCCCCTCGCCCTTCAACGCCGCTGGCGTCGTAGTCGCCGCGAACAGACCACCCGCCCCGCCTGTGGCCAGCACCACCGCCGTCGCCGTGATCTCGACTAGGCGGTCGCCACGCATCACAACCGCCCCGACTACTCGGCCGTCGGCGTCCTGAAGCAAAGCCTTCAGCCGCGCGTCGTCCCAGACCTCGATCAACTTTTCAGCCCGCACCGCCGCAACGACAGCAGACAAGATGGCTCGGCCAGCGCCGTCGCCGCCGACCCGGGCCACGCGAGGAACGGAATGAGCCGCCTCCAGACTGACCACGAAGCCGCCGTCCGCATCCTGATCGAACGGCGCGCCCAGGGCCGCCAGCCACTCCACCGTCTCACGCCCGGCGTCGGTCAGGGCGCGCGCCGCGACCGCCTCGACCAGACCCGCGCCCGCCGCCTCGGTATCCTTGGCGTGCAATGCGGCCGAATCCTGCGCCGTCAGCGCCGCCGCCATCCCGCCCTGCGCCCAGGCGGACGAACAGGCGTTCAGCAAGGGCTCGGGCGTCACGACGAGAACCTTCGCGCCGGTCTTGGCCCCCTCCAGCGCGGCCGACAGCCCCGCCAGGCCCGCCCCGACGATCAGAGGTCCGTCATGCCGCATTCGGTTCATCGTCCAAAGCCCAAGTAGTTGAGGCCCAACTGCACCGCGCCGGCCGGATCACCCCCCGTCATCGGCATCAGCGCGCCGACGGCCGCCGCCGCGCACACCGCGAGGGTCAGCAGATAGAGCGCCAAGCTCTTGGCCGCCTCGGGCCAGCTCAGCGTGCCCCAGGCCGCACGCCAGACGCCGCGCTTCAGATGGCTGAACACCGACAGGGCCAGGAAGGCGGCCAGAATGAACCGCCCGGTCGTCAGCCCCCACCAGACCACCGCCACGCCAATGACCAGCAGCACGATCTGCTCCAGACGCGGATGCACACGCGTCAGCACTGGGCCTAGAGCCTTGGACCCATCCAAAGGCGGCGCCGGTACAAGGTTCACGAGATTGAGCATGGCGATGAAGAAGGCGCCCATCAGCCACTCTCCCTGCCCCAGAACCGTCCAGACCCCAACGAAGGGAATCATCGCCAGCAGTCCGAAGGCCGGTCCGGCCAACGATACCAGAACCCCGTCCCACTCGCTTTTCGGCTCACGCCGCGCCTTGGCCAGGCCGCCAAGGAAGGGGATGATGTAGATGCGGGCCGGCCCCATGCCGAGCTTGTTCATCACCAGAGCGTGACCCGCCTCATGGACGAACAGCCCGATCAGCACCGCGCCCGCCACGATGGCGCTGCCCGTGATCCACCACAAGAAGCCGCCCATCAGCGCCGTGGAAAGCATCGCCCACACCAGGCTCTGGTCCTTCTCGACCGGCGCTTCGGCTGCGGGCGCCGGCGCGGTTCCACGCGCCGATGTCGTTTCGGGTTTCGCGTCCCAAGGTCCCGGCGTGCGGTGGGGCGTCTGATCTGTGGTGTCTGTGTTGCTCATGGCGTCCAGATGGGCGCGGACGACCGTCCCGTCGCCGGGACCGATCGCCGCGTCACGCTCAGATCAGCTCCACATCGACGTGGTGGCGCGCCTTGACCAGGTCGTAGCGCACGGGAATGGCGGGCGGCGGCAGGTCGATCATTCGCTGCACCGCCAGGCGTCCACGCTCGATCATGTCGGCCGGAACCGTCACCTCGAACTGCATGTGCAGCAGGCAGTCATGGATGTTCTGAAGCGTGATCCGCTTCATGTGCGGGCACAGGTTGCACGGGCCGATGAACTGCACGCCCGGCACGTCGCCGGCCACGTTCGAGGCCATCGAACATTCGGTGATCATCACCACCTGTTTGGGCCGGCGCGCCTCGACGTAGTCGGTCATCGCCGCCGTCGAGCCGGCGAAGTCCGCCGCCGCCAGCACGTCTTCGGGGCATTCGGGATGGGCCAGGATTTCGGCCCCCGGATAGGCGGCGCGCATCTCGGCGATGTCGTCCACCGTGAACCGCTCATGCACCTCGCAGCGACCTTTCCAGGCGATGATGCCGACCGTCGTCTGGGCCGCGACGTTGCGCGCCAGATATTCGTCGGGGATCAGGATGACGCGGTCCACGCCCCATTCCTTCGCCGCCCACTCCACCACCTGAACAGCGTTGGCGGACGTGCAGCAGATGTCGGTCTCGGCCTTCACATCGGCGGTGGTGTTCACATAGGTCACGACCGGCAGACCGGGGTAGCGCTGCTTGATCAGCCGCACATCCGCCCCGGTGATCGATGAAGCCAGCGAGCACCCGGCGCGCAGGTCGGGGATAAGCACGGTCTTCTCGGGCGACAGGATCTTGGACGTCTCGGCCATGAAGTGGACGCCCGCCTGGACGATCACCTTGGCGTCCGACCGCGCGGCCTCCTTGGCCAGGCCCAGGCTGTCGCCGACATAGTCGCCGACCCCGTGGAAGATCTCGGGCGTCATATAGTTGTGGGCCAGGATTACGGCGTCGCGCTCGCGCTTCAGCCGGTTGATCTCGCTGATCAGGCGCGCCTGTTCGGGCCACTCCAAAGGCGTGACGTGGTCCTTGACCTTGGCCCACACCCCGGCGGTTTCCCGCGCCAGCTCTTTCGTCAGACCAAAGGCGCCGTCAGCCATGATCATCTCCATACCCTTATGCTCACATTTAGCATAAGCAGGCGCAATGTAGGCCTATGCGGGCGCTGTGCAAGAGGAAATGCATGCCGCCTCCTATCCGCCACCGAAGACAAAGATTTGCAAAAACCGTTCCCATTTCGGCGAATATCGCCTAGACGGCAGCCCACTTCTTTGCTTCCAAGCGCCTATCCGCAGCATTTCCATGCAGGACACCATCCGCCGCATCCTCACCGCCCGCGTCTATGACGTGGCGGAGGAAACGCCCCTCGACCCGCTGCGCCGCCTGTCGGCCCGGCTCGACCGGCCCGTCCTGCTGAAGCGCGAGGACTTGCAGCCGGTCTTTTCGTTCAAGATCCGCGGCGCCTACAACAAGATCGTCGGCCTGTCGGAGGACGAACTGTCCAGGGGCGTCATCTGCGCCTCGGCCGGCAATCACGCGCAAGGGGTGGCTCTGGCGGCCGCACGTCGCGACATTCCCGCCACCATCGTCATGCCCACCACCACCCCCGGCATAAAGGTCGCGGCCGTCCGCGCTTTGGGCGGCGAGGTGGTCCTGCACGGCGACAGTTTCGACGAGGCCTATGCCCACGCCCGCCACCTGGAAAGCCAGACCGGCGCGGCGTTCATCCATCCCTTCGACGACCCCGATGTCATCGCGGGCCAGGGCACGGTGGGCCTCGAGATCGCCCGTCAGCACGCCGACCCGATCGAAGCCATCTTCGTGCCCATCGGCGGCGGGGGCCTGGCCGCCGGGGTCGCCGCCATCGTCAAATTCCTACGACCCGAGACCCGGATCATCGGCGTCGAGCCGGTGGATGCCCCGACGATGAAGTCCGCCATCGACGCCGGCGAGGTGGTGACCCTGAACGAGGTCGGCCTGTTCGCCGACGGCGTCGCCGTGCGTCGAGCCGGGACCGAGACCTTTCGGCTGTGCAAGGATCTGCTGGACGAGATCGTGTTGGTGGACACCGACGCCATCTGCGCCGCGATCAAGGACATCTTCGACGACAGCCGCGCCATCGCCGAGCCCTCGGGCGCCGTGGCATTGGCGGGGCTGAAGGCTTGGGCCGCCGCCCACCCCGGAAGCGGCAGTCTGATCGCCATCAACTCGGGCGCCAATCTGAACTTCGACCGGTTGCGCCACGTCGCCGAACGGGCCGAGATCGGAGAGGGCGCCGAGGCGCTGCTGGCCGTGGCGATGAAGGACGACCGCGACGACTACCGTCGATTCCTGGACAGTCTGGACGGTCGTTCGGTCACCGAGTTCAACTATCGCTGGTCCGGCGACGGGCAGGCGCAAATCTTCGTCGGCGTGGCCCTGCGAAACGGTCCGCACGAGCGCGACGACCTGATCGCGGCCCTGCGTTCGGGCGGCTACGCCGTCGAGGACATGAGCGACAATGAGACCGCCAAGCTGCATGTCCGCTACATGGTCGGCGGCCGCACTGTCGGCCTGCTCCACGAACGCATCCTGCGCTTCCAGTTCCCCGAACGCCCCGGCGCCTTCCTGCGGTTCCTGAACAGCCTCCAGCCCGCCTGGGCCCTGACGCTGTTTCACTATCGCAACCACGGCGACGACGTCGGCCGGGTGCTGGCGGGCATCAGCGTACCGCCCCGGGAACAGGGCCAACTGACCGCCGCCCTGGCCGATCTGGGCTACCCTTACGTCGATGAGACCGCCAATCCGGCGTGCCGGCTGTTTCTGGACGGCGCATGACTACGTAGCGCCGCCTTAACGGGGTGTTTGGGGAACGGGGCGCATAAGCGCGGGCCTACGGAGCCCGTCATGTCTGCGTTCAATCGCCTGTCCATCGCCCTGAAGCTCGCCGTCGTGGCGGGGCTCGCCATCGGCGCCTTGATGATCGTCGCGGCCATCGGCGTGACGGCCTATTCCGGCGCGATCGTCCGCGACATGGCGGGCCGGTACGCCGAAAGCGCTGCGCAAGAGGCCTCGCAAGAAATCCGCAACGAGATCGTCTCGGCGGGCACGGGCGCCAAAACCCTGGCGGCAACCCTGGGCGCCGCACGACAGACGGGCCTGACCGACCGCGCCGCTTATATGGCCCTGGTCAAGCCGAACGCCGAAGCGACCGATCAGGTCATGGGCGCCTGGTTCATGGCCGCCCCTGACGCCGTCGGCGCCGACGCCGCCCACATTGGTGATGCGGCGACCAGTTCGAACGTCAACGGACGACTTTCAGTCTATTGGGTGCGCCGCGACGGCCAGATTTCCCTGGAACCTGAGGCAGACGGCTCGGACTTCGAACAGGCCTATTACACCGAGCCGATGGCCAGCGGCGCGCCGGTCGTGGTCGAACCGTACGAAGAGAACATTGGCGGCGGCAAGGTCGCGATGACCTCGGTCGCCTATCCGGTGCACGCCAACGGCCGCATCATCGGCGTCGCGGGCCTGGATATCACCTTGGCCAACCTGTCGCAGCGTCTGGCGGCGATGAAACCGCTGGGCACAGGCCGCGTGACCTTGGTGTCGAACAAGGGCGTCTGGGTCGCCCATCCGGACGCCGCAGTGCGAGGTCAAGCCTATGCGGACGCTGGCGCGGACATCGTGCGCAACGTCATCGCCAAACGCCAAGCCCAGGCGGTCGAGGGCGTCAGCGTGAACGGCGAGCCGGTTCGACGTCTGGTCCAGCCCGTGATCCTGCCCGGCCAAAAGGCGACCTGGGCCGTCGTGCTGGACATCCCCGTCAAGACGATCGAGGGCCCGGCGCGGCAGTTGGCCTTGATGCTTCTGGTCGGCGGCGTTCTGATCATCGCCGCCATCATCGTCGCCCTTCTGATCACCAGTGACCGTCTGATCCGACGCCCACTGGCGCGTCTGACGGCCGATGTGCAGACCATGAGCGATGGACGCTATGACATCCCCGTGGCCGGCGCGGACAAGGCCGACGAACTGGGCCAGATTGCGCGGGCGCTCGAAGGGTTCAGGATCGAGCTTGCGGACGGTCTGACCCGTCGCGACCAGCAACAGCGCGAACGTGCGGCCGCCGAGACAGATCGTCGCCGGCACGCCGAAGAGACCGAGCTTTTCGCCGCCTCGCAAACCCGCGCCGTCGAGACTTTGGGCGAAGGTCTGTCGCGCCTCGCCGCCGGCGAACTGGCTTGGCGGATGCCGGAGGCGGGCTTCACCGCCGACACGCGTCGCATCCCGGAAGATTACAACGCCGCCCTGCATCAACTGCACACGACGATGACTGGCATCTGGACCACGGCCCAGTCGATGCGCGGCGGATGTCAGGACATCGCAGCCGCCGCCGACAGCCTGTCGCGCCGCACCGAGCAGCAGGCCGCCGGTCTGGAGCAGACCGCCGCCGCGCTGGACGAGCTGACGCAGACGGTGCGCAGCAGCGCCGAAAACGCCGAGCGCGCCCGAGACATCACTCAGGCCGCTCAGGCGGCGGCCGATAAGGGCGAGGCCGTCGTGCAGGACGCAATCGGCGCCATGTCGCAGATCGAGCAATCCTCGACCCAGATCAACCGGATCGTCGGCGTCATCGACGAGATCGCCTTCCAGACCAGCCTGCTGGCCCTGAACGCCGGCGTCGAGGCCGCCCGGGCCGGGGAAGCCGGACGCGGTTTCGCCGTCGTCGCATCCGAGGTGCGGGGCCTGGCCGAACGGTCAGCCAGCGCCGCAAAAGAGATCAAGGCGCTGATCGCCCTGTCGCAAAGCAATGTGCAGCGCGGATCCGACCAGGTGTCGTTGACGCGCGATAGCCTCAGCGCCATCGCTGTCCAAGTGGCGGAGGCTAACGCCCTGGTTCGCTCCATCGCCGCCGCGACGCGCGAACAGTCGGTCGGCATCGGCGAGATCAATATGGCGATCAATCAGATGGACCAGTTCACGCAGCAGAACGCCGCCATGGTCGAGGAATCCACAGCCGCCAGCCACGCCCTGACGAACGAGGCCGGCGAACTGGAGGGTCTGATCAGCCGCTTCGACCTGGGTCAGGCGGCGCAGTCGAGACGCGCCGCCTGATCAAGCGACGGGCGCCACATTAGAGCCCGTCTGACAATCTTCACGCCTTGTCGATGGCGGCGGCGATCTGATCGCTGGAATGGCCGGTCAGATCCTTGGCGATCTCGCCGACCAGCTTGGCTTGAAGGTCCTTGTGCCAATGCTTGCGCAGTTCGCCGAGCGTCTTGGGCGCTGCGATCACGAGCAGTTCGTCGATCTTATTGGTGACCGACCATTTGTTCAGCACCTCGGCGACGCCCATGGCGAAACCGTCCTCGGCCTGGGTGTCATTGTCGGGGTTGGCTTCATTGGATCGGCGGCCGGCCGAACCCGAAACCCGATCCGCGATGGCCGGGGTTTCCAGCGGCGTCAGCTTGATGTCCGAAGCGTTCGTATTCTTGAACAGGGCCAGCTTCTCGCCATCGACCACCGCCACCAGCGCGCCATTGGAAAGTTTCATCGTCGATACTCCAGTCTGTAGGGATCGAGACAACGAACCGGGACGCAGGCCGTTGCCTCGCGCCGCCGATCCCATAGTGTCGCGCGACAAAACCGCCGGGAGATGAACCATGCCTGACGTCCTGCCGCTGGACCGCCGCCGCCTGATGGCCCTGGGCGCATCGGGCGCCGCGGCTGCGATCCTGCCGGGGTGCGCGACCATGACGGCTGCGTCGCCGCGCCAGTCGATTTGGACCTTCGATCGCCTCACCGACATCGGGGGGATCGAAACCCGCGTCGAGGGCGCGCCGAGCCTGATCGACAGTCCGTTTGGCCGAGCGGTTCAGTTCGACGGCGTGGACGACGCCCTGTTCATCAATCAGCATCCGCTGGCCGGGGCCGAAACCTTCACCTTCGAGGCCCTGTTCCGACCCGACGGCGGCGCCTTCGAACAGCGCTGGTTTCATCTCGCCGAAGAGGCGCCGGTCGATCAGCCGCCGTCGCAGACGCGCTTCCTGTTCGAGATCCGCGTGGTTCAGGACCGTTGGTACCTGGACGCCTTCACGCGCGGCCCCGGTTACAACCACACCCTGATCTTTCCCGAGCGGCTCCATCCGTGCGGACAGTGGTTCCACGTCGCGCAAACCTTCGACGGCGTCCTGTACCGGGCCTATGTCGACGGCGTTCTGCAGGGCGAACACCCGGTGCCGTTCACGCCGCAAGGGCCAGGCCGCGCCTCGGTCGGCTGCCGCATCAACCGCGTGAACTACTTCAAGGGCGCGGTGCGTCAGGCCCGCTTCACCCACGCCGCCCTGCCGCCCGAACGGTTCACGCGGGGCTAAAGCAGCCGGCCGCCCGCTTCATGCGCCAACAGCCAGCGTTTGCGCTCAAGCCCGCCAGCATAGCCGGTCAACGTTCCATTCGCTCCGATCACGCGGTGGCAGGGCACGATGACGCCGACCGGATTGGCGCCGTTGGCCAGGCCTACGGCGCGGACGGCCTTTGGCGCGCCGATGGCCGCAGCGAGCTGACCATAGGTGCGGATCTCGCCGGTCGGGATGTCGCGCAAGGCCTTCCACACTGCGCGTTGGAAATCCGTGCCGCCGGTGCGGACCGCAATGGCGTCGAAGGCGGTAAGTTCGCCGCCGAACCAGGCCTCGACCGCCCGACGGACCGGCTCCGGAGCGCGGCCTTCGGTCAGCACGACCTCACCGTAGTGTCGGCGCAACAACAGGCGCAGACGGGCTTCGTAGTCGTGGAAGTCCAAGGCCCGCACCGCGCCGTCGGCGTCGGTGACGACCAGCATCTCGCCTACAGGGGACGGTATGCGATCCAGGGTCAGATGCATGTCAGGCTGCTTGATCATCTCGCCGCTCCTCGCTCAGGGCCCAGTAGAGTGCGCCATAGGCCCGCCACGGCCGCCACCGCTCGGCGCGCGCCAGCAGCGCGGCGTCCGTCGTCGCCAGCCGGTCGCTGGGTGCATCCTCGCCAGTGTCAATCCAATCGCCCGCAAGTCTCAACCCCGGCCCGGCCGTGATTGCGGCGCGCAGAACGGGGTCGGCCGACAGGTCGCGCGTGATCGCCTCGGGGTCGGCGGCGAGGTCGAACACGCGTCGCACCCGCGCCAGCACGCCCGGCAAGGCTTTCAGATTGTCGATCCCCGCCTCGACCGCCGCCTTGCCCGGCTGAGCGGGGCGCACCGTCACCGCACCGTCCGTGCCATCCACGTCGGGGCGCAGCCGCCGGGTCCAGGCGCCGTTGACCACTGCTTCGCCCGCGACGCCGCGAGTCGCCAAGGTCGTCATCATGGCGTCCCAGTCATAGGGCGGGCGATAGGACAGACCGATCTTGATCACCCCGCCCGCTTCGGCCTCGACCTTGCGGTGCCGCAGCTCGGACGGCGCGCGGCCGTACAGGGCCTGAAACGTCTCGTTGAAGCGTCGCACGCTGCCGAAGCCGGAAGCCATCGCCACCTCGGCCATCGACAGGTCGGTCTCGTGGATCAGCTGTTTGGCCAGGAGGACGCGCCGTGTCTGGGCCACGCTGACCGGGGCGGCGCCCAGATGCTGGCGGAACAGGCGGCGCAGCTGCCGCTCCCCCATGCCCAGACGTGTCGCCAGGGCCTCCGCATTTCCGGTATCCAGCGCCCCCGCCTCGATCAGGGCCAAGGCGCGGCTGACAGTGTTCGACGTGCCGCGCCAGGCGCCCATTTCCGGCGCCGTCTCGGGCCTGCACCGCAGACAGGCCCGCAAGCCCGCCGCCTCGGCCGCTGCGGCGCTGGGGTGAAAGGCCACATTCTCGCGCTTCGGCGTCCGCGCCGGGCAGACGGGCCGACAGTAGATGCCCGTCGAGGTCACGCCGGTGAAGAAACGCCCGTCGAAACGGGCGTCCCGCGCCACGACGGCGCGCCAGCAGGCCTTCTGATCCAACAGCTGATCCATGCCCGCAGGATGCGCCGCCCGCCCGACGATGTCTCGCGGTTTTCGGACATGTATCGGATCAGTCTCTCAGGAAGAACAAGGCCTCCACCGTCGTGTCCAGGGCCCGCGCCAGTTCCAGGGCCAGCACGGTCGAGGGCACGAAGACGCCGTTCTCGACCGTGTTGATGGTCTTGCGCGAGACGCTGGCCTTGTCGGCCAGCCCCTGCTGCGTCAGGCCTGCGGCGGTGCGCGCCTCCTTCAGCCGCGAGCCGAGCCTGGGATCACCCATCGCGACCGGCCTCGCGATCCAGCCAGGCGAACCGCAGGCCCGCCGACGCCCCGCCCAGCGCCAGGACATAGGGCAGAGCCAGCACGCCATAGTCCGCGCGCCACAGGCCCAGACCCAGCGCTACGGTCACCCCGCCCATCAGCACGACGAAGGCCAGGATCATTGATCGCGCCCGTAGAACCTGCGTCAGCTCGTCTTCCATCAAGCGGCGGTTCTTCTGCGCGTTCCAATCCCAGCCCATGACGAGCACAGGGATCAGCCAGCCGTACAGTACCGGCAGCAAGATCTGCACATAGGCGCCGAGGTTGTGGTCGCCGCCCAGGACCCTCTGCATGGCGAGATGCGCCTGAGCCATGAACAGCAGCAGCACCAACGGATAGAGGACCAGCTGTTGCGTGCGCCCCCGCTGCAGCTTTTCGCGGCGGGCGCCGTCACGGCTTTCCGCCACATCGATCGGCTGACCGGGGCGGCCGCACCAGGCCATCATGGCGCCGATGAGCATCAGCCCGAAGCCGAAGCCGGCCGCCACGCCCGCCGTCGTCGCCTGGTCGCCTTCTGTTCCATGCATGAGCGCGAAACCCGCTCCGCCAGCCATGGCGGCGGCGCCGATGACGAGCATGGCGACGCCGCCCCACCAGTATCGACGCCGGCTCGATTGCACCCGCAGAACCGCAGCGTTTTCGTCCTTGTTCACGACTTCCTCCTGAAGTAACCTTGAGGTGACATATCACCTATAGGTTACACGCCGTCAAGAGGGAATGTCGCCTTATCGACCGACGACCAGTCGCGCCGCCGCGCGGATGACCCGCACCACCTCTGCGGCGAAGGCCCAGACGACCACGACCATCAGGATCGTCGCCACCCCGCCGACATCGTCGCCGGAGCGGCCGATGAGAACCCGAATCCGATCCACGAAATCGGTGACGCTGCCGACCCAGATCAGCGGCGACAGCGCCGACCAGAACCAGACCCACAGCAGGCCCCAGGCGGCGGCGATCCCGAAAGCCAGGTCGCCCAGCGCCGTGACCCGCACATTGCCGCCCGACGCCGCTCGCATCAGATCGAAGCCGATACGGCAGGCGGCGAACAGGGCGACCGGCCAATAGGCGACCCGCACCATGTCGGCCAGAATGCGCCCGTAATCGACGCCGTCGACGACACCGGCCAGTTCCTCCGGCCGGATCGGCGCCACCTGCAACAGGCCCGTCCACCACAACAGCACCACGGTCCAGCCGATGGCGCTGGCCACCGCACGCGCCACGGGCGACATCTCGGCGCTCTTGCGCACGGCGCGGCCCGACTTGGCCTGACCCGCATTCCGGCCCGACCAGTCGCCGTTCGCCAGCTTCTGTCCCCACTGTTCAGCGTCGAAATCGCCACCCAGCTCGAACAGGCCCAGATCCTTGACGCGCCATTTGGCGATGAAGTCCGGCTTCTTAGACTGACGCTCCAGCACGAAGCCGACGGCGGTGAGCAGGCCGACAACCGTGATCGCACCGCTGATCAGACTGGCGATCCCCTGCCCGATCGCCTGGCCCACATAGACGTCGCCGACCAGAACCCGCACCGCCAGGCCGATCAGGGTGACGGCCGCCATGACCGTCAGCCCGACCTTCAGCCCGAACATCCACCACGGATAAAGCTCAGGCCCGATCAGCGCCTGCGGTCCTGGGCGATAACGCGCCGCTACGCTCAGCGGGTGACCGACTTCGCGCAGCAGGCCCTCGACCTCGTCGTCGGTGGGCGCCCGGCCCAGATGCGCCTCCAGCGCCTCCAGACGCCCCATGATCTCGTCGCGCAACTCGGCGACGATGTCGTCGCGGTTGTCCTTCCGCAGCTGAGCCGCCACGGCCTTCAGATAACGTTCGACCAGGTCCATGCCGGTCTCTCCCTCTTTCCCGATGTTCACAGCATCTTCTCCAGCGAGGCCGACAGGCCGCGCCATTCCACGGCGAGCCGTTCCAGCATCGCCTCCCCCCGCGGCGACAGGCGGTAGAACCGCTTCTTGCGCCGCTCCTCCTCGCGCCATTCGCTGTCCAGCAGCCCCTGGCTCTCCAGCCGGCGCAGTAGCGGATAGAGGGTGCTCTCCTCCATCTCGACCCCAACCTCGCCCAGGGCGACCCGCAGCGAATAGCCGTATTGCTCGCGCCTGAGACTGGCCAGTACGGCGAGGATCAACGACCCTCGCCGCAGCTCCAGCCGCAGACTCTCGAACAGCAACGCCTCGTCGTTCTCGATCACTCGCCACCTCCGTTACGTCACATAGTGTGTGATACACAGTGTATGCGGCATACTGTGTGAGAGAGTCAAGCTAATACAACTTCACCCACCGACTTGCAGTTTCTATTTATGCGTGTGTTCTGTATTTTCGCTCGCGCGGAGGATGCATGCACCTGGAAGAGTTCATCGCTTTTTGGGCGAACAGCGAAGGCGGCGCAGAGCGCTCAAACACTGCGCCGTAAATCCTCGGCCTGCTGCAAGCCCTTGACCTCCCCCCACCCGATCCGGCAGGCGCCACGACGCTGCACAACGATTACGTGTTTGAACGCGCAGTCCGCCCGAGCTTTGAAATGGGCCATCCGAAACGCATCGATCTTTATAAACGCGGCTGCTTCGTGCTGGAGGCCAAACAATCACGCCTGTCCGAAACATCCAAACTGCTGCCGTTCGGAGATGCGCCCGCCTTGACCCCGCTGGCGTATGGGCCAGGCTGGGACACACTGATCCGCAATGCCCGCGCCCAAGCCTTCGCCTATGTGTCCATGTTGCCGGCCGATCATGTCGCGCCGCCTTTCGTCATCATCTGTGACCTGGCGCATTCCTTCGAGATTTGGTCCGACTTTTCGGGCACCGGCCGAGGTTATGCGCCCTTTCCCGACCGGCTGCGCCATCGCTTCACCCACGCCGATCTCGCCAAGCCTGAAATCCAGGCCCGGCTGCGCGCGATCTGGACGGACCCGCACAGTCTGGACCCCGCGCGGATTTCGGCGGCGGTCACCCGCGAGATCGCCGACGAACTGAGCATTATCTCGCGTCGGCTGGAGCGCCAGGGGGTGTCCGCTCAAGATGCAGCCCATTTCCTGATGCGATGCATCTTCACAATCTTCGCCGCCGACGTCGATCTGATCCCCAAGCCGAAGCTGATCGAACTGCTGGAAGATTGCGTCCGGTCCCCGGCGCGGTTCGCACCGATGATGGAAGACATGTGGGTCCGCTTCGACAAGAAGAACCGGTCGGAGCGCTTCTATTCGGGCTTCGGCGACTACCTGCCCCATATTAATGGCAACCTCTTCGCGGACTGGCGCGCCTTTCCGCTCGGAGCGCCGGAAATCCGCCGGCTGATCCTGGCCGCGTCCAAAAGCTGGAGAGACGTGGAACCCGCCATCTTCGGCAGTCTGCTCGAACACGCACTGGAGCCCATCGAACGGCGCAGACTGGGCGCGCACTACACGCCCCGCCGCTTCGTCGAACATATGGTCGAACTGACGCTGATGGAAGTCTTGCGCGCGGATTGGTCAAAGGTTCAGCAAAGCGTCGAAATGGCCTGCGACGAAGGCGACCTGAGTGGCGCCGTCCGATTGTTGAAGAGCTTTCATTCAAGCCTGTGCAAAACGCGCGTGCTGGATCCGGCCTGCGGCACCGGCAACTTCCTTTATGTCGCGCTGGAACAGATGAAGAAGTTGGAGGGCGAGGTTCTTCAGACGCTGCTGGACCTGGGCCAATCGGATACGTTGGGCTTGGATACGGTGGACCCACGTCAGTTCCTGGGCCTGGAGTTGAACCCGCGCGCAGCCGCAATCGCCGATGTCGTCCTGTGGATCGGCTTCTTGCAACAGCATTATCGCAACCACACCGGCCACCCCTCCGAACCCATTTTGAGGGCGCACGGCAATATCCGCTGCATAGACGCAGCGCTCGACTGGGACGGCGCGCCGGATGTGGTGACAGGCTATCGCGACGGGGTGGCGGTTCAGTTGTGGCCGAACCCAAGACCGGCCACATGGCCGCAGGCGGAGTTCATCCTCGGCAACCCGCCCTTCATCGGCGGCAAGGATCTGCGCTCGAGACTGGATCCGGGCTATGCGGAAGCTTTGTGGGCGGCGCATCCGCGCATGAACGAGAGCGCGGATCTGGTGATGTACTGGTGGGATCAGGCCGCAGACATCCTGACGCGACCTGGAACCATGCTGCGTCGCTTCGGCTTCGTGACGACCAATTCGATCACCCAGGTGTTCCAACGCCGCACTATAGAACGTTGGCTTGATGGTCCTCGGCCGATCAGCCTGATCCAGGCCGTGCCCGATCATCCTTGGACCAAGGCCAGTAGAGATAGCGCCGCCGTCCGCATCGCCATGACGGTGGTCCAGGCCGGTCGCCACGACGGAAGGGTGCTCACACGCGTGTCGGAATCGGCGCTCGACACCGACGAGCCCGTCATCGAACTGACTGCCAGTTATGGCCGCATCAACTCCGATCTGACCGTCGGCGCCGACGTCACCAAGGCCCTGGCGCTCAAGGCGTCAGCCGGTATCTGCTCGCCGGGCGTCAAACTGCACGGCGCCGGCTTCATCATCAGTCACGATCAGGCGCATCGCCTGGGCCTGGGCAAGAGGCCGGGAATTGAACGCCACATACGGCCGTATCGCAACGGGCGCGACCTGACCGGCAAGTCCCGCAACGCCCGGGTGCTGGATTTCTTCGGCCTTACGGCCGACGACCTTCGCCTGCGCTTTCCCGAAGCCTACCAGCATCTGGCGGAAACGGTTCGCGAAGATCGTCGAACTCAGATGGAGAAATCGCCGACGACGGATTCGCGGGCCTACTGCGAAAAATGGTGGCTTTTCGGCAAGCCGCGGCCCGACCAACGTGACGCTCTAGCCAATCTTCCACGCTATATCGCCACGGTCGAAACGGCCAAGCACCGGATTTTCCAATTTTTGGACGCCGATATCCTGGCGGACAACATGCTCGTCTGCATCGCGGACAAAGATGCGGCGACCTTGGCTGTTCTGTCGAGTTCGGCCCATTTGGCTTGGTGCGCTGCAAGCGGCGGCGTCCTTGAGGACCGCCCGCGCTACACCAAGTCTCGCTGTTTCGACCCCTTCCCCTTTCCGCTGATGGATGACGCCATACGCAGTCGGTTGAGGGCGGCAGGCGAAGCGCTCGATGGTCACCGACGCGCCGTCTTGGCCGACAACCCAGACCTGACCCTGACGGCACTCTACAACTGCCTTGAGCAGGTCAAAGGCGGAGCGCCGCTAGACGCCAAGGCTAAGGCGATCAAGCAGTGCGGCCTCGTCATTATCCTGCGCGACCTGCACGACGCCATCGATCGATTGACGGCCCGCGCCTATGGATGGCCCGAGGGACTTTCGGCCGAGGCGGTGGTTGTGCGTTTGGTCGCCCTGAACCAAGCCCGCGCTCAAGAGGAAGCGACCGGTCGGATCCATTGGCTGCGACCGGATTATCAACAGCGGCAGGCCGGCGCGGCTGCGCCCCAGAATCGCAGCCTGATCTTGATCGACAGCGCCCCCGCACTTGCAGCCAAGCGTCCCGCCTTTCCCACGGATCGCTACGCCCAGCCCCTGGCGGTGCAGGCTCTGTTGCGCGCCGATGGCCCGATCGCGCCGCCCGAACTGGCGCGACGCTTCAGCGGCGGCGTTCGACTGGAACCGCGGATTAGCCGGGTGTTGGCCACCCTTCACCGCTATGGCCACGCCGAACGGCTGCCGGACGGTCGGTGGGCGGCGGCGCGGGCCGCCTGACGGCAACCGTCCGCCCACCGGCGCGCTATGGCGAGAGACATCCTCACGCACTAAGTTCTGTTCATGAACCGTTCTTCGACGCCGAAGCCCGCCGCCGCCAAGCCGGCCAAGCCCGTTCACGTGCCCAACCCGGGGGTGCAGGAAGCGTCGGCCGCCTTTATCCGCGACACGGGCCAGAAGGGTGGCAAGATGCCTATGTTCGCCCCCATCGCCGGGCCGCGCCTGACGCCGGAGGAGCCGGTCGCCGCGCCCGCCGACTGGGTGCCGCACCGCCCCTCGCACGAGGGCAAAAAGAAAGGGGGCCGCTTCCGGCTGGAGACCAAATACACCCCCGCCGGCGACCAACCCGCCGCCATCGCCGAACTGGTGGCCCAGGCCCAGGCCGGGGACCGCGACCAGGTGCTGCTGGGCGTCACCGGCTCGGGCAAGACCTTCACCATGGCCAAGGTGATCGAGGAAACCCAGCGCCCTGCCCTGATCCTGGCCCCGAACAAGACGCTGGCGGCCCAGCTCTATTCCGAGTTCAAGTCATTTTTCCCGGACAACGCCGTCGAATACTTCGTAAGTTACTACGACTACTACCAGCCGGAGGCTTATGTTCCTCGGACTGACACCTACATTGAAAAGGACTCGTCGATCAATGAGCAGATCGACCGGATGCGACACTCTGCAACGCGGGCTATACTAGAACGCGAAGACGTCATTGTTGTGGCGTCGGTGTCCTGCATCTACGGCATCGGGTCGGTTGAGACCTATACGGCGATGACGTTCACGCTGAAGGTGGGGGATCAGATCGACGAGGCGAAGCTGCGGGCCGATCTGATCGCGTTGCAGTACAAGCGCAACGACCTGAACTTCGACCGGGGCATGTTCAGGAAGCGCGGGGACGTGATCGAGATCTTCCCCGTCCACCTTGAGGACCGCGCCTGGCGCATCAGCCTGTTCGGGGACGAGCTGGAGGCGATCCAGGAGTTCGATCCGCTGACCGGCAAGAAGACCGCCGACCTGACCGAGATCACCGTCTACGCCGCCAGCCACTATGTGACGCCGCGCCCGACGCTGAACCAGGCGACCAGCGGCATCAAGGCCGAGCTGAAGGAGACGCTGGACTGGATGATCGAGAACGGCAAGCTGCTGGAGGCCCAGCGGCTTGAACAACGCACCCGTTTCGACCTGGAGATGATGGAGGCCACCGGCAGCTGCGCCGGCATCGAGAACTATAGCCGCTGGCTGACCGGCCGCGCCCCCGGCGAGCCCCCACCCACCTTCTTCGAATACATCCCCGACAACGCCCTGCTGTTCGTGGACGAGAGCCACGTCACCATCGGCCAGATCAACGGCATGTTCCGCGGCGACTACCGCCGCAAATCCACCCTCGCCGAATACGGCTTCCGCCTGCCCTCCTGCATCGACAACCGCCCGCTGAAGTTCGAGGAATGGGAGGCCATGCGCCCCCAGACGGTCCACGTCAGCGCCACACCCGGCCCGTGGGAGATGGAACAGGCGGGCGGCGTCTTCGTCGAACAGGTCATCCGCCCCACCGGCCTGATCGACCCGCCGGTCGAGATCCGCCCGGTCAGCGGCAAGACCCGCAACCAGGTCGACGACGTCATCGACGAGGTCAAGGCGACGACGGCCAAGGGCTACCGCAGCCTGGTCACCACCCTGACCAAGAAGATGGCCGAGGACCTGACCGAATATATGCACGAACAGGGGGTGCGCGTCCGCTACATGCACTCCGACGTGGACACGCTGGAGCGGATCGAGATCCTGCGCGACCTGCGTCTGGGCACGTTCGACTGTCTGATCGGCATCAACCTGCTGCGCGAGGGGCTGGACATCCCCGAGTGCGGCCTGGTCGCCATCCTGGACGCGGACAAGGAGGGCTTCCTGCGCTCCGAGACCTCATTGATCCAGACCATCGGCCGCGCCGCGCGCAACGTGGACGGCCGCGTCATCCTGTACGCCGACCGCATGACCGGCAGTATGGAGCGCGCCATCGCCGAGACCGACCGCCGCCGCGAACGCCAGGTCGCCTACAACACCGAACACGGCATCACGCCCGAGAGCGTCAAGCGCGACATCAAGGAGATCATGGCCAGCCCCTATGAGTCGCGCGAGATGGACCGGATCACCCGGCCGGGCGTGGCCGAGGCCTCCAAACCCTTCGTCGGCACCAACTTCCAGGCCGCCCTGCGCGACCTGGAAGGCCGCATGCGCGAGGCCGCCTCCAACCTGGAGTTCGAGGAAGCCGGCCGCCTGCGCGACGAGATCAAGCGCATGAAGCTGATGGACCTGGAATTCGCCAACGAAGCCCTGACCGGCGCGGGGGAAGAGGTCGACAAGTCCGCGCCCAAGCGGTGGCGGGCCGACGCGGCGGCGGAAGCGCAGGAGCGGTTCAGGAAGGGGCGGCTGTAGGGCAGCATAAGAAGTGCCGCCACAAGATCAAAAGTTAGCTAGAGGGCAAAGGGAAACTAGCCCACCGCTTGTTCAATCTCTGCTGACAGCTCATCCCACTGGCTGAACACCGTCATGCATATCAGTCGATATATGAACCAACACGCGTACACGGCATCTACTGAGTAAGCTGCCGCCGAACCGACCTTTCCATGAGCCACATCGTGCCTTAACGCGGGCCCGCCCTCGAAGAGAAATATGTGATCAACCTCATTTATCACATCTTCTCCAAAAATACTGACCACTTTGTCTCTATATTTTTCCATGATCACAGACAGCGTTGGGTCCTTTTGCACCAAATCACTTTCGATCTTGGATGGATCATTCCCAGTTACTTTAAGAACATGCCGAAAGCAGTTTTCGAGCTGTGGAACCAACAAATAAGTCGCGCTCATGAAGTCGCCCTGCATAAAGCGCGCGAAACCCAACGTCATAATGGCCCGATGTCCGGGCGGCACAAGCCAACTCCGCCTGACTATGGCCTCGAAATGACGTTGGGATAGTGGATGGTGGGAGCCAATGTACCGCCGGGCAGGCTCGATTTTTCCTTGAACCACCAAACTTCGGTGCAGGCTCTCGTTTCCAGCAATCTTGCTCTTGATCCATTCATCGCCGGGATCACCGTGCAGTTCAGGCGTGGGGGTGTACGATACGACACGTCCTTCGGCATCCAATCTTGAGCCTCCAAACATGGAGGAAAGAGGAAAGTCTCTCAAATGCTGGAGAGCTTCCGACCGGAGTTCTTCCACAGTCCTTGATCGACTTAGATCCCCAAACTGACCGAGAACTTGGGAGAGCGTCAATCCTTCAACTTGGTGAAGCGTATAATCCACCAACTCGGTTATGTCGGTCTTGTGGGAGACGGGAACCATCTCTTCCAGCGCTTTAGGCTGTAGCTCTCTAAGACGTTTTTCGAGCTCCGTTATGCGTTCCCTTGATCCGCGAATGCGTCTGAACTCCGCGATCGCATTCATTAAAACGTGCGCGGCCAGCATCCCCGACCCCGTAGCGGTTTCAGCTTCTCGAACGCTCTCCTCGGCAGCAAGTCGGCGCGCTTCGTTGGCCTCGACTTTACGCTCGGCTTCGTCGTGTGCCTCTGCGATCATGAAATACAGGTTCCGCATCTCATCGGAACTTGCGTCGGCTTGACGGACCTTAAGAGCCACCTCAAGCCGCGTGACGACGTCTGCTGGCTCCAGCACGCCATAGTTGAAGGCGAGCTTCACAGCGCGAAGGAATGACCCGCTCGCCTTTTCCACACCGATCTGATCTTCAGTAGCATCGACCAATCGAAGTGCAGCCGCTGCGATTGCAGGGGACAGAGGGTCCCTTCGCTTCTTCGTCGCCGCCGCGATTTGAAGTCCGCGAGCCAGATTCTGATTCGCTTCAAACATCCTAGAATGCAGCAGATCAAACCTTGGCTTTGCTTCATTCTGGACAAGCAAATCCATCATCTCGATGTACCCACTGATGGCCAATTCGGCCGCAGCGAGCTTTCGAGTGTTCAACCAAACGATGTCGGCAAGGCGGGTCCGAAGCGCCAAGTTTGTCACTCTTGGAAGAATCTCCAAAAATGCTTCGCTTTGTGCGCCAGCATAATCCTCTGGGATGGCGGTTCGACTTCCATCCGAGAGAACCATCATTGGCCCATATGCCCCGCCACGCTCCTCCGGTTTGAAATGCAAATCGCAGATGCTGGACAGCGCGAAATACACGCGCCGCTCCTGCTCGCTCTTTGAATCAGTGGCGTCGGACAGCCGCGCGCGAAACCGAGTTGCTAGATGGTGGCATTCGACCATGCCTAGGTCAGAGATCACATCTTCAAATGGGACCGCAGCCAAATCGTCCTTAGTCACGTCGCCGGGTCGCGGCGGACGCTCGTCCTCTACGGCTGAGCCTTTAACCCCAAGAGCTTCGTTGCCTGTTTCATTCATGAGCATCAACCTAGAGGTGTGGGAAGATTTGTCTATGCCCGAGCATGCCATCCTTTACCGTACCTAACTCTATGTTTATTCATGACTTTCTTGTTCCTGCCGCAAACAGGAAAGATCAGACCTCACAACTCATCCAGCGTCTTCTCCCACTCCTCCATCGTCACGATCCCGCGCCATGTGCCCAGGTAGAGGTCGATCCCTTTGGAGATGCGGCGGTCCTGTTCGCGCTCGATGACGGGGTCGAGGCCGGCTTCGCGCAGTTGAGTCTCCAGGGAGGCGATGCGGCGGTCCAGCTGGACGCGGCGGGCCAGTTGAGCCTCGCTCCATTCATCGTTGGCGCGGTCCAGCTTCTCCTTGGCTTTCCAATACTGGCCGCGCAGCTCCCAGTCGCTATTGTCGCTGGTGTTCATGGCGAAGCGGCGCTGGGCCTCCGCCTGATTGGTCAGGATGTCGAAAACCAGTTGCAGGGGCGCGGTCTTGAGCGTGAGGCGGGAGGCGCGGCCGGGGCCGTCGCGGTCGGCCAGTTTGCGATAGGTCTCGGCCAAAGCCGCCAGGGCGCGGGCCTGGGCGAAGTCCTGGGCGTGGAGGGCGCGGCCCGAGGCCTGGGCGGCGGCGCGGGCCAGGGCGGAGGGATCGTGTGGATCGTCAGGCGAGAGGTCGGCGGCGTCCTGAAGCGACAGGGGATTGGGCGCGGGCGGCGGCGTCTCGGTGCGCGGGTGGCGCGACCAGCCCTCCTTGGTGGCGCGGGCGCGCAGGGCGGCCTCGGTGACGTCGTGGCGGGCGGCGACGGTTTTGGCGTCGAGGCCGG
Source organism: Brevundimonas sp. Leaf280 (assembly GCF_001422455.1). Lineage (NCBI taxonomy): Bacteria > Pseudomonadati > Pseudomonadota > Alphaproteobacteria > Caulobacterales > Caulobacteraceae > Brevundimonas > Brevundimonas sp. Leaf280. The sequence goes on along the minus strand of NZ_LMNC01000001.1, from coordinate 205,892 downwards.
AGAGATAGTCCTGTCGGACCTGGGTCCAGACCTCGGGCGGTTTGATCTTGTATCGGCGTTTTTCCATGCGGACAGTATGGGTCGGTCTCTACCTCAGGCCGGAAGACGGGCGATTTTCGAGGCTAGAGACCTGATTTTCCACATCTCGACATGTCAGGTAGGGCGCGCCAGCCATCCTAAATGGGTGCGTGGTCTGGCTTGCGTCCGATGATGACGCAGGGGCGTGCGACGACCCTTTCCCCATGAGCAAGGGCATACATCGCAAGATCCGGCCGGACGCCGTCTGGGCCGAGGTTCGCAAGGCGTGGGAGGACGGCGAGACCGCGCGCTCGGTCGCCGCACGCTATGACGTGGGGGTGCACGCCCTGTGGAAGCGGCGCGAGGCGGAGGGGTGGAAACGGCCCGATCCGGCGCAGGCCGGCCGATCGAGCCGGCGGAAGGCTGGGACCGTCATATCCAGGCGCGGCGCGACGCCTTTTGCGCCCAGCTAGAGGATGCGCGGGCGCTGGCGGAATGTCTGGCGGCGGCGATGCGGGACGAGCGGCTGACCAGCGCGCCGCACTGGCATATTCCGTGGCTGTATCACTGGCGGGCGACGCATCTGGGGCCGGAGGCGACCGCGCGGGACCGGGCGCGGGCGGTCGAGACGGGACAGCCGTGGGCGGAGCGGTTCTGGGACGAGGACGGCAGGCTGAAGCCGCTGGCCTGGCTGGATCTGGAGATGGCGCGGCTGCATCCCGAGGACTGGCGCGCGGCCATCGGCCTGCCTGACGGACTGCCCGAGGCGGCGACGCGATACGCGCCCGGATAGGGCCGGCAGTTGACTTATCGGCGATAAGCGCCCATTTGCGCGGCGTCGCACAATCGCGATCTCCGGCGTCTCCAGCGCGTGTGGGTCCCCTTCGGACCTGTCTGTAGAAGCCGCCGGCCCCTCATATCCATTCGCTGCCCGGACACGCGGGGCGGCGCCCGATCCACCCCGCAGGCCTCCTCCCCGAGGCCCCGTCGGGACTGGCGGTGCGCGGCCCGACGGCGTCATGCCATGGCTGATAGCGCCCTGCCGCTACGCGAAAGATAGACTGCTGTGAGCACCACATTCGAATCCATGGGCCTGAACAAGGCCCTGCTGCAGGCCCTGGCCTCGACCGGCTACACCACGCCGACCCCGATCCAGGAAAAGGCCATCCCCGACGTCATGGCCGGCAAGGACCTGTTGGGCATCGCCCAGACCGGCACCGGCAAGACCGCCGCCTTCGCCCTGCCGATCCTGCATCGCCTGGCCGAAAACCGCATCGCCCCCAAGCCCCGCACGACCCGCGTGCTGGTCCTGAGCCCCACGCGTGAACTGGCGACCCAGATCGGGGACAGCTTCAAGGCCTACGGCGCGCACCTGGGCTTCCGGGTCGCGGTGATCTTCGGCGGCGTGAAATACGGCGGTCAGGAGCGGGCCCTGCAACAGGGTCTGGACATCCTGGTCGCCGCGCCCGGCCGCCTGCTGGACCACATCCAGCAGAAGAACCTGGACCTGTCCTCGACCGAGATCTTCGTGCTGGACGAGGCCGACCAGATGCTGGACCTGGGCTTCATCAAGCCGATCCGCCAGATCGTCTCCAAGATCCCGGCCAAGCGCCAGAACCTGTTCTTCTCGGCGACCATGCCGTCGGAGATCGGCAAGCTGGCGGGCGAACTGCTGAAGGATCCGGTCAAGGTCCAGGTCACGCCGCAGTCGACCACGGTGCAGCGCATCAGCCAGTCGGTCGTCTATATCGAACAGGGCCGTAAGCGCGCCCTGCTGACCGAGATGTTCAGCGATCCCGAATACACGCGCTGCCTGGTCTTCACCAAGACCAAGCACGGCGCCGACAAGGTCGCGGCCTATCTGGAAGCCGGCGGCGTCGAGGCCGGGGCCATCCACGGCAACAAGAGCCAGCCCCAGCGTGAACGCACCCTGGAAGCCTTCAAGAAGGGCAAGCTGCGCGTCCTGGTCGCCACCGACATCGCCGCGCGCGGCATCGACGTGGACGGCGTCTCGCACGTCGTGAACTTCGAACTGCCGCACGTGCCGGAAAGCTACGTCCACCGCATCGGCCGCACGGCGCGGGCGGGCAAGGACGGCACCGCCGTCAGCTTCGTCGCCGGCGACGAGATGAAGCTGCTGCGCGACATCGAGAAGGTCACGCGCCAGAAGATCCCGGCCATCGACCGTCGTAACGACAAGGCCCTGGGCCAGCTGGACGCCACCATCATGGCCACCGGCGTCGGCAAGAAGGCGACCATGCCGGAACGCGAAGGCGGCGAGCGCAACGAGGGCGGCCAGGGACGGGGCGGTCGCGGCCGTCGCGCGCCACACCGCGAGGGCGTGCGTCCGGAAGGCGGCGGCCAGCCGCACCGCCAGCGTCGCAACCGCCCGGGCGAAACCCCGGCGGCCCCGCGTCCCGAGCGCGCCTACAACCCCCTGGCCGGCGAGCGCGTCCCGTCGATCAACGACAACGTCAAACCGGCGGAAGGCGAAATGAAGCGCCGCCCCCGTCGCCGTCCGTCCAACGGCGGCAAGGGCTACGGCGGCGCCGCCAAGGGCTGATCCAGATCCTCCCCCGCTGCGCGGGGGAGGAATAAAAAAACGGCGGCTCCTTTGCGGGAGCCGCCGTTCTCATGTCAGCCGGGGCTGAGCGGAACTCAGAAGTTCCAGGTCGCGCCCAGCGAGAAGCCGACGCCCGAGCCTTGCGCTTCGCCGCGCAGGTTCGAGATGACCAGGCCGTTGCCATAGACGTCGCGGGTGTCGTTGATCGTCGCGGTGTCGATGTCGATGTAGGTCACGGCGCCGTCGAAGGTCATCGAACCGATCGTCTTGGACAGACCGGCGGCGTAGAGCCAGCGGTCGCCGTCCGGGATACGGGCGGTGCGGTGATCGTCCGGCGTCGGGGTCGGGTCGTAACCCAAGCCGGCGCGGAAGGTCATCGACGGATCGATCTTGTAGTCGAAGCCGATCGCGCCGGTGGTGACGTCGTCATAGTCCTGAACGATGGTCGAGCCGCCGCCGGTGTAGGCGACGCGGATGGCGTCGAACTCGCTCCAGCCGATCTGGTTGACCTGGGCGTTCAGGGTCAGGCGATCGTTGACGGCGTAGCGGGCCGAGACGGTGGCGTACCAAGGCGTGGTGAAGGAGGCGCCGCCATCGGTCGAGACGTTGGCGCCGGCCAGGACGCCGGTCAGGCCCGAGATGTTTACCGAACCTTCCAGCTCGTGTTCGATCTTGGAGCGGTAAGACAGACCCAGGTCCAGCTTGCCGAAGTGCATCTGGGCGCCGGCGTTCCATCCGTAATCCCAGCCGTCGCCTTCCAGTTGGTTGCGGCCATCGGTCGACGGCGAGACGACATAGGCGGGCGACAGGACGGCCGGGATCGGCGCGTTCGGCAGGGCCGACGACAGGGTCGCCTTAGCGTATTGGGCGTCGAAACCGGCGCCGATGTCCAGCCAGTCGGTGACCGTCATGGCGGCGACCAGGCTGACGTTGGCCGAGCGCAGTTCCGACGTCAGGGCATCGTAACGCGCGAAGTCGGTCGGCTCATATTTGGTGGTGAAGTTGTAGGGCGCCTGGACGGCCAGACCGACGTTGAAGCGGTCGCCGATCGGCATGGAGACGGCGAAGTTCGGCACGATGCCGCTTTCGACCACGTCGTGGACGTGCGGGTCGCCGTTGACGGGAGCCGAGCGGCTGACGATGCCGACGCCCGGAACCGGAACGTTGTAGGTCAGGCTCGAACCGGTGTTGTCGACGTCGGAGTCCAGGATCAGGCCGTGGGCGCCGAGGTAGACTTCGCGCTGGGTTCCGGCGATGGCGGCGGGATTCCACCACAGCGACTGGACGCCCTTGTCGGCGCCGACGCCGGCGTTGGCGCGACCCTGGCCGCGGGTCGATTGTTCCTGGACATAGAAGGAGCCCGCCATGGCCGGGGCGGCGACGCCGGCCAGCAGGGCGGTCGTCAGGGCGATCCCGCCCACGCGGGCGAAGTTCCTGGAGGTCATTTCATACACCTAAGTAAGCGCCGGCCGCATTACGCGCGGTCGATCAGGGGAGGAGCCCTCTCAGCGTTCGCGGCGCGAAAGCGTTGCGGGCAAGGCCCCCATCGGACCGGAAACAGGCGAAACCGTGGCGCCTGAGCCGCACACGATCACGGCTTTGCGAGGTTACGCAGCGGCAACATCGATGCCCAGATTACGCAGTTCTGCGATCAAATCATGCGCCGCCGCACGGACCTGATCGGCGTTGCGGCCACGAATAACCAGATGGGTTCCGATCTCGCCGACGCTGCCATGGCCGAACGGATAGCTGCCGAAGGACAGGTCGCGACGCTGGTTGGCCGCCGCCCGCAGCACATCGGCCACCGCCCCCTCGCCCACGCCGCTGACCTTCAAGGTCTGGGCATGAACGATCGCGCCGGTGCGCAGGCGCGGGGCCACATCCTCCAGCATCGCCTGCATGATCTTGGGCACGCCGGCCATGACGAAGACATTGCCGATCTGGAAGCCGGGCGCGTCCGTGACCGGATTGGCGATCAGAACGCCGCCTTCGGGGATGCGCGCCATGCGACGACGCGCGGCGTTAAAATCGTCGCCATAGCGGCGCGACAGGATCGCCAGCGCGTCCGGATGTTCAGGCAGGGCCACGCCGAAGGCGGCCGCCACGGCGTCGGCGGTGATGTCGTCATGGGTCGGACCGATGCCGCCGGTGGTGAAGACATAGTCCCAGCGTGAGCGGAGGGCGTCCAGCGCCTCGACGATCCGGCCGTGATCGTCGCTGACGGCCCGCGCCTCCATCAGGTCGATCCCCAACGCCGCCAGAAACCGGGCGATGGTGTTGGTGTTGGTGTCCTGGGTTCGGCCCGACAGGATTTCGTCGCCGATGACCAAGACGGCGGCGGTCGGGCCGGAACGGTCGGTGTCAGCGTCGGTCATGCGGGAATCCGGGGGCAGGCTTGAGGTTTCATGCTATAACGCCCATCTGCGGCGAACGGATTGCGCCGTATCCCGCCTTTTGCAGACCGATCGCCCCATGTACGAAACGCCCGAACTCGAAACCGACGTCCTGGTCCGCTCCAGCGCCATCCGCATCCATGAGGCGGAAGACTTCGAGGGCATGCGCAAGGCCGGCCGTCTGGTCGCCGAGGCGCTGGACATGATCGCGGCGCATGTGAAGCCGGGCGTCCTGACCAGCACGATCGACGATCTGGTGCGCGAGTTCACCCTGGACAACGGCGGCCTGCCCGCCTGCCTGGGCTACAAGGGTTACGAGAAGACCGTCTGCACCTCGATCAACCACGTCGTTTGCCACGGCATTCCCGGCGACCGGGTGCTGAAGGACGGCGACATCGTCAACATCGACCACACCGTCATCGTCGACGGCTGGCACGGCGATTCCAGCCGCATGTATGCGGTGGGCGAGATCAATGCGCGGGCCAAGAAGCTGATCGACGTGACCTATCAGTCGCTGGATCTGGGCCTGGAACAGGTCAAGCCGGGCAATACGTTCGGCGACATCGGCTATGCGATCCAGAAGTTCGTCGAGGCCCAGCGCATGAGCGTGGTGCGCGACTTCTGCGGCCACGGCATCGGCCGCGTCTTCCACGACAGCCCCAATGTCCTTCACTACGGCCGTCGTGGCGAGGGCGCGGTGCTGAAACCCGGCATGTTCTTCACCGTCGAGCCGATGGTGAACCTGGGCAAACCGCACGTGAAGGTGCTGTCCGACGGCTGGACCGCCGTGACGCGCGACAAGTCCCTTTCGGCCCAGTGCGAGCACACCATCGGGGTGACGGAAGACGGACTGGAAATCTTTACGGCGTCGCCGGCGGGTTTGTTCCGACCGAACTGAACCCTTGATCCCTAGTCGCAATACGCACAGGTTGCGTTGAGCGGGAGGGATCATGCTCGACGACAAGGCGTCCGAAGTCGGCGACAAGCCCAAGCCGCGCCACAGCGGTCATCGCGACCGGCTGCGTGAGCGGGCGGCGAAGGGGGGCCTGGGCGCCCTGCCCGACTATGAGTTGCTGGAGCTGCTGTTGTTTCGCAGCGTGCCGTACAAGGACACCAAGCCGCTGGCCAAGGATCTGGTAGCGCGGTTCGGAGGCTTGGAGGGGATCGGGGCGGCCAGCCATGAGGCGATCGAGGATCAGGTGGCGCGGTCGATGGGATACGCCGTCGGCAAGCCGACGCGGGCGGTGGCGCTGGACCTTCAGCTGATCTTCGACGTGACGCGGCGGATCGCGAAGGAGCCGACGGCGAAACGGCCGGTGATCTCGTCGTGGACGGCGCTCCTGGCCTATGTCCGCGTCGCCTTGCAGCACGAGCCGCGCGAGCAGTTCCGGGTGCTGTATCTGGACAAGAAGAACCAGCTGATTCTGGACGAGGTGCAGAACCGCGGCACGGTCGATCATGCGCCCGTCTATCCGCGCGAGGTCGTGCGGCGCGCGCTGGAGCTGTCGGCCAGCGCCCTGATCTTGGTGCACAATCATCCGTCGGGCGATCCCACCCCCAGCCGCGCCGACATCGAGATCACGAAACAGGTTGTGCAGGCCGGCCGCGCCCTTAACGTCGAGGTTCACGACCATCTGGTCGTCGGCCGCGACGGGGTGGCCAGCTTCAAGCAACTGGGCCTGATGTGAACGACAGAATTCTGACGACCGAGCGACTGGTGATGAGCCCCGTCTCGACCGACGATTTCGACGATCTGCTGACGCTGTGGTCCGATGAAGATTTCACGCGCCACATCATGGGCCGGGCGCTGGGGCGAGAAGAGGTCTGGTTCCGGCTGCTGCGCGATCTCGGCCATTGGGCGGCGATGGGCCATGGCAACTGGACGATCCGGCTGCGGGACGACGGCGCCTATCTGGGCAGCGTCGGGGTGTTCGACTATCGCCGCGAGATGGAGCCGCCGTTCGATGCGCCAGAGCTGGGCTGGGGCGTGGCGCCGGAGTTTCAGGGACGGGGCTATGCGGCCGAGGCCCTGACGGCGGCGCTGGCCTGGACCGACCGGAGGCTGGAGGGGCGAACCGTCTGCATGATCTCGCCCGAGAACCTGGCCTCGCTGAAGCTGGCGGCGCGGGTCGGTTATCGCCCCTATGCGCGCGCGATCTACAAGGATCATGCGGTACAGTTGTTCGAACGGCAGCGCCGCACGCCGTAGGTCGGCATTAAGGATTAGCGGGCAAACTGGCGTCCAACGAAGTGTGAGTGCCCGTCATGCCCATGTCCGTGGAAACGCTGCGCCAGCATCTGGTCGAAGCCTTCGCCGACGCCGAGATCGAGATCGAGGATCTGGCGGGCGACGGCGACCACTATCGCGCGCGGATCGTGTCGAGCGCCTTCGCCGGCCTGCCGCGCGTGCGTCAGCACCAGATGGTCTATGCCGCGCTGAAGGGCCAGATGGGCGGCGAACTGCACGCCCTGGCGCTTGAGACCTCCGCGCCGGCCAAGGAGGGCTGAAGGCCATGCGCTATCGCCCCTTCGGCGTCTCCGGCGCCGCCATCTCCAACCTGACGCTGAGTTTCGGCGCCGACGTGCTGAAGCGCGGGCGCGAGGCCGGGCTGGACCTGCTGTATTCGGCGCTGGAGGCCGGGGTGAACAGCTATCGGCTGGAGACCGCCGACCCGGTGGCGGCCGAGGTGCTGGGCGAGGCCCTGTCGCATGTGGATCGCAAGCTCGTCTACGTCAGCCTGACGCTGGGCGCCGGCGACGGCCGCGACCAGCAGCGCGACTTTTCGGCCCAGGGGATGACGGCGGCCATTGATCGGGTGCTGCACTTCTCGGGCCTGGGGTGGATCGACGTGGCGGTGCTGCACGAGCCGGGCGAGACCGAACTGGCGCAATCGTCTCTCAGCGCGCTGAAGGCCATGCGCACCACCGGACGGATCAAGCTTTTGGGCATCGCCGGCGGCGGCGACGTGATGGACGCCTATGTGTCGACAGGGGCGTTCGACGCCCTGCTGACGCCATTCGACATCAACGCCGACTGGAAGATCCGAAACCGCATCCGCTCGGCGCGCGAGCAGGACATGGCGGTCTTCGCCTATGACTTCTACGCCGACCGGCGCGCGCGGGCGCCCGATGCGCCGATCTTCAAAAAGGGTCTGTTCGGCTTCGGCAAGGACAAGCGTCCCGTCGATACGCCCAAGAAGGACGCCTTCGGCTTCCTGTACCGCACCCAGAACTGGACGGCCGAGGCGATCTGCCTGTCCTACGTGCTGACCGACCCGTCGGTATCCAGCGTGATCGTCAATCCGACCGACACCGATCGGCTGGCGACACTGGCCGCCGCGCCCGAGCGGGACATGCCGCCGGGCCTGGCCGCGCAGATCGAGATGGCGCGCGTCGTGGCCAATCAGGCGGCCTGACCGTACTTCCCGGCTGTGCAGAACGTCGCGGACGCCTTGACCGCGCCCGTTTGGCTCCCTAGCTGACGGGCTTCACGAAAGGCCCGTATCCGTGACCGACACCGCCCAAGCCGCCGATCCCGTCCACGCCTTCATCGGCGAAACCGTCGCCCAGAACGACGTGGTTTTGTTCATGAAGGGCACGCCGGACCAGCCGCGCTGCGGCTTCTCGTCCCTCGCGGTGCAGATCCTGGACCATGTCGGCGCCGGCTTCGTGGGCGTGGACGTGCTGCAGGACGAAGCCCTGCGCGAAGGCATCAAGAGCTTCACCGACTGGCCCACCATTCCGCAGCTCTATGTGAAGGGCGAGTTCGTGGGCGGATCGGACATCATCCGCGAGATGTTCCAAGCCGGCGAACTTCAGGCCCTTATGGTCGAGAAGGGCGTGCCGCTCGGCGAGGCCTGATGGCCAGGAAGACCCTCACGCCGCGCGAGGACCGCGAGGTCTTCGTCGTGCCGCTGGACGTGCGGCCCGAGCACATCGACGCCAACGGCCACGTCAACAACGTCGTCTATGTCGGCTGGCTGCAGGATGCGGGCACGGCCCACTGGAACGCGCGCTTTGACGAGGCGACGCGGTCGAAATGGTCGTGGGTCGCGACCCGGCACGAGATCGACTATCTGCGCGGCATCGAGCCCCGCGCAGAGGGCGTGGTCGCCCGCACTTGGGTCGGCGATCCGCAGGGACCGCGCTTCACCCGCTATGTACGGATCGAGGACGCCCAGGGCCGCGTCTGCGCCCAGGGCGTCACCGAATGGGTGCTGGTGGACGCTGCGACCCTGAGACCGCAGCGCATTCCGCCAGACATGCTGGTCGTGTTCGAGACGCCTACTTCAGCGCATTGAGTATGCGGGCGGGCGTGCCGGGCTCCAGGCCCAGGTCGGCATAGGTCCAGCGCAGCTCGACGCCGTCCGGGACCAGGGCCTTGCACAGGTCCTGTTTGGTGCGGCGAAGCGTGATCTCGGCCGGCGAGCCGTCCGACACCGACACCTCGAAATCCGACGCCTGGGTGCAGCCGTTGGAATCGACGCGCGCGACCAAGGCGCCGTCGGCGAACCGGGCTTCGCGGATGGCCTCGGCCGGCGGGGCGTCGTCGCGGCGTAGGTTCACCGAGACATTCTCGCCCGCGTCGCTGTCATAGATGACGCAGGCCGACAGCAGCGGCGCGACCAGGGCCGCGACCGCCAGACCCTTGATCATCTGGCCCTTTATCATCGGGCCCTTGACCAGGCTGCGCATCACTGGCCCGAGGCCGGCGCGGTGATGACGCGCGTGGTCGGCTTTTCGGTCGAGACGATGATGCAGCCCGACAGCAGCGGGGCGGCGATGGCGGTGGCGAGAGCGAGACGAAGCATTGGTGTGTTCCCCAGTTGAAGCTTGACCCTTTTGTGCCGCGCGGGCCGGGCGCGCACACGTGAATAATCGGAAAGCTGGGTGAACAATCGGAAAGGATCGGGGTTGAACGTGACCGCAACCGCCATAGCTACAGTCCCCCCTCTCCTGCCCCACGGATCGTCCTTCATGAGCCAGCTGTTCTCGCCCCGCGCCGTCGGCCCCCTGACGCTGAAGAACCGCGTCGCCATCGCGCCGATGTGCCAGTATTCGGCCATCGACGGCGTGCCTCAGCCCTGGCACGTGCAGCATCTGGGACGACTGGCGATCTCCGGCGCTGGACTGGTCATCGTCGAGGCGACGGGGGTCGAGGCGGCGGGACGGATCACGCCGGACGACACCGGCCTGTGGAACGACGCCCAGGAAGAGGCCTTCGCCCGGATCATCCGCGACATCCGCACCTACAGCGACACCCCGATCGGCATCCAACTGGCCCACGCCGGACGCAAGGCTTCGACCAGCGCGCCGTGGAAAGGTGGCGGCGCCCTGACGGCCGAAGACGGCGCGTGGGAAACCTTCAGCGCCTCGGCCGAACCGTTCAAGGATGACTGGCACACGCCGACCGCCATGACCCCGGCCGACATGGACCGCGTGGTCGCCGCCTTCGAGGACGCGGCGAGGCGGGCGGACCGGGCCGGGTTCGATCTGGTCGAACTGCACGCCGCCCACGGCTATCTGCTGACCCAGTTCCTGTCGCCGGTGTCCAACCACCGCACCGACGAGTTCGGCGGATCGTACGAGAACCGGGCGCGATTCCCGCTGCGGGTCGCCCAGGCCCTGCGCGACGCCTGGCCCCGGACCAAGGCGCTTGGCGTACGCTTCAACGGCTCGGACTGGGTCGAGGGCGGCATCGCCCTGGACGAGGTGACGGCCCTTGGTCAGGCGCTGCACGACATGGGCTACGACTATCTGCACCTGACGTCGGGCGGGAACGTCGCGCAGGCGCAAATCCCGGGCGGTGAGCCGGGCTATCAGCTGCGGTTCGCCCAGGCCGTGAAGGCGGCGACGCCTCAGGCCAATGTCATGGCCGTCGGCATGATCTTCGATCCGCAGCAGGCCGAGGACATCGTGGCGTCCGGTCAGGCGGACTTCATAGCCATTGCACGCGCGGCGCTGGACGACCCGCACTGGGCGCACCATGCAGCCGTAGCCCTGGGCGAGGACGAAGGCCTGCCGGTCCAGTATCGCGGCGCCGGCAAGGGCGTTTGGCCGGCATACGGCAAGGCCGACGTTTAAGGCCTGATCAGGCGGCCTTTTCCATCGACGGATCGACGGCCCATAGAACGCGTGCAGCGGCTTGAACCTCTGCATCGGCCGTCTTTTGCGGGCGGCCGAGCAGATAGCCCTGGACCTCGTCGCAGCCCTGGTCGCGCAGGAAGGCCAGCTGCTCCAGCGTCTCGACGCCCTCGGCCAGGACGGGGATATGCAGGCTCTCGCCCAGGGCCAGGACGGCGCGAATGATGGCGGCCGATTGAGGTCCGCCGTCCAGTTCGGACATGAAGGAGCGATCCAGCTTGATCTTGTCGAACGGGAAGGCGCGCAGGGTCGACAGCGACGAATAGCCGGTGCCGAAGTCGTCCATGGCGATCGAGACGCCCAGCAGCTTCAGCTGGCGCAGGACGTGGGTCGTGCGCTCCATGTCGGTGATCATGGCCGTCTCGGTGATCTCCAGCTCCAGCCGCGACGGCGACAGGCCGGTCTCGACCAAGACCTGATGCACCAGGCGCGGCAGGTCGATGTGGCCCAGTTGGACCGGCGACAGGTTGACGGCGATTTTGTGCGGTTCGGTCCAGCTGGCGGCCTCGGCGCAGGCGGTGCGCAGCACCCATTCGCCGATCGGCAGAATCAGGCCGTTCTCTTCGGCCAGAGGGATGAAGTCGGCCGGCGAGATGAATGTCCCATCCGGCTGGATCCAGCGCAGCAGGACCTCGTAACCCGTGATGTCGCCGGTATCGACGGCGGCCTGAAGCTGCCAGTTCAGGCTGAACTGGCCCTGATCCAGGGCCTCGCGCATCTGTTGGGCCATGCGACGTCGATTGCGGACCGCCTCGTCCATCTCCTCCTCGTAGAAGCAGACGTCGGTCCCTAGCGAGGCCTTGGCCCGGTACATGGCCAGGTCTGCGTCATTGATCAGGGCGGACGGGTCGTGGGCGTCGTCAGGCCAGATCGCGATGCCGGTGCTGAGACCGCAGGCGACCTCGGCATGGTCGAGCACGACCGGGGCGGTGACGGCGTCGCGCAGGCGCGCGACCAGATCCAGGGCGTCGTCCTTGTGCTGGATCGGCACGACGGCGACGAACTCGTCCCCGCCCAGGCGGGCGATGAACTCGTCGTGGCGCAGGCAGGCGCGCATCCGTTCGGCGATCTGGATCAGCAGCTGGTCGCCGGCGGCATGGCCGTGAACGTCGTTCACCTCCTTGAACCGGTCCAGATCCATGGCCAGCAGGGCCACCTTGTTCGGAACGGTCAGGTCGGCGGTCTGGCGCGTCAGCCATTCCAGGAAGGACGAGCGGTTGGGCAGGCCGGTCAGGCCGTCGTTGCGCGCCAGATGGGCGATGCGACGCTCCTGCGCCTGACGCATGCGCAGATCGCGCACGGCGTAGATCATGACGTGATCCATACCGCAGTCGCGGCGCACGGCGATCTCGACGGGGATGTCCGCCCCGCCTTCGGCGACCAGTTTGGACTGGCTCAGGCCGTTTACTGTCAGATCGGCAACGCCGGCGATCCAGCGCGACAGCGGCTCGCCGACCAAGGCCTGATGCTGGACGCCCGCCAGATCCGCGAAGGCGGCGTTGGCGGCCAGGATGACGCCGTCCTGTTCGACCACCATGCCATCGACGCTGCCCTCGATCAGGTGATCCAGGCGCGCCTTGGCCTGCAGACGGGACTGGACGTCCAGGGCGTGGCTGGCGACGCCGGTGCCCAGCATCATCAATCCGACGGCGGAGACGGCGAAGGCCAAGACCAGATTGGTGGATCCGACAGCGCCCATATCGACCAGCGCGCCGACCGGCACGATCGTCATGGCGGCCATGCCGGTGAAGTGCAGGGCCACGATGCCCAGGACCATCAGCACGACCGGGACGACCTTGCCGGACTGCCGGGCGCGATTGAACGCCAGGGCGCCCAAGACGACCGCCCCCGCAACTGAAGCGGCGACATAGGGGGCCGACCAGTGGATGACGGCGTCGGTCGCAAAGGCCGCCATGCCGGTATAGTGCATGGCCACCACGGTCAGGCCGAACAGCACGCCGCCGATCTCGGCCGAGGCCGGCATCCGGCGCGAGGCCACCCAGAGCGCCAGCGCGCTGCCGGCGATGGCGACGCCCAGGGACAGGCCGGTCAGCACGGGGCCATAGCTGATGGTGACGCCGGGCTCATAGGCGATCATCGCCACGAAATGGGTGCACCAGATCGTCGCCCCGGTCGCCACCGCGCCCATGAAGGCCCAGGCCAGACGCGTGCCCTTTTCGGCGGCGCGCAGGCGGCGATACAGGCGGAAGGTGATGATCGAACCGATCAGGCACAGGCCGGCGGCCAACGCGACGAGCCAAAGATTGTGGTCGTCGGTCAGGCAGGTGAAGAAGCGCATGAAGCTACAGACCTTGGGGGGACGGTCTGTCGTCGTAACGGACGTTGCTTAATCAGACGCGCTCGAACAGGCTTAACGAAACGCTACAGCCGTTTTCAGGAGCGAGGCATCTGATAGGGGTTGTTGACGCTGACGGGCGAGCCGGGCGTCAGGCCCAGTTCCTCGAACGACCACTTCAGCTCGACGCCCTGGACCAAGTCCTGCTTGCACTTGTCCTCGTCGATGCGGCGCAGGGTGATGACGGCGCTGCCGCCCTGCAGGCTGACGATCGGGATCAGGTCTTCCTTGGCCGTGCAGCCGTTCGAACTGACCCAGAAGACGGCCTGGTCCTTGGTGAAAGCGGCGGCGTGGATCGGCTCCAGCGCGCCGGGCATGCCCGCGGTGGAGACGGTGGGCTCGCCGCGGCTGGCGCAGGCGGCCAGGCCCGCCGATGCGGCGGCGATCAAAGCCAAGCGTTTCATGATGGAGTCGCGCAACTGACGACCTCCCCTGCCTCAAAGCCTGAACCGGCCGAGAATGCGCCTGTTCGCCCTTGGAGGGAACAGGATAAAAAACGAAAGGCCCCGGACGAATCCGAGGCCCTCCAAACTCAAATCCAGAAGCGGCTCAAGTAGGCCGAAGGCCGATAGCCGCTCTGAAGAAAACTCCGCTTACGAAGCGTAGTATTCGACGACCAGGTTCGGTTCCATCTTCACGGCGTACGGCACGTCCGACAGTTCCGGCACGCGGACGTAGCGAACCGAGAACGAGCGGTCCGACAGTTCCAGGTAATCCGGCACGTCGCGTTCCGACGACTGCTGGGCTTCGAGCACCAGAGCCATGTTGCGCGACTTTTCCTTCACGGTGACGACGTCTTCCGGCTTCACGCGGTAGGAGGCGATGTCGACCTTCTTGCCGTTGACCAGGACGTGGCCGTGGCTGACGAACTGGCGGGCGGCCCAGACGGTCGGGACGAATTTGGCGCGGTAGACGATGGCGTCCAGGCGCGATTCCAGCAGACCGATCAGGTTTTCCGAGGTGTTGCCCTTGCGACGGGCGGCCTCGTCATAGGTCTTGGCGAACTGCTTCTCGGTGATGTTGCCGTAGTAGCCCTTCAGCTTCTGCTTGGCCTTCAGTTGCAGACCGAAGTCCGAAACCTTGGACTTGCGACGCTGGCCGTGCTGGCCGGGACCGTAAGAACGCTTGTTGACCGGCGACTTGGCGCGGCCCCACAGGTTCTCACCCATGGCCCGGTCGATCTTGTACTTGGCGCTGTGGCGCTTGGACATTCTATTCTCTTTTCGACGATACGGCCCGGCATCCCCTGGATTGGGAATGCGATCTCAACGGCGGTCCACGCATCTTCCGTCATTCATCCCGGCCCCGCCGAAGCGGACCCGTGGAAGGCGGCGCTTATGGCCAGCGAGGGCGGCGGAGTCAAGCACAGCGGGCCGTTAAGCACGATGGAATGGAACGATCGCGTCGCCGCACCCTTCCTTCGATGCAACCAATCCACGCATGAGGACAAGGAGGAGTGGAATGCAGCCTGAACCCAAAAGCTTTCAGACCGGCCTGTCCGACGAGGCCATGCAGACGCTGAAGACGCAGCTGGTCGACCTGGTCGAGCCTTTGAGCGACCACCAACTGCTCGATCTCGCCGACGGCATCCACGAGATGCTGCGACAGCGCCGAATGGTTCGCCAGCACCATGCCGAGCGCATGAACGAACGCACCCGGCATGGCGTGGATCTTCGCATCTAGTCCGTCGCAGCCTAATCCTTTGCGGCCCTAATCCTTTGCGGCCCTAATCCTTTGCGGATTGGGCCTCGGAGATGAACATGGCGCGGCCCTCGCGGGTCGCGACCTTGCCCAGGCCCGGGAATGGGAAGTGATAGGCGTAGATGTGGGCGCCGGAGTTGCGCAGCGCCGTCACCTCGTCCAGCCGCGCCTTCAGGCCTGCCGCTTGATCGTCGTCATAGCCGACCTTCCAGTCCGGATGTTCGACCGACAGGATCCAATGATGCATCAGGTCGCCGGTGTAGAGCAGCTGGTTCTGGCCGTCGGCGATCAGATAGGCGACGTGGCCCGGCGTATGGCCGGCCGTGTCCTGGGACTGGACGCCCGGCGCGACCTCGCCGCCCGGCTCGAAGGCCTGGACCTTGGGGGTGATGATCCGCACCAGATCGGCCAGTTCGGGATTGGCGCGGACAGACGCCCATTCCGCCTGCGACATGCGGATCGCCGCATTGGGGAAGGCCAGTCCGCCGTTGCGGATCAGGCCGCCGACGTGGTCCGGGTGGCCGTGCGAGATCAGCGCGTCGGTGATCGAGCTCGGGTCGACACCCGCCTTTTGCAGGCTGTCCATCAACTGGCCCTTGCCCTCGCCCAGGCCCGTGTCGAACAGCATCGTGCGGGCGCCGTTCCTGACCAGAAGCGGATGGATTTCCAGCATGATCGGATCAGCCGGCTGTCCGGCGGCGGTCAGCGGCGCGGCGACCGCCGGCGGCGTCAGGCCGACGCCGAAGGTCTGGTTGTCGTTCTTGACCGGGTTCTCGCCGTCGAACAGGGCGATGGCGTCCAGCGCGCCGATCTTGAAGCGATAGACCGGCTTCTCGGCTGGGGCCGCGACGGTCTGGGTGGGGTTGGGCGGCGCGGGATCGCCGGGCTTCTGCGCGTTCTCTTGAGGGTTACAGGCCGCCAGCATCAGGACCGCCAAAGCAGCCCCCGTCATCATCATCCGCATCGCTTCGATCTCCGTTTGCGATGACGCAATCGAAAACGCCCGCCGGAGGTTCCGGCGGGCGTCGTCATCTCTCGATCTCTGGGCTGGACCGGCCTTATTTGGCGGCGGCGTAGAGTTCGTTGACCTTGTTCCAGTTCACCACCGTCCAGAACGACTTCAGATAGTCGGCGCGGCGGTTCTGGTATTTCAGATAGTAGGCGTGCTCCCACACATCGGCGCCCAGGATGACCTCGCCGCGCTCGTCCACGACGTCCATCAGCGGATTGTCCTGGTTCGGGGTCGAGGTGATCTTCAGCTTGCCGTTCTGCACGATCAGCCAAGCCCAGCCCGAACCGAACTGCGCGGCGCCGGCGGCGTTGAAGTCTTCCTTGAACTTGTCCATGCCGCCCAGATCGGCGTCGATGGCGGCCTTCAGCTCGGCCGAGGGCTCACCCGCCTGATCGGCCGGGGCCAGCAGTTCCCAGAACAGGCTGTGGTTCCAGTGACCGCCGCCGTTGTTGCGCACGGCCTTGGGCGCGGTGGAGATGCTGGTGAAGATTTCCTCCAGCGACTTGCCCTTCAGGTTTTCGTCGGCGTCGACGGCCTTGTTCAGGTTGTCGACATAGGTCTGGTGGTGCTTGTCGTGGTGGAAGGTCATCGTCTCCTTGTCGATGGCCGGCTCCAGCGCGTCATAGGCGTAGGGCAGCGGGGGCAGGGTGAAGGCCATGGGAGGTTCCTCTCGCGACAAGTTTCCGATGCGCCTCATCTAGGCGCCCGTTCATGAAACCCAAGCGACAGAGCCTGGATTTGTTCCGACTTATCGACCCGTAACGGTCAAGCTGGCAAGTTCGCCTTCAGGCAATCGCGAACAGCGCGCTTCACATCGCCCGGCGCATTGGGCTCGTCCACGCCCTCGGCCGCAAAGACGGCGCGCACGGCGGCGTCCAGCCCCTTGGGCAGCGCCTCGATCACCCGCTTCTGCCCCTTGGCGTGCAGGCAATAGCCCACCTCGCGGCACAGGGCGGAAAACATGGGTTCGTAGGGATCAGAAGCGCTCATGTCGGCCCTGTAGCATCAGGGGAGCAGACGCGACAGCCAGTGCATAAGGTTCAGGACGAACTGTTGATCGTCATGACCGGCCGTATTCAGCCCCATGCGAACAGGCTCGCTATCCGCCTGGTCAGGAAAGCGCACGATCTGGGCCGTGAGCATCCCCGCCTCTCCCAGCACGACCGCCCGCCCCGCGCCAAGGCGCAAAGCCAGACCTTGGGCGGATAAGGCGGGCCGCGACAGCTCGGCAAGGACGACGGCTGGATCTTGGCCAGTCCGAAGCCGCGTTCGGATCGTTTGCAAGGCTCCGAGATCAGGAGCCTCTCGCGCATCTGCGCTCATTGCAAGCAACACGGTTGCGTCGGCCGGCCCCGACAGCGACTGCCCGGTGAAGCTCTTGACGACCGTCAAGCGCTCGCTTTGGTCGCGGCCTTCGATGATCGGATGATCCGCGAGCGCCGGGCGCGGAAAGAGCAGATTGGCCGTAACGTCGCCGCCCACGGGCTGGAAGGCGTAACCCGTGCCCATCGCCACCCCGAACTTGGCAGCCAGGGCTTCGGCGGCGGAACCATGGGGCGCGTGATCGGCGGCCAGAAGCAACGCACCGCCCTGCTCCACCCATCGGCGGATCGCCTCGATCTCGTCGTCGTCGAAAGCCGAGGCGCGCGAGCCGTCCGCCGGTCGCGCCGGATTGGCGATGACCAACACCACCACGCCATCAAGCGCGCCGGGCGCATCGAGACGCCCCCGACTGGCTTCGATCCGATATCCATCAGCCCGCATCAACGCGGCGAAGGCGGCATAACGACCTTCGATCGTCTGCTCGCTGCCGTGGCCCTGATCGACAAGCACGACAGGCCCATCCGTCACATAGGCGGGCGACGCCACCTTTGGTCGCCAATCCAGATCGCCGACCTGCTCCTGTGCCAAGGCTGGGCCCGCCAGCAGCAGCACTGCGACAGCGATCCAAACCCGGCGTCCCATTTGGCGCCTAGACTTTCAAACGTTCGGCGTGAAAGGCGACGTGGTCGGCGATGAAGCTGGCCATGAAGAAGTAGGAGTGGTCGTAGCCCGGCTGCATCCGCAGGGTGATCTTCTGGCCGGCGGCGTCGGCGGCGGCTTGGAGCAGCTCGGGCTTCAGCTGCTCGGCCAGGAAGCTGTCGGCGTCGCCTTGGTCGATCAGGATGTCGTCATAGACGCCGCGCGCCGCGCCGGCGGTGATCAGCTTGGCGGCGTCGTAGCGGTCCCACGTCGCACGGTCGTCGCCCAGATAGGCGGTGAAGGCCTTTTCGCCCCAGGCGCATCGTGTGGGCGAGCAGATCGGCGCGAAGGCGGAGACCGAACGAAACAGGTCGGGGTGGTTCAGCGCCAGCGTCAGGGCGCCGTGGCCGCCCATCGAATGGCCGCTGATCGAGCGGACGCCCGTGGTCGCAAACTCGGCGTCGATCAGGGCGATCAGTTCCTCGGTGACATAGGTCTCCATGCGGAAATGCGGCGCCCAGGGCGCCTGCGTCGCATCCAGATAGAAGCCCGCGCCCTGGCCCAGGTCATAGGCGGGATCGTCGGCGACGCCCTCTCCGCGCGGGCTGGTGTCGGGCGCCACGATGATGACGCCGTGTTCGGCGGCGGCCTGGTAGGCCCCCGCCTTGGTGGTGAAATTATCCTCGGTGCAGGTCAGGCCCGACAGCCAGATCAGCACCGGGAAAGGCCCCTCGCCCGCCGGCGTGAAGACCGACAGCGTCATCGGCGTGCCGGTCGCTG
Organism: Brevundimonas sp. Leaf280; assembly: GCF_001422455.1. Classification (NCBI taxonomy): domain Bacteria; kingdom Pseudomonadati; phylum Pseudomonadota; class Alphaproteobacteria; order Caulobacterales; family Caulobacteraceae; genus Brevundimonas; species Brevundimonas sp. Leaf280. The sequence continues at coordinate 186,963 of NZ_LMNC01000001.1, read as the reverse complement.
TGCTGTCGTGCTTCAGATAGCGCAGGGTTCCGCCGTGGACGGCGTGGGTCTTGATGGTCTGCAAGGTCATGACATCTGGCTAGTGCAACCTGCCGATGTCCGCAATGCGCGAAGCTCGTGATAGGGTCGGCGCGCGACCGACCATGAGGACAGCCGATGATCACCGTCACCGCCTTCAAATGGGTTCCGCCCTTCGCCGCCGGACAAGTTCGGGATCACCGCGTGCGATGGATCCTGAACGAGGCGGGCTGGGCCTACGAAATTCGGTTGCTGGATGCAGTCGACCAGAAGTCGGCGGAACACCGCGCGCTTCAACCCTTTGGTCAGGTGCCGACGCTGGAAGAAGACGGCCGCCCGCCGATGTTCGAAAGCGGTGCCATCGTCTGGGACATCGCTGAACGGGCGGGAGTGTTAATCCCACCCGATCCGGTGAAGCGAGCGCAGGTTCTGACCTGGTATTTCGCCGCCTTGAACAGTGTCGAAGGCGCGCTGAACAATGTCGCCGAGGCTGAGTTCTTCCTGCCTGACGAAGCGGCCAAGGCGGTGCGGCGGGCGCAGGTTCTGCCTTTCGCCGAAAAGCGATTGTCCGCGCTTCAACTCGCGCTGGGCGACCGGCGGTGGCTGGTCGGCGAAACGTTCACGGTCGCCGACCTGATGATGAGTTCGGTGCTGAAAATCGCCGCGTCTCTGGACCTGCTCAAAGCCTATCCGGCGCTACAGGCCTATTTCGACCGCTGCCTGAACCGCCCGGCCTATCGGAAGGCCGTCGCGGACCAGTGTGCGACCATCGCCGCCCATGGTCCGCGCGACATGCGATACCGCGAGGCCCAAGCCGCCGGCTGACGCCTTCAGCCCTGCCTGTGCATGGCGCAGATCTTGTTGCCGGACGGATCGCGCAGATAGGCCAGGATCATGGGGCCGAAGGGGCCCTTGCGTTCGCCGGGCGGGTCCTCGATGGCGCGACCGCCGGCCGCGACGCCCGCGTCATGGAAGGCCTGGACCATCTCGGCCGTCTTGGCGTGAAAGCCGATGGTGCCGCCGTTGGCGTGGCAGGCCGGCTCGCCGTCGATCGGCGCGCCGATCGCAAAGGCGCCCATGCGGGTGCGCCACCAGTAGCGCCCCTTGGGATCCGGCCCTTGGCCCGGCTCGATGCCCAGGGCGCCAAGCGCGGCGTCGTAGAACCGGCGCGACGCCTCGATGTCGTTGGCGCCGACGGTGACGTGGGTGAACATGGTCAGACCTCCCTCTCTCGGTCCGTTTTCTTAAACAACGAACCTGGCGACGCGCAAGGCGTCAGAACACCACGACCGAGCGGATGCTCTTGCCCTCGTGCATTAGGTCGAAGGCCTTGTTGATGTCGTCCAGGGCGAAGGTGTGGGTAATCATCGGGTCGATCTCGATCTTGCCGTCCATGTACCAGTCGACGATCTTGGGCGTGTCGGTGCGGCCGCGCGCACCGCCGAAGGCCGATCCGCGCCAGACGCGACCGGTGACCAGCTGGAACGGGCGGGTGGCGATCTCCTTGCCGGATTCGGCGACGCCGATGACGACGCTCTCGCCCCAGCCGCGGTGGCAGGCCTCAAGCGCCTGGCGCATGACGACGGTGTTGCCGGTGCAGTCGAAGGTGTAGTCCGCGCCGCCGTCGGTCAGCTGGACCAGATGGGCCACGACGTCGGAAACCTCCTTCGGATTGACGAAATGGGTCATGCCGAAGCGACGGCCCCATTCTTCCTTGTCGCCGTTGATATCCACGCCGACGATCATGTCGGCCCCGACCATCTTCAACCCCTGGATGACGTTCAGGCCGATGCCGCCCAGGCCGAAGACGACGCAGTTGGCGCCGGGCTCGACCTTGGCCGTGTTGACCACGGCGCCGACGCCGGTGGTCACGCCGCAACCGACGTAGCAGGCCTTGTCGAAGGGCGCGTCCTTGCGGATCTTGGCCACCGCGATCTCGGGCAGGACGGTGTAGTTCGAGAAGGTCGAGCAGCCCATATAGTGGGCGATCGCCTGACCCTTATAGCTGAAGCGGCTGGTGCCGTCGGGCATGACGCCCTTGCCCTGGGTGCCGCGAATGGCGGTGCACAGGTTGGTCTTGCGCGACAGGCACGACTTACACTGGCGGCATTCCGGCGTGTACAGCGGGATGACGTGATCGCCGACCGCGACCGAGGTCACGCCCGGCCCCACCTCGACCACCACGCCCGCGCCCTCGTGGCCCAGGATCGAGGGGAAGACGCCCTCGGAGTCCAGCCCGTCCAGCGTATAGGCGTCGGTGTGGCAGATGCCGGTGGCCTTGATCTCGATCAGCACCTCGCCCGCGCGGGGCCCCTCCAGATCGACCTCGACGATCTCCAACGGACGTTTGGCCTCGAAGGCGACGGCGGCGCGGGTTTTCATGGCGGAGGCTCCTGAACGATTCCCTCCTCTTCTAGGGCAGGCGCAGGATGGTATGAAGCCGTCATGTCACACACAAACCTCGTCGTCCTGACCGGGGCCGGGATATCGGCCGAGAGCGGCGTGCCGACCTTTCGGGCGTCGGACGGGCTGTGGTGCGGGCATCGGGTCGAGGATGTGGCGACGCCCGAAGGCTATGCGGTCGATCCGGCGCTGGTGCAGGACTTCTATAATCAGCGGCGGCGACAGTTGGCCGAGGTGCGGCCCAATGCGGCGCACCGGGCGCTGGCGGACTTGGCGACACGGTGGGAAGGCGACTTCCTGCTTGTGACGCAGAACGTCGATGATCTGCACGACCGGGCGCATGAAGAGACGCCGCCAGCCGCCGGGTTTGAGTTGATCCATATGCACGGCGAACTGCTAAAAGGCCGCTGCACCCGGTCGGGCGTGGTGATGGACTGGGCCGGGGACATGGCGGCGGACGAAGCCTCGCCGCATCATCCCGAAGGCGTCATGCGGCCGCACATCGTCTGGTTCGGGGAGATGCCGCTTCAGATGGAGCGGATCGAGCGGGCGCTGGAGGCCTGCGACCTGTTCGTGTCCATCGGCACGTCGGGCGCGGTCTATCCGGCAGCGGGGTTCGTGCAGGCGGCGCGGTATGCCGGAGCGCGGACGGTGGAGATCAATCTGGAGCCCACGTCGGGGGCGCGCCTGTTCGACGAAGGCGTTTACGGGCCGGCGACGCAGGCCGTGCCGGCCTTCTTCAGCACGCTGTAGAAACGAAAACGGCGGCCGCTGCGAAGGCGGCCGCCGTTCCGGCGTTTGAGGTCGAGGCGGCTTAGGCCAGGACGACGATGGTTACGCGGCGGTTCTGCGAACGGCCCTCGGGCGTGTCGTTCGAGGCCACCGGCTGTTCCTGGCCATAGGAGATGGTGGCCATGCGGTTCAGGGCGACGCCCTGGCGGTTCAGGAAGCGACGCACGGCCTCGGCGCGTTGCTCGCCCAGCTGGTCGTTATGCTCGGGCGTGCCGGTCGAGTCGGTGTAGCCCTGGATTTCCAGATAGACGTTCTTGTTCTCGCCCTGCAGACGCTGGGCGAACTGGGCCAGGCGCTGCTCGGCCTCGGGCGACAGGGCCGCCGCGTCGGTGGGGAATTTCACGGAATCGTCCGACAGCACGACCTGATAGAGGAACTTGCCCTCGGCCAGTTTGTGCGCGTCGTTGGCGCGTTGCAGGGCCTGGCCTGCGGTGCCTTCGACGGTGGTCACGCGGTTGTCGACGACTTCGACCTGATCACGCACGAAACGATGGCTGGCGCAGCCGCTGGCCGCAAAGCCGAGGGCGATGAGGGCGCCGCCGACGACCGCCGTCCTGAGTTTCGATCTGCTCAAGTTCTGTCTCCTTCTTGCCGGGAGCGCCACACCCAGTTCATGCGCAAGATGAAAATGGCGTATGAGACAAGGCGGAGTAATGACGCGCTTTGGGCGGCATCATGTCAGCTTGACTATAAGAAAACGGAATATTCGCGTTATTCTTGCACGAGGATGGAACCATCGCTCCAGTGAAGACGTTGCGCCGCCGACGGCTGATGCCGGAGGGCGGACACGCTCATCTATCGCCGCCCTGCGCCGTCGCGCGGTTGTAGTCACGACGACGCCACTTTCCTGACGCGACCGAATGTTTTCAACGGGGCCTGTCGGTTTTTTACAGGCGTTTTGTCCCGATGACCATGCGGCGGCGTGTTCAACTCCCATCACGGATCGGCGATTGAGCGCGGCGCGCACACGGCGCTGGGTGCTGGCGGCGACGCCGATCCTGGCCGCGCATCTGGGGCTGGCGCTGCTGATGCACGGCCAGGCGGAGCCGATCGTCGAGGTGCCGCAGACGCCGCCGATGATGGTCGAACTGGTCGAGCCGCCCCCGCGGCCTCCGCCGCCGCCCGCGCGCGTGATCGCGCCCGATCTCTCGCCAAAGCCCGACGCGCCGGCCGCCGCCGCCCAGGCGGCTGCGCCGCCCAAGCCCGCGCCCCAGCGGCGACCGTCGGCCGTGGCGGCGGCGCGACCGCGATTGGTGGTGAGCAAACGCCCGCCCGACGTCGAACCCCTGCCTGCCGCGCCCGCCCCGCCGGGTCCGCCCCTGCCCCTGCTGGGCGCGACCCAGATCGCCGGCGCCATGACGGTCGGCGCAGGTCCGGGCGGCGGCGGCGGAACGGGCGTCGGCGGCTCGGGCGGCTCGGGCGGGACTGGCGCCGGTTCAGGCTCGGGCGGAGGATCGTGCGACATGGTGCGCTGGGTTCAGGACGCGGTGCGCGACGACCAGGCCGTGCGCCGCGCCGTCATCGCCGCGTCCCAGGACATGGATGCGAACGGACGCGCCATCCTGGTCTGGAACGGCGACTGGCTGCAAAGCCGCAACCAGGCGGGCAAGGGTCTGGCGGGCGTGCGCCAGGCCATCGCCCTGGAAGTCGCCTTCGCCCCGGCCGAGTGCAAGAGCCAGCGCATGACGGGCCTGGCCGTGCTGAAGCTGGAAGACCGCCCCGGCGGCGCGCAGCTCGCGTTGGGCAAGGGCAGCTGGCGCTGGTCGGACCTGCTGGGCGCGGGCTGACGCGCCATCGTCGATTCAGACGGTCGCATCGGAAAAACACCGTCTAATTCGTCTGATCTCGGCCTCCCCGACCGTGCGATGCATCCGCTGCGGGCGAACCGAGACAGGATCGCACGGCCTGAGGGCGCGGGCAGGAAGATGACGCTGACGCGAGACAAAAGTTTGAAATGTCTGCGATTGTGTCTCTCAGTTCAGCTGGCTAGGCCCTCGGGCCGAATAGAATGAGCCCGGCGCCGACCAGGCAGACAAGGCCGCCCAGGATGTCCCAGCGATCCGGCGGGGTCTTCTCGACCAGCGCCATCCAGATCAGGGAGGCGCAGATATAGACGCCGCCGTAGGCCGCGAAGGCGCGGCCCGCCGCGTCGCTGGGGACCAGGGTCAGGAGCCAGGCGAAGGCGATCAGGCAGGCGACGCCGGGCGCCAGCCACAGGGGTGAACGATCCAGCTTCAGCCAGGCCCAGAAAGCGAAACAGCCGCCGATCTCCGCCAGGGCCGCCAGCGGATAGATCAGCCAGGCTTTCACTTGGGCATGTCCGTCTTGGCCTTCGCCGCGCGTTCGGCCGCCAGCTTGGCCAGCACGCGGCCGCGGCCGCGCGACAGGGCGTGGATGGCGCCGCGCATGGTGGCGACCTCTTGTTCGGAGAAGGCGGCGCGGCCCAGCATGACGCGCAGGTTCTGGCTCATCGAGCGCTTCTTCTCGGGCGGATAGAAGAAGCCGCCGTTTTCCAGCTCTTCCTCCAGATGCTCGTACATGCCGACCAGCAGGTCGTTCGACGCCGGCGGTTCGCTGTCGCGAAAGCGCGGCGGCGGGGCATCCAGGATCAGCGTGCGCCATTCATAGGCGTTGATCGCCACGGCCTGAGCCAAGTTCAGCGAGTGGTGCTTCGGGTCGATCGGAATGGTGACGATGCCGGCGCACAGGGCGATGTCGGTCGTCTCCAGCCCGGCGCGCTCGCCGCCGAACAAGAGGCCCGTCTTCAGGCCGGAGGCGGTGTCGTCATAGAGGACGCGACTGGCCTCGCGCGGCGTGCGCACGGGCTGGCGCGTCTCGCGCGGGCGGGCGGTGGTGGCGAAGACGGTGTTCAGGTCGGCGATGGCCTCGGCGACACTGTCGAACACCCGCACCCCGTCCAAGACCCAGTCGGCGCCCGAGGCCGTGGCCCAGGCCCGCTCCTGGGGCCAGCCGTCGCGGGGGCTGACCAGGCGCAGGTCCGACAGGCCGAAGTTGGCCATCACCCGCGCCACGGCGCCGATGTTCTCGGCCATCTGCGACTTGTCGAGGATGACGGCGGGAGGAGGAAGGTCGGACATGGGCGCTGCTTAACGCCTCAGCCCACGCGCGGAAAGCACCCCCTCTTCTTTCGTCATCCTCCGGCAAGTCGCTTGCGGCGCAGACCGGGGGACCCAGCGGCGCCGAAGGCGATGCGTCCGACGCACGATGCATGAGATCGAGCCCGCGACAGGTTCGCGCTTACGCGCGCCGCTAGGTCTCCCGATCTCGCTACGCTCGTCGGAGGATGACGAAAGTAGGGGCCTTAGTCCTCGCCCACCATGGCGATCCAGGGGTCGGCGGTTCCGGCCTCGACCTCGGCGACCTTGACGGCGGGCCAGCCGATGGAGGCGCTGCCCGAGGCGGTCCAGGCGGAGACGATGAAGTCGCGCAGTTCACCGGCGCCCGCCGCCAGACGTTCGTTGACGAAGGCCGCGCCGCGCGGATCGGCGTCACGGAAGCCGCCGGCCTTTTCCAGACGATAGAATGGGATCACCGTGCCCAGGGTCGTGGTCAGATAGGAGACCGTGCGCGCCTTGACGTCGAAACCGTCCAGTTTGGCGGCGGGCATGGCGGCCTCCACGGCATCCAGTCGGGCGACGCGGTTGGTGAACTCGCCCTCGAACACGGCGTGGGTCTGGCGCGAGTTGGTGAAGCCTTCCGGGTTCGGGAAGTCGCCCCAGCCGTTGTAGTGAATGCTGGTGTGATGGGGTTGCGAACCGTCGCCGACGTAGTGGCCCATGACGCCGATGTCGCGCAGGATCAGGGCCTCGCGGCGGATGCGGTCGGCGCGATACCAGGCCTGACGCTCCATATTGGTCTCGCGCTGCTCGGCGGCGTTCAGCACGCGCCAATAGGCGAAGTCGCGGCCCAGCTGCTGCCAGGCGTCCATCATGGCGTAGGGCAGATAGCCGGCGTCGTTGACGTCCAGACCGGCCTTGGTCAGGGCGGCGTCATATTCGGACTTAAGGCGCGGCAGATCGTTGAGGCTCATGCCGCGCTGGTCGTAGACGCGACCCTGGTCGTCCAGATCGACGAAGTGGGCGGTGTCGCGCTCGCGGTCGTGCGGCTGGCCGGCGCCCTTCCAGCGGTCGGGCTCGCGCGCCAGTTCGCCCACGTCTGCGATGGCGGCGGGGGTGCGCAGGAAGGCCGGAAGTTCGTCCGGCAGGGCCCGCATCGCCGCCACGCCGATCAGGCGGTGGCCGGTGTTGCCCCAGGCCGTGACGGTGACGGCCGGCGCGGCGACCGCAATGAGGGCCAGGGCGGCGATGGCGAGACGTTTCATGAGGCGACCTCGGAAAGACGGGAAGGCCTCGCTCTAGCGCATCGTCACGCCCGCCTCCACCCGCCTCAGACGTCGGCCGTTTCGCGGGGCGACGGCGGCCCCTGTTCGTCCTCGTTCAGCAGACGGCCTTCGCGGCGCGGCTTGATGTAGGGGGCGGGCTGGGGCGTCGGCATATTGCCGCGCATCAGCTGGCGGCCGGCCTTGAGCCCGCCGGTCAGCTGCAGGTCCAGCCGGGCCTCGTCGCGACGGCGCACGTCGCCGATGGTCTCGGCCGCCTCATGCTCGTCCAGCCCCAGTTCGACCAGCGCGCGCTCGCCGAACTTGAGCGCCGACTCAAAGGTCTCTCGGATCTGATAGTCCACCCCGGCCTGGATCAGGCGCATCGAATGCCCTCGGTCGAAGGCGCGGGCCATGATCCGGGTGGTCGGGAACTCCGACTTGACCAGTTCGACGATGCGGTCGGCAGCCTCGGGCTTATCGACGCAGACCAGGACCATCTCGGCCTCCTCCGCGCCTGACGCGCGCAGGGTGTGCAGCTGGGTGCCGTCGCCGTAATAGACCTTGAACCCGAACTGGGAGGCGGCCTGGATCATCTCCACGTCGTTCTCGATGATCGACACATCGACGTCGCGGGCCAGCAGGGGTTGGGACACGACCTGGGCGAAACGGCCGAAGCCGATGATCAGCACCTGGCCGCGCAGGTCCTTAGCGAAATCCACGCCCTCGGCGCTTTCGGCGTCCTGGACCGGCTTGGGCGACAGACGCGCGATCAGCAGCGAGGTCAGGGGCGTCAGGGCCATCGACAGGATGACCACCGCCGACATCATCGCCCCGATGCGGGCGTCGAACAGGCCGGCGGCGACGGCGGCGCCGTACAGGACGAAGGCGAACTCGCCGCCTTGCGCGAACAGGCCGGCGCGCTCGACCGCCTCGTGGTGGGTGGCCTTGAACAGGCGCGCGACGGCATAGATGCCCACGCCCTTGACCAGCATGAAGGCGACGACCCCGCCCAGCACCAGACGCCAGTCGGCGACGACCACCGACACGTCCAGCGACATGCCGACGCTGAGGAAGAACAGGCCCAGCAGGATGGCGCGGAACGGCTCGACGTCCGCCTCCAGCTGATGGCGGAAGGTGGACTCCGACAGCAGGACCCCGGCCAGGAAGGCGCCCATGGCCATGGACAGGCCGCCCAGCGACATGGCCCAGGCGGCGCCGACCACGACCAGCAGTGCGGCGGCCGTCATCACCTCGCGCCCGCCGTATTGGGCCAGCAGGCGGAAGACCGGATTGACCAGATATTTGCCGGCCAGCAGCACCCCGCCGACCGCCGCGACCGCGAAGCCGACGGTCTGCCACAGGGGCGGCGCCTGTTCGTTGGCCACGCCCAGCACCGAGGCCAGGACGGCGACGATGGCCAGGAGCGGCACGATGGCCAGGTCTTCGAGCAGCAGGATGGAGACCGCGCGCTGGCCCGGCCCGCCCGCGATTTCGCCACGCTCTTCCAGCATCTGCATGATGACGGCGGTGGACGACAGGACAAAGCCCATGGCGCCGACGAAGGCGACAGGTGCTGAGAAGCCCGCCAGCATGGCCGTCAGGGTCAGGATCAGGCCGCAGAACAGCACCTGGGCCGCGCCGAGGCCGAAGATTTCCTTGCGCAGTCCCCACAGACGTTTGGGCCGCATCTCCAGCCCGATGATGAACAGGAAGATGACCACGCCGAACTCGGCGACGTGCAGGATGGTCTCGGGCTCGCGGAACAGCTTCAGACCGAAGGGACCGATGGCGAGGCCCGCCGCCAGATAGCCCAGCACCGATCCCAGGCCGATGCGTTTGAACACCGGCACGGCGAGCACGCCCGCGGCCAGCAGAGCGGCCGCCGCGCCCAGATCCAGTCCCGTCGTCGCCTCAGCCATCGCATTCCCCCAAGCTTGGCCTCTATTGTGGAGGTCCTGATCGGCGATTGCGAGAGGACACGAAAGACACGCTGAAAGATCGTCGTGCGTCGAGCGGGTTCTGTCGCCACAGTTTCGCCCCAGGACGACCCGCGACTGGCGTCAAGACAACAACCGGAGGAAGCCATGCCACGCATCATCAGGATGGCGGCGCTGTCCGTTCTGAGCCTGTCGTTCGCTGCGCCGCCGGTCGCCGTGCCGAGCGTCGCCCTGGCCAAGCCGCTGGATGGCGAACCGACGCCGGCGGCGTGCCGGCCTCTCGGTTTTGAGCTGGGATCGCCTCAGCCAGTCGCCGCACCGCCGGCGCCGCGCACCGGTCCGCCGACCCCGCCGGTGAGGATCACGCCGACACGCAAGGAGGATCGCGTCCCCTACGGCGCGCCACCGCCTCCGCCTCCGCCTCCGCCGCCTCCATCGCCCGCCCCCGCGCCGTCATCGATGGCGCCGCAAGATATTGTCGTCACAGGCTCCCGGATCACGCGATCACCAGGCGCCCCGACGTCGCCCGGCATGATGACGCCGCCCCCTGCCGACACCGAACGCTATCCGGATGCGACGCCCAATCCAGTGAAGCGGACCAGCGATCAGCCGGTCTCAACCTTCTCCATCGACGTGGACACGGCGTCCTATTCGAACGTGAAGCGCTTCATCGACGAGGGTCGTGCGCCGCCCAAGGATGCGGTGCGGGTGGAGGAGCTGATCAACGCCTTCGACTATGATTATGCCCGGCCGACCAGCCAGACCCGGCCCTTCGCCATCACGACGGCGGTCGCGGCCTCGCCCTGGGCTGACGGGCGTCAAATCGTGCACATCGGCCTGCAAGGTTACGAACTGCCGGCGGGCGAGCAGCGGCCGCTCAACCTGACCTTCCTGGTCGATGTCTCCGGCTCGATGGGCAGCCCCGACAAGCTGGATCTGGCCAAGAAGGCGATGAACCTGGCCATCGACCGGCTGAGGCCGCAGGACACCTTGGCCGTCACCTATTACGCGGAAGGCGCCGGCACGACCTTGCAGCCCACCAAGGGCGACGAGAAGCTGAAGATGCGCTGCGCCGTCGCCAGCCTGAAGGCTTCGGGCGGCACGGCCGGGGCGACCGGCATGACCAATGCCTATGACCAGGCCCAGGCGAACTTCGCCCGCGACAAGGTCAACCGCATCCTGATGTTCACCGACGGCGACTTCAACGTCGGCGTGACCGACGACAAGCGGCTGGAGGACTATGTCGCCGAAAAGCGCGGGACCGGCATCTATCTGTCGGTCTATGGCTTCGGGCGCGGCAACTATCAGGATGCGCGGATGCAGACCATCGCCCAGGCGGGCAATGGGGTTGCGGCCTATGTCGGGGACCTGAGTGATGCGCGCCGGCTGTTCGGGCCGGCCTTCGACAAGGGCGCCTTCCCCATCGCCGACGACGTCAAGATCCAGGTCGAGTTCAATCCCGCGCGCGTCGCCGAATGGCGGCTGATCGGCTATGAGACCCGGCTGTTGAACGAGGAAGACTTCAACAACGACCAAGTCGATGCGGGCGAGGTCGGATCCGGCGCCAGCGTCACGGCCCTGTATGAGATCACCCCCGTCGGCGGCCATACGCAGATCCCCGATCGGCGCTATCCCGATAACCGTATCGGGGTCGGCGGCGGCGATCCGAACGGCGAGATCGGCTTTATCCAGGTGCGCTACAAACAGCCGGGCCAGAGCCGCTCGGACCTGATCCAGCAGCCGCTGACCAACCGCGCGGGCGGGCCGGTCAGCGCCCAGCCGCCCGAGGCCACGCGCTGGGCCATCGCGGTCGCCGGGTTCGGTCAGAAGCTGCGGGGCGATCCATGGATGACGGCCGACTATGGCTGGGACCGGATCATCGATCAGGCGCAAGGGGCCAGGGGCCAAGACCCCTATGGCGACCGGGCAGAGTTCGTCCAGCTGGTGCGGGCGGCCCACGGCCTTCCTCCGATGCGGACGCCCTGACCGGAACCGCCACGCTCGCGGCGGGTTTTTGAGCGCAACGCTTCAACCAAGGAAACTCGCCATGAAGATCCGCGACGTGATGACCAAAGACGTGCATCTGGCCCGGCCCGCCGACACCATCCAGGACGTGGCCAGCCGCATGGCCAAGGGCGGCTTCGGCTTTGTGCCCGTGGCGGACGGCGATCAGCTGATCGGCACCATCACCGACCGCGACATCGTGGTGCGCGCCCTGGCGACGGGCGCCGCCTCGAGCGCCTCGGTGGTGGAGTTCATCACCCGCGATCCGCAGACGGTGCTGGACACCGACGACCTGAAGGTCGTGCTGGACCTGATGGGCGCCAAGCAGATCCGCCGCGCCCCGGTCGTGGACAAGCATGGCCGCGTGGTCGGCGTCGTGTCGCTGGGCGACCTGTCGACCCGCGTGAAAGAGAAGTACGCCGGCGAGACGCTGGAAAGCATCTCGCGTTAAGACCTGCGTAACCGCGCCCCGACACCGGGCGTCAAGGATCGTCGTTCATGCTGTTCCTTCGAATATCGGAGGGTGGCATGGCGCGCGCGCAGTTCCAGAAGGGTCAGAAGGTCTGGGTCGAGTGCGTCGGCGCCTGGGCCTTTATCGAACAGGTCCAGCCCGTCTGGGCCAAGGGGTTCGAAGAGCCCGTGCGCGTCACCTATGACGTCGGTCTGGGGCGCGAGTTCACCGCCAACGAACTGTTGCTGGCGACCGATGATCCGGCCTCGGACCAGGGCTTGGGCGAGTGGCGGCTGCTGCGCGCGCGCAACAAGTGGCAGCTGCCCGAGGATTGCCTCCATCACCCCCACCCCGGCACCTATCCGGTCGTCGTCACCGATCGGGCGGACTGGGGCGGTTGGCGCGTGCCGGGCGCCGAATACGACCGTGATCCGCAGCAAATCGAGTTTCAGGCCCGCCTGATCGCCGCCGCGCCCCAACTGATGCGCCTGGCCCAGGATCTGGTGGATCTGGTCGCCGAGACGCCGGACGATGCGCCGCCGGCCGTCCTGACCCTGGCCCGACAGGCGCGCGATGTGCTGCATGGGGTGACGCGGGTGCTGGAGCCCGCGCCCGACCGCCTGCTGTCGCCGGTCGCCGCCGCTTAAAAACCCGTTAAAAGCGCGCGCCGAGCCTCGACACGAATCCGCGACGCAGCCTAGATTCCCGCAACGAAATGTTTGTCGGAGGATCGGGGCTTGCGGGACGAGGAGCGGCGGGAAAATCGGTCGGGGCGTCGCGCCTCCGACCGCGCCGCCGGCGCGCCCGCCTGGTTGCGGATCGCCGTCCTGGTCCTGGCGCTGATCGCGGCCGCCTATGCCTTGATGGCGTCGCGCGAGTTCAGCCGGCCGACCCGCGAAATCAGCCGCCTGGAAGCTGAAAATCTGAAGCTGAACGCCGAACTGGTCGCCAGCCAGACCGCGGTGCTGATCCAGTCGGCCGATGCGGGCCTGGCCGCGGGCCGCTCCGCCATAGCCGCCAACCGCGCGCCCATAGAGGTCGTCGAAGCCGCGCAGGCCGCCGCGCCCAAGGTCGCCTTCACCCTGGTCGGTCCCGGCGAGACCGTGCAGGCCGCCAAGGGCGAAGGGTCGGTCGTCGTCGGCCAGGCCAATGCCGACGGTCTGAGGCTGGAGGCGCGGATCGCGCCGGTCCTGCCGAAAGGCGGCGAGACGCGGATCGTGTCGGCGGGCGGCGTGGTGCTGGCTTCCGCACGCGCCGCCGAGATCGGCCAACCCATCCGCACCCTGATCGGCATCGATGCCTCGGCCTTGGTCGACCAGGCCGAACCGCGCGCCCTGACGCTGGGGGGCCAGGCCGGCCTCGCTTCGGCCGCTCAGGCCCGCGCGGGTGGTCCGTACGCGGTCGCGATCTCGGAAGGGACGACCGCCTCCTTCTTCGACGACGCCTGGGTGGTGCTCGCGCCGCTGCTGCTGGGGGTCGGGGTCGTGGTCCTGTTCGCCCTCTATGGCCTGCGCCAGACGCGCCAGCACCGCGAACGGGTGGCCACCGAAAAGCGGTTCCGCATCGCCGTCGAAGCCGCGCGGTGCGGGGTGTGGGAGTGGGATCTGGCCAAGGGCGAGGTGTCGCTGTCAGACTATATGGCCGCCCTGCTGGGCTTCTCGCGCGGCGGTGTGACCGACGCCGAGGATGTGATCGGCCGCGTCCATCCGCGCTTTCAGGAAGATTTCCGCCACGCCCTGCGCCAGGCGGCGGCCTACGGCGCCTTTGAGATCACCTTCCCGGTGGCGGGACCGGACGGGCGGGCGCGGTGGATCGACGCGCGGGGCCAGGCGCGCGGCGAGCGCGGCGACATGGGCTTTTCCGCCATCCTGGGCGTGGCGCTGGACATCACCGAGGCCCGCCGCGCCCGCGCCGCCGCCCAGGCCGCCGAAAGCCGGCTGCGCGACGGGGTGGAGAGCATCTCCGAGGCCTTTGTCCTGTTCGATCGTCAGGGCCGGCTGATCCTGTGGAACCAGGCGTTCGAGGACGCCTTCAACTTCGATCACGGCGTGGTGCGGCGCGGCGCCATGAAGGACGAGCTGAACCGGATCGCCGGCTTGGCCATCAAGGCCGAGCATCGTCCGGCCAGCGGTCGTGCGGGCCTGCGCGAAGTCGAGCTGAACGACGGGCGCTGGCTGCAACTGTCCGAGCGGTTCACCTCCGAAGGCGGCTCGGTCGTCACCGCCGCCGACATCACCGCGATCAAACGCCAGGAGGCCGAGCGCCGCCGCGCCGCCGACGATCTGCGGGCCACCGTCGACCAGCTGGAATCCAGCCAGGAAAAGCTGTCGCTGCTGGCGCGCAAATACGAGGTCGCCATGACCCGGGCCGAGGCCGCCAACCAGGCCAAGTCCGAGTTCCTGGCCAATATGAGCCACGAGCTGCGCACACCGTTGAACGCCATCAACGGCTTCTCCGAGATCATGGCCAGCGAGCTGTTCGGGCCGCTGAACGAGAAATACAAGGGATACGCCGGCGACATCCTGAAGTCGGGCCAGCACCTGCTCAGCCTGATCAATGACGTCTTGGACATGGCCAAGATCGAGGCCGGCAAGATGACCCTGCACTATGAGCCGGTGTCCTTGCGCGAGGTGTGCGAGGACGCGGTGCGGCTGATGCGCGGCAAGGTGCAGGAAGCAGGCCTGAAGATCGCGGTCGAGGCCGGCGACCTGCCCGACATCGAGGCCGATCAACGCGGCGTCAAACAGGTGATGCTGAACCTGATTTCCAACGCCGTGAAGTTCACGCCCGAGGGCGGCTCCATCGTCGTGTCGCTGAAACCCTTCGTGGGCGCCGAGGGCGAGGACCGCGTCCGCGTCGCCTGCGCCGACACCGGCATCGGCATCGCGCCCGAAGACCTGGTGCGCCTGGCCCGCCCGTTCGAACAGGTCGAGGGCCAGCATTCCAAGACCACCCAGGGCACCGGCCTGGGCCTGGCCCTGACCAAGTCCCTGATCGAGATGCACGGCGGCCAGCTGAGCATGGAAAGCCAGCCGGGCGTCGGCACGGTCGTCAGCTTCGACCTGCCGGTCAAACGCCCCGACCAGACGGTGCAGCCGATCCGCGCGGCGTTCGCGGCTTAGCAGGGCCTCGCCATCAAGACCGACCGCTGACCCTCTACCAAACCCAATCGGGCGGGGCGATCAGGTGCAGCGAAGCGGCCAATCCGAGGTCAATGATCGGTAGGGTTGGAGACGGAGCATCGGCAAGAGCGAATGCAGCAGGCGTGCTTTCCATCGGGCTAGCGGCGGACGCCGGTTGAGGGTAGCAGACGATCCGCGTCAGATCGATCGTGCGGTCATCGAACCTCAGGATTTCGATCCCCGACAGGGTATCGTAGCCGTCCAGACCGCTGACCACATACTCGCCTTCAGGCGTCATCATGATCTTGTAGTCCGACGCGGCGCCGGAAAAGACGGCCTCATCCCAGCCGGCTCCGCCATCGAGACGATCGTTACCGTTTCCGCCGATCAGGATGTCGTTCCCGTCCATCCCCATAAGAAAATCCTTGCCGTCATGCCCCAGCAGACGATCGCTCGCCCTCGAGCCTGTCAGCACATCGGCGCTTGCCGAGCCTTCCAGAATGTTTGGAACGGCTGTCAACCTAGCCTGGAAGACATCATAAAAATTGATCGAGTCGCCGACATAACGCGCATAGGTCACCACGACATCGCCGTTCGCCAGGACAAGCAGGCCCGGCGGCTCTCCCGGCGTCTGACCACTACGCACCGTTACCGTATTTCCGTTTCGCGTGCCGTCCTCGAAGAACGAGGCTAAAGCGATGACGCCCCGGCCAGAAGCAAACTGGTCCCAGGCGACGGTGAAACCGCCGTCGGGCGTTGCCACGACGGAGTGCGAAAGCGATGAGCCTGTCGTATTCTGCTGTACAAGGAAGGGTTCGCCGAACACTTGTCCAGAGGCGGTCATAATCTGTCCGTGTAGACCATCGGCTTGACCCCAGACCAAGACGAACTTGCCGTCGGTCAAGCGAACGATCTCGGTCGTTGTCAGCCCAACGGGCTGCGTCAGATGCAGCGTTTCCCCAACCCGAGCGCCGAAGTTGTCATAGGTTTGCACGGCAATGGTCGTGACGCCGGCGTTTGTGGCGCGCCATACGGCGATGAAACCCGCATCGGCTGTCGCGACATTTGACTGACCAGCAAACTGGTCCCGGTCCATGATCCATGCCGGACCGCGAGGCTGACCCGATGCATCATAAAGGCGCGCCGAGACGTCGGTGAACGGATACTCGCTCGACTGGGTCCAAGTCACGACAAAGCCGCCATCAGGCATGGCCGCGATCTGATGTGTAGAGCCGCCCGGGCTGACCTGTGTTTCACCGCCGGTCCGAGCGCCTGACGCATCGAAGGTTTGGGTAAAGAGCCCCCGGCTTCCGGCGACGCCAGGAATGGTGTCATCCCACACGACGGCGAAACCGCCAGATTCGAGGACGGCGACCTGCGGATTGCGTTGCGAATATACGGTGGTGGTATTCACAAGAATCGGACCGCCTATGCGGACGCCGGCCTCGTCATACCGCTGCAAATAGACGCCATATCCTCTGTCTTCGACCCCAGACCCGGACCAAACCGTGACGTAGCCGCCGCCGGGTAAAGCCCTGCTGTGGGTCTCGGACTGGCGACCTTCGGTATAGTCGTGGACGGGAACTTCGGGCGTAAGCACCAAGGGCATTGGATAAGGATTCCAGCGACAGTCCTTTTTTGAACTACAGGGATGAGGCGTCCCGCACAATCGGACCGGTTGTGTCCCACGCTAGGCGACACGGTCAGTTGCCATGCCGCCACAAGATCCAAAACAGACCTACAGAGCGCCCACCGTCTGTGCCGACACTTCCAATGTTCAATCCGCGAAGGAATGTGTAGTTGCTTAGACCAACTCCACGCCCATCGCCGTGGCTTCGCCGCCGCCGATGCAGAGGGCGGCCATGCCGCGGGTTTTGCCGTGGGCTTTCAGGGCGGACAGCAGGGTGGTCAGGACGCGTGCTCCTGAAGCCCCAAGCGGGTGGCCCAGGGCGCAGGCGCCGCCGTTGACGTTGATCTTGTTGTGGGGAATGCCGAGTTCCTGCATGGCGATCATCGGCACGATGGCGAAGGCCTCGTTGACCTCCCAAAGATCGACGTCGTCGGCGCTCCAGCCCGCCTTCTTCAGCGCCTTTTGCAGGGCGAAGACGGGGGCGGTGGTGAACAGGTGCGGCTCATGGGCGTGGGCGGCCTGGCTGACGACGCGGGCGACCGGCGTCAGGCCCAGGGCCTGGGCCGTCGACTGGCGCATCATGACCAGGGCGGCGGCGCCGTCCGAGATCGAGGCGGCCGAGGCGGCGGTGATGGTGCCGTCCTTGCCGAAGGCGGGCTTCAGATTGGGAATCTTGGAGGGGTCGGACTTGGTCGGCTGTTCATCGCGGTCGACGGTGACGGGACCCTTGCGGGTCTTGACCTCGACCGAGGCGATCTCGGCGTCGAAGGCGCCTGATTCCTGGGCGCGCTTGGCCCGGCCGGCGCTTTCGATGGCGTAGGCGTCCTGCTGTTCGCGGGTGAACTGATAGTCCTTGGCCGTGTCCTCGGCGAACTGGCCCATCAGCTTGCCGGGGGTGTAGGCGTCCTCCAGCCCGTCCAGATACATGCTGTCGGAAATGACGTCGTGGCCGATGCGCGCGCCGCCCCGGTGCTTTTGCATCAGATACGGGGCGTTGGTCATGGACTCCATGCCGCCCGCCACGATCACGTCGGCCGAACCGGCGGCCAGCGCATCGTGCGCCATCATCGCCGCCTGCATGCCCGAGCCGCACATCTTGTTGATGGTGGTCGCCTCGGTCGAGACGGGCAGGCCTGCGCCCATGCCCGCCTGACGCGCCGGCGCCTGGCCCAGGCCCGCAGGCAGGACGCAGCCCATGATGATCTGCTCGACCTTCTGCGGATCAAGGCCGGCGCGGTCCAGCGCCGCCTTGACCGCGACGGCGCCCAGGTCAGTGGACTTGGCGTCGGACAGCGCGCCCTGGAAACCGCCCATCGGGGTGCGGGCGTAGGAGACGATGACGACGGGATCGGCGGACATGGTGCGGCTTCCTCTATTTCGGGCGAGAGATAGCGATCCCGGCCGGTCAGGAAAAGTGCAGCCGCCGATACTTGCCCCGGAAATACAGCAGCGGATCGCGACGCGGCTCGAACCGGGCGCGCTTGACCCGGCCGATAATGACCAGGTGATCGCCGGCCTCGACGATCTGTTCGGTTCCGCATTCGAAACTGGCCAGGGCGCCCGACAGGATGGGCGCGCCGGTGTCCCAGGTCTCCCACGCGACGTCCTGGAAGCGGTCGGCCTGGGACCGGGCGAAGACGCCGGAGGTCGGCTGCTGGCCGATATGCAGGACGTTGATGGCGAAATGTTCGGCCTGGCGGAAGCGGTCGACATTGGTGGACGAGCGGGCCAGGCAGAACAGGATCAGCGGCGGGTCCAGCGACACCGAGGAGAAGGAGTTGGCGGTCAGGCCGACAGGCTGTCCGGCCTCGTCCAGGGTCGTGACCACCGTGACCCCGGTGGCGAAACAGCCCAGGGCGTCGCGGAGGGTGCGGGGATCGGAGCCGGCCTGATAATGCAGGGCGTCGCGCGGGGCGTGGCGTTCGAGGAAGCCCAGAAGGGCGGCGTTCTCGGCCTCGACCGCGTCCGGCGCCTCGGCGCGCGCGATCGTCTGGATCGGAACGCCGGCCAACTGTGTCGCAAGCTCGGGCGAGACAGCCCCCTGCCGTTCGGCGACGACAACCAGACAGCTGGCCAGGGCCGCTCCGGTGACGGCGAGCGCAGGCGCGACCGCGTCCAGAGCCGTGTCGGAACAGACGATGGCCGGGCGAGAGGGGAGTTCGGTCAGCAGTCGACGCAGGGCGGCGGAGCTGTCATCCGCCTCGTCGAAGTGGGCGGTCAGCATGACGTTGCGGCCGGCCTCGACCAGCGCGCGCACCGACCGGCGCCAGTCGCCGGACAGACGCTCGGGCGCGCCGATCAGCAGGACGATGGGATCCTCGGGGTCGCCCCAGCTTTCGACGTCCAGGCCTCCGTTCGGGGGCGGCGATGCGGTCATGAGGCGAGGCGGTCCGGTCTGTCGTGAAGCGTGAGAGCGATCCCTATTAGGGGAAGACCGGCGCCCGGCGCCAGAACTGTATCAGCCGCCGTAGCCCCGGCCGCCGCCGCCGAAGCCGCCGCGCGAGACGACGGTGGTGCGGCTCTGCACCCGCGTCGGGGCCTGACGAGCGACGTCACCATGCTCGCGCGCGTTGGTCAGGGTCTTGCCGGTGCGATAGTCGCGGTAGGCGTAGCCGCCGCCATAGCCGTTCGACAGCCGCCCCTCGCGGTCGCGGTACAGCGGTCCGCCGCCGCGATAGCCGCCGCCGTTCAGCATCTGGCCGACGATGAAGCCGGTCAGCAGCGGGGTGAAGAAGGAGCCGCCGTTGTTGTTCGGCTGGCATTGCGACGGTCCCCACTGACCCTCGCACTCCTCGCGCGTGGCGTAGCGCGGCGCGGTCTTGGCGGCCTCTTGCTGAGCCTTGGTCAGGGCGGCGTCGCATTCGTTGTCAGGAATGTCGTTGGCGGCCTTGCACTCGTCCAACGACTGATAGGCCAGGGTCGGCTCGGGCTCGGGCGCCGGCACGCGCTGGGGCGAACCGCAGGCGGCCAGCGAGAAGCTGGCGGTCGCCATCAGGCTGCTGACGTGCAGGACGCGCGAGCGCTTCAGCCGGCGCATGGTGTCGGTTTTGGCCAGGTTTTGGGGCAGGTCCTTGGGATCGGTCATGGCGGTCACGACGTCATGCAGGCGGCGTTGAGCAGGCCGACGCAGATGGAGATGGAGGCCAGATAGACGGCCGCGGCGATCTCGCCCGCCTCGATGCGGACGACCAGATTGCGGAAGGCCATTCGGCTGATGGCGACGAAGGCGACGATCTGGATCACGCCGGCCAGAAGGGCCCAGGCTGCGAACTCCATCAGGCTGACGGTGTGCGACAGGGCCGAGGCCAGAGGCAGGACATAGCCGATCAGGGCGCCCCCGAGAGCAATGGCGGCGGCCGTGTTCCCCTCACGGATCAGCGTATGTTCGTGATACGGCGTGACCCACTGGTAGATCAGTTTGAAGGCCAGGGTGAAGGCACCCGCCATGGCGAAGGCGATCAGGAAGGCGATCGCCCCCTGCTGAAAAATGAACCAGTCGAACATAGGTCTTGCCCCCTCGGATTGCGCGCTCAGGCGCGGAACTCGGCCATTTCCAGCGGAATGCCGATCATGATTTCGTGCGTCGTGTCGCCGCCCTCGGGCTGCTGCTCAAGCGCCAGCATCAGCTCGCGCCCGCCGCCCAGCTCGCGCGCATACAGCATGCAGGTCTGGAAGATCTTGGCATAGGGCGTGGTCGCGGCGCGGTCGTCCCAGATCGTCTCCCACAGGGTGACGGGCGGCTGGATGGCGTCGCTCTCGGCGAACCAGAAGCGGGGATAGTCGGGCAGTTCTTCGGCCGCGCCGTGAAAGACCGGCGCCGACAGGCGGTCGCGCCAGATGCGGCGTTCACGCTCGCCCGGCGGGTAGGCCGAGGTCCAGGGCACAAACAGGCTGAAGTCGTAGGATTCCAGCCCGGCCTCGTCATCGCTCATGGCCTGAAGCATGACGTGATCGTCGGTGTAGAAGCGATGGACGAACTGACCGCTGTCCAGGCTGACCAGCCCCTGCGCCGAGATGTCCAGCACATCGCGATCCAGGGTGAAATGGGTCTCGTCGCCCACCCGGCGCCAGGCCAGCGGGTCCAGCGACACGGTGCGGCCGACGGTGATGTTGCGCACGGTCGCCAGCCGATTGGCGGGCGCAGCCTTCTCCGACGATCCGAAAAGCTTCTTGAACATGGGCGACTATCTAGGCCCGATGCGCGCCGACGGCGAGCGAACAGAGGCAATGCGACCGAATGAGGCGGTTCATGGCGCGACATTCCGTCCGATCTTGCGTCAAGTCAAGCGTTCATGTTACGCGTTTCATGTAACGATATGCCGAACGACTCATCGCCCCCTTCCGCCGCCAACGACCGCATCCGTGCGTGGCGACAGGCGCGTCGTGAGGCGGGCCTGGTCAAGCTGGAGCTTTGGGTGCCGGCCGCCGCTCGCGACGACGTCAAGGCGGCCGTGCGCGCCATCGTCACCGACTCAACACGCGGGCCGCAGCTTGCGGGGCGCCCGCGCCGCCCCACTTCCGATTCCATCACCCCTGGAGACGACCATCAAATGGACGCCGTGATCGAGACCCCCTGGACTGTGCCTGCCATCAAGGCGGCGCTGGACGGCTCAACCCTGCTGCGTGACGGCGAAATGACCCTGCGAGTGGTCGAGGGCGCCGAGCCGGTGCTGCTGGCGACCATGCACGAATACGGCGACCTGCCGGTCTATCTGAGCGTCGGCGGCGCCCAGATCGTCTGCTCGGTCCTGCTGTGGCCCGTCGCCGAGCAAAAGGATCGCCACGCCTTCAACGAGTTTCTGCTGAAGGCCCAGCGCGTGGTGCCCCTGTCCAACTTCGCCATCACCAATGTCGGTGGCGAAGACGTGTATGAGCTGATGGGCGAACTCTCTTGCAAGACGACGCTTCAGACCATCCTGATCGAACTGCGCACCCTGGCCGAGAATGCGATCGACGCCACCGAACTGCGTGAAACCTTCGGCGCCGACGCCGCCTGATCCCGGAAGACCGACCATGTCCATGCTCAGAAAACTGTCCGCCCTGTTCCGCGGCTCGGCCCACGATGCGGCCCAGGGCGTCGTCGACGCCAATGCACTGAAGATCCTCGATCAGGAAATCCGCGACGCCGACAACGCCCAGGGCAAGGCCCGCGATGACCTGGCCGGCCTGGTGGCGCGCCGCCGCATGGCCGAAAACGAACTTGCATCGTTCAGGGACCAGATCGCCAAATACGAAAGCTCGGCCCGCACCGCCCTGGGTCAGGGCAAGACCGATCTGGCGCGCGAAGTCGCCGGCCGCATCGCCGAGCTGGAGGTCGAGATCACCAGCCGCGGTCCGCTGATCGAGGACATGAAGACGGCCGAGACGCGCCTGCGCACGGCCATCGCCTCGACCGACCAGAAGATCGAGACGCTTCGTCGCGAGATCGACATCGTCAAGGTCAACGATTCCGTCCAGAAGGCCCAGACGTCGGTCGCCCTGAACTCGGCCGGCGCCCAGTCGCGCATCGGCTCGGCGGCGGACAGTCTGCAACGCATCAAACAGCGCCAGGCGATCCAGGAAGAGAAGCTGAACGCCAGCCAGGCGCTGGAGGATCGTCGCACCGGCGCGGATCTGGACGCCAAGCTGCGCGAGGCCGGCATCCTGCCCGGTCACTCCTCGGCCGACGACGTCCTGGCCCGCCTGAGCCAGCCGGAGGTGACCGTGGTCACGCCGCGCATCGGCCAATCGACCCCCGACAAAGACCCGGCCTGATCCATGGAGCGTCTGCGCTTCGATCCCCGCACCGACTGGGACGCCAAGGCTGAGGAACTCGGCTTCACCTGGCGCCACACCGACGGCAGGCCCTATTGGGACGAGACGGCGGCCTATGCCTTTTCGTTGGCCGAGATCGAGGATGGGATCGAGGCGCCGACCGAGGAACTGCACGGCCTGTGCCTGGATCTGGTCAACGAGGCCGTCCAGTCCGAGCGGCTGATGGAACAGCTCGATATCCCGGAGGCCATGCGGGACTATGTGGCCGACAGCTGGAAGCGGGGCGACCCGTCCCTCTACGGCCGGTTCGACTTCGCCTATGACGGCACGGGGCCGGCCAAGCTGTATGAATACAACGCCGACACCCCGACCAGCATCTATGAGACGGCGGTGTTTCAGTGGCTGTGGCTGGAGGATCAGATCAAGGCCGGCGCCCTGCCCGCCGATGCGGATCAGTTCAACAGCCTGCACGAAAAGCTGGTCGACCGCTTCCGCGCCATCTTTCCGAACGGCGGCTTCGTGCATTTCGCCTCGGACGCCGATTTCGTCGAGGATCGTCAGACGGTGCGCTTCCTGGAAGACCTGGCCCAGCAGGCCGGGTTGGAGCCCCAGTTCGTCGCCATCGACCAGATCGGGCTGAACGCCGACGGCCGGTTCGTGGACCACGAGAACTGGATCATCCAGGCGATGTTCAAGCTCTATCCGTGGGAGCAGATGCTGCGCGACGACTACGCCGCGCCCCTGCCGACGGCGGACGTGACCGTGCTGGAGCCGGCGTGGAAGAGCATCCTGTCCAACAAGGCCATCCTGCCGCTGTTGTGGGAGCGGCATGCGGGCCACCCCAACCTGCTGGAAAGCTATTTCGAGGGTGATCCGGCCGAGGCGGCGCTGGGCTCGTCCTATGTGCGCAAGCCGTTGTTCTCGCGCGAGGGCGACAATGTCGAACTGATCGACCAGGGCGTCAGCGCCGCAGAGGTGGTGGACGGCGGCTATGGCGAGGGGCGCTATATCCGCCAGGCGCTGTGCGATCCGCCCCTGTTCGACGGCAATCATGTGATCGTCGGGTCGTGGGTGGTGGGAACCGAACCGGCGGGCATCAGCCTGCGCGAGGACACGGGCCGCATCACCAGGAACACCTCGCGCTTCGTGCCGCACTTCATCCGCGACTGAGGCGCAGGCAGGCAACCAAGCCAGACGACCATCGTTTTGTCGGCTGACATCAACCGACAAGAAGCCTCCCCATGCGCAACGTCCGCCTCGCCCTGATCGCCACTACCGCCCTGACCCTCGCGGGCGGCGCGGCAGTCGCCCAGACGCAATATCCTTCGACGACCCAGGATCGGCTGGGTGCAGTCGTGGGCGCCCTGTTCGGCGATCGTCTGGGCCTGTCGGCCATGGATCAGGCCTGGCTGCGCGGCGGCCGTCCGTTGCGTGACGGCCAGAGCCAGTTCTCGACCCGCGTGGACGCCAGCGTGCGCGCCGGCGGCGTCTCCGCCTCGGCGGCCACGCGCCTGCGCGCCGACTATTCGGCGCTGGTCGATCTGGAGAACCGATACGCCGTCGGCGGCATCTCGGCCCAGGAACGCGCGGATCTGAACGCCCGCTACACCGCCCTGACCCAGACGCTCGAAGCCGGCGCCTCGGGCTATGCCGACATGGACACTGTCGCCCAGGGCCGTGCGGAGTTCGACACCCGCGTCAACGCCGCCGTGACCGCGCGCCGCATCACCCGCACCGAGGCGACGCGCCTGAAATCCGACT
Source organism: Brevundimonas sp. Leaf280 (assembly GCF_001422455.1). NCBI lineage: Bacteria > Pseudomonadati > Pseudomonadota > Alphaproteobacteria > Caulobacterales > Caulobacteraceae > Brevundimonas > Brevundimonas sp. Leaf280. The sequence goes on along the minus strand of NZ_LMNC01000001.1, from coordinate 162,749 downwards.
ATCAGGCCCTGATCCAACTGGAGAGCCGCTACAGCGCTGACGGCTCCATCAGCGCGAGCGAGCGCGCCGATCTGGACGCGCGTCTGGACGCCCTGGACCTGCGGGTCGGCGACGGCCCGGCCGGACAGACGCCGTCCGCCAACCTGCCCGCCCGCACCCGTCTCGCGAACCTGGAAACCGCCCTGACCGCCGCCGAACGCTCGGGCGCCGTCAGCCGCACCGAGGCCGCCGACATCCGCGTCGAGGCCGGCGACCTCGCACGCCTGGACGCCGCCTATAGCCGCACCAGCCCCTCGTCCGACGACACGGCCTACATGAGCCGCCGCATCGGCGAACTGGAACTGCGCGCGCGTCGCTAAGCCGAACACAAGGACATCCCGCGCGATCCGGCGCGGGATGTCCTTAAGCGTCAAGCGTCCGACGAACCTCCAATTGCCGTGAGCGTTGCCACGGCCTCTTCAAAGGCGTCGCTTCGAAACCCTCTAGTCAGAACGACCTTTCCATGTCTATCTAGTGAAAATGTCTACCGGTGTCATAGCCGGAAGCCGTCATCAGAGCGGCAGACAGAGGAGACACGTCAGGTCGGAGCGCGGCGGATTTCAACCGGCGTTTTCCAGCCTTGATTGGAGGGAGGACGCGCCATGAAAACCATCGACCGTCGCGCCGCCTTGACCGGCCTGTTGGGCGGTGTCGCCGCCTCTGCCCTGCCGGTGCGTTCAGCCTTCGCCCAGACCAACGAGCAGGCTGCGCCGCTCGGTCGGGAATGGGCGTCGATGAAATGGCGTCGCGGCATCGAGGGCCAGCGGATGGCCGATCTGGGCAACGGCACCTTCCTCAATCCCATCATGTCGGGCGACCACCCCGATCCGTCGATCCTAAAGGACGGCGCCGACTACTATATGACCTTCTCGTCGTTCGAGTCGGTGCCGGGCATCCACATCTGGCATTCGCGCGACCTGGTGAATTGGCAGCCGGTGGTCGCGGCCTTGACGACGAACATCGGCTCGGTCTGGGCGCCGGAACTGATCAAGCACGACGGCAGGTTCTACTGCTACATCCCCGCGCGGTTCCCGGAATACCGCTCCAACTACGTCATCTGGGCGGACAAGATCGAAGGCCCGTGGAGCGAACCCATCGACCTGAAGATCCCGGCCAACATCGACCCCGGCCACGTCGTCGGCGAGGACGGCAAACGCTATCTGTTCCTGAACGGCGGCGACCGGGTGAAACTGACCGACGATGGCTTGGCGACCGACGGCCCGGTCGAACGGGGCGTCTACAAGGCCTGGCGTTATCCCGAAGACTGGATCGTCGAAGGCTTCGCCCAGGAAGGGCCGAAGCTGCTGAGGCGCGGCGACTATTTCTACATGATCACCGCCATCGGCGGCACGGCCGGCCCGCCCACCGGCCACATGGTCATCGCCGCGCGGTCCAAGTCGATCAACGGCCCGTGGGAAGACTGTCCGCACAATCCCATCGTCCGCACCGCTTCGGGCGCCGAGAAATGGTGGTCGCGCGGCCACGCCACCCTGGTCGAGGGCCCGACCGACGGCGACTGGTGGATGGTCTATCACGGCTATGAGAACGCCTATTGGAGCCTGGGCCGCCAGACCCTGCTGGACCCCATCGAATGGACCGACGACGGCTGGTTCCGCGCGAAGGGCGGCGACCTGTCCCAGCCCATCGCCAAGCCCCGGGGCGGCGAGGCCGTGCCGCACGGCATGGCCCTGTCGGACGATTTCTCGACCGACAAGTTCGGCATCCAGTGGAGCTTCTACGACCCGCAGCCGAACGAGAAGGATCGCCTGCGTCGCGAGAACGGCGTGCTGCACATGAAGGCCAAGGGCAAGGCGCCGGTCGACTGTTCGCCCCTGACCTTCGTCCAGGGCGAACAGGCCTATCAGATCGAATGCGAGGTCGAGATCGACCCCGGTGCGGTGGCGGGCCTGATCCTGTTCTACGACCGCGCCCTGTATGCAGGCCTGGGTTTCGACGCGACCCGCTATGTCACCCACCAGTACGGCATCGAGCGCGGGCGTCCGGCCAATCCGCACGGCCGGCGCATGTTCATCCGCCTGACCAACGCCTATCAGAACGTCTATTTCGACACCTCGAGCGACGGCGTGACCTGGCAGCGGTTTGACCGGGGCATGGAGGTCTCGGGCTATAATCAAAATGTTCGCGGCGGCTTCATGATGTTGCGGCCCGGCATCTACGCGGCCGGCGACGGCGAGGCGCGGTTCAAGAACTTCACGTTCAAGGCGCTGTGATGCGCCTCGAATGTTTGGGTATGGCGAAACACGGTTTTTCGTTTTATGACACCGGTGACATTGATGCTTAGGGCGCGTCGATCTCATCACGAGATTTTGGAGTTCCTCGGCGTTCGAGGGACAGGGGACTGTCGGCATCCGGCCCGCAAAGAGGTCTGGAGCACGACGAAACGGAGGAAGCGGATGAGAACTCAACCCACGGGATATTTGCGCGCGGCGGCCTCGCCGGTCGCGCTCGTCATGGGGGCCATGCTGTTCGCCGCCCCGGTTCAGGCCCAGGTCCAGCCGCAGGAGACTCCCAGCGAAGACGCCACCGAAGTGGGCGAGATTGTCGTCACCGGCATCCGCGCCTCGCTGGCCAGCGCCCTGACCGAAAAGCGCCGGTCCAACACCATCGTCGACGTCATCAACGCCGAGGACATCGCCGACTTCCCGGACGCCAATCTGGCGGAGTCGCTGCAGCGGATCCCGGGCGTGTCGATCGACCGCGAGAACGGCGAAGGCAATTCGATCTCGGTGCGCGGCCTCGGCGGCGACTTCACCCGCGTGCGTTTGAACGGGCTGGAGACCCTGTCCACCTCGGGCGCCAGCAACGCCGACGGCGCCCTGCGTCGCGACCGGGGCTTCCAGTTCAACACCTTCGCGTCCGAGCTGTTCAACTCGCTGAAGGTTCAGAAGTCCGCCGACGCCCAGACGGACGAGGGTTCGCTGGGCGCCACGGTCGATCTGATCTCGGGACGTCCGTTCGACTTCAAGGAACGCCGCCTGGCCCTGACGCTTCAGGACGCCTATTACGAGAACGGCGGCACTCACAATCCGCGCCTCGCCTTGCTGGCGTCCGATCGCTGGACCAGCAAGATCGGGGAGTTCGGGCTTCTGGGCTCGGTCGCCTATAACGAGCGCACGCAGGCCATCGACAGCTACTCGCGTCAGGTCGGCTCATTCGACTACACCTATCGCGGCGCGACCTTCAATAACGTGGGGACCAACGCTGCAGGCGATCACCAGGGCTTCGCCCTGCCCATCGGCACCAATCCGGCGACCGCCCTGCCCCGCGTCACCAATCCGGAGGCGCGCAATCTGCTGATCGGCTCGAACCCGGCCGCCTACAATCTGATCAACGGCGGCGCGACGCGCGGCTCGCTGGTGCGCATTCCGGCTCTGGCGACGCTGAACCACCGCGACGTGGAGCAGGACCGGCTGGGGGTGACCCTGTCGGGTCAGTGGCGTCCGACCGAGCGGACCACGATCAACTTCGACAATCTGTATTCGAAGATGACGCAGATTTCGACCAACTATCAGATCGGCCCGGTGGGCCTGAACCGCAACAACACCAACGGCAACCGCACCACCACGGCGTTCAGCTATCAGACCTATCCGACGACCAGCGCGACCAACAACTCCTACGCCAACCGTCGCGCCGCCTACGCCAACTGCGCCACCCAGGCCGCGACCGAGTTCCGCGACGCGATCGACTGCGGCCAGTCGCTGTATGGCTCCACCCCGATCTTCACCACGGCGCCCGGCGCGACCAACCAGAATCTGGCCGCCGGAACGGGCAGCTTCAATCCCAACAACCTGGACGTCTACGACTACTACAACCAGCCGGGATCGGTCGGTTACGTCGCGCACCCCCAGTATCTGGCCATGCGGGGCGCGTTCATAGGCCGGCCGTCGGTGCGGTTGATCGATGCGGGGTTGAGCGAGACGGGCGCCAACGCCAACTATCTGGTGCTGGGCAATGTCGATTTCCGCTCGGCGGTCGATCAGGGCGGCTACACCACCGAATTCCGTCAGAACTCGATCAACATCGAGCACGAGTTCAGCGACACCTTCCGCATGTCGCTGCTGGTCGGCGATTCCAAGTCGACCAATGAGAACACCGGCCTGCTGGTCGACTTCATCCGGCTCGATTCGGGCCAGGGCGTCGCGGGCAATGACTACTTCGTCTATGACGACCGCGAAGGCGGCGATATGCCGATCATGAAGTTCGGCTTCGACGTGGCCAATCCGAACAGCTGGGACTTCGTGAAGGGCTATTCAGCCATTCGCAACTACCGGACCATCACCGAGAACGGCTACCGTACCGCCAAGGCCGACTTCGTCTGGGATCTGAACGACGACTTCACGTTCAAGTTCGGCATCGGCAAGCGCAAGTTCGACTTCTACTACACCCGCTACGAGCGGCTGATCAGCGACACGATGAACCCGTCGCTGCTGGAGGGCGTGCGCTCCGGACTGGCGGCCGCCACGACCGTCGGCCAGATGGGACAGCTGGTCAGCTGGGGCGACGGGCTGAACGTGCCCGAAGGCACGCCGACCAGCTTCTTCGCGCCCAATCTGGAAGCCTTCAAGAACCGCTTCGGCTTCGACTGCGACTGTATCAACGCCTGGGGCGACTGGCGTCTGTCGGACCTGCGCAACGGCGGGGTCAACACCTTCTGGGTCGATGAGGACAGCCTGTCCTACTATGGCCAGATGGACTTCCGCGTGCCGCTGTTCATGGGCGAACTGCGCGGCAACGCCGGACTGCGTCGCGCCGAGACCAAGATCGATTCCCGCGGACGCTCGCCCAGCGGCCGTCCGGTCGAGAACGACAACCAGTACAACGACACCCTGCCGTCGATGAACCTGGTGTGGGAGCTGAACGACAAGCTGATGCTGCGTTTTGCGGCGGCCAAGGTCATGGCCCGCCCGCAGATGACGGCTCTGCAGCCCGGCGTCACGGCCTTCACCGTTCCGGTCGGCATCGGCGCGGACCCGGCCCAGTTCGACGGATCCAATGCGGCAATCACCCTGGGCAACACCAAGCTGAAGCCGTTCCGGGCGTCCAACCTGGACTTCAACGTCGAATGGTATTTCGCCCGCGACGCCATCCTGTCGGTCGCGGTGTTCCACAAGGAGATCGAAAGCTTCCCGCAGGTGGTGCTGCGCGAAGGCAAGCTGAGCGAGATCTTCGACGCCGAACAGATCGCCAATCTGCGCGCCGCCTATGACGGCCTGACCGATGTCGCCTCCGACAGCCGCCGGGCCTACATCGACCAGGACCTGCCCTTCCAGGTGCGTCAGTACAATGATGCGCCGGGCGGCAAGCTGGACGGGTTCGAGATCGCCTATCAGCAGAACTTCACCTTCCTGCCCGCGCCGTTCGACGGCTTCGGTATCCAGGCCAACTACACCCAGATCGAATCCGAGCTGGAATACATCCTGGACCCGGCCCGCAACCTGACCGGCACGGCGCCCTTCTTGGGGGCCTCGCCCAAGTCGTTCAACGCCACGATCTTCTATGAGGTCGAGAAGTGGAGCGCGCGTGTCTCGTCGGCCTATCGCGCCGCCTATCAGACGACCTATCCGCTGGCGTCGGGCGGGTGCGATCCGGGCGTGTGCGACTCGCCGCTGATAAACGACTTCATCGGCTCGGAAGAGACGCTGAACGTGGACGCGTCCTTCACCTACAAGCTGACGGACAACGTCACCTTCACCGCCGAAGCGCTGAACCTCACCAATCAGACCGACACCCGCTGGGCCTATCAGGCCGATCCGGTGGTCAACAACTATGGCTCGACCGGCCGCCAGTACTTCGTCGGCGCGCGGTTCGTGTTCTGATGACGACAATCAACAGCTGACTTCTCCCGGGACGCTGTCCCTTTAAGGGGACGCCGCGAAACATCGGCGTCCCCTTCTTCTTGCCGACCCCGAAAGGCTCTCGATGAAGCATACGGCCCTCATCCTCGGCGTCCTGGCGATCGCGGCCGGCGTCACGTCAGCGCCGGCGTCAGCGCAAGAAACCGTCGCCGCCTCGCCCGCCGCCGCCTGGAACAGCGCCGCCCTGCGCCGTCCGGCCGACTGGTATGGATCGGCCGAAGCGTATCGACTGGCCGCGATCATAATTCAGCATCAATCGGCCGAAGGCGGTTGGCCCAAGAACACCGACCTGTTCGCCCCGCCCCGCCCCGATGCGGACGCCGCGCTGACCAACACGATCGACAATGGCGGCACGACCCAGCCGCTGGCCTTTCTGGCGCGGACGATCACGTCCGGGGACGCCGAAAGCCGCGCCGCCTTCGACCGGGGTCTCGACTATCTGCTGGCGGCGCAACAGCCGAACGGCGGCTGGGCCCAGTTCTATCCGCTGCGCGGCGGCTATCACGACCAGATCACCTATAACGACGACGCCATGGTCCATGTGCTCGAGCTGTTGCGCGATGTGGGCGATGGCGCGGCGCCCTATGGCTTCGTCGACGAAGCGCGGCGCGAGCGGGCGCGTCAGGCCGTGGCGCGCGGGGTCGAGACCCTGCTGAAGACCCAGGTGCGGCGCGACGGCGTCCTGACCGGCTGGTGCGCCCAACACGACGCCCGGACCCTGGCCCCCGCCTGGGCGCGCCGGTTCGAGCCCCCGTCGCTGTCGGGCCAGGAAAGCGTCGGCATCGTGCGCTTCCTGATGCGCCTGCCCGACCCCAGCCTCGAGGTCGTCGCCGCCGTGGACGGCGCCGTCGCCTGGCTGGAGAGCGCCGCGCTTGCCGACACCACCGAGGTCTTCGTCACCGACGCCCAAGGCCGCCGCGACCGCATCCTCGCCCCAAAGCCCGGCACGCGCATCTGGGCCCGATTCTACGATCTGGAAGACGGCCGCCCCATCTACATCGGGCGCGACTCCATCATCCGGCGCGACCTGATGCAGATCGAGCACGAACGCCGCAACGGCTATCGCTACGTCGGCGAATGGCCCGAAACCCTGCTTACCCGCGACTATCCGGCCTGGCAGGCGAAGCTGCACGACCGCGCCTGATTTCACTCTGGTCGGATGAGAAAAATAGCAAGGGACGTATCAGACAGGCGCCTGTGGTTGACTCGATCTGACGGGGCGGTATGGCTTGGCTGTTGGGTAGGGGTGCGTTTTCGAAATGCAGGATCGGGCTTCGCCCACAGATGAAGCCCTGGCCACGGCACATGCTCGCCTGCTGAAGGATGGTTCGCTCCAGTTCGATCGGGTCGGTTTCGAGCGCCCCGACATCAAGCCGCCCGGCTGGTTGCACTGGATCGGCGACGCGCTTCATTTCATCGCGCCTGTTTTGAAATGGGTCTTCTGGATCGGTTTGCTGATAGTCGCCGGCTTGATCCTGTACGCCATCGTGAGGGAAGTCCTTCGGATGCGCGCCCCGCCGGCGAAACCGAAGAAACCCAGGATCGTAGCGGAGGCGCAGTGGCGTCCGGAGGCGCAGGCCGCGCGCGATCTGCTGGCCGACGCCGACGCCTTGGCCGCACGCGGCCTGTATGCCGACGCCGCCCACCTGCTTCTGTTGCGCAGCGTTCAGGACATCGAACAGCGCCAGCCGCGCGCCGTTCGGATTTCCCTGACCACCCGCGAGATCGCCCGATTGAAGGCCCTGCCGGACGCCGCGCGACCCGCTTTCGACCTGATCGGCCGGATGGTGGAGCGCAGCCTGTTCGGCGGAGCACCCGTCGGCGCTCAGGATTTCGCCGACTGCCGGCAGGCCTATGAGGCCTTCGCCCTGCCCGAGGGCTGGCGCGCATGAGCCGGTCCGAAGGCGCGGCAAGCGGCGGGTTCTCGCCGGTCACCATGATCGTGTTGCTGCTGGTGGGCGTGGTTGCGCTGGCGGGGCTCGGCGTCCTGTCGGCCTATGCGCCGGAACTCAAATCCGGCAACGACGGCGGCGGCCATGCCCTGTCGCGGTCGTCCACCGGTTTCGGCGGTCTGCCGACCCTTCTGCGTGGCCTGGGTGTGCCGGTTGTGATGAACCGGGGGACGCTTTCCGAAACGTCGGACGAAAGCCTGCTGATCCTAACGCCGTCGATCCAGACCAAACCCGAACAGATCGACGACATCGAGCATTACGGCGCGACGTTGATCGTCCTGCCCAAATGGACCTCCATACCGGATGCCGACCATGCCGGCTGGGTGAAGACTGTGGGCGTGCAACCGACCCAGAGCGTGGTGGCGTCTCTGCCGAAAGATTTGCGCAGCGGCCTGAAACTGACCGAGCGCAAAGGCGGCGCGACCGTCGCCTTGCGCCGTCCCGATGGCGCGTCGTTCGGACGGCCGGTCCGGATCGAGGCGCTGCGCACCCTGGAGGGCCCCGACTGGATCCCGGTCGTCGTCGACGATCAGGGCCGCGCCGTCCTGGCGATGCATCGAGAACTGCGCACCTATGTCCTGGCCGATCCCGACCTGATCGACACGGCTGGGCTGAAGACCCTTGATGGCGCGAAGACCGCCGTCGCCCTGATCGACATCGTGCGCGCCGATGAGGCGCCCGTGATGTTCGACCTGACGCTCCACGGCTTCCAGCGCACCCGCAACATGTTGCGGCTGATGCTGGAACCGCCGCTGTTGGGCATGACCCTGGTGCTGGTCGCGCTCGCCGTCTTCGCCGGTTTCCAGGCCGCCGTTCGCTTCGGCCCGGCGCGCGAGAGGAGCCGTGTCATCGCGCTTGGCAAGCGGGGCCTGGCGGACAACACCGCCGGTCTCGTTCGCCTGGCGCGGCGCGAACACCGGATGGCCGCGCCCTACGCCCTTCTGGTGCGCGCCACAGTCGCCCGCGCCATCGGGCCGCCGCGCAATCTGGACGAGGGGGCGCTGGACGCCTTCCTCGACCGTGTCGGCCGAACCACCGGCGCGACCGAAACCTACACCGCCCTGGCTGAACAGGCCCGGGCCGCCAAGTCGCCGGCCGACCTGATGCGGGTCGCCGGCGCCCTTCATCGCTGGAACCAGGAGCTGACCCGTGGACGTCAATGAGGTGAAGACGATCGCCGAGCGCATCCGCGCCGAGATCGCCAAGGCCGTGGTCGGTCAGGAAGAGGCCGTCGATATGCTGCTGACGACCCTGTTCGCCGGCGGCCATGTTCTGCTGGAAGGTCCGCCCGGCACGGCCAAAACCCTGCTGGCCCAGACGTTCGCGCGCACGGTTGGTCTCGACTACGGCCGCATTCAGTTCACGCCCGACCTGATGCCCGGCGACATCATCGGATCGAACCTGTTCAACTTCCAGACGTCCAGCTTCACCCTGACGCGCGGGCCGATCTTCTGCGAACTGCTGCTGGCGGACGAGATCAACCGCACCCCGCCCAAGACCCAGGCCGCCCTGCTGGAAGCCATGCAGGAGCGTCACATCACAATCGACGGCGAGGCCCACGCCCTTAGCCGACGGTTCACCGTCGTCGCCACCCAGAACCCCATAGAGCAGCAGGGCACCTACCCCCTGCCCGAGGCCCAACTGGATCGTTTCCTGTTCAAACAGGTGCTCGACTATCCCAGCCTGGAGCAGGAGCGCGCCATCGTCGCCGCCCACGGTTCGCGCACCGGCCTGATGGACCCGATCGCGCTGGGGGTCGAGGTCGTCGCCGACGCGGCCGTCATCGATGCGGCAGTGAACACGGTCGCGGACGTGCGCCTGACGGACGAGGTGATCGGCTACATCACCGGCCTGGTGCGGGCGACACGGACATCCGCCGATGTGGAGACCGGCGCGTCCCCGCGTGCGGGGGCCATGCTGGCGGTCGCGGCGCGGGCGCGGGCGGCGCTGGACGGCCGCGACTACGTCATTCCCGACGATGTGAAGGCCCTGGCCATCCCAGCCCTGCGTCACCGCCTTGTCTTGTCGCCTGCGGCCGAGATCGAGGGACGGCGCGTCGAACAGGTGCTGGCCGGCCTGGTGGATCAGGTGGCGGCGCCCCGGTGATCTACCCCACCCGACGCGCGGTGACGGCGATGGCGGCGGGCGTTCCCGTCGCCCTGCTGGCCGGCGTCCTGACGCCTGCGGGCTGGCTGGCCGGGCCGGTCTGGATCGCAGGAGTCCTGCTGCTCGTCGCCTTCGACGCGTTGCGCGGCGGCTCGCGCTCCCGGCTGGAACTGGACCAGCCTCGGCCGGTGCGCGCGGCCGTCGGGCGGTCCGACCGGGCCGAACTCACAGTGCGTTTCGACGCCGGAGGCCCGGCCCCGAAGACCGTCGAGGCCGCCCTGTCCGGCGACGCCCGGCTGGGGCTGGACGAGGCGTCGCGCCGTGCGACGGTGTCGGATCGCGCCGCTGTCCTGGCCTTTCCCTTCACGCCCAACCGGCGGGGCGCAGCCGACCTGAAGGCCTTGTGGGTCCGCTGGCATGGACCGATGGGCCTGGCCTGGAAGCAGAAAACCTTCGCCCTCGATTTGGCGGCGCCGGTCCTGACCGACCTGCAATGGGTCCGCGATCAGGCCGTTCGCCTGTTCGCCCGCGACGCCCTGTTCGGCGCCAAGACCCAGCTGGAGATCGGCGAGGGCTCGGAGTTTCAGGCCCTGCGCGACTTTCAGGCCGGGATGGATCGCCGGTCCATCGACTGGAAACAGTCGGCCCGCCACGCGGCCCTGCTGGCCAAGGAGTTTCGCACCGAGCGAAACCACAATGTCATCATGGCGCTGGACTGCGGGCGGGCGGCCAGCGAACCGGTCGGCGGAATGCCGCGCATCGACCGCTTTATTCATGCGGCGCTGCTGCTGTCCTACGCCTGCCTGAGATCGGGCGACCGGACGGGCGTCTTCGCCTTCGATTCCCAGCCGCGCGTGGCCACCGGCGCCGTGGGTGGTCTGGACGCGTTTCGCACCCTTCAGGCCGTCGTCGGCCGCATCGACTATTCGACGCACGAGACCAACTATACCTTGGCCCTGGCGACCCTGTCGGGCCGGCTCCAGCGCCGCTCGCTGATCGTCGTCTTCACCGACTTCACCGACACCACGGCCGCCGAGCTTATGATCGAGTCGCTGGGGCGGCTGCTGCGCCGTCATCTGGTCCTGTTCGTCGTCCTGCGCGACGATGAGCTGGAAGGCCTGACCGCCGTCGAACCCCAGGCCCCCGAGGATGTCTCTCGCGCCGTCGTCGCCGGAACCCTGCTGCGTGAACGCGAGACGGTGATCGGACGGTTGCGGCGCATGGGGGCGCATATCGTCGATGCCCCAGCCGATCGCGTCGGGATCGAGGTCGTCAACGCCTATCTGGACCTGAAACGGAGGGATCTGCTGTGACCGACGTGCCTCCCTCCGGGCTGCTGAAGAGCCAGCGCTTCCGCCAGGCGCGCGAGGACGACTGGCGCCGCCTGGAGCGGCTGATGGACAAGGCCGAGAAGGGCTCCGCGTCCAAACTGACCGACGCCGAGATCCTGGCGGTTCCGGTCCTGTATCGTTCGACCCTGTCGGCCCTGTCGGTGGCGCGCGAGACCTCGCTGGACCAGGGGCTGATCGAGTATCTGGAGACCCTGTCGGCGCGGGCCTATTTCTTCGTCTATGGCTCGCGGGCGACGATTCAGGATCGGCTGGTCGCCTTCTTCCGCACCGACTGGCCCGCCGCCGTGCGCGGACTGTGGCGCGAGACCCTTGTGTCGGCGGCCCTGATGCTGCTGGGCGCCTTGGTCGGCGCCTGGCTGGTGATGCACGAGCCGGAATGGTTCTACGCTTTCGTTCCGGCAGATCTCAGCGGCGGGCGCGATCCCGCCGCCTCAGCCGAGACCCTGCGCGCCACCCTGGACGGCGCGGACGGGGCGCAAGGCCTGTCGGCCTTCGCCGCCTATCTGTTCACCCACAACGCCCAGGTCGCCCTGCTGGCCTTTGCGCTCGGGTTCGCCCTGTGCCTGCCGACGGGCCTGCTGATCCTCTACAATGGCGCGACCCTGGGGGCCTTTTTCGCCCTGTTCGCCAGTCGGGGGCTGGGGTTCGAGCTGGGCGGCTGGCTGCTGATCCACGGCGTGACCGAACTGTTCGCCGTCATCCTGGCGGGTGCGGCAGGCCTGCGGATCGGCTGGGCCGTCGCCTTCCCCGGTCAAAGACGACGGCTGGACGCGGCCGTGGAGGCCGGGCGCACTGCGGGCATCGCCATGGGCGGCGTGGTGGTGATGCTGATGTTCGCGGGGCTGCTGGAAGGGTTCGGCCGCCAGCTGATCGTCGACACCGGCTTGCGTTACGCGGTCGCGGCGGCGACCGCCCTGATCTGGGGTCTGTATTTCTATGCGCCCCGCCCCGCCGTCGCGGAGTCCATTCATGTCCGCTAATCACATCGCGCCCCGCACCGAGCGCGCCTTCGTCACGCCCGAGGGCGTGGACCTGCGGTTGAACATCGGCGATGCGGGTCAGAGGGCCGGCGCCTTTCTGCTCGACGCGGCCGTCATCATCGGCGTGCTGATCGTCTTCACCATCGCCTCGGCCTTCGCCTTCGGCGCCAGCGCCAGCGTCGCCGGCGTGACGGGGGCCGAAATGGTCGCTGTCATCTGGCTGATCGTCTTCTTCCTGCTGCGGAACTTCTATTTCACGGCCTTCGAGCTGTCGGCGGCGGCCGCCACGCCGGGCAAGCGGATCATGGGACTGCGCGTCGCCTCGCGCGACGGCGGACGGCTGAAGGCCGAGGCCGTCTTCGCCCGCAACGCCATGCGCGAACTGGAGGTTTTCCTGCCCCTGTCCATCCTGGTCGCCCGCAGCCAGGAGGGCGGCGTCGACGGCTGGATGTATCTGCTGGCCTTCGTCTGGGCGGCGATCTTCGTCTTCTTCCCCCTGTTCAACAAGGATCGGCTGCGCATCGGCGACCTGATCGGGGGCACCTGGGTCGTGCGCGCGCCGCGTCGCAAGCTGATCCGCGACATGGCCGAAGACGGGGCGACGCGGATGGCCGCCTACGCCTTCACCCCGGCGCAGCTCGACGCCTATGGCGCCAAGGAACTGCATGTTCTGGAGACCCTGCTTCGACAGGGCGACCGCAAGACCTTTCGAGACGTCGCCGACCGCATCGCCAAAAAGATCGGCTGGACGCGTGGCCCGTACGATACGGATCGGGACTTCCTCAGCGCCTATTATGCCGCCCTGCGTGGCCGTCTGGAGCAGAAGCTGCTTATGGGTGTCAGACGCCGCGACAAGCACGACGTCTGACGGATCGCGCGATCAATCGAAGATCGAGGCCAGTTCCTCAGAGCCGACGCCTTCCTTAGCTGAGCGCAACTCGTGATAAAGCGCCGCCACGCCGGCCGATGCGACGACCCCGGACAAGATGTTGACGATGGGCTCGGTGATCAGATTGACAGCCAAGTTGGGCGTGCCCCCGGTCAGGGTTCCCCCGGTCGCCAGACTAAGACCGCCGATCGCCGCGCCGATGATCCACGACAGAATCACATAGATCACAAGCAGGCCGAAAACCTGCCAGCGATAGCCCTTGGTCAGTTCGCGGCTGCGCTGCAGGCTGGCGAACACGCCGCGCTTTTCGACCACCACGGACGGAGCGCCGACCGACCACATGACCGACAAGATGATGCCCGGCACGATCAACAACAGAAAGCCCAGCATCATCCCGATGGAGGCGACGATCGCCAGGCCCAACAGCGGCAGGAAGTTCTGAACCCCGACGTTGAAGGCGTCGCCAAACGCGGTCGTTTTGCCGTTGAAGCCGTTCACGGCCGCCTTCACCACCATGCCCTGCAAAAGATACAGGCCGACGAAGTTCAACACCACGCCTACCATCATCATCAAGACGCCCGGTCCGAAATCTTCGTTCAACATCGCGCTTTGGCCAAAGGCCGACAGAATGCTGGGCGCGCCGACCAGAAGCGCCGCCGCGCCGAAGAAGACGGCGGCGTTCTGCTTGATCGCGCCGAAGGTCCGCTGGATCACACGACCAAGGTCGAACACCCCGCTGCCTGCGCCGCCAGTGATCGCGGGGGTCACCCTCGGTGGCCGCATGGCGATGATCTGCTGTGCGCGTCCTTCGGTCTCGGCGATGAAATCGACTCGCTGACTGCGCTCGACAACTGAAGGCGGCTGAACGTCCTCCTTCGTGAACGAATAGCGCTCGCCGTCGTCGCCGAGGATCAAACCGAATCCGGTCGCCTCGTCGAACGTTTGAACCTCACCCCGCAAACCTGCCTCCCCTGCTGATGCGTCGCACGGTTGTAGAAGCTGCACCGCAGCCTCGCCAGTGCATTACAGAGGTGAGCCCGCGCGTCGAACCTCAAGCCATCGCTTGTCCGAGGAAGCCGACCATCTGTAGCGAGGACTTTTCTGGACGAGGGTGTTAGGAAGGCCGCGGATGACCAAAGCGCTGCGGGAAATGGTGCGTCGACTTGGCTTCGTCAGTGCTCTGCTGCTGACGGTCGCCTTCGCCATGCCTGCGTTTGAAAGCCATGCCTGCGCGGCAGAAGGCTCAGGCGGCGTCCAGGTGGTCGAGACGGTCGGCGGCGCTGATGGTCAATGTCCTGACTGCGGCCCGGCGTGCGCCAACGGCTGCTGTCATGCGCCCCATTCCGCCATGTCCAGCGACCTGGCGACGCCGCGTTTCATCGCAGTCTTCGGCCAGCCTCAGGCGTGGAGCGACAGCGTCGCTTGCCCGCTCGGGCGGCCTGACGGTCCCGAGCGCCCACCGAGAGCCTGATCCTCGGCCGGACCTGGCGTCCGGCCCTTCCTGAGCCCTGCGCGTGGCGAAGACGTCGCGCGTCCTGAACTCTGGGCCCGGCCGTGCGCCAGGCGAGGATCGATCATGATTTCGAAGACATACTGGCTGATGACCGGCGCCGCCGTGGTCATCGCATTAGGCGCGGGCTTTGGCGCCGCCCGCATTCTGGACCGACCGCCAACCGAAGCCGAACACGCCGAGGCGGGCGACGCCGAAGACGAAGCTGGCGAAGCGGCCTTCGTCGCCCTGACGCCGCAGGAGGCGGCTCAAGCCGGGGTGTCGGTCGTCGCCGTGCAGCGCGGCGGCGGCGCCGAGCTGAAGCTGCCGGGCCGCGTCGCCTTTGCGCCCGGCGCCGAGGCTGCGGTGGATGCGCCGTTGGGCGGCGCCGTGGTGCGCGTCCACGTCGGTCTGGGCGATCGCGTGGCGGCCGGTTCGCCGCTAATCACCGTGCGCAGTCCGGACGGCGCCGCCTCAAGGGCGGACGCCGACGCGGCGGGCGCGACGGTCCAGGCCGCGCGCGCCGCCGAACGGCGCGATCGCACCCTGTTCGAACAGGGCTGGGTGTCACAGGCGCGCTTGGACGTCACCGCCGCCGAGACCCGCCGTGCGGAGGCGCAACACCGCGCCGCCCGCGCTCGTGTCGGCGCATTCGGCGGGCCCGGAGCGGACGGTCTGACGGTGGTGCGCAGCCCCATCGCGGGCGTCGTCACTCGTCTGAGCGCGTCGCCGGGTCAGGTGCTGCACGAAGAGGCCTTGCAGGTCGCCGCCGTCGCCGATCCCGGCCGTGTCGAACTGGTGTTCGAGGCGCCACCCGCCGCCGCTGCGATTCTGAAGGTCGGCGACAGGCTGGAAAGCACGGTCGCCGGATCGCGCGTCATGTCCGGCGTCGTCGTCGCCATCGCCCCGGCCAATGCGAACGGGGTCGTCGTGGTTCGCGCGCGGCCCGCTGGCGAGACGCCCCCGGCGGGATCGGTCGTCTCCGCCCGCGTTTCGGCCGGCGCGGGCTCAGGAACGCCTGTCGTGCCGATCGACGCGGTCCAGACCATAGAGGGCGCGCCGTCCGTCTTCGTTCAAGAGGACGGCGGGTTCCGTGCGCGCCCGGTCGTAACCGGACGAACCTCGGACGGTCGGATCGAGATCGTGTCCGGCTTGACCGGGACCGAGCGTATCGCCGGCGTCGGCACCTTCCTGCTCAAGGCCGAACTGGCCAAGGGCGAAGCCGAGCACGGACATTGATCATGCTGAACCGGATCATCGACGCCTCCGTGCGTTTCCGCTGGCTGGTCGTGGGACTGGCCGTCGTCCTGGCCATCCTGGGCGGGCGCGAACTGCTGCATCTGCCCATCGACGCCGTGCCCGACATCACCAATCGCCAGGTGCAGATCACGACGGTGGCGCCGGCGCTGGGCCCTGAGGAGGTCGAACGCCAGGTCACCTTCCCGCTGGAGACGGCGCTGGCGGGGCTGCCGGGCCTGACCGAGACCCGCTCCCTGTCGCGCCATGGCTTCTCGCAGATCACCGCCGTCTTCACTGATGCGACCGACATCTATTTCGCCCGCAATCTGGTCAATGAACGACTGCAGGCCGCGCGCGAAGATTTGCCAGGGGGGCTTTCTCCCTCGATGGGTCCGGTCGTGACCGGCCTGGGCGAAGTCTATATCTGGACGCTGGAACTGACCGGCCCTGCGGCGCGGACCGGGGCGGTCTATGTCACGCCCGAGGGCGAACGCCTCGTCACTGACCAGGAGAAGGCCACCTATCTGCGCACGGTTCAGGACTGGCTCGTCGCGCCCCAGCTGAAGACCGTGCCCGGCGTCGCCGGCGTCGCCGGCGTCGATGTGCTGGGCGGCTATGTGAAGGAATATGCGGTCCACCCCGACCCCAGCCGACTGGCCGCCTATGGCGTCGGACTGGTGCAACTGGTCGAGGCGTTGGAGCACGCCAACCGCATCGCTGGGGCCGGATACGTCAACCGTGCGGGCGAGGCCTATATCGTACGCGCCGACGCTCGGCTGAAGAACCTGAACGACCTCGCCCAGACGCCGATCCTGAACCGGGGCGGCCAGGTGATCCGAGTGTCCGACGTGGCCACGGTCGAGATCGGCCGCGCGCCCCGTTTGGGATCCGCCAGCGCCGACGGCCGCGAGACGGTGGTCGGCACGGCCCTGATGCTTCAGGGGGAGAACTCGCGAGAGGTGGCGCACCGCGTCGGCGAACGGCTGAAGGCCATTGCGCCCAGCCTGCCGCCCGGCGTGGTCCTCAAGCCCGAACTGGACCGTACCGAACTGGTCGAGGCGACCATCCGCACGGTGGAGCACAATCTGTTGCTCGGCGCCCTGCTGGTCGTCGCCGTGCTGTTCTTCGCCCTGGGCAACGTTCGGGCGGCGATCATCACCGCCCTGGTGATTCCGCTGAGCTTCCTGTTCGCCGCCTCGGCGATGAACCGTTTCGGGATCAGCGCCAATCTGCTCAGCCTGGGCGCGCTGGATTTCGGCCTGATCGTCGACGGCGCCGTGGTGGTGATCGAGAACACCCTGCGCCGTTTGGGCCTGAAGCAGGCGGAGACCGGGCGGCCGCTGACGACCGCCGAAAGGCTGTCGGTCGCCGCCGCCTCGGCGCGCGAAATGGCCCGGCCGGCGGCCTTCGGCCAGGCGATTATCCTGCTGGTCTATGCGCCCTTGCTGATGTTCGAAGGGGTGGAAGGCAAGATGTTCGGCCCGATGGCCGCCACCGTCATGCTGGCGCTCGCCGCCGCCTTCATCCTCAGCTTCACCTTCGTGCCCGCCATGGCCGCCCTGTTGGTGCGCGAGCCCAGGGCGGATCATGAGGAGACGCGGCTGACCCGCGCGGCCAAGGCGCATTACCAGCCGCTTCTTGCACACGCCATCGCCCGACCACGGCGCGTCCTGGCCGGCGCGGGTGTCGCCTTGCTGGCCGGCGTCCTCGCCTTCCTGACATTGGGGCGCGAGTTCGTGCCGCAACTGGATGAGGGCGATGTGCTGGTCCAGGCGCTGCGCGTGCCCTCGACCTCGCTGGAACAGAGCCAGGCGATGCAGTTTCAGGTCGAGCGCGCGCTGAAGGCCATGCCCCAGGTCGATCGGGTCTTCACCCGCACCGGCACAGCAGAAGTCGCATCTGACCCCATGCCGCCATCGATCTCGGACACCTTCGTTATCCTGAAAGATCGCAAAGACTGGCCCGATCCGCGACTGCCGAAAGTCGATCTGGTGGCGGATATGGAGACGCGGCTCTCCACCCTGCTGGGCAACAATTACGAGTTCACCCAGCCCATCGAGATGCGGTTCAACGAACTGATCGCGGGTGTGCGTTCGGACGTGGCGGTCATGGTCTATGGCGATGATTTCGCCGCCATGGAGCGCACGGCCCAGCAGGTCGCGGGCGTCCTGAACGGCATCCAGGGCGCGGCGGACGTACGGGTCGAGCAGGTTTCGGGCCAGCCGACCATCACCGCCAGCGTGGATCGCACGGTGGCGGCGGCGCAAGGGATCCATGCCTCCGACGCTGCGGACGCCCTGGCCATCGCCTTCGCCGGTCGCTCGGCCGGTCAGGTCAACGAGGGCGACCGACGCTTCGATGTGGTGGTGCGGCTGGACGACGCCCTGCGCGCCGATCCAGCCGTTATGGAGCAGTTGCCGGTCATGCCCGAGAACGCCCAGTCCGGGGCGCCGACCGTGCCCCTGTCCTCGGTCGCTCGCTTCGACGTCGGCGAAGGACCGAACCAGATCAGCCGCGCCGACGGCAAGCGCCGCATGATCGTCCAGGCCAATGTCCGCGGACGCGACCTGGGCGGCTTCGTCGCGGAGGCGCAAGCCAAGGTCGCCGAACAGGTCCAGTCGCCCCCATCCGGCTGGATCGACTGGGGCGGTCAGTTCGAGAACCTGCAACGCGCGTCGGCCCGTCTGGCGCTGATCGTGCCGATCGTCTTCCTGACCATCGGCCTGCTGCTCGTGCTGGCGCTGCGATCATGGAAGGACGCGGCCCTGGTGTTCGCGGGCGTGCCGCTGGCCCTGGTGGGCGGCGCCTTGGCGCTGGCGCTGCGCGGGATGCCGCTGTCGATCAGCGCGGCCGTCGGCTTCATCGCCGTCTCAGGCGTGGCGACGCTGAACGGCCTGGTGCTGATGCAGGCCATCCGCCAACGCCTGACCGAGGGCGACCCGCCGGCCAAGGCGGCGCTCCACGGCGCCGTCAGCCGCCTGCGCGCCGTCCTGACCACGGCCTTGGTCGCCGTCCTCGGCTTCGTGCCCATGGCCTTCGCCTCAGGCGCCGGCGCCGAGGTGCAAAAGCCCCTGGCCACGGTCGTCATCGGCGGCCTGACCACCGCAACGGTCCTGACCTTGATCGTCCTGCCGGTGCTCGCGGCATGGCGGAAAGCCGGTGCGGTTCCAGACTGACCAACGCCGATTGGACAAGGCCTGCGTGACGCCAATCGATCCCAAGGCTCACGAGGGCTGCGAATTATCGCGTTCGAAGACGGTCTCGCCTATATAGCGCCTCTTCCTGATCGAGCGCCCACGTCATCCGCCACTGTTTGATGCCTTCCACAATGTCGATAAATCAAGCGCGCACGCTGTCCATCGCCCCGATGATGGACTGGACCGATCGGCATTGCCGGGCGTTCCACAGGGCGTTGACGAGCAAGGCGCTGCTTTACACCGAGATGGTGACGGCGCCGGCGGTGTTGCACGGGGATCGCGAGCGGCTGCTGGGGTTCGATGCGCTGGAGCATCCGGTGGCCCTGCAGCTGGGCGGGTCGGATCCGGCGCAGTTGGCCGAGGCCGCCAAGGTCGGCGAGGCGTTCGGCTATGACGAGATCAATCTCAACGTCGGCTGCCCGTCGGACCGGGTGCAGTCGGGTCGGTTCGGCGCCTGTCTGATGCGCGAGCCGGAGTTGGTGGCCGACTGCATGGCGGCGATCAAGGGGGCTGTCAGCGTGCCCGCAACCGTCAAATGCCGCATCGGCGTGGACGATCAGGATCCAGCCGTCAGCCTGTTCGCCACGGTGGACTCCTGCGCCGCCGTCGGGATCGAGGTCTTCGTCGTCCATGCGCGCAAGGCCTGGCTGAAGGGTCTGTCGCCCAAGGAGAACCGCGACGTGCCGCCGCTGGACTATGATCTGGTGCGCCGGCTGAAGCGCGAGCGGCCGCATCTGAACATCTCGATCAATGGCGGCATCGCTTCTATGGACGCCGCCGAGGCGCATCTGGCCGAGGTCGACGGCGTGAAGCTGGACGGGGTCATGCTGGGTCGCGCCGCCTATCACGAACCGGCCATTCTGGGGCAGGCGGATCGTCGCCTGTATGGCGAGCCGGTTGAGGACACCGACGCCTTCGCCGCGCTGGAGCGCTATCGGCCTTATATGGCCGCGCGTCTGGATGAGGGCGTCGCCCTGCCTGCGATGGCGCGGCATATGCTGGGCCTGATGCACGGCCGGCCGGGCGCGCGGGCGTTCCGTCGCATTCTGACGGTCGAGGCGATCAAGCCCGGCGCCGGGCTGGAGGTGCTGGACCGCGCGGCGGAGGCTGTGCGCGATGCCGAGGCGAGGCGCGACACGGCGCCCGGCGACTGGGCGGCGTAACCCAATCTTCAGAGCCGGCTGGCAAGGTTAAGAGAACCCTGCCTTTTTCGGACCTGCGCGCCATGAAGACCCTGCTGATCGCCGCCGTCATCGCGACCGCCCTGCCCGCCACATCGGCCCTGGCGCAGGCTGACGGCCGGTTCGCCGTCGGCGCCCAGGTAGGCACGCCGGGCGCCGGCCTTCAGGCCCAGTTCGCGCTCAGCCCGGTCGTGGTGCTGCGCGGCGGCTATGACGTGCTGAAATGGGATCGGGACCAGACCTATAAGGGCATCGATTACGACGCCAAGATCGACTTCAAGTCGCCGGGCGCCTTTGTGGACCTGCATCCGTTCCGCAACGGCTTTCTGATCTCGGGCGGGGCCTATTTCGGCGATCGCAAGGTCGATCTGGATGCGACGCCCACCGGAAACGTCAATGTCGGCGGCGCGACCTTCACCCCGGCCCAGGTCGGGACATTGACCGGCCGCATCGACCTGGAGAGCACCGCGCCCTTCGTCGGCCTGGGGTATGACAACACCTTTACGCGCGGCGGAAGGCTCGGCTTCCGCATTCTGGCCGGCGCGGCCTTTGGCGATGCGCCGCAAGTGAACCTGGACGCCCGCGGCGGGACCTTGTCGAACGATCCCACCTTCCGCTCTCGTCTGGATCAGGAAGAGCGTGAGATTCAGGCCGAGGCCGATGATTACAAGGTGCTGCCGGTGCTTCAGGCGGGCCTCAACTTCAAGTTCTGAAGCCCGAGGGCGTCGTCCCCAAGCGCTAAGGCTGGGGATAAATTGATTATACAAAACAGGGCGTTAACCTAGAAACAAATCGTAACAGACAGCGCCAGGGCGGGTTTCGCCACTTTTCCGCCACAGGTTAACGCGACAAGGCCAGCGCCGGCGGCGTTGGGAGCCGGTGTCTCCTGAGCGAAACTCATGATCGGCGCCTCCGCTGCTATCGCCATGCTTTGGGCTGCCGTATCGTCTGTGACGAGCGGGCCTGTCCCCTACAATGACGTCGTAGCGGCGGATCAAGTCAGGACTGAAACCCCTGCCGCCATCGTCGGTTCCGATGAAGTCGAGACCGCCCTGAACGCCGAACAGGCCGAGCTGATGGCCTCCGATCCGGACTGGCGCGCGTCGGCGCGCCTCTATCACGCAGGCGGCGGCGGCGCGACGGGCAACGATTCGCTGGGTTGCCGTCCGATCGCCATGCGCACCGTCGCGGTCGATCCCCGTGTGATCCCGCGCCGCACCAAGCTCTTCATCCGCGAAACGGTCGGCATGCGGCTGGCCGACGGTTCGATCCACGACGGCTACTGGTACGCCTCCGACACCGGCGGCGCGATCAAGGGCCAGAAAATCGACCTCTATACCGGCAACGGTCGCGGCTCGATGAACCAGGCGCAGCGCCTGAACATGCGCACCCTGACCATCGTGGACGCCGGCGATTTCGACGGTTGCCCCCCGGCCTGGACCACCGCTTCCAACTGATCCGGCCGATCATGAAAAACGCCGGCTGACCGCGAAGGTCAGCCGGCGTTTTCGTGTTTGAAGCCTTGCGCCAATCAGTCCAGTTCGGACACTTCCAGCGTCGACTGCACCATCGAGCCGTTATAGGTGCCGACCCAGATGTCGTAGCGGCCGCTCTGCGGATTGGTGATCGTCACCTTCGGATCGACGCCGCCCGCGCCGTCGTCGTCGCAATAGAAGCGGCCGTTAGGCGTATTGATCAGCAGGGTTGTGTCCTCGTCTGCGCGGACGCGGAAGGTCAGATCGGCGTCGCCCGGCTCGAAGAATATCTGGATGTCCGGGGCTGAACTGACCGAACCTTCGCAGCCCGACTTGGCGGCCGAGGCGGGCGACGAACCGCCCGCCAGGATCGACTTGGTCCAGGGGTCGGGGGTGAAGCCGCCGCGCAGGTTGGCCGTGCCGTAGTTGGGCTCTAGGTCGATATTGGGCGCCGCGCCCGCCGTCGTGTCCGTGCCGCCCAGTTCGCTGATCTGCAGCGTCGACTGGACCATATTGTCGTTATAGGTGCCCAGCCAGATGTCGTAACGGCCGCTCTCGGGATTGGAGATGGTCACCATCGGGTCCAGGTCGCCGCCGCTGTCGTCGTCGCAGTACCAGCGGCCGCCGGGGCTGTTGACCAGCAGCGTGGTGTCCTCGCTGGCGACCGCCTTGATGGTCAGGTCCAGATCGCCGGCTTCGAAGTTCAGTTGCAGATCGGGCGCAGCGCTAACCTTGCCCTCACAGCCCGATTGGGCGGCCGAGGCGGCGATCGAACCGCCCGCCAGGATGGACTTGGTCCAGGGATCGGGCGTGAAGCCGGTCTCCAGCCGCACCGAACCGTAGTTGGGGTCCAGGGTGAAGTCGGGCTTGGCTCCGCTCTTCTGGGCCAGGCTGACGCCAGGGGCGAGCAGCACGGACGCAGCGGCGATGACGGCGATGGATTTCATGATGCTCCCTCCAGCAGCGGCGCAACGCCGCAGGGGGAGACTATTCCGTTTCGGCGAACCGTGCAGCTTGAAATGCGGTCCTTCAGAAGCGGCGCTTGCCCGTCACCGTCTCGAAGAACAGGCGAAAATCGCCCATCAGGCTCCACAGCGGATATTTGAACGTCGCGGGCCGGTTCTTTTCGAAGAAGAAATGCCCGACCCAGGCGAAGCCGTAGCCCAGCAGCGGCATGGCCAGCAGCCACCAAGCGTTCCGCGTCGCCACGAAGGCGACGAAGGCCGAGATCACCAGAAAGGTGCCGACGACGTGGATGCGCCGACACGTCCGGTTGGAATGCTCATGGATATAATAGGGATAGAAGGCCTCGAACGAGGCGTAACGGCCCTCGGGTGCGGACGGCGTGCTCATGGGCGGAGGGTGCGCCTCCGCCCACGATCAGGCAAGTGGTCGCAGATCAGCCCTTCGGCTTGCCCTTGAAGCCGTCCTTCTTGAAGCCCGGCTTGGCCTTGAAGGGCTTCTTGGCATAGGGCTTGTCGCCCGAGGCGTTCGAGCGCGGGTTGGCGCCGCCATCAGCCTTCGGCGCCCAGGGCTTCTTCTTGAACGGCGGGCGGGCGTCGCCCTCTCCGCCATCGGCGCGCTTGTAGGGGGTCTTCTTGAAGGGGCGGTCGCCATCCTCGCGCGGCTTGCCGGCGAAGCGGCTGGCCTTCATCGAGCCGGGCGTCGGGGCTTCCGACGGCGTGATCTTCACCTCGTCCTTGGAGGCGGCGACGGCTTGGCGGAAAGCCTTCTCGTGGGTTTTGGCGACCTCGAACCGCGTCTCTTCGGGGAAGGTGCGGATGGCGCCGATTTGAGGCTTGGAAATGCCGCCGATGCGGCAGATCAGCGGGATCAGCCATTTGGGGTCGGCGTTCTTGTTGCGGCCCACGTCCAGACGGAACCAGACCACATCATCGGCGCCCAGGCGGTCGCCTGGCCATGGCTGGGCCGCCGTGCCGTCTTCGTTGCGCACGGTGCGTTCGCGCTTGGCAGGACCGCGGTCCGAACCCGGATCGGACAGTTCTTCCGGCGCCGGTTGTTCCTTGCGCAGCAGGCGCACCAGGGCGGCGGCGATCTCGTCGGGCGTGCGCTCGGCGATCATCCGCTTTGCGACGACCATGTCCTCGTCGGAGACGTCGGCCTCGAAGAACTCGGGCGACAGCAGACGGCCTTCATCGGCCTTGCGGATTTCATCGAAGGTCGGGGCGCCGGTCCAGACGGCGTC
This sequence comes from Brevundimonas sp. Leaf280, assembly GCF_001422455.1. Taxonomy (NCBI): domain Bacteria; kingdom Pseudomonadati; phylum Pseudomonadota; class Alphaproteobacteria; order Caulobacterales; family Caulobacteraceae; genus Brevundimonas; species Brevundimonas sp. Leaf280. The sequence goes on along the minus strand of NZ_LMNC01000001.1, from coordinate 138,768 downwards.
GACGCCGGCCTCGTCCATCAACCGCTCGGCCTTGCGACGGCGCGAGTGTGGGACCAGCATGACCGAGATGCCCTTCTTGCCCGCCCGGCCCGTCCGGCCCGAACGGTGCAGCAGGCCGGCGCGGTTCATCGGCAGTTCGGCGTGAATGACCAGACCCAGGTCCGGCAGGTCCAGACCACGCGCGGCGACGTCGGTGGCGACGCAGACGCGGGCGCGGCCGTCACGCAGGGACTGCAGCGCGTCGGTGCGCTCGCGCTGACCCATTTCGCCCGACAGGCTGACGGTCGAGAAGCCGCGTTCCAGCAGGGACGATTGCAGGTGACGCACGCTGTCGCGGGTCGAGCAGAAGACCATGGCGCGCGGCGCCTCGAACCAGCGCAGGGTGTTGACGACCGCGTGCTCGATCTCGTTGGGCGCGATGCGGTAGGCGCGGTATTCGATGTCGGCGTGCTGGCGCGTCTTGTCGGTCGCGTCGATGCGGACCGCGTCCTTCTGATAGCGTTTGGCCAGCGTCGCGATCTCGCGCGCGATGGTCGCCGAGAACAGCAGGGTGCGGCGTTCGGCCGGCGCCTGATCCAGGATGTGCTCCAGGTCTTCGCGGAAGCCCATGTCCAGCATCTCGTCGGCCTCATCGAGGACGGCGACCTTCAGCTCGGACAGGTCCAGATTGCCCCGGTCGATGTGGTCCTTCAGCCGGCCGGGCGTGCCGACGACGATGTGGACGCCAAAGCTGAGGGCGCGGGCTTCACGGCGCGCATCCATGCCGCCGACGCAGGTGGCGATCTTGGCGCCGGAGTCGGCGTACAGCCATTGCAGCTCGGCCGCGACCTGCATGGCCAGTTCCCGCGTGGGCGCGATGGCCAGGCAGAGCGGCGCGCCGCCGGGGCCGAAGATCGGCTTGTCGCCCAGCAGGGTCGGCGCAGCGGCCAAACCAAAAGCCACGGTCTTGCCCGAACCCGTCTGGGCCGAGACCAGTAGGTCGCGATCCGCATGCTCCGCCTCCAGCACGGCGGCCTGAACCGGAGTGGGTTCGGCATAGCCCTTGTTGATCAGGGCGCGGTCGAGCGCGGGATGGACGGCGGGAAAGGGCATAGGAAACCTGGGACAACGGACAAGAGCGGTCGCCGAAACGACCGCGCCCGGCCGAGGTCAGACCTCAGGCCGGGCGAATGATGGCGCTCTATACATCAATAAGGGCGCAAGCGGGGCGGAAAACGCCGTTCACCCTGTTCCTTCAGGCGACGTTGACCTGAAAGACGCAGTCTGGCGATCGAACCCACCGCGTCCGGAGCTTCGCCATGCAAGCCCAATCCCTTTCGAGTTTGGCCATCGCCGCCGCCGGAATGACGACCGCGCAGAACCGGTTCGACAACAGCGCGCGTCGCACCGCCGCCGCGCCGCTGGACAATCTCGCCGAGGAAACCGTGGGCCGGATCCAGGCCAAGACCGCCTTCAACGCCAACGCCGCCGTTCTGCGCACCGCGGACGACATGACCGGCACGCTGCTGGACATGCTGGCCTGAAGCTTCAGACCGGCGCCTTCTCAGGCAGGTTAAAGAGGCCCGCGAAGCGGTCGAACACGGCCCGGTCGCCGGTCAGGGTCATCAGGTCGTCAGCCTCAAAGGCGGCGGGCGGGACCTTGCCGTAGACACAGGCGGCGACCAGCGGCGGTTGGGTCGTCAGGACGACATCGGCGGCGTCCGTGGGGCCGCGGCGGGTCATGATCGTCCCCTTCTCGATCTGAACGACGAAAGGCTCGTCGCCGAAGACGAAGCCGACGGTCATCGCCGCGTCCCCGGCCAGGGCCGGATCGAACATGGTCTCGAACGACTGCATGATCGACACCGCGCTGATCGGCAGAGTCGGGTCGTGGCGAGGCGAGCGCGCCGCCCAGCCGCCCAGCACCATGAAGACCGGCTTAATCTCGTATCCCCAGGGCGTCAGCTCATAGACCTGCACCGACGCAGGCGGCGGCAGTTTGCGGCGGGTCACGATGCCCGAGGCCTCCAGCCCCTCCAGACGCTGGGTCAGCACGTTCGCGGAAATGCCGTGCAGATCCTTTCGCAGATCGCCGAACCGGCGCGGACCCATCATCAGTTCGCGGATTACCAGCAGAGCCCAGCGCTCGCCGATCAGGTCCAGTCCGTGCGCTGCGCCGCAGGCGTCGTGATATCGGCGACCGGCCTTATTAGTTATCTTTTCTAACTTCATAGTTGACTGTTGTAAGCATCGGAGTCAGGTTTCGCAAATAACAAGGAGAGGAAACGCCGTGGCCCAGCTGATTTTCATCAACCTGCCGGTCGCCGACCTGCCCCGATCGATCGCCTTCTACGAAGCCGTCGGCGCGACCAAAAACCCGATGTTCAGCGACGACACGGCCGCCTGTATGGTGGTGTCGGACGTGATCCATGTCATGCTGCTGACCCATGACAAATGGCGCACCTTCACCGACCGGGCGATCCCCGACGCCCATGCCTCGGCGCAGATGTCGCTGTGCATTTCTTTCGACAGCCGAGAGGCTGTGGACTCGGTGGTCGAACGCGCGGGTGCAGCGGGCGGCCTTATGGATCCAAACCCGATTCAGGATCATGGCTTCATGTATGGGCGCGGCTATGCCGACCCGGACGGTCATATTTGGGAACCGATGTGGATGGACCCGGCCGCCGTCGCCGCCGGTCCCGAAGCCTTCGCCGCCAACGCCATGGTGTCGTGATGGGTGACGGTCGCGAACTGAGCATCAGCCGTCTGATCAAGGCCTCGCCGGAGACGGTGTGGAAGATCTACACCGAGCGCACCGGCGAGTGGTTCTGCCCTCGCCCGTGGACCACGCCGGTCGTGGATTGGGACCTGCGCGTCGGCGGGCGGGCCAATGTGGAAATGGCCTCGCCCGAGGGCGAGCGGCATCCCTATTCCGGCGTGTTTTTGGAGGTGGTGCATGGCCGCAAACTGGTCTCCACCGGCGCCTTTACAGAGGGCTGGGTTCCGCAGGCCGGCGACATGAACTTCGTGCGGATCGACACCTTCGAGCCCGAGGCCGGCGGAACCCGCTACACCGCCACCGCTCGGCATTGGGACGAAAAAGCCGCCGAAACCCACAAGGCCATGGGCTTCGAACAGGGCTGGGGCGCCGTCGCCGATCAACTGGCGGCGCTGGCTGAAAGAGACGCGACATGAGCGACAAGATCATTCCGTGCCTGTGGTTCGACGGCGACGCCGAGGCTGCGATCGCCTTTTATGTCAGCCTCCTGCCCGACAGCCGCATCACCGCCGTCAACCGCTCGCCGGTCGATACGCCCTCCCGCGCTGAAGGCACGGTCCTGACGGTGCAGTTCGTGCTGGCGGGTCGTCAGTATCTGGCGCTCAATGGTGGACCGAACTTTCGCTTCACCGAAGCCGTCTCCTTCATGGTGATGACCGAGGATCAGGCCGAGACGGACCGGCTGTGGGACGCCCTGCTCGCCGACGGCGGCAGCGAGAACGCCTGCGGCTGGTTGAAGGACCGCTGGGGTCTGTCGTGGCAGATCACGCCTCGTCGCCTGATGGAATTGACCACCGATCGGAACCCCGCGCGCGCCAGGGCCGCCATGCAGGCCATGATGGGTATGATCAAGATCGACATAGCGGCGCTGGACCGCGCCGTCGCCGACGTTTGAATCCAGAAAGAGGAGACGACCGATGACCTATGTGACCGGCTTCCTGACCCCCGTGAAAACCGAGGACAAGGCGCGCTACGTCAAGTCCGCCGAGGCCTCCTGGCCCCTGTTTCAGAAATACGGCGCCCTGTCGCAGGTCGAGACCTGGGGCGAGGACGTGCCGGACGGCAAGCTGACCAGCTTTCCCATGGCGGTGAAGCTGGAAGAGGGCGAGGTCGTCGTCTTCTCCTGGGTCACCTGGCCCGACCGCGCCACCGCCGACGCCTGTTTCGGCAAGATGCAGGACGACCCCGACTTTGCGAACATGGACATGCCCTTCGACGGCAAGCGCATGATGTGGGGCGGTTTCAGCGTCGCCTTCGAAGGCAAGGCCTGAGTCCGGCGGCGGCCCTGTTCGAACGCAAATCGCCCTGACGCATTGTCAGGGATCGAGGAGAATCGACATGGCCGCCCGCCCCACCTGGCAAGGACATCTGAAGCTGTCGCTGGTCACCTGTCCCGTGGCCCTCTACACGGCGACGACCAGCACGAACGACGTGCGGTTTCACCTGATCAATCCCGACACCAACAATCGCATCCGCATGGTGCCGACCGATCCGGACGCCGGGCCGGTCGAGCGCAGCGATCTGGTGCGCGGCTATGAGGTGTCCAAGGACGAATACGTGCTGTTCGACGACGCCGACTTCGACAAGGTGAAGCTGGAAAGCACCAAGACCATCTCGATCGACAAGTTCGTAGATGAGGACGACATCGACCGACTGTATTGGGACGATCCCTTCTTCGTGGTTCCCGAGAAAGGCGCGGGCGTCGAGGCCTTCGCCGTCATCCGCGACGCCATGAAGAAACAGGGCAAGGTGGCGCTGGGTCAGTTGGTCCTGCGCGGCAAGGAGCGTCAGCTGGCGCTGGAAGTCCGGGGCAAGGGGCTGATCGCCTATACCCTGCGAGCCCATGACGAGGTGCGCGATTCCGACGAATACTTCGACGACATTCCGACGGTGAAGGCCGATCCCGACATGGTCGAGATCGCCGCGCGCATCATCGGGCAGAAGGAGGCGGACTTCGACCCGACCGACTTCAAAGACGGCTACGACGACGCCTTGCGCGCGATGATCAAGGCCAAGTCAAAGGGCGGCACGGGCGTGGTCGATGTCGCCGAACCCGACGACACCAATGTCATCGACCTGATGGCCGCATTGCGGAACAGCCTGAAAGGGTCGGCGACGGGGACGAAGAAGCCAGCCGCAAAGAAGGCCCCGGCAAAGAAGGCGACGCCCAGGAAGGCTGCGGCAAAGAAGAAGACAGCGGCCTAGACGCCCATCTTTTTCAGCGCCGATTTCAAACTGACCGCTGAGGCGCGGAAATCGGCCCAGGGATCGGGCTTCTTCAGCAAGACTGCATAGGTCCAAAGGTTGAATGCGGCGGGATCCAGCCCGGCCTTCACCTGCCCCCACGACAGCGGGAAGGCAATCCCGGCGCCCGGCCGTGCGCGCGGCGACCAGGGTGCGACCGCCGTCGCCATTCGCCCGTTGCGCAGATAGTCGATGAAGATTTTTCCGCCCCGCGCCTTCTTGGCCAGGGTCGTGGTGAACCGGTCCGGCGCCTCGGCGCGGATGGCCTCGGCCACCGCCTTGGCGAAGGCCTTGTTCTGATCCCAGGTCACACGCGAGCGGGCGTCGGTCTTGATCGGCGCGACGACGTGCAGCCCCTTGCCCCCGGTCGTCTTGACGAAGGCGGCCAGACCCAGCGCCTCGATCTTCGCTTTCACGACCTTGGACGCGGCGATGACGTCGGCGAAGTCCAGCCCCTCGTCCGGATCCAGGTCGAAGGTGATCTGGTCAGGGATTTCCGGCTGGCCGGGCGCACAGCCCCAGGGGTGCAGTTCCAGCCCGCCTGACTGGGCGATGGCGACCAGGCCGCCCGCATCGACGGCGGCCACATAGGGCGTGCGCGCCTTGACGTCGATCAGCTTCAGCCGCGGGTTCGACCCCGCCATGGCGTGGCGTTGGAAGAAGGTCTCGCCGCCGATTCCCTCGGGCGCCCGGATGATCGAGGTCGGCCGGTCCGCCACATGGGGCAGGATCCGCTCAGCCGCCGCCTCGTAGTAGCGCGCCAGATCGGCCTTGGTGATCGCCGGCCGGTCGCCGACGGCGGGCCACAACACCTTATCGGGGCTGGAGAGGGTCACGCCCGCCACGACCACCTTGCCGGGCTTTCCGGCTGGTCGCACCGTCGTCGTGGTCTTCTTCGCGTCGCCCATGTCCGTGGGCGGTTGCGGCGCCTGGGTGACCTCGGCGGCCGTCTTGTCCTCGCGCAGCCCCTTGAACGCCGCCTGCCGCAGCGAGCCGGATTCAGTGTATCCGCCATGCTCTACCTCGGCGACCAGCACCGGCTTGACCCAGTGGATGTCCTTGGCCGCCTTGGGCGCGCCCGCCCCGGCGAAGGGAGATTTCTCCGCCGCCACGCCCTTCAGCGCCGGAACAAGCGTCTTCGTCACCGCCTCGCCATAGCCGGTCCCCACCCGGCCCAGATAGCGAAGGCCGCCCTTTTCCCTGACCCCGACCAGCAGAGAGCGGAACCGCGTGCCGCCCTCGGACGACCAGCCGCCGATCACCACTTCGTCGCGCCCCCGGCATTTGGACTTCAGCCAGGTCGATGACCGCCCGGCATGATAGGGGGCGTCCAGTTTCTTGGAGATCACGCCTTCCAGATCCATCCGGCAGGCGCTCTCCAGCACCGCCTGGCCGGTCGAGGCGAAATGCTCGACGTAACGCAGCCGCGCCCCGGCCGTTTTGCCGATCCGGTCCACATAGGCCTGCAGCCGCGCCTTGCGATGCGACAGCGGCAGTTTACGCAGATCCTCCGCCCCCTCGAACAATAGATCGAAGGCGAAATACACCAGGCCTTCCGTCTTCTCGTCCGAGATGGCCGCCTGCAACGCCCCGAAGTCCGGCATGTGATCGTCGTCCAGCGCGCACAGCTCGCCGTCCATCACGGCGTCGGGCCAGGTCGCCGCGTCCGCCGCCAGATCCGAAAACTTGTCGCTCCAGTCCAGACCCTTGCGGGTCCTCAGGACCGCCCGCCCCCCGCCCACGCCGATCTGGATGCGATAGCCGTCGAACTTGATCTCGTGCGCCCAGCCCGTCCCGCCCGGTGGATGGTCGGTCACCTTGCACAGCTGGATCGGCACGAAGGCCGGCGGCTTCTTGGCCTTCGCCGCCGCTTTCGAGGGCTTGGGCTTGGCCGGACCTTTACGCCCCGTCGGCTTGGACGCCGTCCACTCCTTCGTCCCATCCGCGATCTCGGCCAGCGACCGGCCCGTCGTCACCGAGGCGTCGATTTCGGCGAGCGCATCGCCCTCCCCCGCCACGGCGAAGTCGTCCTTCTCCTTCAGCAGCAGCCAGTTGTTGCGTTTGGAGGGTTTGCCCCGATCGCTCTTCAGCCGGATCAGCGCCCATTTGCCCTTCAGCCGTTCGCCGTGAAGGATCATCTTGATCTGACCCTTGGCCCAGGCCGCCTCCAGGTCCGGCTCCTGCGGCTCCCAAGTGCCGACATCCCACATCTGCACCGTGCCGGCGCCGTAGTTGCCGTCGGGGATCGTGCCCTCAAACGACCCGTAATCCAGTGGGTGATCCTCGACCTCGACCGCCAGCCGCTTGACCGCCGTGTCGCGCGACGGCGCCTTGGTCACGGCCCAGGACTTCAGCACCCCGTCCGCCTCGATACGGAAATCATAGTGCAGACGCGTCGCCGCGTGGCGCTGGATCAGATAGCGGAAGCCGCCCTTCGCGCGCTTGCCCTTCGCGCCCTTCGGCTCGGGCGTTTCGCCGAACCGGCGCTTGGCCTGATAGGTCTTCAGTTCACCGCGCATAGGGGCGTAATCCGCCCCGCGCCAAAGCGTTGCCTCAGCGACAGAAGCGCGTGTCGGTCGCCTCCAGGTGCAGGTGGTCGTAGTGGACGGCGTTGTAATCGGGGCTGAGCGTCGTGCCGAAGATGCGGCAGGCGTCGTCGCGGATACGCTTGAGGAAGCGCGCTTCGGGCGTGTCGCCGTTCCAGTCCTTCGTCACCGTGATCCGCCGCCCGTCCCTCAGCCGCACCCCGGCGAAGTCCAGCGCCGCCGCCTGGGAATGGGCGCTGATGCGGTTCGAGCCCACGCCGTTGTTCACATTGCGACAGGCGTAGGCCCCCATGTGATCGATCTGCACGACGTCTGAGCCCAGGATCTCGCGCGCCGCCGGCTCCAGCGACTGACGACGCCAGATGCTCAGCGCCAGCGCGGTCTGGCAGGTCATCTCCACATCGCCCGGCGCCATGCGCGCTACGGTGCCCAAGTCGGCGCCCAACACGCCGCCCTTGCTCAGTCCGCAGGTCGCCGTGTTCTGGCGATACGGCACAGGGCTGAACCGCACGCGCGCGGCGTTCAACTCAGCCAGACAACGGCCCAGATCGCCGCCTTCGCGCACGACCAGGGCTTGGGTCCCGCCGTCGATCATCCGGTCCACCAGCCCCCCGACCAGCGGCGCCTCGGTGCGCGACGGATAGGGCGATGGGGGCCGCAACGGCTCGGGCGGCCGCCGTACGCAGCCGCTGAGGATCAGCAGGACGCCGAGGCCGATGAGAACGGGAGAGATACGCGACACGGAAGGCATGGTCGCGACGCTTAGCTGATTCCCTACGCCGCCGTGGTCACGAGGCGGAGAGCCGTCTATCGGCGCTCTTCGGACGCGCCTTTGGCCCGGCACCGATCCGAACAGAACCGCACCTGATCCCAATCCCGCGCCCATTTCTTGCGCCAGGCGAACGGCAGGCCGCAGGCGGCGCAGAACTTTTGCGGCAGGTCGGACTTGGCCGGCGCCGTGCCGAGATTGACGTGCTTTCGGGCCATGTCGCCTGCCAAGAAAAAAGGGCGGCCCGTCAGAGCCGCCCTTGATCGTATCAGCTGTCCAGGAAGGACCGCAGTTTGCGCGACCGCGACGGATGCTTCAGCTTGCGCAGGGCCTTGGCCTCGATCTGACGGATGCGTTCGCGGGTCACCGAGAACTGCTGTCCGACTTCTTCCAGCGTGTGGTCGGTGTTCATGCCGATGCCGAAGCGCATCCGGAGCACCCGCTCTTCACGCGGCGTCAGCGACGCCAGAACGCGGGTGGTGGTCTCGCGCAAGTTCGACTGGATGGCGGCGTCGATCGGCAGGACGGCGTTCTTGTCCTCGATGAAGTCGCCCAGGTGGCTGTCTTCCTCGTCCCCGATCGGGGTTTCCAGCGAGATCGGCTCCTTGGCGATCTTCAGGACCTTGCGCACCTTCTCCAGCGGCATGGCCAGCTTTTCGGCCAGCTCTTCCGGGGTCGGCTCGCGGCCGATCTCATGCAGCATCTGGCGGCTGGTGCGGACGATCTTGTTGATCGTCTCGATCATATGCACCGGGATGCGGATGGTGCGCGCCTGGTCGGCGATCGAGCGGGTGATCGCCTGACGGATCCACCAGGTGGCGTAGGTCGAGAACTTGTAGCCGCGGCGGTACTCGAACTTGTCGACCGCCTTCATCAGGCCGATGTTGCCCTCCTGGATCAGGTCCAGGAACTGCAGGCCGCGGTTGGTGTATTTCTTGGCGATTGAGATCACGAGGCGCAGGTTGGCCTCGACCATTTCCTTCTTGGCTTGCCGCGCTTCGCGTTCGCCCTTCTGCACCGTCTGGACGATGCGGCGATAGTCGTCGATCGGCAGACCGGCTTCCAGCGCCACGGCGGCGACGTCGGAGCGGATGGTCGCGATCTGGCTGGCTTCGTTCTCGCTGAACTTGGTCCAGCGCACGCCCTGATCCTTGATCCGGTCGGTCCAGGTGGGATCGAGTTCCGAGCCGAAATAGGCCTTGAGGAACTCGGGGCGCGAAATGCCGTAGCTGTCGGCCAGACGCAGCAGGCGACCTTCCAGACCGATCAGGCGCTTGTTGATCGCATAGAGCTGCTCGACCAGCGCCTCGATGCGGTTGTTGTTCAGCTTCATCGTCTTCAGACGGTCCGAGATGGACGTCGTCAGCGCCTGATAGGCCTTTTCATCCTTGGCGCTCAGCACCTCGCCCTTCAGGCGGGTCTGAACCAGCTTGTCCTGCAGGGCGCGGAAGGCGCCGAAGTCTGCAGCGATGGCGTTCAGGACGTCCATAACCCCGTCGCGCAGCTCGGCTTCCAGCGCCGAGATCGACATGCCGCCGCCATCGTCGAAGTCATCGTCATCGTCGTCGTCGGATTCAGGCTTGTCCTCGGCGGCCGGCTTTTCCTCGGCCTCTTCTTCCTCTTCGCCTTCGGGCTGGGCGGCGCCCGGCAGGGACGAGGGGTTCAGCACGCCATAGGTGGCGTCCAGGTCGATGACCTCACGCAGCAGGATGCGGTTGTTTTCCAGCTCGTCGCGCCAGACCATGATGGCCTCGAAGGTCAAGGCGCTTTCGCACAGACCCGAGATCATGGCGTCGCGGCCGGCCTCGATCCGCTTGGCGATGGCGATTTCGCCCTCGCGGCTCAGCAGTTCGACCGAACCCATCTCGCGCAGGTACATGCGCACGGGGTCGTCGGTGCGGTCATAGGCCGACTTGGCAGGCGTTTCGGCCACGGCGGTGCCGGCCGCAGCGGCGACGTCGGTGGACTGCTGCTCCTGCGCGTCCTCCTCGGCCTCCACGACGTTGACGCCCATTTCGGACAGCATCGCCAAGGTGTCTTCAATAGCGTCGGGCGTGACTTCTTCGGACGGGAGGACCTTGTTCAGCTCCTCCATCGTCACATAGCCGCGCGCCTTGGCTTGCTTGATGAACTTCTTGACGCCGGCGTCCGTCAGATCGAGCAGGGGCCCATCGGTCGAAACCTCGGTGTCCTGCGTCTCGGTCTGTGCGTTCATAGTCAGTCTGTCTCCAGCCGAGAGGGTGATCAGTCCGCCTCGGCGAAAAATACAATGCTTGGCGTGCCGTAAGGTTACGTGCCCGCGCTGTCTTCCCAAATCGTCCCGGCTTTGATCGCACGGCGAAGCGCATCCCGCTCGGCCTTCAGCCGGCGGAACGCCTCATCCTGCCCAGGCACATCACGTGCATGGGCCAAGGCGTCCTCCAACGCGGCGACCCGCGTCGAAGCGTCGAACGCCTGCGACCATCGGACCCTTGCCTCGGCGAGGGGCGCATTTGCGGCCAGGAATGGCGCGCCGGACTTTGCCGCCGCCTTCTCGACCTCGCGCACTAAGGCATCATGACCCGATTGCGCCAGATGGCGTCGCAGGGCGGCGGAGTCAAGGCTATGTCCCGACAGACGCAGGCGAACCAGCTCCTGCGCCAGTCCATCCAGCCCCTTGTCGCCGAATCCGTGGGCGGCGATCTCTTCCAGATGGTCGTCCATCCGTTCGGGGTCGTCGATGGCGCCGTGGGCCAGGGCGGCCGGCACCGGCTCGATGGCGCGAAACAGCGACTGCATCGCCTGGGCGCCCTCGGCCGTCTGACCCAGTTTGGGCGGCGGGCCGAAACCGCGTTTGCCCTGCCCCGGCGTCCAAGGCGCGCGTTGAGGGCTGCGGGGAAACAGGGCGTCGAAACGGTCGAACAGGTCGCGGCGGTATTGCTCCGCCAAATCCTTGTCCTGGATGGCCGAGGCGGTGTTCCTCAGCCGCGCCTTGAAGCCGGCCTTGCGCTCCGGCGTGTCCAGCGGCTCCAGATCCTGTTCGCGGCGGAACAGCACCTCGGCGAACCCATGAGTTTCGGCCAGGGCCTGACGCAGCGCGGGCGCGCCCTTGTCGCGCAGAATGTCGTCGGGATCCTGCCCGGCCCCCAGCAGGGCAAATCGGAAGGAGCGCCCCGGCTTCAGCAGCGGCAGCGAACGTTCGATGGCGCGATAGGCGGCGCGCAGTCCGGCCGCATCACCATCGAAGCACAGGATCGGCTCGTGCGACACGCGCCACAGCCGTTCCATCTGCTCCTCGGTCAGAGCCGTGCCCATCGGCGCCACGGCCGGCAGGCCCGCGCGCTGGCAGGCGATGACGTCCATATAGCCCTCGACCACGATGATGGCCTGGTCATTCTTGGATTCCGCGCCCAGTATCCGCCGCGCCTCAGGCAGGCCATACAGGGTCGCGCCCTTGTGAAACAGCGGGCTTTCCGGGCCATTCAGATATTTGGCGCGGTCGTCGGGGTTCATGGCCCGGCCGCCGAAGCTGACGATCCGGCCGCGCGCATCCAGGATCGGGAACATCAGCCGGTCGCGGAACCGGTCATAGGGCTGGCCGCCGCTTTCGGGCGAGATCAGCAGCCCGGCCTCGACCAGTTCGGCGGGTTTGGCGCCGCGCTGAACCAGCGCCTGCTTCAGCCCCTCGCGGTCGTTAGGCGCATAGCCCAGACCGAACCGCTCCCACTGATCCTCGGGCAGGCCGCGCTTGTCCAGATATTCGCGCGCCGCCTTGCCCGGCGTGCGGCGCAGGTTTGCGGCGAACCATTTCTGGGCCAGGTCCATCCAGTCCGACAGACCCGCCCGCTTCTGCTCGCGCTCGGCCTCCTTGGGGTCTTCGGCGGGAAGCTGCATCCCCGCCTCGCCGGCCAGGCGCTGCACCGCCTCGACGAAACTCAGCCGCTCGGTTTCCTGCAGGAAGGAGATGATGTCGCCATGCTTGCCGGACGAGAAGTCGTGGAAGAAGCCCTTGTCGTCATTGACGAAGAAGGACGGCGACTTCTCCTTCGAGAATGGCGACAGGCCGACATATTCGCGGCCCTGACGTTTCAGCTTCACCGTCCGCCCGATCACGTCGGACGGCCGAAGGCGGGCCTTCAGTTCATCGATGAATCTCTCGTCGAAACGCACCCGCGATCCTTAAGCCCTGCGGCCCCCACAAGCGAATCGAATGAGCGCAAAACCCTCATTGACTTGACAAGTTTATATTTTAAAGTAGTCATATCGCAGGAGAGCCAAGAATGACCGATTCTTCTTCATCAAGGGACGAAGCCGACCTAGCCTACCTCAAACGATTGGCGGTAGCGGGACGCGGGCAGCCCGCCCCTTTCCTGCTCTTGATCGCCGTGTTCGGGGGCGCCTATGGCTTTGCACTGTTGGCCATCCTGATGGCCTTCGTGATCGAAGGATTCCCGCAACCCGGAACACCCGTGACAGGACCGATCTCTAATCTCGTGGGAACGTGGGGAATTATAGGATCGCACCTGATCTTTTTCGCCACCGTCGCGTGGACGATCTGGAGAACCTTGGGTCCAAACCGAGTCCGCCTTAGCCGATCCGCTACAGCGACATGGTCCGGCAGCTTCATCGCGCTGGTCGCCACCTTTGTCGTTTTCCACCTGGTTACGCGAAACGAAGCCGCGCCGGATGCGACGAAGATTGCCCAGGTCATCTGGCCGGTCGTGTTGATCCTATGGGGCGCAGCATGGTGGACCACCGCCATCGCCAGCGACCGGAGGTGGCTCATCGCCGTTGCGATCGGAAGTTTTGGCGCAGCCGCTGCCTTGGCGTGGGTCGGCACAGCGTCTTTGGCCGCCTTGGTTGTCATGTGCGCCAGTCTGATACTTCTGGCCTTCGCTCCTGCGATGATCCTGATGCGCGAGACGCGCAGGTGACGGCCGAGCCCAGCGTCGATCCCGCCTTTTCCCATCGATTAAGAACAGGGGTGATGGCCTATCTCTCGACCGCCGAAGCCGCCGACTTCACCGAGCTCGCCCTCGCCTTGGCCGCCCCGAACAACAGCCTGTCCAGTCACCTGACCCGACTGGAAACCGCCGGCTATATTGAACTGCGACGGGGTTTTCTGGGCCGCAAGCCTCGCACCCGCGTCGTCCTGACCGTCACTGGACGGGCGGCATGGGAAAGATATCTGGGCGCGTTGGGCTAAAGGACGATCAGGCGGCTCGTCCGGCCATCCCCCGATATCCGAACGAACCGCCGCATCGCAGAAGGCGCAAACCGCAGCGTCCCCCAACGCCTTGGCTAACGAAGTCCTAACGCCTCGCGGACCGGCATCTGAGGTCAGGACCAGCGTTCTGTCGAGAGGCGTGCGGGCTTGCCCTATCGAATAGAGGCGAGACTGTGTCCTTTTCGTCGCGCGTCGTTCGCCTTAAGGGCGACCAAAGGGTACGACCTTGTTGGCGGCGTCATGCCCGATATCGGCGCTTCCTAGAAAGGGTATGCCCGAACGCAGACACCAGTACCGAACGATTTCCTCCGGAGTCTGACCGAAATCGGGATCGTTTGGCGTGACGTCCGAGACCCGCCCCAGGCGAATTCCGGCCACGCGACGGATGCTGGCCTGGCTGGTCAAGTGAAACATCATCCGGTCGATCCGGTAGGCGGCCTCGGAAACCTCCTCCAGCATCAGGACGTGCCCGGACAGATCCGGCTCCAGCGGCGTGCCGGTCAGTTCGTTCAGGATGGTCAGGTTGAAGGCGACGGCCGGGCGCGGATCGGTCGCCAGCGACGGCTCGATCCAGTCGGTCCGCCCGGTGGTCAGCCAGGACAGGGCGCCCTTCGCCGTCTCGTCGTCGCGCACCGAGTCCGAGGCCATCGGCCCGTGCGCCAGATGCTGGAAACCCGCCTTGTACATCCCGGCCAGCAGGCTGCCGGCGTCGGAATACCCCATGTAGCGCTTCTTGCCGGCGACGGCGTCCAGGCGCGGGATCACCGCATCGGCGATGCGACAGGAGCCGTATCCGCCGCGCGCGAACCAGATGGCGTCGATGCGGGGGTCGTTGGCGAACTCCACGAAGGCGTCGGCGCGCGCCCGGTCGTCGCCGGCGAAATGGCCGTGTTTCAGGAAGCAGGCGGCGTGGAACACCACCGCCACGTCGCGGTCGGGATGGTTGTGCGCCATCCAGGCCTCGACCGCCTCGGCGCGCTCTTTCGAGAAGCGCGAACTGGCGCAGACGACGCCGATCTTGAAGCTGTTGGTGTTCACGTCCGTCTTCTTCGTCGTTTTTGCGATCCCCTACTGGCGGACCGGCCCGATCCCCTGTTCTAAGGGGGCATGAACCAAGACGCCTCCTATTTCTTCTGCGGCATCGGCGGGTCGGGCATGCTGCCTCTGGCCATGATCGTCCAGGCGCGCGGCGCCGTGATCGAAGGCTCGGACCGGGCGCTGGACCAAGGCCGCACGCCCGAGAAGTTCGACTGGCTGCGCGCCCACGGCGTGATCCTGCACCCGCAGGACGGATCGGGCGTGACCCGCCCGGGTCAGACCGTCATCGCCACCGGCGCCATCGAGGAGACGGTGCCCGACATCGGGGCGGCCAGGCGAGCGGGCGCAACCATCAAGACCCGGCCCGAGTTGCTCAGCGAACTCTTTAACGCCGCCCCGACCTCGGTCGGGGTTGCGGGCACCAGCGGCAAGTCCACTATCACCGGCATGATCGCCTGGATCCTGCATCAGACGGGCCGCGAGCCGACCGTCATGAACGGGGCGGTGATGAAGAACTTCGCCGACGCCGACCATCCGTTCGCCAGCGCCCTGATCGGCGGGCCAGACCTGTTCGTGTCGGAGGTGGACGAAAGCGACGGCTCGATCGCCCGCTACGATCCGACGGTGGCGGTGGTGTCCAACATCTCGCTGGACCACAAGTCGATGGAGGAGTTGCGCGACCTGTTCGGGGGCTTCACCGCGCGGGCGACGACGGCCGTGCTGAACCTGGACAATCCCGAGACGGCCGCCCTGGCCCAGACCTTGCCGGCGGGCAAGGCGATCACCTTCGGCCTGGGCGAAGAGAAGGCCGACCTGTCCGCCCATGATCTTCAGCCGCTGCCGACGGGCATGAGGTTCCGGCTGATCGAGGGCTGGAGCGAACACGACGTGGTCCTGAACGTGCCCGGCGCCCACAATGTCGCCAACGCCCTGGCCGCGCTGGGCGCGACCCGGGCGCTGGGCGTGCCGACGGCCGAGGCGGTCAAGGCGCTGGAGACCTTTGCCGGCATCCGTCGCCGGATGGAGGTGGTCGGGACGGCCGGCGACATCACCGTCATCGACGACTTCGCCCATAACCCGGACAAGATCGCGGCCACGCTGAAGACTCTGCACGCCTTCGACGGCCGGCTGCTGATCCTGTTTCAGCCGCATGGGTTCGGGCCGCTGAAGCTGATGAAGTCGGAGTTTATCGACGGTTTCGCCGGCCTGATGCGCGAGGACGACGTGCTGCTGATGCCCGAGCCGGTCTATTACGGCGGCACCACGGACCGCAGCGTGGGATCGGAAGACATCGCCTCCGGCGTCCGCGCTGCCGGCCGTCAGGCCGAGGCGCTGGCGACGCGCGCCGACTGCGGCGACCGGATCGTCGAGATCGCCAAGCCGGGCGACCGGATCATCGTCATGGGCGCGCGCGACGACACCCTGTCGACCTTCGCGGCGGAACTGTTGGGGCGACTGAGCCAGTAGCACCGATCAAAGACTGGGTTCAGTACACGTCGCGGCGGTAGCGGCCGTCTTCCAGCAGGGTCAGCACAACGTCCGCGCCCAGGGCGCTTTCCAGCGCGGCATGCACGCCTTGCGACATGCCTTCCAGACTGCCGCAGACATAGATCGCCGCGCCGCGCGCGACCCAGGTACGCAGTTCGTCGGCTGAAGCCGCGACCAGGTCCTGCACATATCGGCCGTCGCCCGCATCGCGCGAGAAGCTCCGGTCCAGCCGCCGCAGCACGCCCGACGCAAGCCAGGCCCGCAACTCCGCATCGAAGAAAGCGTCATGCGCCTGGGTGCGTTCCCCGAACAGCAGCCAGGCTCCTCCCGCGTCGGTGCGCGACTTCAAATGCGCGCGCAAACCGGCGATGCCTGTTCCGTTGCCGATCAGGATCATCGGCGTTTCGTCCGCCGGGCCGTGGAAGCTGCGGTTGGTGCGCAGGCGCATCCCGATCTGATCGCCGAGCGCCAGAGCCTGCGTCAGCCAGCCTGACGCTAGGCCCGGGGTGCCGTCGGGATGGCGCATCAGGCGGATCAGGAACTCGACCCGGCCGTCAGACGGCAGGGAGGCGATGGAATATTCGCGCGAACCCGGCGTGACGCCATCACGCTCAGGCAGGCCGACCTCGGCGATGTCGCCCGCAGACCAGTAGGGCGTCGCGCCCACGGGTTCGAACGCCAGATGATAGGCCTCGCCGCCGGGACTGCCCGGATTGACCAGGGTGCGTTCGACCAGCCGCCAGGGGTCGTAGGCGGGCGGGGTCCAGTCGGGGGCCGTCACGCTGCCGGTGATCTGGTTCAGTTGGTGCTGCCAGTGGCGGATGGCGCCGGCCTCGCCGTTGTCGACCTCGACCATGTCGAAGAGGGGTTCGGCGCCCGCGCGTCTTACCCAGCCGTCCACCGCATGGCCGAAGCCGCAGAACTGATCATAGCTGCGATCGCCCAGCGCCAGCAGGCCGAAGCGCAACCCCGATAGATCCGTCGCCTCGCCCATGACCTTGCGCACGAACCCAGCCGCGCTGTCGGGCGGATCGCCCTCGCCCGTCGTGGACACGATCAGCAGCGCGCGGTCCGTCGACTTCAGCGTCTGCACATCCAGATCGCCGAAGGACAGCACCCGCGCGCCCACGCCGCCATCGCCCAGAGACCGCGCCGTCATCCACGCAAGCTCCTCGGCGAAGCCCGTCTGGCTGGCGAAGGCGATCAGCACCGGCCGTCCCTCGCCTGCGCCCGCCAGAGCATCAGACCGCGCGCGGGCCGCCGCCTTGGCTTTGCGTTCGCGCCAGACAATGATGGCGATCAGGGCCAGCCAAAGCGCCAAGGCCCCGACCGCCCACAGCCAGCGCTGCGGATCGGCTGTCACCCCGGACGATCTCCGTCGTCGTCGAGCAGGGCGGCGAAGGCCGGCGACATCCGCTCGACCGGACCGCGCTCGGTGCGTTCGACGAAATGGGCCATCAGGCCGACGGCCTCGGCGTAGTCCGGTCCGTCGAACGGTCCCATGACGGTCAGGGCCGTGGCGTAGGCGTCGGCCATCATGGCCGAGGCGTGCAGGACGGTGACCGAACTCAGATTGTTGCTGACCGGCCGACCGGTCGATCCGTCGATGGTGTGGGGATAAAGGCGCCCCTCATGGCGGAACGCGCGGCGATAGTCGCCGCTGGTCGCCACGGCGAGATCGAACAGGGCCGCCACAGTGTGGGGCGCGGGCGAACCCTCGACCCGCTCGATCTCGACCCACCACGGCTGGGCGTCCGGCTTGACGCCGCGCCCCTTCAGCTCGCCGCCGATCTCGATCAGGTGCGAGGTGGCGCCCATGGCCATCAGGCGGTCGGACACGCGGTCCACCGCATGACCCTTGGCGATACCGGAGAAGTCCAGCCTCATCCCGCCCATCTGCATCACCGCGCGCGCATCGCCGTTCAGCCGCAGCTTCTGCCATCCCGACACGGCCGCAGCCGCAGCGATCTCATCTTCGGCCGGGACGGGCAACAAGGCCGAACGTGGTCCGGGCGGGCCGAAGCCCCACAGATCGACCAAGGCGCCCAGGGTCGGATCGACCGCGCCGTTGGTCTCGTCACCCAGGGTCATCGCCGCATCCAGCAGATCCCAGAACGGCTGGGACACCGCCCAGACGCCGGCGGGCGCGGTATTGAAGCGGCTGATTTCGCTGGACGGCTCCCACGGGCTGAACAGACTGACGACGGTCGCCAGTTCCTCTTCGATCGCCGCTCGGATCTCGGCTTCGCCCACGCCTGGCGGGGCGATAACGCGCGCGCTCCAGGTCGTGCCCATGGTCTGGCCGCCCAGCGAACGGATCAGATCGCTGGGCGGACGAGGCGGCGCGCCTTCGATCGCCGGCACGAGGACGCGGTTGTCAGCGCGGTCGCCCAGAGGACCAGCGTCGCCGATGTTGACCGTGGGCGGGGCGGCGCGTGAACCGCGCGAGGGGGGAATGTCGGACATGGCCCTTCGCTTAGGGCAGGACTTCCATCGCCGCCACATAGCTGGCGTTGGAACCCAGCGTTTCACCCTGGCCTTCGGTGCGGACCGAGGCGTTCAGCCAATACATGCCCGCTTCTGGCCAGGTGATGGTGAAGGCGCCCTCGGCGTTGGTCTTGAGCGTCGATTCTTCGGGGTTGTCGCGATAGCGCACGCCGCCGCGCGCCACGGTGACGTCGATGTCAGCCGCCGGCTGGCCGTTGTTCACCAGTTTGAAGGTGGCGGGTTCGCCCACGACCAGGTCGTTCGGGTGGGTGACGGGAACCAATTCAAGCCCCTCGCCGGTCGTCTTGAACACGGTGTCGGTGGGGTTGTTCAGGGTGACGAAGGTCTCGATGCGGCTGGCGGTGCGGGTCGCCTGAACATTGGTCGCGCCCTCGGGCAGGCCCGCCGGGTAGTCCGAGGCCGCGCCGCGCCAGCGCTTCTGTTCGCCGTTCAGGGTGTAGCTGGCCATCACACCGTTCATGACGTTGGCGATCTTGTAGGTGCCGTTCTGCGTCAGATGGGCGTCGAAGGTGGAGCGATACTGACCCTGCATGGCATGCTCGGGCTGAACCGCCGAACCGTCCGGCGCCGTGATGGTGAGGCCGGTCATCCGCATGGCGGCGTGGTCGGGATCGAACACCTTGTTGGACATGCCGGCGTCGAATCCGACCCAGGCGTCCGTGCCCGACAGGGTCGTGGCGGTGGGCGCCAGCCAGGCGCGGTGGGCCTGGGCGGCCATGGGGGCGGCCAGCGCTGCGGCGAGCGTCAGCAGGGCGATCGTCTTCTTCATGGTCATGATCCTTAGCGAGAGACGGCGACGCGCACGGCGCCCAGTTCGGTGGAGCCGGTTCCGGCGCCGGTGTTGGCCGCGCCCCAGCGGAAGGGTACGCGCACGACTTCGCGTCCGCCCAGTTCGCGGGCTGCCTCGACGACGATGTTGTACTGGCCGGGCTGAAGGTTGCGCAGGCGTGCGGCGGGCACGGTGACGGTCTGGCGGCCCGGCGCGCGCGTGGCGCCGGATACGCCGTCGGCCGGCAGGCTCATGGCCCGGCCGCCCTTGCGCCACCAGGTGCGCAAATCCTTCAGCCAGTCCTTGCCGTCGCCCTCGTTATTCCGGGTCTGCTGATACCAGACGGCCAGGGTGCGTTCGGCCGACTGGTCCGGCTTTTCGATCCACACCGCGACATAGGGGCGATGATACGAGGCGGTGTTCAGACGCGGAATCTCGACCGACACCGTCAGGTCGGCGGCCATGGCGGGCGCAGCGGCGGCCGCGAGGCCGACGGTGGTGATGACGACGGGAAGAAGGCGCATCGAAAAACTCGTCAGTGAATGAAGATCAGGGCGATGACGACAGGGATCAGCAGGCCCAGCGCCGCCAGCGGCCAGGTCGAGGGCCGACCCTTGGCGTGCAGGAACATCAGGCCCAGGCCCGTGACGGCGAAGATGACGCAGGCCGCCGCGAAGACGTCGATGAACCAGAACCAGACCACCCCGGCGTTGCGGCCCTTGTGCAGGTCGTTGAGGTAGGCGATCCAGCCGCGCGTCGTCTTCTCGTGCAGGGTCTCGCCGGTCGAACGGTCGATGGTGACCCAGCCGTCGCCGCCAGGCATGGCCAGGGCGACATAGACTTCTTCCGCCGTCGTCTCGGTCGGCTTGCCGGCGATCTCGACCTTGAGCGCCTCGGACGCCCACCGCGCGACAGCGTCGGGGACAGGATCGGTCGTCTCCTGCGGGAAGCTCGCCAGCCGCTGCAACAGGGGCGTCGGCAAGGTCGCGGTCTGTTCTACCGTCACCGGATCGCCGGGGATCGAGGCCGCATGGTTCAGGGTGATGCCGGTGACCGCGAACAGGATCATGCCAACCAGGCTGACCGCCGCCGAAATCCAGTGCCAGCTATGCAGTTGTTTCAGCCAGAACGACCGTGCGCCGTTCAGCGCCGCCTTAGGTTTGGGGCCCTTGGCTGCGGTTTCGGCCTGACGCTGTGTCGCGAATTCGGTCACGAGCTCGCTGTGCCATTGTTGCGAACGGGTTGCAATAGCATTTAGCGACGTCGCGACGCCTCGGGCGTCAGACCTCGGTCCAGCGCCGCAGAAGATTGTGATAGACGCCGGTCAGTTCGATCACCGCCTGATCCTTCGGCCCCTTCTCGGACGCCACGCGCTGGGTGGCGATGTCGAGGCGGAACAGGATCTCACGATCGGCGTCGTCGCGGACCAAGCTCTGCATCCACATGAAGGACGACACCCGCGCCCCGCGCGTCACCGGCGTGACGCGGTGCAGGCTCTTGGACGGATAGAGGACCAGATCGCCAGCCGGCAGCTTGATCGCCTGCGACCCGTACATCTCCTCGATGATCAGTTCGCCACCATCGTAGTCCTCGGGCTCGGACAGAAAAAGGGTCGCCGACAGGTCGCTGCGAATGCGAATCGCCCCGCCGGTGCGGGACTGGCGGATGGCGTTGTCGACGTGCAGGCCGAACTCACCCCCGCCTTCGTAGCGGTTGAACAAGGGCGGAAAGATCGTGTGCGGCAGGGCCGCCGCCACAAACATCGGATTGGCGTTCAGCGCCTGGACGACAAGGGCGGAGACCTCCTTCGCCACGTCCGAATCCTCGGGCAGTTGAAGGTTTTTCTTCGCCGTCGCCGATTGATGGCCCGAGGTGGCGTTGCCGTCCGCCCATGGCCCGGCGTCCAGTCGCGCGCGCAAAGCCTTGACCTCGGCCTTGGAGAAGACTTCCGGAATCTGCAGCAGCACGGGCGTTCTCGCTGAAAGACGAAACGGCCCCGCGGGGGATTGCGGGGCCGTCAGACTAGGCCGGGGAAGCGGCCTTTAGAAGCGCAGGTTCAGGGCCAGGATGGCCTGGCGACCTGCGGCCACGTCGGCGTGGTGAATACCGTTGGTGCGCATGATGTATTCCTCGTCCGTCGCATTCTTGACGTTTAGCTGAAGCGTCGCGCGATCCGTCAGATCATAGGCGGCGAAGGCGTCCACGCGGGTCCATTCGGGCGCATAGATGCGGTTGTTCCCGCCGCCCGCGCCGCCTTGGTTCCCGCCCAGAGATTTGGACGTGTAGTAGACGCCGCCGCCGACCGTCAGCCGGGGCAAGACGCGATAGGTGGTGAACAGGCTGGCGCTGTGCTTGGGTGTATTGGCCAGCGGCAGGCCTTGCAGCGGATTGGCGCTGGCGACCGGCGGCGTGCCCGACACGACAACGGCCGCCTTGGTCAGTTCGGAGTCCATGTAGGTATAGCCGCCGAACACGGTCCATTTCGGCGTGATGCTGCCCGACACGCCCAGTTCAAAGCCGTTGACCTCAACCTCGCCTTCCTGACGGAAGATGTTGGGCTCGACCAGGATCAGGGCGTTCTTGCGGGTCAGGTGGAAGGCGGCCGCCGACAGGGCGAGACGGTCGTTCAAGACATTGGCCTTGGCGCCGACCTCGAAGCTTTCGGTGTCTTCCGGATCCAGAACGGTGTTGGCGACGCCATCGACCGTGCCCGTACCGCCCGAGGCGTTCTGGTCGCCCGCCGAAATGGTCGGCGGCGTCGAAGAGGTCGACCAGGACACATAGACGCTGCTGTTCTGCGTCGGCTTGAACACCAAACCGACCTGATAGTTGGTGAACTCCCAGGTCTGCTCCGGAACGGCCGTGTAGCCCGTCGTGGTCCAGACGCCGGCCGACTGGGTCGCGGTCGCATTCACGCTCTTGACCGAATACTGGTCCCAGCGAACGCCCAGGTTCAGGATCAGTCGCTCGCTCAGGGTGATGCTGTCGTTGGCGTAGACGCCGATGGCTTCGGTCGTGTTCGAGCTGGTCGGGCCGCGATTGATCACGCCGGTCCAGGCGTCTTCGGGATTGGGATTATAGACCGGTGTGCAGTCTCCCGCACCCAGCGCCCCGGCCGCGGTCGGATACGACCCGGTGACGGTCGTCAGACCGGTCGGACAGGCCGAGCCCGAGGTGGTGTAGGTCGAATAGGAGGCGTTCTTGTTGTGCTCGCGCGACAGCTCCACGCCGACGTCATAGCTGTGCTTGATCGACCCGGTGGCGAACTGCCCGAAGACATCCGTCACATTGGCCAGTGTGGTGACCGGGTTCCAGCGGGTCTTGGTGCCCCGCTTCATCCAATAAGTCCCGTCCGCCGCGCGTCCGACATAGCCGCCGTCGCCGGGGTTGGTGACGATGTAGTCATTCAGCGTCTGCGAATAGCGGCTGACGTTGCGGATCGTGGCGAAATCGCTGAATCGATGCTCGGCCTTGAAGGTGAACGCATCGACCTCATTGGTCAGGTAGTCGCGCGCCTTCAGCCCATAGAAGCTGTCATAGGGCACATCCAGAACGCCGCTGTCGGTCGTGCGTGACTGAATCTTGGTGAACAACGGAATGCCGTAGTCGGGCATCTGGTCGCTCGTCAGGTGGTAGTAGCTGAAGACCATCGACGACGGCGTGCCCAGACCGGCGCCCAGGCTGATGGCCGCACCCCATTTATCGTAGTCCACGGCGTCGCGACCGGGGACGTCGCCCTGGGCGCCCATCAGGTTGATGCGCAGAGCGGCGGTCTCGCCCAGCGGCAGGTTCGCGTCGACCGTGCCGCGCAGATAGCCGTCGGTGCCCGCGCCCGCGCTGACATTGGTGAAGGCGTTCAGCTTGGGCGATTTGGAGGCCAGGTTGATACTGCCGCCGCCCGAACCGCGTCCCGAATAGACGGCGTCCGGCCCCTTGATGACCTCGACCTGCTCCAGGTTGAAGACCTCGCGCTGCTGGCCGCCCGTGTCGCGGATGCCGTCCACGAAGATGTTGTTGCCCGACGACTGACCCCGGATGAAGGGACGATCGGCCAAGGGCTGACCGCCCTCGCCTGCCCCGAAAGTGATGCCGGGGGAGTTGGACAGCAGGTCCTGCAAGGACGAGGCCGAGGTCTGTTCGATGATGGCCTGGGGGATGACCGTCACGGCGCGCGGGGTATCCACCAGGGGCGCGACGAACTCGGGGCTGACAGGAGCCGGCTTCTTGAACTGACCGTTGACGTCGATCGTGCCCAGATTGGCGGGCTGGGACTGGTCGGCCGTGACGACCACGCCGTCCTCGGCGGTCACGTCAGCGGCGATGGCGGGGGCAGCGACCAGCATGCCGGCGGCGCTGGAGGCGAACAGAAGCGAGCGGAGCGCGGCGGCGCGGGATTCGGACATAGTCTTGCGACCTTTTGGTCTGATTTTGCGATGCGCTCGCAATAACCAGCTCCACAGGAAGGCACAAGACAATTGCGAACAAATCGCAATCTTAATTAGCCGACAGCGCTGATGCTCCTCTGAGGCGCCGACGTGTCGATATCGAGCCAGGTCGGATCAGGCATGGCGCGGTGGGCGGCGGCCAGGGCT
Organism: Brevundimonas sp. Leaf280; assembly: GCF_001422455.1. Taxonomy (NCBI): domain Bacteria; kingdom Pseudomonadati; phylum Pseudomonadota; class Alphaproteobacteria; order Caulobacterales; family Caulobacteraceae; genus Brevundimonas; species Brevundimonas sp. Leaf280. The sequence continues at coordinate 114,850 of NZ_LMNC01000001.1, read as the reverse complement.
TCGGACCAACGCCGGCCCAGGTCGCGGAAATAGGGATCATCCGCCTCGATGCGACGCGCCGTGCCCGTCAGCTGGTCGCGCGGCATGACGATCAGGTCCAGCGGCGGGCCGACGGCGATGTTCGAGCGGATGGTCGAATCGAACGAGATCAGTCCCAGCTTCACCGCCTCGGACAGGGAGGTGGAGCTGTGCAGGGCGCGATCCAGAATGGGCTTCCCGTATTTCAGCTCGCCGATCTGCAGATAGGGCGTATCGGGCCCGCACTCGATGAAGTTGCCCTGCCCGTAGATCAGATACAGCCCCATCTTGCCGCCGGCGATCTGACCGCCCAGCAGCATGGAGGCGGTGACGTTCAACCCGTCTGCGGTCGGCGTCGGCGGGGTATTGATGCTGGCGCGCACGCTGGCCATAGCGTGACCCAGAAGCTGGGCGGCGCGGAACAGGGTCGGGGCGGTCTGGAGCGTTTCAAGCTCGGTGGAGTCCGGCAGTTTGACCCCGGCTGCGACCATGGCCAGCGCCGTCTGGGTGACCGACAGATTGCCCGCCGTCGCGACCGCCAGGATCCGCTCGCCCGGCGACTTGTAGATGTGCAGTTTGCGATAGGACGAGATGTTGTCCACGCCCGCATTGGTGCGCGTGTCGGCGATCATCGCCAACCCGTCGTCCACCAGCATGCCTACGCAATAGGTCACTTCGCTCTATTCGCTCCCCGCGTTGCGAATCCCCAGACGCTAACAGATTCGCGCGTCATGCCTATCGGGGCCATCCACTGGATTGCAGTTGTTGCTGGCTCTGTTGCACCGGCCGCACATTCAGGGCGACGGTCAGTTGCTCCTGGCCGCCGCCATAGCTCGTGCCCCGGATCGGGGTGGCGCCGCGCGCGTCCAGGCCGACCGCGACCCGAACATAGTGTTCGGTGGGGCAGATGCCGTTAGCCGGATCGAACCCGACCCAGCCTAGATTCTCGACCCAGGCCTCGGCCCAGGCGTGGGCGGCGTCCTGATCGTGGCGTCCGTCCTGACGGCTGAGGTGGCCCGAGACATAGCGAGCCGGCACGCCCAGCAGGCGCGCGGCCGAGATGAAGATCTGCGAATGGTCCTGACAGACGCCGCGCTTCTGGGCGAACGCTTCGGCGGCGGTGTGGGAGGCGGAGGTCGAGCCGACCTCGAACGCCACCGTATCCTTCAGCGCGCCCATCAACTGATGCATCCGGCCCAGCGTCGCGCCCTCAGGAATAGAGCGGGCGAAATCGACGATACCGGCGTCGGCCTTGGTCATCGGGGTGTCGCGCAGATAGACGATGGGCGACAGGCGTTCGGCCTGCCCTTTCACGACGCCGCCCGTCTCTACGGTCGAGACTTCGCCGGTGACGCGGATGGTCAGGGCGTCGGTCGGCCGCTCGGTGTAGAGGCTGTGAACGATGTTGCCGAACGCGTCCTCGCTGCGCCGCAGCCGGGCGTCCACATCGGTTTCGATCCGCCAGTCGCGGACCTGCTGGCTCTCACACGACTTGGGCGTCAGGCGCAGCATCTGGATGATGAACCGCGCGGGCCGGGCGTAGGCGTAGCGGGTGGAGTGATCGATCCGGATCCGCATGGTCAGACCAGATACTGTTCGTGGACGGCCGCGGCCAAGGCGTTGTTCTCGTTCAGGAAGCCCTGAATGTATTCGTGCAGGCCGGACTGGAAGATGTCCTCGATCTTGGCCTCGTTGAATTGGCTGAGGCGGTTGGAGGCCAGCCGTTGCGCGGGGCCGCGCCGACCGTAGTCGGTCGCCAGCTTCTCCAGATAGCTGACGATCATGCCCTGACATGAGGCCAGCGAGCGCGGCATCTGGCGGTTCAGCACCAGCAGGTCCGCCACCAGCCAAGGCCGCACGCTTTCGCGGTAAACCCAGCGATAGGCGGTCAATGCCGAAACCTCGCGCAGAAGGGTCGTCCACTGGAAGTAGTCCAGTTGCCCCCCCACCCGCTCGCCGGGCGGCAGCAGCAGATGATATTTTACGTCCAGCAGGCGCGCGGTGTTGTCGGCCCGCTCGATCGCCATGCCCAATCGCAGGAACCAGTAGGCGTCGTTCCTGAGCATGGTCCGCGACGAGGCGCCTTCGACCGCCAGGGACGTCGATTTCACGAAGTCGAGGAAGTTGGTGAAGTCGTCGCGCTTGGTCGGTTCGCCCAGTTCGTTCAGACCGTTCCAAGCGCCGTTGATCGCCTCCCACAGTTCGATGGTCAGGGCGGTGCGCACCGAGCGCGCATTGGTCCGCGCCTTGGTGATGCAGGCCTTGATCGAGGTCGGATTGTCGAAGCCGAAGGCCAGATATTCCCGCACGGACTTTTCCGACACGGTGCGTCCGGTCGCGTCGAAGCCGGCCTTGACCCCCGACGAGGCGATGGCCCCGGCCCAGGCGGTCACCGCGGCCTGATCCTTGGCCGGCAGGGCGGCGAGACGGATCGCAGCCTCCAGAATGCGGGCGAGGAAGTCCGCCCGCTCCATGTAGCGGCCGGTCCAGTAGAGGCTGTCTGCAGTGCGTGAAAGCATCAGTTGTCCAGCACCCAGGTGTCCTTGGTTCCGCCGCCCTGGCTGGAGTTCACTACCAGCGACCCTTCCTTCAACGCCACCCGCGTCAAACCGCCGGGCGCGACGCGCACGCCGGCCGGGCTGGACAGGACGAAGGGCCTGAGGTCGACGTGGCGGGGCGACAGGGCGCCGCCGTTCAGCGTCGGAGCCGTCGACAGGCTCAGCGTCGGCTGGGCGATGAAGTCGTCGGGATCGGCAATCAGCTTGGCGCGGAAATCCTCGATCTCGGCCTTGGTCGAGGTCGGCCCGACCAGCATGCCGTAACCGCCCGATCCGCCGACTTCCTTGACCACCAGTTCCGGCAGCTTATCCAGCACTTCCTTCAGGGCGTCCGGCTCGCGACAGCGCCAGGTCGGCACGTTCTGCAGGATCGCGTCCTCGCCCGTGAAGAAGCGGATGATCTCGGGCATGTAGGTATAGACGGCCTTGTCGTCGGCTACGCCCGTCCCCACCGCATTGGCCAGGGTCACCCGCCCGGCGAAATAGGCCGACATCAGCCCCGGCACCCCAATGGTGGAGTTGGGCATGAAGGTCAGGGGATCGAGGAAGTCGTCATCGATGCGGCGATAGATGACATCGACGCGCTTGGGCCCCTCGGTCGTGCGCATGAAGACCGTGTCGTCATTGACGAACAGGTCCGTGCCCTGAACCAGCTCGACGCCCAGCTTGTCGGCCAGGAAGCTGTGCTCATAGTAGGCCGAGTTGAAGGGGCCGGGCGTCAGCACGACGATGGTCGGATCCGCCCCCGCCCCTGCCGGCGCCGAGGCCTGCAACGAGCGCAGCAGCATGTCGGTGTAGATCTCGACGGGACGCACGGCGTGTTCCGCGAACAGGTCGGGGAACAGCCGCATCATCATCTCGCGGTTCTCCAGCATATAGGAGACGCCCGACGGCGTGCGGCAGTTGTCTTCGAGAACATAGAAGCCGTCCTCACCGGTGCGCACTAGATCGACGCCCGAGATATGGCACCAGACGTCGCCCGGCGGACGACGCCCCTGCATCTCCGGCCGATAGTGCGGATTGGTCAGGATCAGATCGGCCGGGACAATGCCCGCCTTGATGCAGTCCTGCGGCCCATAGATGTCTTTGAGGAAGGCGTTGATGGCGGTGACCCGCTGCCTCAGCCCCTTTTCCAGACCGCCCCACTCGTCCGCGCCGATGATGCGCGGCACGACGTCGAAGGGGATCAGCCGTTCGTTGGATTCCTCGTCGCCATAGACGGCGAAGGTCACGCCCATGCGGCGGAAGAACAGCTCCGCCTGGCGCGAGCGCGCCTGCAGCAGATCGGCCGGCGCGTTTTCCAGCCACGCCGCCAGCGTCTTGTAGCTGTCGCGGATCGCACCCGATCCGCCGCCGTTCATTTCGTCGAAAGCTCTCGTCATCCGCCCCCGCCGCGTTGAAGTCGCAGCTTGAACGGTCACGAACGTAAAGCGCAACAGTTTTGTTGCACTGCGGCGACGTTGTCTCCTCCCCGTGGAGCGGGGAGGTGGCGCGGCGCACCTTGCGCCGTGACGGAGGGGTTCTTCACCGCATCACTTGCGCCTGTGAGACTTCAAGAACCCCTCCACCGCTGCGCGGTCCCCCTCCCCACAAGTGGGGAGGAGACAAATTAGTCCGCCGCCACCGCCTTCATCGACACCGCCGGATCGGCCAGCTTGTCCACGTCCACAGGCGTCGCCTTGGCGATCAACTGCTTGCCGGCCATGAACTCGGGCGGAGCGTTGACGGCCTCGACGCAGACGATGCGGTCGCCGTTCAGATGGAAGACGGCAAAGCCCGACGCCGTCGGGTCGCCGCGCACCACCTGTCGGTCGGCGTCGAACGGCAGGCCGGCGATCTGAAGCTTGACGTCATACTGATCCGACCAAAACCACGGCACTTCCGGCGTCGGTCCGGCCCGTCCGACGATGGCTGCGGCCGCCTGCTTGGCCTGCTCTAGGGCGTTGGGCACGCTTTCCAACCGGTGATGCACGCCGCCGTGGACCGGAATGGGTCGTCGCGTCATGTCGCCGATGGCGAAGATCGCCGGGTCGCTGGTGCGCGCCTCAGCGTCCACCACCACGCCGTCGTCGCAGGTCAGGCCGGCCGATCGCGCCAAGGCGTCGCAAGCCAATGCGCCGACCCCCACCAACACCGCATCCGCCGACACCACCGATCCGTCGGCCAGGGTCACGCCGTCGCGGGCCACGGCGACCACCTCCGCGTTCGTCAGGATTTCGACGCCGTGCGCCCGGTGCTGCGCCGTGAAGAAGGCCGACAGGGTCTCGGACGCCACCCGCGCCAGCACGCGGGGCGCGCGCTCAATCACCACCGCCTCGGCGCCCAAGGCCCGCGCCGACGCCGCCGCCTCCAGCCCCACATATCCGCCGCCGACGACAGCCAGACGCTTGCCGGGCCCGAGAACCGCCTTCAGTCGCTCGGCGTCCTTCATCGTGCGCAGTTCCAGCAGATCGGAATGATCCCCGCCCGGAACCGGCAGCTTGCGCGCCATCGAACCGGTCGCCAGCACAAGGATGTCGTAGGTCTCGGACGACCCGTCATCAAAGACGACCGTTTTCGCGTCAGGATCCACCGCCACGGCGACCATCGAGGCCCGGAAGTCGATGTTCTGCTCGGCATAGAAACTCAGCGGCCGCAGCAGCAGCGCCTCCAGATCCGCCTCGCCCTTCAGCCAGGCCTTGGACAGCGGCGGCCGCTGATACGGCGGCGCACCCTCCTCGCCCGCCAGCACAATGGGGCCTTCATGCCCATACTGCCGCAGGAAGGCCGCGACGGAGCCGCCCGCGTGCCCGGCGCCGATGATGAGAACCTTGGTCATGGGCGGACAGATAGAGCGGTGCGCGGGCGGGTGTAAGTCGTGATTGGTGAATCGTGAGCCGTGAATGACGTCTGCCCTTTCAATCACAAGTCACGCGTCACGTCTCACCACCTCTTGACCGTTCCACCGTTACAGCATAGTGGAACGCGCATGACGACCCCGCCCGCCCGTGACGACCTGCATGACGCCTTGCTGTCGATGCAGACGCGCGCCGAGATCGACGCCTTTCTGGCCGATCTTTGCACGCCTGCGGAACTGCGCGCCTTCTCCGAGCGCTGGCAGGTCGCGCGCCTGCTCGACGCCGGCGGCAAATCCTATCGCGAGATCGCCGCAGAGGCCCATGCCAGCCCCACCACCGTCGTTCGCGTCGCCCGCTATCTGAAAGACATGCCGCATCAGGGCTATCGCCTCGCCCTGGACCGCCTGAAGAACAAGAACTGAGTATCCGAATATGAGCACCGTGCAGGGCCGGCTTCGCATCGCCGTCCAGAAATCTGGCCGTCTGGCCGACCGCAGCCTCGACCTGATCCGCGACGCGGGCCTGAAATGGGTCAAGGGTCACAACGACCTGCTGTACCGGGTCGAGAACTATCCGATCGACCTGCTGCGCGTCCGCGACGACGACATTCCCACCTTCGTGGCGGACGGCGTCTGCGACCTGGGCATCGTCGGCGAGAACGTGCTGGAGGAGGGCCGCAACGGCGGGCCCAACGCCTCGATCGTCATGCCGCTGGGCTTCGGTCGCTGCACGCTCAAGATCGCCACGCCTCCGACGCTTGCCTATGACGGTCCAGCCTCGCTGGACGGGCTGCGCATCGCCACCTCCTATCCTAAAATCCTGCGCCGCTTCCTCGACGAACGCGGGGTCAAGGCCGACATCGTGGTGATGCGCGGGGCCGTCGAGGTCGCGCCCCGGCTGAAACTGGCCGCCGCCATCTGCGACCTGGTCTCGACCGGCGCGACGCTGGAGGCCAACGGCCTGGGGGCCAAGGATACGGTTCTGGAAAGCCAGGCCGTGCTGATCCAGTCGCCCGTGGCGCCCGAGCCCGCCTTGCAGCAGCTGTTGGACAGCGTCATCGAGCGGATGGCGGGCGTCGTGTCCTCGCAAGGCGCCAAATACGTCATGCTGAACGCCCCGCGCTCGGCCCTGGACGAGATCACCGCCATCCTGCCCGGCGCCGGCTCGCCCACCGTCATGCCCTTGATGGGTCGCGACGATGCGGTCGCCGTCCACGCCGTCTGTCAGGAGGCCGTCTTCTGGGAGACGCTTGAGAAGCTGAAGGCCGCCGGCGCCTCGGCCATTCTGGTCCTGCCGATCGAGAAGATGATGTGATGAAACGCATCGACTGGTCTTCCCTCGACGCCGCCGGCAAGACGGCCGCCCTCGCCCGCCCGGCACAACGCACCGCCGGCGACGTGACCGAGGTCGTGCGCACCATCCTGGACGACGTGCGCCAGCGCGGCGGCGCGGCCGTAACCGACTGGTGCCTGAAGCTGGACAAGGCGCCGCCCCGTCGCATCGCCATCACGCCCGAGGCCGTCGCCGAGGCGCGCAACGCCCTGCCGCCCGGCGACGTGCGCGCCCTGCGCATGGCGGCCGACAATGTGCGCGTCTTCCACCAGGCGACCCGGCCCGAGGACACTCCCTTTATCGAGACGACGCCCGGCGTGCGGTCCAAACTGGCCTGGCGTCCCATCGCCTCGGCCGGCCTCTACATTCCCGGCGGCACCGCGCCGCTGTTTTCGTCGCTGCTGATGCTTGCCATTCCGGCCGGCGTCGCGGGCGTGGGCCAGCGCGTCGCTGTCACGCCGCCGAACAAGGACGGCGGCATCCACCCCGCCATGATCCTGGCCGCCGCAGAGGCGGAGCTGGACGCCATCTGGTTGATGGGCGGGGCCCAAGCCATCGCCGCCCTGACCTTCGGCGTCGAGATGGAGGACGCGGTCATTCCGGCCTGTGACAAGCTGTTCGGACCCGGCAACGCCTATGTGGCCGAGGCCAAGAAGCAGGCGAGCGCCCTGCCAGGCGGTCCCGCCGTCGACATGCCGGCCGGCCCGTCGGAGTTGATGGTCATCGTCGATCGCGACGCCGCGCCCGAGATCGCCGCCGCCGACCTGCTCAGCCAAGCCGAGCACGATGCGGATGCGCAGGTTCTGCTGGTCTCCACCAGCCGCGCCACCATCGACTACATCCTGAGCGAGGTGGAGGTGCAGGTCGCGACCCTGCCGCGCGAAGCCATCGCCCGCGCCTCGCTGAACGAAGCCCGCGCCATCCTGGTCCGCGACCTCGACGCCGCCGCAGAAGTCGCCAACCTCTATGGCCCCGAACACCTGGCGATCCAGATCGACGATCCCGAGCCGCTGGTCGATTCGGTCAAGGCCGCCGGGGCCGTCTTCGTCGGCCGGTTCGCCGCCGAGACCCTGGGCGACTACGCCGCCGGTCCCAGCCACGTCCTGCCGACCGACGGGGGCGCCCGCACCCTGGGCGGCGTCACCACCGCCAGCTTCATGACCACCATGTCGGTCCAGCTGGTGACCGAGGCCGGCGCCCGTCAGCTTGCGCCCATCGCCGCCCGTCTGGCCCGGATGGAGGGACTGGAAGCCCACGCCCGCGCCGCCGACCTGAGGGCCGAAGGATGACCCTGCCCGCTCCCTATCCGCCGCTGGTTTCCGGCGGCGAAGGTCTGGATCGCTATCCCGACGACACCTCCGCCCTCGCCGCACGCATGGCCGCCGTCTATGGCGTCCCTGCCGAACAGGTGCTGCCGGTGCGCGGCCTGACCCACGGGTTGGAACTGGCCTGGCGCCTCGCCGCTCGCGACGGGGGATCGGTCGAGGCCCCGAAGGCCGAGCCCTACGACAGCCTGGCCGCCATCTATCCGAACAAGGGCGAACCTGCCGTCGTCGTGATCCGAGCGCTTGGCTCGCCTGAGGCCGTCGGCGAAATGGCCGCCCGCGTCTCCCCCGCGCTGCTGATGGTGGACGAGGGGCTGATTGAGTTCTCCGACAGCGTCTCGGCCGTGACCGTCGTCGCCGATCAGCCGAACCTGATCGTGCTGCGCAGCCTGTCCCTGGCCTATGGCTTGGCCGGCGCCCGCGTGGGCGCCGCCATCGCCCAGGCCCCGACACTGGCTCGCCTCGCCTCGGTTCTGGAGCCGTACGCCCTGCCCGAACCGCTGGTTCGGCTGGCGATGCAGGCGCTCGATCCGTCGCGGATGATCGAGACCGCCGAGCGGATCGCCTCGGTCCGGCGCGAGCGCGAACGGGTCGTGCGCGAGCTGGGTCGCCAGATGCCGGTCGAACCGGGCGTTGGTCCCATCATCATGGCGCGCCCCGAAGAGCCTGCCGCCGCCCTGGCCGGTCTGAAGTCTTATGGCGTCGAGGCCGATCTGTCCGGCGAGCGTCTGCGACTGCCCATCTCGATCAAGTCCGAGGTCAACGACCGGCTGCTCGCCGCCTTCGGCCTGACGCCGGCCAAGCGCCGGCCCGCCCGCGTTGGTCAGGCCGTGCGCGACACCAAGGAAACCCGCATCGTCTGCGCCGTCGATCTGGATGCGCCCGGCCCGGTGAAAATCGAGACCGGCGTCGGCTTCTTCGATCACATGTTGGAGCAGATCGCGGCCCACGGCGGCTTCTCCCTGCGTCTGCAATGCGAAGGCGACCTGCACACCGATCCGCACCACACGATCGAGGACAGCGCCATCGCCCTGGGGCAGGCGTTGAAACAGGCGTTGGGCGAGCGCAAGGGCATCGCCCGCTACGGCTTCGTCCTGCCGATGGACGAGGCGAATGCGACTGTCTCGATCGATCTTTCCGGCCGCCCGTATCCGCTGTTCGAGGGCACCTTCGAGACGCCCTTCATCGGCGACTACCGCACCGACCTGACCGCCCACGTCTTCCGGTCGCTGGCCGAGGCCATGGGCGCGGCTGTCCACATCAAGGTCACGGGCCAGGACGACCATCACAAGACCGAAGCCGTCTACAAGGCTTTCGGCCGCGCCCTGCGCCAGGCCATCCGCGTCGAGGGCGACGCCGTGCCGTCCACCAAAGGTGTGCTGTGACCGAGGTCGCCGTCATCGCCTACGGCGCCGGCAATGTCGCCTCGGTCCAGTTCGCGCTGGAGCGGCTGGGCGCGGCCGTTCGCCTGACCGACGATCCCGCCGTCATCGCCGAGGCCGAACGGGTGATCCTGCCTGGCGTAGGCGCGGCCGGATACGCCATGAAGCGCCTGTCGGACTTGGGTCTGATCGCGCCGATCCGCGCCTTCCCGCGCCCCCTGCTGGGTGTCTGCCTGGGTCAGCAACTGCTGTTCGGATCGAGCGACGAGGGCGACGGCGTCGATCTGCTGGGTCTCATTCCCGGCGCGGTGACCCGGCTGAAGCCTGAGGGCGATCTGCCGGTGCCGCACATGGGCTGGAGCCGGTTGACGCGCGACCGCGACGACGCCTTGCTGGAGGGCGTCGCCGACGGCGCCTATGCCTATTTCGTCCACGGCTTCGTCTGTCCCGACGGACCGGCGACCTTGGCGCGCGCCGACTATGGCGGCGTCGTTCCGGCTGTGGTTCGATCCGCCAACCGCTGGGGCTGCCAGTTCCACCCCGAACGCTCGGCTGAGGCCGGGGCGACCATCCTCAAGAACTTCCTGGGCCTGTCATGCTGATCTACCCCGCCATCGACCTGAAGGACGGCGTCTGCGTGCGCCTGATGCACGGCGACTTCGCCCAAGTGACGCATTATGACCATCAACCGGCTGCCCGCCTGACAACCTTTGCGGCCGAGGGCGCGGAGTGGATCCACATCGTCGACCTAGACGGAGCCGAGGCGGGCGAGGCGCGTCAGCACGCCCTGATCGGCGAACTGACCCAGGCCATCGACGTCAAGGTGCAGTCGGGCGGCGGCGTGCGCAGCGCCGACGATCTGAAAAAGCTACTGGACGCCGGCGTGTCGCGCGTCGTCGTAGGCTCCTTGGCGGTGACCCAACCTGAGGCGGTGGCCAACTGGCTGGAAACCTTCGGCGTCGAGCGCATCACCCTGGCCCTGGATGTCAAGATCGAGAACGGCGTGCCGGTGCCTGCACTGAAGGGTTGGACCCAGTCCTCGGGCATGACGCTTTGGGAGGCGCTGGATCGGTATCCCAAGGGGACGGCCAAACACCTGCTGGTGACCGATGTCGGTCGTGACGGCGCTCTGACCGGGCCGAACCTGGACCTGCTGGCCGAGATCCGCAGCCGTCGGCCGGATCTGGTGTTGCAGGCCTCGGGCGGCGTTTCCTCGCTGGACGACATCGCTGCGGTCAAGGCGCTGGGCTGTCACGGCGCCATCGTCGGACGCGCGCTCTACGAGAACTGCTTCAGCCTGCCCGAGGCGATCGCGGCGGCCAAACGCTCGTGACGGCGCGGCGGATCATTCCCTGCCTGGACGTGAAGGACGGCCGGGTGGTCAAGGGCGTCAAGTTCGTCGGTCATACCGACATGGGCGACGCGGCCGAGCTGGCCGCCCGCTATCGCGACGCAGGCGCCGACGAACTGGTCTTCTACGACATCACCGCCAGTCCCGAAGGGCGGACGCTGGACTATGGCTGGATCAAGGACATCGCCCGACTGCTGGACATTCCGTTCTGCGTCGCCGGCGGCATTCGCAGCGTGGATCAGGCGGCGCGCTGTCTGGACCACGGAGCGGACAAGGTCTCGATCAACTCCCCGGCTCTGGAACGGCCCGAACTGATCGCCGACATGGCGGCGCGGCTGGGCAGCCAGTGCGTCGTCGTCGGCGTCGACAGCCGGTTTGAGGACGGCGACTGGGTGGTCCACAAATATACCGGCGACCCCGATGCACGCCGTCATGCCGGCAAACGCACGCTGGACTGGCTGGACGAGGCGCAGAGCCTGGGCGCCGGAGAGATCGTGCTGAACTGCATCGATCAGGACGGCGTTCGGCGCGGCTATGACATCGAGCAACTGTCCGCCGCGCGGGCACGTCTGACCATTCCCCTGATCGCCTCGGGCGGCGCCGGCGCGCCCGATCATTTCAAGGCTGTGTTCGAGCAGGCCGACGTCTCCGGCGCCCTGGCCGCCAGCGTCTTCCACACCGGCGCCATCGCCATTCCGGACCTGAAACAATACCTGGCCGACGAAGGCCTGGAGATGAGACTGTGATCGACCCGAACACCATCGACTTCGCCAAGGGCGCCGGCCTGGTCCCCGTCGTGGTGCAGGACGCCGCCACGCTGCAGGTCCTGACCCTGGCCTATATGGATCGCGCTGCGCTGGACGAGACGATCGCATCCGGCGAGGCCACCTTCTTCTCGCGCTCGCGCAGGGGGCGGTGGAGGAAGGGCGAGACCTCGGGCGACCGGCTTCACGTCGTCTCTATCACGGCCGACTGCGACGCCGACGCCATCGTGTTGGGCGTCAGGCCGGTCGGAAACGCCTGCCACCTGAACCGGACGAGCTGTTTCGGAGAGGCTGACGCGCCGGGCTTGGGTCGGATCGCCCGGCTGGAGCGAACCATCGCCGAACGGGCCGCCGCCGATCCGTCCGAAAGCTGGACTGCTCGACTGATCGCACAGGGGCCCAAACGCATCGCCCAGAAGGTTGGTGAGGAGGGCGTGGAGACCGCTCTGGCCGGCGTCGCCGGCCCGGACGAGGAACTCGCCAGCGAGGCTGCGGATTTGATCTACCACCTGCTCGTTCTTCTCCATGCCCGTAACATGGTGTTTCAGGACGTGCTGGACGTGTTGGCCTCGCGAGCGGAAGCGGCCAAAGACAGCGGCTAGACCGTAAAGGCGTGCGTCCCGACAAATGGGATCATCGAGGGACAAGACATGGCGGCTCTCATTCTGTTTGGCGGCGGCGGCGATCTGGCGATGCGCATGCTTCTGCCGTCGCTCTATTTCCTCGAACACGACGGCCTGCTGCCTGAAGGGCTGAAGATCATCGGCGCCGCGCGTTCCGAAGAAAGCGCCGACGACTATATCGCCAAGGTGCACGAGGCGGTGAAGGCGCGCGCCGAGGCGGACAAGGTCTGGGACGAAGCCAGCTGGTCGCGGATGAAGGCCCGCCTGGACTATCTGGCGGTCGACGCCACCTCGCCCGAAAGCCTGAAGCCGCTGAAGGACAAGGTCGGCGACGGCGAGGTCACCTCCTTCCTGGCCGTCTCCCCCTCGCTCTATGCCCGCATCGTCACGGCGATGAAGGCGGCGGGTCTGGCGGAAAAGAACTGCCGCATCGTGCTGGAAAAGCCGGTTGGGCGCGACCTGAAGTCCTTCCTCGAAATCGACGACGCCGTGGCCCACGCCTTCAGCGAGAATCAGGTGTTCCGCATCGACCACTACCTGGGCAAGGAGACGGTGCAGAACCTGATCGCCCTGCGGTTCGGCAACACGATCTTCGAGCCGCTCTGGAACAACCTGTCCATCGACCACGTGCAGATCACGATCGGCGAGACGGTGGGGGTCGGCGATCGCTGGCCCTACTATGATGAATACGGCGCCCTGCGCGACATGCTGCAGAACCACATGCTGCAGTTGCTTTGCCTGGTGGCGATGGAGCCGCCCAGCGACCTGGACCCCGACTCGGTGCGCAACGAGAAGGTCAAGGTGCTGAGGTCCCTAAGGCCCGTCACGGTGGACGAGGTCGAGCGCGTGACCGTGCGGGGTCAGTATGTGGCGGGCGTCTCGGAGGGCAAGCCGGCCAAGGGCTATGACGAGGAGCGCGGTCAGCCGTCGGACACCGAAACCTTCGTCGCCGTTCGGGCCGATATCGACAACTGGCGCTGGGCGGGCGTGCCCTTCTTCATGCGGACCGGAAAGCGCCTGCCCGAGAAGCGCACCGAGATCGTTATCCAGTTCAAGCCGGTGCCCCACTCGATCTTCGATCGCGACGACCGTGGCGAGGTTCAGGCCAACCGCATGATCATCGAGTTGCAGCCCGAGGAAGACATCTCGCTGACGGTGATGAACAAGCGGCCAGGCCTGGATCAGCGTATGCAATTGCAGCCGATCAAGATGAGCCTGTCGTGGGGTGTGCCGAATTCGGGGGACGGCAAGTCCGCCGCCCCGCCGCGCCGCCGCATCGCCTATGAGCGTCTGCTGCTGGACGCGATGGCGGGCGACTCGACCCTGTTCGTGCGACGCGACGAGGCCGAGCAGGCCTGGAAATGGGTGGACGAGGTTTCCGAGGCCTGGGCCGAATCCGGTCTGAAGCCCGACGACTACGTCGCCGGAACCTGGGGTCCCGACAGCGCCGACATGCTGATGGCCCGCACCGGCCGCGACTGGAATACGACCGATGTCTGAGACCCCCGAAACCTTCGCCTCCGTCGAGACCTGGGCCGAAGCCATCTCGGCGCGTCTGGCCGAAACTCTTGGCGCGGCCGTCCGCGACCATGGGCAGGCCCTGTTCGCCGGTCCCGGCGGTTCGACGCCTGCGCCCGTCTACCGCCGCCTGGCGGCGACCGATCTGGACTGGTCCAAAATCGCCGTGACCCTGGTGGACGAGCGTTATGTGCCCGAGACCTCGCCGGAATCGAACGCCCGGCTCATTCGCGACGTGCTTCTTCAGGACAAGGCGGCGACGGCGCGCTTCATCCCGCTCTATACGCCCGAGGTCACCGTGGACCGGGCGGCCATCGTGGCGGCCAAGGCCCTGGCCGATGCCGGCGGGCGGTTCGATGCGGTGCTGCTGGGCATGGGCGAGGATGGCCATATCTGCTCCATGTTCCCCGAAAGCCCGACGCTGAAGACACTGCTGACCCCTAGGCTGAAGCCCACGGTGCTGGGCGTGCCGCATGGGCGCGACGGCATGGCGCCGACGCTCGAACGGCTGTCGATCAACCTGCCCTATCTGATGTCTGCGGGCCGGGTGATCTTGGGTCTGAAAGGCGCCGCCAAGCGTCGCGTCTTCGAAGAACAGGCTCAGGGCGATCCGAAGATCCAACCCATCGCCGCCTTGATCGCCGCCGGCGTTCCCCTTGAAGTTCTGTGGACGGAGGAAGGCTGAAATGGCGCTTCATCCCACCGTGGCGGTCGTCACCGCCCGCATCGTCGAAAAAAGCCGCGAGACCCGCGCCGACTACATCCGTCGCATGGACGCCGCGCGCGACAGCGGCGCCGGACGCGCCAAGCTGAGCTGCGCCAACTGGGCCCACGCCTTCGCGGGCCAGACGATCGCCGATAAGCTGACGGCGATGGACGGGTCCAAGCCCAACCTCGGCATCGTCACCGCCTATAACGACATGCTGTCGGCCCACCAGCCGTTCGAGCGCTTCCCCGACGTGGTGCGCAAGGCCGTGCGCGAGGTCGGCGCCACGGCCCAGGTCGCCGGCGGCACCCCCGCCATGTGCGATGGCGTCACGCAGGGTCGTCCCGGCATGGAGCTGTCGCTGTTCAGCCGCGACCTGATCGCCATGTCGGCGGGCATCGCCCTGACCCACGACGCCTTCGACGCCGGTCTGATGCTGGGCGTGTGCGACAAGATCGTTCCGGGCCTGTTCATGGGCGCCCTGGCCTTCGGCCACCTGCCCGTCGTCTTCGCACCCGCAGGCCCGATGCCATCGGGCATTCCGAACGCGGAAAAGGCCCGGGTCCGGGCCGAATATGCGCAGAACAAGGTCGATCGTCAGACCCTGCTGGAAAGTGAGATCGGCAGCTATCACTCGCCCGGCACCTGCACCTTCTACGGCACCGCCAACTCCAATCAGATGATGATGGAGCTGGGCGGACTGCACATGCCCTCCACCGCCTTCGTCCATCCCGACACCGGCTTGCGCGACGCCCTGACGGCGGCGGCGGCGAAACGGGCGGTCGAACTGGCCCGCAGCGGCGAGTGCCGCATGGCCGACGTCATCGACGAGAAGTCCATCGTCAACATGATCGTGGCCCTGCTGGCCACCGGCGGCTCGACCAATCACGCCATCCACCTGGTCGCCATGGCGCGGTCGGCGGGGGTTCTGATCGACTGGACCGACATGGACGAGCTGTCGTCGGTCACGCCGCTGTTGGCGCGGGTCTATCCCAACGGCTCGGCGGATGTGAACGCCTTCCAGGCCGCCGGCGGCGTCGCCTTCATCGCGCGTGAGCTGGCGATGGCGGGCAATATCCACACCGACGTCACGACCATCATGGGTCAGGGCATCCAGGCCTATTTCCAGGAACCGTCGATGGTGGACGGCGAGCTGGTCTGGCGCGATGGGGTCCAGGAAAGTCTCGATCTCGATATCCTGCGCCCGGCCTCGAATCCCTTCGACAAGGAGGGGGGCCTGCGTCTGGTTCAGGGCGACCTGGGCCGCGCAGTCATCAAGATTTCCGCCGTCAAACCCGAGAACCGCATCGTCGAGGCGCCCGCGGCCGTGTTCGAAACCCAGGAAGACGCACTGCAAGCCTTCCGCGACGGCAAGCTGTTCCGCGATGTGGTCATCGTCCTGCGCTTCCAGGGGCCCAAGGCGAACGGCATGCCGGAACTGCACAGCCTGTCGCCGGCCCTGTCGGTCATTCAGGACAAGGGGTTCAAGGTCGCCTTCGTCACCGACGGCCGCATGTCGGGCGCCAGCGGCAAGACGCCCGCCGCCATCCACGTCAGCCCGGAGGCCTTGGCCGGCGGTCCGCTGGCCCATGTTCAGGACGGCGACATCATCCGCCTGGACGCCGAAGCTGGCGTTCTGACCACCGTCGGCGTTCCCGACCGGACCGCCCGTCCGCTGGCCGCCCGGTCCGCCGCCAACGCCGAGGGTTCGTCCTGGGGCTATGGCCGTGAACTGTTCGGCGCCTTCCGCCATGTGGTCACGACGGCCGAACAGGGGGCGACGGTCTGTTTCGCCCTGCCGACCGGTTCGCGCGGCAACGACGACACCCCGCCCAATCCCAACTTCGTCGATCGGACTGTGGACGCCTGATCCACCGAACCGAGCGCAGGAAACGCCCCAATGAATGACAAGACCCTTCTCGTCGGCGATGTCGGCGGCACGAACGCCCGCTTCGCCGTGGCCCGAATGGTGGACGGCAAGCCCGTGCTGGACCATCACGAGAGCTTTCCGGCCGAGACCTATCCAACCTTCCTGGAAGGCGTCGCCGCCTTCATCGACGGCTGCGAGGTCAAGCCGACGGGCGGCGTGATCGCCGTCGCCGGCCCGGTCACGGACGGCGCCATCGACCTGACCAACTCGCCCTGGCAGGTGTCGGAGGCGGAGCTTCAGACCCTGGGCCTGAAGCCGGTCAAGCTGATCAACGACTTCGAGGCTCTGGCCTGGGGCGCGCCCATCGTGCCGGAAGATCAGTTGGAGAGCCTGGGCGGTCCGGTCGACGGCGATCCGCACTGCACCGTCGCGGTGCTCGGCCCCGGCACCGGCTTCGGGGTCTCGGCCCTGGTGCGCGATGCGGCCGGCAAGGAAATGGCCATGCCGTCCGAGGGCGGGCACGCCTGCTTCCCCCCCGGCGATCCGGTCGAGGACGAAATCCTGCGCATCCTGCGTCGCCGCTATGACCGGGTGTCGATCGAGCGCCTGATCTGTGGGCCGGGCCTGCTGAACATGCACCGTGCCCTGGCCGAGATCGACGGACGCGAGACCCACATCGACGATCCCGCTCAGATCACTGCAACGGCCCTGGCCGATCCGAACAGCCCGTGCGGCGCGACCCTGGCCCGCTTCTGCGCCATCTTGGGCGCGGTCGCCGGCGACATCGCCCTGACCACCGGCGCGCGCGGCGGCGTCTATATCGCCGGCGGCATCGTTCCGCGCATCCTGCCCTTCATCAAGGCCAGCCCTTTCCGCCAGCGGTTCGAGCGAAAGGGCCGGTTCAAGGAGTATATGCAGGACATTCCGACCAAGGTGATCATGCACAAACACGCCGCCCTGCTGGGCGCTGCGCGGGTCGCCTTCGCCCAGTCGGAGGCCTGATGCGACGGGCGATCACGAAAATCTCACGGCGGCGTGAACCGAACCGTCACCGTAGCGTTTGAGAGTTTCCACCTAGGAGAGGAACCTCAAATGAAAAAGTTCGCCATCGCCGCCGCTTCGGTCTTCATGCTGGCCGGCGTCGCCGCCTGCGGTGAAAGCGCCGCCGACAAGGCCGCTGAAAAGCAAGCCGACGCCATCGAAGCGACGGGTGAAGCCCGCGCCGACCAGCTGGAATCGCAAGCCGCGACCGCTCCGACCGCCGCTCAGGCTGACGCCCTGAACGCCCAGGCCGACCAGGTCGAGAAGAACGCCGACCGCAAGGCCGACATGGTCGAGCAGCAAGCCGGCAACGCTGATGGCGGCGCTACGACGGCTAACACGCCTTCGACCCACTAAGGTCTGGCGACCCACTAAATCCGTTTACGGATGGAGCAGCCCCCGTCGCTCGCGACGGGGGCTTTTTCACGCCTGCGACCTCAGTCGATGCACAGGGTCGGGCCGGCCTTGCCGTCCTCGACCGTCGTATTGCAGCCGAAACGGTCGCTGGTCGCCTGGCAGACGCCGGTCGCCGCCGTCCCCGGAGCCACGCCGCTGTTGCCCTCGATGCGGCAGTCGCCCTGGCACTGATCGCCGTCGGTGCAGCGCTTGCCGGCGTCGGCATAGTTGATGACGCACTGCCAGGATTGCATCCGCCCGACCTGTTTCATCGTGCCGCCGCGCGTGGCGCAGGACGCGGCGTCGGCGCTCTGCATCGGCGCATCCGACGCCGCTCCCGTGGTCTGGGGCGAGCAGGCGGCAGCCAGAAGCGCGACGGCGGCGATGAGGGAAATGCGGATCATGAAATCTGTCCTTTGGTGAAGCCTGACCACACGTCGTCGTAGTCGAGCTGCATCTGCGGTGATTCCGACGCCCATTTCGTGACGCGGATCGGCATGCGCGTCTCGAACATGAAGGCCAGGGTGTTTTCGATCTTGTGCGGCTTCAACTCGGCCTTGATCGCGCCGTCATAGCTGGCCTGATCCGGGCCGTGGCCGCTCATGCGGTTGTGCAGCGATGCGCCGCCTGGCGCGAAGCCGCCGGCCTTGGCGTCGTAGGCGCCGGTCACCAGACCCATGAACTCGCTCATCACGTTGCGGTGGAACCACGGCGGGCGGAAGGTGTCCTCGGCCACCATCCAGCGCGGCGGGAAGATGACGAAGTCGATGTTGGCGGTCCCCAGCGTCTCGGACGGACTGGTCAGGACGGTGAAGATCGACGGATCGGGGTGGTCGTAGCTGACGGTGTTGATCGTGTTGAACCGCGCCGTGTCATAGCGGCAGGGGGCCAGATTGCCGTGCCAGGCGACGACGTCCAGCGGGCTGTGATCGAAGGTCGTGGCCCACAGGCGGCCGCCGTATTTCTGGACGCATTCGGTCGGGCGATCCACGTCCTCATAGGCCGCGACCGGCGTTTCGAAGTCGCGCGGATTGGCCAGGCCGTTCGAGCCGATGGGTCCGAGATCCGGCAGGCGGAACGGGCTGCCGTAGTTCTCGCAGACATAGCCGCGCACGTCCCCCTCGACCTCCACGCGGAAACGTACGCCGCGCGGGATCAGGACGATGTGACCCGGCTGGGCCTCGATGACGCCGAACTCGGTGACGAAGCGATGGTCGCCTTCTTGAGGCACGATCAGCAGTTCGCCGTCGGCGTCATAGAAGACGCGGTCGGTCATCGATCGGTTGGCGACATACAGGTGAATACCCGCCCCGGCCCCGCCGTCCGGCTCGCCGTTGCCGCCATAGGTCGTCAGCCCCTCGACCCAGTCGGTCGCAGCCTGCGGCATCGGCAGCGGGTCCCATCGCATCCGGTTGGGATTGGGCGGCGTCTCGTCGAACGGACCGGAGCGGACCCGCCCCTGATCGAAGGGGGTGTACGGCCCATGCTGGGCCGACGGACGCAGACGATAGAGCCAGCTGCGCCGGTTCTCGGCGCGCGGCGCGGTGAAGGCGGTGCCGGACAGCTGTTCGGCATACAGGCCCATCGGCGTCTTCTGCGGCGAGTTTCGGCCCACCGGCAGGGCACCGGGCGCGGCCTCGGTCGCGAAATGATTGCCGAAACCGGTCATGTAGGCGGGCGCGTTGGATCGCGTCATGTCGTGTCTCCCTATGCCCCTCGTTTAGCCGTCCCCGGCGCCAGCGTCACCCTTTGCCCGTCAGGCAACAGCTTGGCGGTTGGCGCGTTGCTGTGGCCTCGCGGAGGGATTTCCATGACCTATCTGACCCGGGCGGTGTTCGCCTTCGCCAGCCTGCTGCTGTTGCTGGCGGCCATGGCCCTGATCGGGTTCGGGGTGAAGGATGCGCTGCACGGCATCGGCTCGCCCGACAAGTCCGGCGCCGACGCGGTTCTGGACGTGCTGGGCTATGTCATCGTCGCCATCGCCGTCTTCGACGTGGCCAAATACATCTTCGAGGACGAGGTGCGGCGCGGCAACGAAAAGCGCAGCGCCGCCGAGGCCCGGCGCAGCCTGACCAAGTTCCTGTCGACCATCGTCATCGCCCTGTTCCTCGAAGCGCTGGTCGTGGTGTTCAAGACGGCGCGCGAGGACGTGGCGCAGCTGCTTTATCCCACCGCCCTGCTGATCGCCTCGGTGCTGGTGCTGGTGGGCCTGGGCGTCTTCCAGCGCCTGTCGGCCACGGTCGAGGAAAAGGTCGGCGACGACGACGAGGCCGAGGACCGCAAGGACAAGGTCAGGCGAAAGGCCGCGCCCTAGCCTTTGCTCGGCAGGAAGGGCGAGAAGGTGATGACGGTGAATGTGTCGCGCACGTGCGGCCGCGTCTGGACCTGTTTCGTCACGAAGGTGCCGATGTCGGCGTCGCGCGGCAGGTTGAACTTGGCCAGCAGGTCGTGCTGACCCGAGGTGGAATAGACCTCCGAGACGTTCTCGACATTGTCCACGATGTCGGCCGCCACGTCGTTGGCGTAGCCCAGCTCGCATTTGATGAAGACGAAGATGGCGGTCATCATGGCGGATCAGTCCTCTGGTTCGAGGGCGCTTCTAGCGGACGAAGACGTGACGGGTAAGCCGCAAGACACAGACGCCGTGCTGGAGGCGCAATACAACAACCGCGCCCTGGTGCCCGACCATCCCGCCGTGATGGCGCGCTGGAAGACGGGATCGGAGACCGCCCGCGCCGCCCATCCGCACCAAGTCGTGAAATACGGCCCAGGCGAGCGCGAGCGGATCGACTGGTTCGACGCCGGGGACGGGGCGCCCGTCGTGGTCTTCCTGCACGGCGGATATTGGCAAGCGCTGGATGCGAGCTGGTTCAGCTTCGTGGCTTCCCCCCTGCTGGCCCACGGCGTCAGCGTCGCCATCCCGACCTATGACCTGGCGCCCAGCGTGCGGCTGGGCCGGATCGTCGATCAGATGCGAGCGGCGGTCGATCTGATCCGCGACAGCACCGGCGCCGCGCCTGTCATCAGCGGCCATTCGGCGGGCGGGCATATGGCGGCCTGCCTGCTGGCGGACAGGCGGGCCTCGGCGGCGGTCGCCATCTCGGGCGTGTTCGATCTGGAGCCGCTGATCCCCACGTCGCTCAACGTCGCCCTGGATCTGAATACGGCCGAGGCCCAGGCCCTGTCGCCGATCCGCTGGCCGGCGCCGGTCGGCGCGGTTCTGGACTGCATCGTTGGCGGGGCGGAAAGCGAGGCCTTCGTGGATCAAAGCCGCGACATGGCCGCACGCTGGGGCGACGCCGAGGCCGAGACGCGGTTCGAGGCCCTGCCCGACCTGAACCATTTCACGGTTCTGGATCCGCTCTTCGAAAACGAGAGCGCCCTGGTCCGGCGGCTGGCCGACCTGGCCCATCGACGCTGAGCGACAATCAGACCCGGCGGCGAAAAATAGAGTCTAATTCGTCTAATTCGTATGAAATGCCATGTTTCCCTCCCTGACAGATGGGCTTGAGCGGCGAGGCTTCAAGAGGGGCGGTCGGCGCGCCAGATGAAGACGAAGTTGCGGTGTTCAGCCCAGGTCTGACCCTCGACATGGTCGCCCGCAAGGCAGGCCGCCGTGTGATAGGGGCCTGCGCCGTCGGTCGTTCGGAACGAGACGCACAGCCGGCCGTGCTGGCGCTTCCATCGGCCCGCCTCGATCCGGCTGTTGTAGAAGTCGCCCGTCACGACGCCGTCGGGCTGGAGCGTCAGGTTCATGGGCTGGCGATAGGGCTGGGCCGGATCGGTCGCCAGATCGACGGACCAGGCGCCGTCCATGTCGGCGGCGGGCGGCGGATCCTGGACGGTCAGAAGGGCGACGATGGCGAGGGCTGCGAACATCCCGCTGCTCCAAGAGGGGAATGAGCGAACGACGGTCCGCCTTTCGCCACACGCCGTCAAGAGAACGCCCGCGCTAACGCGGTTTGACTTGACCTTGCGTTCGCGACAGCGGAGGTCGGACGCGAACCTATCGCAGAGGAACCCGTCCATGGCCCATGATCGCGTCAGCGTGCTTCAGGCGCTTCAGACCCAGGGCGTGTGCCCGGTTTTCTATCATCCCGACGCCGAGGTCAGCCTGAACGTCATCCGCGCCTGCGCGCGCGGCGGGGCGCCGGTGGTCGAGTTCACCAATCGCGGCGACTTCGCCTGCGACCTGTTCGGCGAGATCAATCGCGAACTGATCAAGACGGACCCGAATGTCGTGCTGGGCATCGGTTCGGTCGTCGATGCGGGGACGGCCTCGCTTTATTTGAACCGGGGCGCGCGGTTCGTGGTCAGCCCCTGCCTAATCCCCGACGTGGCCAAGGTCTGCAACCGCCGCATGGTCGCCTATTTCCCTGGTTGCGGGTCGGTGACCGACATCGGCGAGGCGCACGAACTGGGCTGCGACATCGTCAAACTCTTCCCCGGCTCGTCGGTCGGCGGCCCGGACTTCGTCAAGGCGGTCAAGGGCCCGATGCCCTGGGTCAAGATCATGCCCACCGGCGGCGTCGATCCGGACGAGGCGTCGATCGCCAAATGGTTCGGCGCGGGCATCGTCGCGGCGGGTATGGGCTCCAAACTGGTGACCGATGACGCCGTGAAGTCGGGCGACTGGGCCGCCATCGAGGCGTCGGTGCGTTCGGCGGTGAACGCCGTCGCCGCGTTCCGCGCGTCCAAGAAGGGCTGAGCGCCCAAGCGCCGTCAGCGGGGCGCGCGGTCGTCCGGCTGACGGTGATCCGGCCCGTGGGCCGCGGCGCGACGGGCATTGCCCTTACGCTGAAGGATCGGGGCCAGGGCCTTACGCTCCTCGGGCGTCAGCGTCGCCAGCACGGCGACCGCGCCGTTTTCCAGACGTGTGCGGCCCCGCATCTCGGCGGCTCTGGACTGTTCCAGCAAGCTTTCGACCCGGGCCGCGTCCAGGGTCGGTTGACCGGCGACGTCGATGGCCTCTCGCCGGGCGGCGCGGGCCGCTTCGAAATCAGGACGCGCCGCCAGGGCCGATTCTCGCAGCGCGGTGCGCACGCGCTGGCGTACGGCCGGATCCAGATCGGCCAGCACCTCGGCCAGCGGTCCCTCGCGGCCCGGACGGCGTTGGTCCTCAATCCGGCGTTCGATCCGGTCGCGATTGACGACATAGGTGACGCCGCCCGCCACGGCGAACAGGTTCAGGGCCACCGAAACGGCCAAGGCGATCTTCAGGCTCTTGGACGTCATCCCAGCAGTTCCGTGTCATCCACGCCCGTCAGCGAGGATTGATAAAGCACCGCATCGGCGCGCGCGTCGGCGGTCAGATGGGTGGTCAGGCCCACGCCGGCGACCACGCCCGCACAGGCCGCGGCGGCCCAACCGGCGCCGAGGTACCAGATCGCCTTGCCCAGACGGCTTTTCGCCCGGGGCGCAGCCGCAAGGATGCGCGCGGTCAGGCCGGCGGACGGGACATGTTTGGGCGCGGCGTCGAGCAGAGCGTCCAGCGCGGCCGCCTCGTCCAACACCGCCTTCAGCGACGGATCGACGGCGATCAAGCTTTCGGCGAAGGCGCGCTCGGACGCGGGCCACCGACGCAGATCGGCGCCATAGGCGTCCGCCAGTTCGTGCAACCGTTCCGCCTTCATCGTCCGTCTCCTCTAATCGACCCCGGACCGATGTCCGAAAGGGCCAGACGCAATGCGCGACGACCGCGCGACAACAAACTCTCCAGCGCCTCGACGCTGATCTCCATCAGGGCCGCCGCATCGATATTCGACAGCTCCTGATAATGGCACAGGACGATGGCCTCGCGCTGTCGGTCCGGCAGCCGTTTCAGGGCCGCCGTGACCCGTACGCCCGTCTCGGCCGCCAGCAGACCGCGATCCGGCGCCGGGCCTTCGTCGGGACGATCCGGCGGCGTGTCGGTCGGGATTTCGCGCCGACGCCTCAGCCGGTCGTAACAGAGGTTCAGCGCGACCCGGTGCAGCCAGGTGTCGAACCTGGCCTTGCCGGGCGTCCACTTCGGCGCCTGACGCCAAGCCTTGAGCATCGTCTCCTGGGCCACGTCTTCGGCCTCGACCGCATCGCCCAGCATGCGCTGGGCCAGCGACAGGATGCGCGGCAGCTTGCGCGAGACGAGCGTCTGCGCCGCCGCCGGGTCGCCCTGCCCCACGCGCCGCACCAGATCCTCGTCGGGGTCGACGATCGCGACCAAACCTGCCTCTTCCGCTGCTGACGAAAGGGACCGGTGCGTTCACGACGGCCGACCCCGACACCGTCTTACTCCGAAGCCGGGACGGGGGAAGCAGGTTGTTGCGCCTGGCGGGCCGCGCGGCGTTCCTGACGTTGCTCACGCTGAGCGGACATGACCGCCCGGCGCTCGTCGGAGGAGATCACGCCGTCACGATCCGCGTCCATCTTGTCGAACCGCTCGCCGAGCTTGGCGGAGGCTTCGGCGATCACCACCGGCCCGCGTTCGCGTCCTTGTCCGCGCATGGCGTGATGCGCGCCGCCGCGACGGCCCTCACGATGACCGGCGCGTTCAGCGCGCGGACCGCGATCCGGGCGTGCGGCATGGCCGGCGTCGAACTCGGCCCGGCTGATGGAGCCGTCGCCGTTCGCGTCCAGCTTGGCGAAGCGGTCGCCCGTGCGTTCGGCGCGACGGGCCTGCATGGCGGCGGCGCGCTCTTCGGGGCTGACCACGCCGTCGCGGTTCGTATCGAGCGCGGTCAGACGCGCGATGCGCGCATCGACGAACTCGGCGCGGGTGATCTGGCGGTTCGGATCCGCGCGCGAATGATGCGGTGCGGGAGCGCCGGCGACGGGGGCCGGCGGAACCTGTGCGGTCGCGGCGCCGGCGGCGGCGGCGGCCAGAGCGATGACGCCCAAACCGGTCAGAAAGGTGTTTCTCATCTCGATCATCTCCACGGGCGCGTTTGGCGCCCTTTGACATTGCCCTGTCAGGAGATTGAACGCGGCGTTGCGGATTCTCCGTCGCGGCCTGCTGGAACCGCCCGCTCGAAGGCCTTTCGCGCCCGCGCGCGCAGGTCGGTCAGCTCGATCTTCAGCGTGTCGAAGTCCGGCGCGCCGGCGGCCTCGGCCAGGCGCAGCTGGAAGACGCCGGGCTCGCCCTCCGGATCGACCCGCCCCTCGAAGGCGGCGGCCAGAAGATGGGCCAGCCGCTGCTGCACGCGCCAGGCCTCGGCCAGGACCGGGTCGTCGTGCAGGGCCTCAAGCGTCGACAGGGTCAACGGCTCGCCGATGGCGGCCGCCTGAAGCTGGCGGAATTGGGCGGCGAACTCGGCGTCCACCTGTCCGCCCGGCGACAGCTTCAAGTCCCAGAAGCCGTGCGGGCGACGCTGACGATCCATCAGGCTACGCATCTTTCGGATGTCGGCGGCGATATCGACGCCGGGACGCGGGCGACGCAGGGCGGACTCGATGGCGGCGGACACCTGTGCGCCGAACTTGGGATCGCTGGCCCAGACCACGCGGGCGCGGGTCAGAACCATGAACTCCCAGGTCTCCGCCTCCTTGGCGTAATAGGCGTCAAACGCCTTCAGCCGCACCGACACCGGCCCCTTGGAGCCGGTGGGGCGCAGGCGCATGTCCACCTCATACAGGCCGCCTTCCGCCGTATGCGCCGACAGGGCCGCGATCAGCCGCTGGGTGAAGCGGGCGTAGAAGACGTCGGCGGTCCAACCCTTGATCTCGGACGTCGCCTCGGGCGGCGCCTCGTACAGGGTCATCAGATCGAGGTCCGATCCGGCCGTCATCTCGCGCGAACCGGCCTTGCCCAAGGCGACCACCGCCACCGCGCCGGGGAAGGCGCCGCCCAGCCGTTCGGTCTCGGCCAGCGCCGCCGGCGACAGGGTGCGCATGGCGGCGTCGGCCAGGGCGGCGTAGGCGCGGCCCGCCGCCTCGGCCCCCGCCCGGCCGGTCAGGGCGTGGATGCCGATGCGGAACATCTGCTCGCGATGCAGGCGCCGCACGGCGTTCATGGCCCCCTCGAAATCTTCCGTCTCGCCGGCCTCGCGCAGCATCTGTTCGGTCAGGCCGGTCTCTTCGGACAGATCGACCAGGAAGCGGGCGTCCAGCACCCCGTCCAGCGCCGCCGGCTGCCGGCCCAGGGTGCGCGCCAGACGCGGCGCGAAGGCCATGACGCCCAGCACCATTTCGAACAGTTTGGGCTGGTTCAGGAACAGGGCCTGGACCTGCACGCCCGCCGCCAGCCCGGAGAAGAAGACGGCGAAACGCCGGAACGCCTCGTCCGGCGCGCCGGATCGGGCCAGGGCCTCCAGCAGGCGCGGCGCCAGGCGGGTGAACAGTTCGCGGCCCCGCGCCGTGCGCGTCGCGGGGATGCGGCCGTGGTGCCAGCTGCGGATCGTATCAGCGACCGACGGCGCCTCGGAAAAGCCCATGCGACGCAGGGTTTCCAAAGTCTCGGGATCGTTCTCGACCCCGGTGAAGACCAGGCTGCCGTAGCTGGAGTCCAGATCTTCGCCGCCCTCGAACAGTTCGCCATAGCGGGCGTTGACCCGCGCCAGCAGGGCCTCGACCTGGGCGTCGAAGGCCGCCAGATCATCCGAACCTGCCAGGGCGGCGACGGCGGCGCGACGCTCGGCGTCCTCGGGCAGGCGATGGGTCTGCTCGTCGTCGAGCATCTGCACGCGGTGCTCCAGCCCGCGCAGCTCGACATAGGCGGCGGACAGTTCCTCGCAGACCGCCTGGGGCACATGGCGCGCGTCGGCCAGAGCCTTCAACGCCTCCAGCGTGCGCTGTTTGCGTAAAACCGGATCGCGGCCGCCCAGGATCAGCTGCTGGGTCTGGGCGTAGAACTCGATCTCGCGGATGCCGCCGCGACCCAGCTTCAGATTGGCTCCTGCGGCCTGCAGCCCCTCGCCCGTCTTGTGGACGTGGATCTGTTTCTTGATCGACTGGATGTCCAGCACGGCGGCGTAGTCCAGGCTGCGGCGCCAGATGAAGGGGATCATGGCCTTCAGGAACCGGCCCGCCGCGCGCATGTCGCCCAGCACCGGCCGCGCCTTGATGAAGGCCGCCCGCTCCCAGTTCTGACCCACGCTCTCATAATAGGCCAGGGCCATCGGCCCGGCGACGACCGGCGGGGTCGAGGATGGGTCGGGCCGCAGCCGCAGATCGACGCGGAAAACATAGCCGTCGCCCGTTCGCTCGGTCAGCAGGGTGGCGATCCCCTTGCCGACGCGATTGGCGAAGTCCTGCATTTCCTCGCCTTCGCGCAGGGCCAGGCCCATCAGGCGCGGCTCGAAGAAGAGGGAGATGTCGATGTCGGACGAATAGTTCAGCTCATTGGCGCCATGTTTGCCCATGGCCAGGCCGAACAGGCCCGGAATGGGGCCGCGCGGATCGCCGGGCGGCGAGATCAACCGGCCGCACGCCCTCTGTTCGGCGGCGACCGCGCGCAGCGCGGCGCGGCATGAGGCATCGGCGAACCGGGACAGGGCGTCGGTGACCTGCTCCAGATCCCACACCCCGCCGAGGTCGGCCAGAGCGGTCAGCAGGTGCAGGTTGGCCTTCAGCACGCGCAGCGGGGCGCGCACCGCGTCCGGCTCGGCGTCCAGCGCGTCCGTGTCGCGGATGATCCGCTCCAGCGCCTCGGTCGGATCGGCGTGCAACAGGCTTCGCAGATGGGCGGGCCGGCGGCGCATCAGACCGGCGAGATAGGGCGACGCGCCGGCGACAGGCGCCAGAGAGGGCCAAGCGGCGTCCAGAGCATCGCGCCAGCCGTCGGCGTCGGCGGCTTGGATCAGGGTTTCGTGCAGGCGGTCGGCGGCGGCGATGTTTGTGACCGGACCGGCGGGCGTGAGGCCGTAGGCCAGCGGGATCGAGGTTTCTGGATGGGCCATCACATCATCCGCTCATCCCGATCGAGGCCGGCGGCAGCACTAGCGCCACCCGCAACCCCGGTCCGAAGTCGCCGTAGGCGCCGGGGCCTTCGTCCAGCACAACCCTTCCGCCGTGGGCCTCCGCCACCGCCGTCACCAACGAAAGCCCCAGGCCCGATCCGGGTTCGGTGCGGCTGTTGTCCAGGCGCACGAACCGCTGGACCACCCGCTCTCGGTCCTCTTCCGGCACGCCCGGTCCGGTGTCGGTGACGGAATATTCGATCTCGCCCGACGAGCGCCGTCGCGCGCGCAGCTTCACCGCCCCGCCGGCCGGGGTGTATTTGATGGCGTTGTCTATCAGATTGGCCAGGGCCTGGGCCAGGAAGGGCTGGTTGCCCTCGATCATCAGGCCGCGCTCGACTTCAGAAGAAAAGTCGATGTCCTTGTCCTCGGCCGCCGGCTCGTAAAGCTCGGCCATGTCGGCGGCCAGATCGGCGGCGTCCATCACCTTTGGATCCGGCGCCCCGCCCGCCTGCAGCCGCGCGATGGCCAGGACGGTGTTGAACGTCTTCAGCAGATGGTCGGCCTCATCCAGGGCGATGCCCAGGGCGTCGACCCCGTCGATCTTGCCGGCTTCGGCATCGATCAAGGCCACCTCCAGCTTGGCCCGCATCCGCGTCAGAGGCGAGCGCAGGTCGTGGGCGATGGCGTCGCCGGCGTGGCGGATGGAAGACATGGACGCCTCCAGCCGATCCAGCATGGTGTTCAGCCCCTGGCCCAGCTCATCCAGTTCGTCGCCGGTGTGGCGCACGGGCGCACGGACCTTGAGGTCGCCGTCCTGCACCGACTGAACGACCCGGTTCAGCCCGGCCATGGCGTTTTCGACCCGCCGGCTGATGTAGAGACCGCCCGCAAGGCCCAGCAGCATGACCAGGGCCATGGCGCCCCACAGGGCCTGGGTCAGACGCGCCAGATAGGCTTCGATGTCGCCGATGTCCTGACCGACGAACAAATGTTCGCCGCCGGCCAGGGTGGTGATCACCCCGATGGAGCGACGGCGCTGGACCTTGCCCTGGGCGTCCGTGTCAGTCAGGCGGAAGGTCTCCCAGTCGCTGGCGCCGGCCGGCAGGCTGAGGTCGATGTCGATCGGGGATTCGGTGATGTTGCCGGTGATCGTCTTTCCGGCCTTGTCGGTCAGCAGATACAGATACGGCCCGCCCCGGATCGAGCGTTCGACCAAGGCCTGGTTCAGGGCGTCGATGCCGCGCGTGCGGTGGATCGCTGTCAGGGCGCCCAGCTCGATCTCCACATCCGCCTTGGCCCTGCCTTGAGCCTCGGAGGCCGAGGCGAAATAGACATAGGCCAGGATCGCCCCCGCCGCCGCCACGAACAGCGCCAGGAACAGCAGCGTCAGCCGGAAAGGCGTGCGGCGAAGGAGGGAGGGAAGGCGCACCCTAAAATCCTCTCCCGTTCACGGGGGAGGGGGACCATGAAGTGGTGGAGGGGGCGGCTTCAGCGCCGGTGTCTGGGGTCGCCCCCTCCACCGCCGTGCCGGCGGTCCCCCTCCCCCGCATTGCGGGGGAGGATCTCAAGTCACGCCTCCAACCGATACCCCGCCCCGCGCACGGTCTGCAGCATGGCGCGGTCGAAGCCCTTGTCGATCTTGGAGCGCAGGCGGCTGATGTGGACGTCGATGACATTGGTCTGGGGGTCGAAATGGTATTCCCAGACCTTTTCCAGCAGCATGGTGCGCGTCACCGACTGGCCGGCGTGGCGCATCAGGAACTCGAGCAGCTGGAACTCGCGCGGCTGAAGATCGATCTCGGTCGTTCCGCGATGCACGGTACGGCCGATCAGGTTCATTTCTAGGTCGCCGACCTTGAGCACGGTCTGCACCCCGCCAGTCTCGCGACGACGCGCCAAGGCCTCGACCCGCGCGATCAGTTCGGCGAAGGCGTAGGGTTTGACCAGATAGTCGTCGGCGCCGGCCTTCAGGCCGGTGACGCGGTCCTCGACCTCGCCCAGGGCCGACAGGAACAGGACCGGCGTCTGATCGCCGCCCTTGCGCACCGTCTCGACCATGCCGACGCCGTCCAGGCGCGGCATCATCCGGTCAACCACATAGACGTCGTAGCCGCCCTTTTGCGACTCCAGCAGCCCGAAGGCGCCATCCACGGCGTGGGTCACCTCATGTCCCGCTTCGGACAGGCCCCGCACCATGGCGGTCGCCGCCTCGGCGTCATCCTCGACCACCAAAATCCGCATCGAAACCCCTCCCGGAATCAAAATCGCCGCCGATGGTAGCGCATCGGCGGCGATAGGGTGAGTTAAGGCTTGGTCAGAATGCCGATCAGTTGCGCGGCAACTCCAGCACGACCGAAATCGCGCCGCCTCTTTGGCTACGAACCATGAGCAACACACCCGGGCGACCCGCAGCACGGGCTGCCGCAATGGCGCGCTCCAAATCGGCAGGCGACGTGACCACCTGATTGTTGGCGCGCTGAATGATCGACCCGACGGGAATGCCCAACTGAGCGGCCTTCGAACCAGGCACAGTTTCGGTCACGACGACGCCCTGCACATCATCCGCGAGACCGAAACGTTGACGCGCCGCTGCATTCAATGGCGACACCTTCATCCCTTCGACCGTCGCTCCTGACGAAGATCCTGGGACAGGAGCTTCGTCATTTCCGCCGGACGATGCAGCTAATTCTTCTTCAGAAGGTCGCTTCGCCGCGCGGATATTGATCTCCTGGCGACGCCCGTCACGGATGACGGTGAAGCGTACGCTCTGTCCTGCTTCGGTAGCGGCGACCATGCGACGCAACTCGGTCGAACCATCAATGTCGCGACCGTTGACCTGCACCACAACATCACCGACCTGGACACCCGCCTTCTGTGCAGGACCATCAGGCGTAACCTCTCCGACGTAGGCGCCTTTGGTGTTGGCTGGAAGCGCCAGCGCCTCGACGGCCCCTTTTGGAATGTCCTGAATCGCCACGCCGACGTAGCCGCGCTCTATTGACTGGCCCTGCATCAGGCGCGTGGTGACGTTTTTCGCTGTCTCCGCCGGAATGGCGAAGCCGATGCCGACCGAGCCGCCCGTGGGCGAATAGATGGCCGAGTTCACGCCGATGACGCGGCCGTGGATGTCGAAGGTCGGACCGCCCGAGTTGCCCCGGTTGATGGCGGCGTCGATCTGGATGTAGTCGTTGTAGCCCGACGGATCGATGTCGCGGGCCTTGGCCGAGACGATGCCCGCCGTGGCGGTGCCGCCCAGGCCGAAGGGGTTGCCGATGGCGATGACCCAGTCGCCCACCCGCGGCTCGGCCGTTTCTTCGAAGCTGACGTATTTGAAGTCGTTGCCCTCGACCTTGATCACCGCCAAGTCGGTGCCGGGATCGCGGCCGATCAGGCGGGCCGGCAGCTCGCGACCGTCCGACATCTTGACCTTGATCTCGGTCGCGTCGGCGACGACGTGGTTGTTGGTGACGATGAAGCCGTCCTGCGAGATGAAGAAGCCCGAACCGGCGCCTTGGGTCGTCTGCGGTTCGTCATTGCCCTGACCGCCACGACCTTGCGGCGGCACGAACTGGAACGGCAGGCCGGGGATCTGGAAGGCGCCGCCCTGGGGCTGGTCCACCTTGACCGTCACGTCGATCTGAACGACGGCGGGCGAGACCTGGTCGAAGATGGTCGCGAAGCTGCTCGGCGCGCCCGGCGGAGGCGTGAAGGCGTCGCCGTTGGCCGGGACCGGGGTGATCCGGTTCACCGCCTGCGGTTCCGCGTGCGCGCCGGGCCAGTTGATGACGCCGCCGGCGGTCGCCGCCGCCGCCAGGGTCAGGCCGGCCGCGGCCCCGAGAATGAACTCCTTGCGCTTCAGCATCGTGGTCCTTGCGATCCTCTTGTCCAGCGCCAGACGGGCGCCGGTTTCGCGATTGATATAGGCCGAACCGGCTTTGCGCCAATCCCGACCGCCGATCGTTGATCTCGACTAGCGCCCGTCGTGAGGCGAGGTTGCGTCAGGATCGCGGCGAAGCTTCTCATTTCGTAGAACTTCGTCCAGCCGGCGTTCTTCTTCGGGCGTCAGGGGGACGGCCTCGGTTGGACGACGGCGTACGCGAAGGGCCAGAACGGCGACGGCCAGCAGCACCAAGGCGAACGGGCCGAACCACAGCAGCCAGGTCCCCGCTCGAACCGGCGGGGTGAACAGCACATAGTCGCCGAAGCGCCGCACCAGATCGTCGCGCACGGCCTGATCCGACGCGCCGGCCGCGATCTCCTCGCGGATCAGGCGGCGCATGTCGCCAGCGACGCCGGCCGGGCTGTCGGCTATGGCCTCGTGCTGGCAGACGACGCAGCGCACATCCTTGAACAGGGCCTGGGCGCGGGCCTCCTGGGTCGCATCGGCCAGAGGACGGTCGGGTGCGGCGGGCGGTTCGGCCGCCGTCAGCATCAGCGCCAACACCGGCGCGGCCAGCAGGACCAGCAAGCGCCTCATGCGGTCTTGCGCCGGCGCGCGCCGATCCCGACCCTGAGACGACGATCCAGCAGCGACAACACCCCGCCCAGCGCCATGATCATCGGCCCCAGGAAGATCAGTCGCGCCCAGGGGTTCCAGTACAGACGCACGACCCAGGCCGGCTGTTCGGGACTGCCCGCGCGTTCGCCGATCACGACATAGACGTCGTCCAGGCCACGGAAATCGAGGCCGACCTCGGTGGTGGTCTGGCCGCCGGCGGGGAAGAAGCGGCGCTCGGCCGTCACGGTGCTGGCGCGGCCTAGATCGTTCGTGGCGCGCACGGTCAGTCGGCCCTGCTCGGCCAGATAGTTCGGTCCCTCGACGACGCGGACGTCGTCCAGGGTCACCGTCCAGGGGCCGGCGGCAACGCTCTGGCCCAGTGAGACGGCGCGGGCGGCCTCGGCCTTGAAACCGGTCTCGACCACCGCCCCCAGGATGAAGACGCCCAGCCCCAAATGCGCCAGGGTCATGCCCCAGGCGCCCAGCGGCAGCCCCTTCAGTCGGCGCACCGTCTCGGCCATCGAGGCGCGGAACAGGCGGGCGCGCTCGGCGACTTCCGACAGCGATCCCAGGATCAGCCACAGGCCCAGGCCGATGCCGGCGGCGGCGAAGGCCTTCCTGGGCTCCCACAGGGCGAAGGCCGCCAGGGCGCCGACGATCGCCAGACCCGCCGCGACCGCCAGACGCTGCATCGCGCCGGGCAGGTCGCCCCGCTTCCAGGCCAGCAGCGGGCCGGCCGGCAGGATCAGGAAGGCGACCATCATCAGCGGGGTAAAGGTGGCGGCGAAATAGGGCGGGCCGACCGAGATGGTCGCGCCGGACGCCGCTTCCAAAATCAGCGGGTAGAGAGTGCCCAGCAATACGGTCGCGGCAGCCGCCGTCAGGAACAGATTGTTCAGCACGAGCGCGCCCTCGCGGCTGACGGGGGCGAACAGGCCGCCGCCCTTCAGCTGCGGCGCGCGCCAAGCGAACAGGGCGAAGGCGGCGCCGGCCGTGATCCCGAGGATGGCCAGCAGCATCAGCCCGCGCTGGGGATCGACGGCGAAGGCATGGACGGATGTCAGCACGCCCGACCGCACCAGAAAGGCGCCCAGCATCGAGAAGGTGAAGGCCAAAAGGGCCAGGAACACAGTCCAGCCCGCCAGCGCGCCGCGCCGCTCGGTCACAACTGCGCTGTGCAACAGGGCCGCGCCCGCAAGCCAGGGCATGAAGGAGGCGTTCTCGACCGGGTCCCAAAACCACCAACCGCCCCAGCCCAGCTCATAATAGGCCCAGAACGACCCCAGGGTGATGCCGACGGTCAGGAAGGCCCAGCTGGCCAACGCCCAGGGTCGGACCCAGCGCCCCCAGGCAGGCCAGAAGGCGGTCTGCGCCCGCCCCTCAATCAACGCTGCGACGGCCAGCGAAAAGCAGACCGAAAACCCGACGTAGCCGGCGTAGAGCAGCGGTGGATGCACGGCCAAGGCCGGATCCTGCAACAAGGGGTTCAGCGATGCGCCCTGGAACGGCGCAGGGTCAAGGCGGGTGAAGGGGCTGGAGGTGAAGACGGCGAAGGCCAGGAACAGCGACCCCAGCGCGCCCTGCACCGCCACGGCCGAGGCCTTCAGCCCGAACGGCAGGCCGCGCGCCCGCGCCAGCGCCCCGCCGAAGACGGTCAGCACCAGACACCACAGCAGAAGCGAGCCTTCGTGGCTGCCCCAGGCGCCGGCGACCTTGTAGAGCATCGGCTTGTCGGTGTGGCTGTT
This sequence comes from Brevundimonas sp. Leaf280, assembly GCF_001422455.1. Classification (NCBI taxonomy): domain Bacteria; kingdom Pseudomonadati; phylum Pseudomonadota; class Alphaproteobacteria; order Caulobacterales; family Caulobacteraceae; genus Brevundimonas; species Brevundimonas sp. Leaf280. The sequence goes on along the minus strand of NZ_LMNC01000001.1, from coordinate 81,011 downwards.
GGCCGCGACGTTGGAGACCGAAAAGTCGGAGACGACGAAGGCGTAGATCAGGGCTGCGAAACTGAGCGCGACCGCCGCGGCCGCTGCCAATGCCGCGCCCTGGGCGGCCCCGGCCAGGACCGGGCTACGCCGCGCGCGCCCAGCCGCCGAAAGCCCCGTCTGCAGGATCGACAGCGCCAGCGCCAGCGCCAGGGCGAAGGCCCCAAGCTCGGCGATCATAAGCGCGTCGGTGCGCTATCGGCCTGCGGCCTGCTTGAGCGCGTTTCGGAGCCGTCCGGCCGCCACTCGCCCTTTTCCTTCAGACGGTCGGCGACCTCGCGCGGCATATAGTTCTCGTCGTGCTTGGCCAGGACCTGGCTGGCGTGGAAGGTGCGGTCGGCGCCGAAGGCCCCTTGCGCCACGATCCCCTGCCCTTCGCGGAACAGGTCGGGCAGGTCGCCGTGATAGACGACGCGGGTCGTGGCGGCGTTGTCGGTGACGACGAAGGCAACCACGCCATCGCCGGTCTTTTGCACGCTGCCGGCCTCGACCAGACCACCCAGGCGGATGTTGCGGCCCTCCGGCGCCTTGTCGGCGGTGGCCTCGGACGGCGAATAGAAGAAGCTTACGCTGTCCTGCATCGCCCACAGCGACAGGCCGACCGCCAAGGCCAGGATCGGCGCCACGGCGGCGACGACCCACAGGCGGCGACGCGCCTTGGGCGATTTAGGCAGCCAACTCATGCGAGGGACCTTCCGGATTCCAGGGACGGACCGGCGGCATATACCGCCGTCGTCGCGCAGGACCAACGCGTCATTGCGCGCCGCCCTTCGGCAGTCGGCGTTCCAGATCCAGACGGCGCGGATCGGCCGGGTCGAGCGCGGCGATCAGGGGCGTCCACAGGGTGCGGGCCTCGACGGCGTCGCCGCGCCGCAACGCCGCTTCGCCCAGGAAGAAGCGCGCGCCGAGTTGGTCGGAGTCCAGTTTCAAAGCCTCGCGGAAGGCGGCCTCGGCGTCGCCGCCGATCTGGTTGTCGTTGGCGACGACCAGGCTTTCGCCCAACCGCGCCCAGGCCTGGGCGTCACGGGGGTCCAGAGCGATCAGACGGCGAAAGGCGGAGGCGGCGCCCAGCGGATCGCCGGCGGCGAAGCGGGCCGCGCCCAGCATGGCCAGCGCCTGCCGATCCTTTGGCCGTTCCTGAACGACCCGCGCGGTCACCGCCGCCAGTTGCGCCGGCTCCAGCCGATCCAGATTGGCGGCCCAATCGTCGACACGCCGCTCATAGGTCTGATCCGGCAGGCCGGGCGAGCCGGTGAAAACATAGAGGCCGAGAGCGGCCGCGACCGTCACGCCGATCCCGCCCAGCACCCAGAACCGATCTCGGGCGCCGGCCACCGGGGTCGTGGTCGCCGAAACGGCGAGAAGCCGCCGCCCCGCCTCGGCGCGCGCGCCCACGTAGGCCGCATCGTCCAGCAGGCCGCGCGCCTTCAGCCGATCCAGTTCCTCGATCTCGCGCGAGCCGGCCCGGGTTTCGGCTCCGGCCGCCGGATCGGCGCCGCGTCGCGCGCCGGTCAGCACCAGCAGGGCGGCCAGGGCCGCCGCCAGTCCCGTCATTGTCCAGAAGACGATCATCCTCGCCGTCTAACCCATCCGCGAACGTCGGGCGAGGCGTCGTTTCAGCCCAGCCGCGCCATTTCCGCCGAGGCTGCGCGTCGCCTGACCGCGCGCGCCGCCTCCAGCGCCTCGATCACCGTCAGAAACCGCGCCGCGACCCCGATCAGACGCAGCACGTGGTCCGGATTTTCGGCCTCGCCGTCCGACAGACTGTTCAGCGCCTCGTCGGACCAGGTGGAGAGGTAGTCGGTCAGATCCGCCTTCAGTCCCGAGCGATCGGCTTCGCAGCCGAAGGTGACGGCCGCGCCGCGCAGGGCCGCCACCGCCGCCAGCAGGGCAGCCGCCGCCTCGATCGGTTCGCCCTCGGCCGGCGCCTCCAGCCAGGGCGACATACGCGTCATGCGTCCGGTGATGACCTGACGCTTCATCGGCAGGGCGGCGTGGACGGCGCTGGAGGCGGACTTCATCAGACCCGAAAGCTGGCCCGACACCTGGACCCGCGCCATCCGCGCCGCCTTGCCCCAGCTGGAATCGGGCCGCACCTGCAGGCTGAGGTCCATCTCGGCCAGCACGCCCGCGCACCAGTTCACGTCGTCCACCACGCCCAGCATCGCCGTCTCGCCCAATGACGAACGGACCACGGCGGCGATCTTTTGCACCCGCGCCTGAACGGAGGTCAGCAGCCGCTCGACGAAGACGCCCATCTCGGAATGGCTGAGGGTGATTTCACGGTCGGCGAGCCGGCTGGTCCGCGTCACGACCCGCAGCATCCGCTCGGCGTCCGCCACATGGGCGAACAGGATGTCGATCATGCGCCGCCCGCCGTCCGGCGACATCGCCAGACAGTCCTGGATCAGCAGCCTCAGCCCCGCGAGTTGATTGTCGTCGGGACGTTCCAGCCAGACCGGCAGGCGCGGCAGGGCGCTGCGGGCCAGAGGCGTCAGGTCGAAACAGCCGGCCAATTCGACCGGGGTGGATGGAGGCTGGTCGTCGGCGGGGCGCTGAAACTCCGGCCAGACGTCGCGCGGCCGGTCGCGCAGCACGGCGGCCGCCTTTGCGCACAGCCGATCGGCGGCCAGGGTCCATTCGCCGTCCACGGCCACAGCCCTGTCCAGCAGCGGCACGAAGTCCTCCTCGCCCTGCACCGCCTGGCGCCACACCCGTTTTAAGACCTGAGCCGGAAAGACCAGGGCGGGCACGCCGTCGGCGCGCGGCTGGAACAGTGGCAGCAGGGGCGCAAACGCCGTGCCGCGACGGGCGCGATCGCGCGCCTCTGTGGCGACGATGTTCGCCAGTTCGGCCGCCTTGTCGCCCTTCAGCGCCGCCACGGCTGCGCCCAGCATCCCCAGCGATGCGTCGGGACAGGCCTCGACGATCGCCGTCAGAGCGGCGTGGTGGGCGGCGGACAGGGACGGCACGAAAGCTCCTGCCAAAACTCAACTCAGGCCGGCACCGTGCGACAATCGGGTTAACAACGACTTGGCGTCTATTGAGCGCCACCGCCACTTGAGTCAGGCGTCAGGCACGCCATATTGCCGCCACACCCGGCCCGCGCCGCCGCGCGCGCCGGAAAGGAAAGCCCATGCCCGTAATCGAGATCGACGGCCTGACCAAGACCTACAAGTCGGGGCATCAGGCGCTGAAGCGCATCGACCTGACGATCAACAAGGGCGAGATTTTCGCCCTGCTGGGACCGAACGGCGCGGGCAAGACCACGCTGATCTCCATCGTCTGCGGCATCGTCACGCCCACGACCGGGACCGTGGTCGCCGACGGCCATGACATCCAATCCGATTTCCGCGCCGCCCGCACCAAGATCGGTCTGGTGCCGCAGGAGCTGACCACCGACGCCTTCGAGACCGTGCTGGCCACCGTCACCTTCAGTCGGGGCCTGTTCGGCAAGGCGCCGAACCCCGCCTTCATCGAGGGCGTGCTGAAGGACCTTTCGCTGTGGGACAAGCGTGACGCCAAGATCATGACCCTGTCGGGCGGGATGAAGCGGCGGGTGATGATCGCCAAGGCCCTGAGCCACGAACCTGACATCCTTTTCCTGGACGAGCCGACCGCCGGAGTCGATGTCGAGCTGCGCCGCGACATGTGGGCCATGGTCAGAAAGCTGCGCGAGCGCGGCGTCACCATCATCCTGACGACCCACTACATCGAGGAGGCCGAGGAAATGGCCGACCGGGTGGGCGTGATCCTGAAGGGCGAACTGATCCTAGTCGAGGAAAAGTCGGCTCTGATGAAGAAGCTGGGCAAGAAGACCCTGACGCTGAACCTGATCGAGCCGTTGGCGGCCCTGCCCGCCGACCTGTCCGACTGGGACCTGACGCTAAAGAACGAGGGCGGCGAACTGGAGTACAGTTTCGACGCCAACGCCGATGACACAGGCGTGCCGTCGCTGATCCGCCGGCTTGAGGCGCTGAACATCGGCTTCAAGGACTTGAACACCCGCCAGAGCTCGCTGGAAGACATCTTCGTCAGCCTGGTCCACCAGAACGGAGCAGCGGCATGACCTTCAACGGATACGGCGTCTGGGCCATCTATCGCTTCGAGATGGCGCGGGCGCTGCGCACCCTATGGCAGAGCGTGGTCACCCCGGTGATCACCACGGCCCTGTATTTCGTCGTCTTCGGCGGCGCGATCGGCAGCCGGATGCAGCAAGTGGACGGCGTGCCGTACGGCGCCTTCATCGTGCCAGGCCTGATCATGCTCAGCCTGTTCACACAGTCGATCTTCAACGCCTCATTCGGCATCTACTTCCCCAAGTTCACGGGAACGATCTACGAAATCCTGTCGGCGCCGGTGTCGTCGCTGGAGATCGTGCTGGCCTATGTCGGCGCGGCGGCGACCAAGTCGGCGGTGCTGGGGCTAATCATTCTGGCGACGGCGGCCTTCTTCGTGCCGCTGCAGATCCTGCATCCGGTCTGGATGATGGCCTTCTTAATCCTGATTTCGGTGACCTTCAGCCTGTTCGGCTTCATTATCGGGGTCTGGGCCAATGGGTTCGAGCAGCTTCAAATGATCCCGATGCTGGTCGTGACGCCCCTGACCTTCCTGGGCGGCGCCTTCTATTCCATCGACATGCTGCCGGACGGTTGGCGCACAGTGACCCTGTTCAACCCTGTGGTCTATCTGATCTCGGGCTTCCGCTGGGCCTTCTATGGTCAGGGGGATGTGGCGATCGGCGTCAGCGTCGCCGCCACCCTGGCCTTCTTCGCCGTCTGCCTGGGCATCGTCATGTGGATGTTCAAGACCGGCTACCGGCTCAAGAACTGATCCGTCACGAAACGGGCCAGATCGCCAGCGATTGAGAAGAACATGTCCGACGACCAGAAGACCCCGCCCCAGCCCTTCGCCCGCAAGCCGGTGACCTGGGGCCGTATGCCCGCGACGACCTTCCACGTCGGGCCGGTGCCGGTCGCGCCCAATCCGCTGGACCGCATTCCCAATCCGCCGCCCCGCAAGCCCACGCCGCAACAGCAGCAGGCCTCGATCCACACCCAGAGCCTGGCCTCCGGAATCGCGCCGGCCAAGGGTCAGACGACGCCCGCCAATCCCGCGCCGCGTCCCGCGCCCCGTCCGCAGGGGGCAAGCATCCTGGGCGGTTCGCTGATCCCAACGGCGCGCCCGGCCCAAGCCCAGCCTCAACCCCAGGCTCCAACGCCGCCGCAGCCCAGGCCGCAGCCGGCGCCGGCCGCTCAACCCGATCTGACCGTGCGGCCCCTTCCCGCGCCCGAGACGACGCCCGCCCCTGCGCCGAAGCCGGTCGCGGCCGAACCCGTCGCCGCCGCGCCAGCGGTCGCGGCCAGACCCGCTGTTTCGCCTGCGGCTGCGCCGATCACGCCCAGCTTCGCCCGTGCGCCCGCCAAGAGCTCGCGCCTGCCGCTCTATGTCGGAGTCGGGGTCGTCGCCCTGCTGGTCGCCGGAGGCGGCCTGTGGCTTGCGATGCGTCCGGCCTCGACCCCGCCGGCGTCCACGCCCGCCATGGCCGCCGATGCGCCTCTGATCGCCCCGCCAGCCGATACGATTCCTGCCGACGCCGCACCCGTCGTCGCGACCGAACAGCCGGCACCCGCCGCGACGACCACACCGGCGCCGCCCGCCACGGCGGCTTCCGCGCCGGCAACGACGACGACGCCGCGCGCGACGACGGCCGCGCCCCGCACGCAGACCCAGCCCCAGGCGCCGGCCGCAACGACGCAACCGACGACGCGTGCGCCGACGACGGCCACCCCGGCGCCGTCCACGCCGGCTCCGACCGTCACGACCGAGCCGCTGGTGATCGTGCCGACGGCCCCGACGCCCGCCCCGACCGCTGCACGTCCGTCGAGCAGCGATCCCGACGGTCCGGTGGTGACGCGGCCCCAGCCGCTGGACTGATCGGCGGTTTCGCGCGGCTGGGCAGGTGACGAAGCGGCCTTCAGCCCCTACCTACAGGCCATGACCGTTCACGCCTCCCCGCCGCCCATCCTCGACGCCGCCGGCGTCGATACTGATGAAGCCCTGTCGATCCTGAAGACGGCCCTGGCCGGCGCCGACGACGGCGAACTGTTCCTGGAGCGGTCCGAGAGCGAGAGCCTAGTGTTCGACGACGGTCGGCTGAAGTCCGCCGCCTATGACGCGACCGAGGGCTTCGGCCTCAGGGTCGTGGCGGGCGAGACCGCCGGGTACGCCCACGCCAACGAAATCTCGGCCGCCGCTCTGCGTCGCGCCGCCGACAGCGCCGCCCTTGCCAAACAAGGGCATGAGGCCCGGGTCGCCGAAGGCCCCCGCGCCACCAATCAGAAACTGTATGGCGAGGTCGATCCCCTCGCCTCGCCCGCCTTCTCCGACAAGATCGCCCTGCTGGCCGAGATCGACGCCTGGGCGCGCGCCCGTGATCCGCGCGTGGTTCAGGTGTCCGCCTCCCTGATCGGTGAACGTCGCGCCATCGAAATCCTGCGCGCCGACGAACGGGCGGTGCGCGATGTTCGCCCCCTTGTTCGGCTGAACGTCTCCGTAACCGTCGAACAGAACGGCAAGCGCGAGAGCGCCTCGTCCGGCGCCGGCGGCCGGGCCGGGTTCGAAGCCTGGGTCGCGCCCGAACGCTGGCAGGCCCAGGTGGACGAGGCCCTGCGTCAGGCCCTGGTCAATCTGGACGCCGTCGATTGCCCGGCGGGCGAGATGGACGTGGTTCTGGGCGCCGGCTGGCCCGGCGTCCTGCTCCACGAGGCCATCGGCCACGGCTTCGAAGGCGACTTCCACAGGAAGGGCTCGTCCGTCTTCAACGGCATGATGGGCCAGCGGGTCGCCGCCCCCGGCGTCACTGTGGTCGATGACGGCTCGATCGCCGGGCGTCGCGGCTCCCTGTCGGTCGATGACGAGGGCACCCCCACCTCGCGCACCGTCCTGATCGAGGACGGGATCATGGTCGGGTTGATGCACGACCGGCTGTCGGCGCGTCAGCTGGGCGTGGCCGCCACCGGCAACGGCCGTCGCCAGTCCTTCGCCCATATGCCGATGCCGCGCATGACCAACACCTTCATGGAGGGCGGCAAGGACTCCAGGGCCGACATGATCGCCAATACGAAGCGCGGCCTCTACGCCGCCAACTTCTCGGGCGGCCAGGTGGACATCACCAACGGCAAGTTCGTCTTCCAGTGCAACGAGGCCTATCTGATCGAGGACGGGGTGATCACCGCACCCGTCCGCGGCGCGACCCTGATCGGCGACGGCGCGACGGCCCTGACCAAGATCCAGATGGTCGGCGACGACTTCGCCTTCGACCCCGGCGTGGGCGTCTGCGGCAAGGCCGGACAGGGCGTGCCCGTCGGCATCGGCCAGCCCAGCCTCAAGATCGGCGGCCTGACGGTCGGCGGCACCGCCGTCTAAGCGAGCGGAACCGTATCGTCACGAAGCGTGTTTCCCCGCCACACTGGAGAGGAAACACCATGCCTACTGAACGCGAAGTCCAACATCCCGATGGCCGGGTTGAACGCATCACTGAAACCAGCGCGGCGCCCACCACGGTCGTCGAGCGTCGCGGCAGCGGCATGGGCGCCATCGTCGCCCTGATCGTCGGCCTGCTGGCCGTGCTGGTGATCGGCTACTTCCTGATGAACATGAACCGCAGCGACGCGGTTAAGGACAACGCCATCGCCGGCGCAGCCGAGAGCGTTGGCAATGCCGCCGACAACATCGGCGAAGCCGCCCGCGACGCCGTTCCGGAACGCAAGTAAGCTTTAGCTCGCCGATTGAGCGGGGGCGGAGGGGCGCCATTCGGGACCGATCGGTTCCAGCCCCTCCGCCTCCAGCCGATCCAATACGCCGTTCGGCTCGGCCAATAGCCGCAAGGGCGCAATAGCGACGGTGACTCCGTCCTCGGCCAGCGCCTTGTCCACCGCCGTGTTCCATATTCGACGCAGATCGTCCGCCTGGGCCATCACCGACCAGTAGGAACAGGCCGTGGCCGCCTTTTCCAAGGGCGAGTCCAACACGGCCGGAATCCGGCGCAGACGCCAGTTTTCCGCACGTTGCGCGCCCGCCTCGACCCCGGCCTCGGCCGCCGTCGCCGCAGCGTCGATGCAGTCGAGATAACGTTCGGGCGGCGTCGTCAGAACCTTTTCGATCAGCTCGTCACCCCTGAAGATGCCGACGGGTTCAGCCGGCGTGCGATTGGCGCGCGTCGCCTGACGGACCAGGCCTGACACCGGACGCCCTCCGCTATTGTAACCGCCCAGTTCCATCAGATCGCCCGACAGGACCAGCATGCTGTCGCGGGTCGGGCCTTCGCCTGTCAGGCTTTCGACCCGGGCTTCAAGGTCAGGTGACAGATAGTCGGCGCTGGTGCGCCCATTCGGCAAACGGGTCAGCGTCCGAAACCGCCAGATCAGCCGGCCCACATCGGCCAGCGAGGCCCGCCCCTCGACGGGAAACAGAACGCGGTCCGCACGATCAACCGCCGAGATGAGAGCGTCGGTGCGCCACTCCATCTTTCTGGGCAAACCGTCGATCGATCCGACCAGGATCAGGACGCTGTCGCCGCGCCGCACCTCCCACATCGGCGCCTCGATCCGGCGGGCAGTGACGACGATATCCTCGACGGCGTCCGAAGGCGCGTCCTGCGCGATGGCAGGCGCGGTCGTCAGGGCCATCACTGCAAGTAAAAGCACTAGAGAAGATGAGCGTCTGATCATTACATCGCTGTAAACTTTATTACAGTCACTGGTGTAATGAAATCGCTGTAATGATGTCGTCGATTTAATCCACCTTGCGGCCTTGTAACTGGAGATGAACGCGCCGGATCGGCACACCTCTCGCCAACACCCGAGGGGAAGACCAATGACAAAGACCCTGCTGCTGGCCAGCACCGCCCTGCTTTTCACCGCCGGCGCCGCATTCGCTGGCGACAAGCCGCAAGTCGCCGAGGCCCCGGTGCCGACCGGCCCGACCAACCAGGCGCCCCTGGCCGACGCCAGCCAGCGCGGCGTGCTGGTCTTCACGCCGGACTTCTTCGCCGCCCAGCGCCCCAATACGGCGCTCGACATGGTCAACCGGGTCCCCGGCTTCTCCATCGACAACGGATCGGGCGCGCGCGGTTTCGAAGGGGCGGTCGGCAATGTGCTGATCAACAACAACCGTCCCGCCTCAAAGAACGACTCGGGTTCGAACGTCCTGGGCCGGACCCTGGCCAATCAGGTCGAGCGCATCGAACTGATCCGGGGCGGTGCGCCGGGCATCGACATGCAGGGCTATTCCGTCGTCGTGAACGTCATCCTGAAGACGACCGACAGCCGCCAGTCGATCCTGACCTGGAACGCCATGCTGTTCGAAGGCGGCCATGACATCTACGGCGGCTCCTATCAGTTCACGCAGAACAAGGGCGACCGCAGCTGGGGCGTGACTCTGTCGGACGGCATGGGGTCCAGCGATTCCAACGGCGTCGGTCGGTCGGTCCGTCGCAACGCCGCCGGCGATGTCATCCGCGACGAGCGGTACGAGAACGACGGCTGGGGCGGTGGTCAGGGCATCCGCGGCAACTACACCGGCCCGCTGTTCGGCGGAAAGCTGGAAGGCACGGCTCGCTATGGTCTGAACGACTATCAGAATTGGACCGAGCTTTCGTCGCCAACCTCCCTGCGCCGCAGCGACTATGCCGAAGACGGCGATTCCGGCGAGCTGGGCCTGACCTGGACCCGCACCCTGAACCCGCGCTGGACCCTGGAGACGCGTCTGATCCACGAATTCTCCAGCTTCGACAGCGTCTCGGGCAGCAATGAGACCCTGAACGGGACCACGGCGCCAGAGCAGCAGTTCAAGTCCAACGGCGACTCGTCGGAATCCATCCTGCGCGCTCTGGTGCGTCACGAACGCTCGCCCGCCCTAACGATCGAGGCCGGCGCCGAGATCGCCTACAATATGCTGGACGTGAACCAGGCCTTCACCATCGGCGGCGTCGGCGTGCCCCTGCCCAGCGCCTCGGTCAAGGTCGAGGAGACGCGCGGCGAGGCCTTCAGCAAGGCGACCTGGCGGATCAATCCGAAACTGACGCTGGAAGGCGGCGTGCGCCTTGAGGCCTCCACCATCAGCCAGTCGGGCGATGCGGACCAGGAAAAGAGCTTCTTCTTCGCCAAGCCGCGCCTGCTGGCGACCTGGACGCCGATGGCCGACAACCAGCTGCGTTTCCGCTTCGAGCGCGAACTGGGTCAGCTGGACTTCGGCGACTTCGCCGCCTCGGCCGAACTGGACGACGGGACGGTGTTCGGCGGTAACGTCGATCTGGAGCCGGAACAGCGCTGGATTTCCGAGCTGTCCTATGAGCGCCGCTTCTGGGGCGAGGGCGTGGTCTCGATCGGCTATCGCCACGACCGCATCATCGACGTGATCGACCGCCTGCCCTTGCCCGGCGGCCTGTCGGCGACCGGCAACATCGGCGACGGAACGCTGGATCAGCTGTCGCTGAACGTGGTCGTGCCGCTGGACAAGGTCGGGATTTCCGGTGCCCGCTTCACCTTCAGGAACGACTGGAACAAGACCAGCGTCAACGACCCGACCACGGGCGAGGACCGCCGCATCTCGGGCGTGCGCCCCAGCCAGGCCAATGTCGGCTTCCAGCAGGACATCACCTCGTGGAAGACCCAGTGGGGGATCAACTGGCTGCCGCGTCTGGGCCAGGCGACCTACGATCCGGACCAGACCTTCGCCTGGCGCGGCGCGGACTATCTGGAGGCCTTCGTCGAATACAAGCCCAGCCCGACCCTGTCGCTGCGCGCCCAGCTGAACCTGTGGGACGACTTCACCCAGCAGCGCACGGTCTACGCCACACGCAATCCGCGCACCGTGGCCTTCGTCGAGGACCGCTCCATCGACCCGCGCACCTTCGTCTCGTTGCGGGTCCGCAAGACCTTCTGAGGTCGCGCTTCACGCAGCAAAAAGCCCCGGCGGATCGCTCCGCCGGGGCTTTTCCTTGATCAGGCGTCGATCAGTGGCTGGGCGTCGAGGCCGCAGGACGGGCGACGTTGCCGTCTTCCTGACCGCGATCATTCAGCGCAGGGCCAGGGTGGTTGTCCCCGTCATTGGCGCCGTGCGACCAGCCCTTGATGAAGTGGCTGATGACAATGAAGGCCACGCCGATACCCATGCCCCACAGGCCCAGCAGCTTGAACACTTCAAGCGAGGTCTGCAGCGCAAGGCCCGGGTTCAGCACCTGGCCGCCGACCGTCTCCGTACCCGCCAGGCCGGCGATCCAGCCGCCGACATATTGGGCGATGGAGCTGGCCAGGAACCAGACGGCCATCATGAAGCTGACCACCTTGGCGACGGACAGTTTGGTGATTTCCGACAGGCCCACCGGCGACAGGAAGAGCTCGCCGGTCGTGTGGAACAGGTAGAGCAGCCCCAGCAGGAGCAGCGGCATCTGGAAGGCCGAGTTGGCCATGCCGGCGCCCCACACCACGATCATGAAGCCCAGTCCGACCTGGAGAAGGCCGAGGCCGAACTTCAGCGTGGGGTTGGGGTCCAGGTTGCGCTTGCCCAGGAAGGACCAGAGCGCGGCCATGATCGGTGCGAAGATCAGGATGAAGCCCGCATTGAACGACTGGGTCTGGGCCGCCGTGATGGTGGCGTCGATCCAGGGACCCGACGTGCTGAGACCGGCGGCGGCGATCTGGGCCGGGGTGCCGACGGTGACGCCCAGAAGCTGGAACGCCTGTGGGGTGATGCTGAGATCGACGTTACGGTCCGCAAACAGGTTCAGCGAGGTGCCGGCCTGTTCGAACAGGGTGAAGAAGACGACCGACCCGAAGATCAGCACCAGGGCCAGCATCATCCGCTCGCGCTGCGCCTTGTTCTCGCAAACCTTGACGATGACGTAGAGGATGAACAGCAGCGACGCGACGGTGGCGGCGCCCAAGACCCAGCCCACCAGGGCGTTGCGCTGAACCATGAACCAGACGACGCCGACGCCCAGGATGCTGAGCAGGTAGATCGACCATTCGCGGTTGATCGGACCCAGCATGGGTTTGCTCAGATTGGCTTCGGCCGGAGGCTCGCCCTTGCCTTGCAGCAGGGGTTTGCCCAGTACGAAGACCACCCAACCCAGCGCCATGCCGACGCCGGCCAAGCCAAAGCCTGCCCACCAGCCGACGGTCTGACCCAAGAGGCCACACAGCACCGCCGCCCAGAAGGCGCCGAGGTTGATGCCGTAGTAGTAGAGGGTGAAGCCGGAATCCCGCCGCGGGTCGCCCTGCGGATAGAGCTGTCCGACGATGGTCGAGATGTTGGGCTTCAGGAAGCCGACGCCCATGATAATGAAGGACACCGCCAGATAGAAGACGTTCACGCCAGCGAGATCGCGGGTCGCGTCGATCTTGTATTCGCCTGTCGGCAGAACGGCCGGCAGGGGCGAGGCGGCCGGCAGGTTCTCGATCGCCAGGCCGTTCTCGGCCGCCTCGAAGGCGTATTTCTGGCCGTTGACGACGATCGACACTTCACGCGCCGCGCCGCGGCCTTCAGCGTCGATCTGATAGGTCTGACCGGCATAGGTCAGGGTTTCGGTCGCGGGACGGCCCTCGAAAGCCATCATGCCGTGACCGGCGACCAGCAGCAGGGCGCCGAAGGCGACGGCCTTGCGCGTGCCGATGAAGCGGTCGGCCATGATGCCGCCCAGCAGGGGCAGCAGATAGACAAGCGAGGTGTAGGAGCCGTAGGTCGACCCCGCCATGGCGTCGTCGAACAGGAAGTGTTGCGTCAGGAAGAAGATCAGGATGCCGCGCATGCCGTAGTAGGAGAAACGCTCCCACATCTCGGCGAAGAACAGGATGATCAGTCCGCGCGGATGGTGTTTGAGGATCTGCATCAGCACCGGCACGCCTGTGGCGAAGGTGATGATCAGTCCAAGGGCGACGACGATGTTCATGCGCGCGTCCCCCTAATCGTCTTCACGCGTCGTGTAAGTCGCGCCTTCCCCAAATCCGTCCTCAACGGCTCACTCCCAACTGCCGCGCCGCTTATCGGGCGCGCGAAAGGCGCATACCCAGCACAGCGGACGAATCCGAACAAGTGTTAAGGCTGTCACGGGGACGTCTGAGCGAGCGGCGAAGATTGAAGAATACAACCTTGAGTGACACCATATGGCGCGCTTCCTGCTACCCTGCTCCGGCAGAAACGCTTGCGGTTTCATAATGGGAAGGCGCGCCAGATGTCTGTCAGACCGATCGCCGCTCCAGACCATGAGGCGCTGAACAGGCTGCATCGTCAGGTCGGCTGGCCCGAGCGGTCGCCGGCCGGATGGCGCTGGCTCGAGGCCAATCCGGCGCGTTTGGCGCTGTGCGCGCCCGCCGGTTGGGTCGTGGCCGACGAGGGTGACAACGCCGTCGCCATGCTAGGCAACTTCATCCAGCGGTTTCGTCACGGCGCTAAGGACCACTTCGGCGCCACCGGGTTTTCGATCATCGTGCCGCCCAGCCAGAAGGGCGCCAGCCGGCCTCTGATCCGCACATTCTTGAACCAGCAAGGGCTGTTCGCCCGCTACACCTTCAACGCCAATGCGCGCTCGGCGCCGCTGTATGGCCTGTTCGACATGAAGCCCTGGCCGGCCGAAAGTCATGGATTGAAGCTGTCGTGGATCACCAATCGTCTGGCCTGCGCGCAGGGCCGCAGTCTGCGCCTGTTGTTGGGCCGCACATCCGCCGAGACCGCCGCGCGGCTGGGCGAGCGGCTGATGAACGGACGCGTGTTTCGCCAGACGCCGCTGAGCCTGCCGGCGGGGGTGACGATGTTGCGCGATCTGTCGGACGCCTCGCCCTATGCCGATTTCTGGCGTCGGTTGTCGCAAGAAGGTCATCTGCTCGCGGACCGCAGCCCGGAAATCCTGCGCTGGCGGTTGGCGGACCCTGACCTGACCCTGCCGCCGGTCATGCTGGCCTGCGTCAAGGACAGCCGCATCGTCGGGATGGCCATGGCGCAGATGACCAAGACCAGCCTGATCGAGCCGCCCTATCTGGATATTCTCGATCTGATCGCGCTGGAGACGGCGCCCGAGGCGATCCCGCTTCTGACCCAGGCTCTGATCGACAACGCCCGCGCACTGGGGGCCGCCAAGGTGCGGCTGCAGATGGTGACACCGCGTCTGTTGGCGCAGTTGGGCGATCTGGCGAAGACGGCGCGGAGCGAAGGCGGCTGGGGACACTGCCACGCCATCATCGACGATCCTGCGCTGGCGGTCGCCTGGGCGCCGACACCGTTCGACGGCGACTACGGCATCTGCTCGCGCACGCCGCCGATGCCCAAAACCTTGGCTGCCGCCGCAGTCACGCGCCCCACCTTGGGCGGGCGCGTGTCCAAGGCCTGATCAGGCGTTGGGGCGGGCTTTCAGCTCGTCGCGGATCTCGGCCAGCAGCGCTTCGGTCGCCGTCGGCGCGGCGGGCGCCGGATCGGGCTTGGCAGCTTCCTGACGACGCAGGGCGTTGATGCCCTTGACCACAAGGAAGACGACCCAGGCGACGATCAGAAACTGGATCACGGTGTTCAGGAAGGCGCCGTATTGGATCGCCACCTTCTCGACGGCCTCGGTCGCCGGGTTTTCGGCGCGCAGCACCCATTCCAGCTTGGAGAAGTCGATGCCGCCGGTCAGCAGACCAATGGGCGGCATCACCACCTGATCCACCAGGCTCTTGACGATGCCGTTGAAGGCCGCGCCGATGATGACGCCGACCGCCAGGTCCACGACATTGCCCTTGACCGCGAACTCACGAAACTCCGACAGCAGGCTCATGGGATGTCCCTAGATAGTTGGATCAGGCGTCGCCCGAGGCGTTCAGCCGCTCGCGCAGCTCCTTGCCGCTCTTGAAGAAGGGGACGGCCTTGGCCGGCACCTCGACGGTTTCGCCGGTGCGCGGATTGCGACCCGCACGCGCCGGGCGCGACCGCACCGACAGGGCGCCGAAACCGCGCAACTCGACCCGGCCGCCTTCGGACAGGGCCGAGGTCATGGTGTTGAGGATCACATTGACCAGCCGCTCGACCTCGGCGTGGGTCAGGTGGGTGTTTTCGGCTGCAAGCTTCTCGATCAGTTCGGACTTGATCATCTGCGCCCCGCGAGCTCGGAATGACGGGCCGTTTCGCCCGTCGTCATCCAGAACGGACACCCTAACCTCCGACCGGCTCGCGAAAAAGCCCTTATCCGACAACGATGCGCATCATTCGCAGGAATTGTGTTCGGTCCCGCACACATCAGTGTGCCAGACAGAGAAAAGGGCGGCGGGATCGCGCCCGCCGCCCTTCATTCTTTTGTCGCTACCGCGAAGCGCGCGGCGCTTCGCTGCTTGAGCGAGACGCCGCGCGCTTCTGCAGACCGCTTAGTCCTTGGTGCCGGCGTTCTTCAGCGCGGCGCCCAGGATGTCGCCCAGCGAAGCGCCCGAATCGGACGATCCGAACTGTTCGATAGCCTCGGCCTCGTCCTTCATTTCCAGCGCCTTGATCGACACCGAGACGCGGCGCGAGGCCTTGTCCACGGCGGTGATCATGGCGTCGACGCGGTCGCCCACGGCGAAGCGTTCCGGACGTTGCTCGTTGCGGTCGCGCGACAGGTCCGACTTGCGAACGAAGGCCGTGACCGGCGCGTCGTCTTCACCGAACTTGACCTCGATGCCGCCCGACTCGATCGCCGTCACGGTGACGGTGATCTGCTGGCCGCGACGATAGGTGTCGCCCTCGCCGATCGGATCGCCGCCCAGCTGCTTGATGCCCAGCGAGACGCGTTCCTTCTCGACGTCGACGTCCAGGACCTTGGCCTTGACCATCTCGCCCTTGCGGTAGCGTTGGATGGCCTCTTCACCCGACACCGACCAGTCGAGGTCGGACAGGTGCACCATGCCGTCGATGTCGTTGTCCAGACCGATGAACAGGCCGAACTCGGTGGCGTTCTTGACTTCGCCCTCGACGGTCGAACCGATCGGGTTGTTGGCGACGAAGGCGTCCCACGGATTGTCCTGAGCCTGCTTCAGGCCCAGCGAGATGCGGCGCTTGGAGGCGTCGACATCCAGAACCACGACGTCGACTTCCTGCGAGGTCGAGACGATCTTGCCGGGGTGGACGTTCTTCTTGGTCCAGGACATTTCCGAGACGTGCACCAGGCCCTCGACACCGGCTTCCAGCTCCACGAAGGCGCCGTAGTCGGTGATGTTGGTGATGCGACCCGTGTACTTGGCGCCGACCGGATACTTGGCTTCCACGCCGTCCCAGGGGTCCGACTGCAGTTGCTTCATGCCCAGCGAGATACGCTGGGTATCCGGGTTGATCTTGACGATCTGGACCTTGACGGTGTCGCCGACGGCCAGAACCTGGCTCGGGTGCGAAACGCGCTTCCACGACATGTCGGTGACGTGCAGCAGGCCGTCGATGCCGCCCAGGTCGACGAACGCGCCGTAGTCGGTGATGTTCTTGACGACGCCTTCGCGGACTTCACCCTCGGCCAGCTGACCGACCAGTTCCGTGCGCTGTTCGGCGCGGGCTTCTTCCAGGATGGCGCGACGCGACACGACGATGTTGCCGCGCGGACGGTCCATCTTCAGGATGGCGAAGGGCTGTTCCTTGCCCATCAGCGGGCCGACGTCGCGGACCGGACGGATGTCGACTTGCGAACCGGGCAGGAAGGCCGAGGCGCCGCCCAGGTCGACGGTGAAGCCGCCCTTGACACGACCGACGATGGCGCCGTTGACCGGCTGGCCTTCGGCGAACACGACTTCCAGACGGGTCCAGGCTTCTTCGCGACGGGCCTTGTCGCGGCTGATGACGGCTTCGCCCAGGGCGTTCTCGACGCGCTCCAGGTAAACCTCGACGTTGTCGCCGACCTTGGGCAGGGCGCCGTCGTCGCCTTGGCCGAATTCGCGCATGGCGATGCGGCCTTCGGTCTTCAGACCAACGTCGATGATGACGATGTCTTTTTCGATGCCGACGACGCGGCCGTGCACGACCTGGCCTTCGCCGAAGTCGCGACCCGACAGTTGTTCGTCGAGCAGCGCCGAGAAGTCGTCGCGCGTGGGGTTGAGAGTATCAGACATGAAGCTCTGGTATTTCCAGTGGGGCTGTGGCGCGTGACCGAAGGACGATCCGCGCGAGGTGGACCCCTGACGCAGCGAAAGGCGGCGCGCGGGGCGATGGGAAAAGATGGAATCAGGTCGTCGGGATGCGAGACCGTTCAGAACGATCAAAACGCCCGCGGAGGCCGAGGGTGGGAGCGTTGGATTTGCGATGGCAGGTCAGAGACCGTGTTTCGCGCGCGCCGCCTCGACGATACGGCGGGCCGCATCGAAGGCGGCCTCTATACCCATATCGGTCGTGTCCAGCAAGACCGCGTCGGCGGCCTGCACCATCGGCGCCGCGCCCCGCCCGGCGTCGCGCTCGTCGCGGCGTTGGATGTCGGCCAGCATGGCGTCAAAAACGATATCCGATCCGCGCGCCGTAAGCTGCTTCCAGCGGCGCGTGGCCCGCACCTCGGGCGTCGCTGTGA
Source organism: Brevundimonas sp. Leaf280 (assembly GCF_001422455.1). Taxonomy (NCBI): domain Bacteria; kingdom Pseudomonadati; phylum Pseudomonadota; class Alphaproteobacteria; order Caulobacterales; family Caulobacteraceae; genus Brevundimonas; species Brevundimonas sp. Leaf280. The sequence goes on along the minus strand of NZ_LMNC01000001.1, from coordinate 63,427 downwards.
CGAACAGTTTGGCCTGAGCGTTTGGCGCGATGACCGTACCGATGTCGCGTCCGTCGAGAACGGCGCCGCCCGCCTGGGCCGCGAAAGCCTGCTGCAGTTCCAGCAGAGCCGCGCGAACGCCGGCGAAGCTGGCGACACGGCTGGCGGCCTCGCCCGCCTCGCCTGTCGTCAGGCGCGGATCGTCCGACAGACCCGCCGCATCCAGCCCCCGCGCCGCCTGCGTCGCCGCGGCCTCGTCATCCAGCGACCCGCCGTCCGCCAGCACCTTTGCGCCCACGGCCCGGTACAGCAGCCCCGTATCCAGATGCGGCAGGCCATAGGTCTGGGCCAGACGCGCGGCGATGGTCCCCTTGCCAGAGGCGGCCGGTCCGTCGACGGCGATGATCAGGGTCAAGCAGGTCTCCGCAGCGCGTGGCGCATTTCAATCTCGATCCCAAACGCACGGGAGGCCGAACCTGATAGCGAGGATCGCCCGACCAATCCAGCCGAAGCCCTCAGTCCCGGCGTCCGACCAAATCACGAATTGCAAGGGGCGCCATCGTCAGGATCGGCTTGATCCAGCCCGACAGCCCCGGCCGGTTCACGACCATGCCTTCCAACGCGCCAGAACCACGACCGCGAAGGCTGCCAGACCTAGCCACACCAGACAGGCGACACCGTTCAGCACCACGCTCGAATAGAAGAAGGCGTCGCCCTCGGCCCTCAGATGCACGGCGCCATGTTTGCCCGAGACCTGGCCTGTCGTCACCCCTTGCCAGACGATCCAGGCCGTCCAGCCGGCTCCGCCCAGACAGGTCAAAAGACCGAGGACCGCGATGCCTCGACCGAGGACGCCGCGCGCGGGCTTCACGCGATCCGCCCGCCCAGCCCGTTCATCATCTCGACGAAGCCGGGGAAGCTGGTGGCGATCATCCCAGGCTCGTCGACCGAGACCGGCTGTTCGGCGGCCAGGCCCAGGACCAGATGGCTCATGGCGATGCGGTGGTCGTGGGCGGTGTGGACCAGGCCGCCGCCGCGCACCGACTCGCCCTGGCCGGCGCCGGTGACGATGAAGCCTTCCGGCTCCTCCTCGACCTGAATGCCGCAGGCGCGCAGCCCCTCGACCATCAGCGAAATCCGGTCGCTTTCCTTGACCCGCATTTCACCCACGCCGCGCATGACGGTGACGCCGTCCGCAAAGGCCGCCGTCGCCGCCAGGATCGGATATTCGTCGATCATCGAGGCGGCGCGATCCTCGGGCACGACCACGCCCTTCAGGGACGAGTGACGGGCGGTGATGTCGCCGACCTCTTCGCCCCCGGCCTCACGCCGGTTGGTGATGGTCAGGTCGGCGCCCATCTCGATCCAGGTGTCGAACAGGCCGGTGCGAAGCGGGTTCAGCATCACGCCCTCGACCGTGACCTCAGACCCCGGCACGATCAGACCGGCCGCCAGGGGAAACGCCGCCGAGGACGGATCGCCCGGCACGGCGACGAAGGTCCCGGTCAGGGCCTGTCCGCCCTTCAGCGTCACCTTCCAGCCCTCGCCCCTCTCCTCGACGCCCACCTCGGCGCCGAAGGCCCGCAGCATCCGCTCGGTGTGGTCGCGGCTCTTTTCCGGCTCGACCACGGAGGTGACGCCCTCGGCGTTCAGACCCGCCAGCAGGATGGCCGACTTCACCTGGGCCGAGGCCACCGTCTGCACATAGTCGATGGCCTTCAGCGCGCCGCCGGTCAGGGCCACAGGAAGCCGATCCTCGGCCGCCTGCCAGTCGAACGCCGCACCCATGTCCGCCAGGGGTCCCGTGACCCGCTTCATCGGCCGCTTTCTCAGCGAGCCGTCGCCATCGAAGGTCGCCGTTAGCGGATAGCCGGCCGCCGCGCCCATCAGCAGGCGCACCCCGGTCCCGGCGTTGCCGCAGTCGATCATCGAAGCCGGCGTCTTAAAGCCCCCCGCCCCGTCGATCCGCCATCTGCCGTCGCCGGTCCGCTCGACCTTGGCGCCGAAGGCTTCGACCGCGCGGGCGGTGGCCAGGACGTCGTCGCCTTCCAGGAGACCCTCGACCTCAGTCACGCCCGACGCCATTCCGCCCAGGATCATCGACCGGTGCGACATCGACTTGTCGCCCGGTGCGCGGACCTTTCCGGTCAGGGCGGATGCGCGGCGCGAAGTCAGTTGGGACGGCATGATCACCCGCTTCAGGCTGTATTGTGCGAAGGGCCGCGCGGGCGGCGCGAAAGACAGCTTTTGACAGCGGGTCAAAGGGGTGGCAAGGGACCGCCCCGAATTCAACCCGTTGAAAGCATCCAAACGTGGCCAATCCCGAACTGGGCGCCAAACAGGTCTGCCCCAACTGCCAGGCGAAGTTTTACGACCTGAACCGTCGCCCTGCACACTGCCCCAAATGCGGAACCGACTTCGATCCCGAAGAGGCGATGAAGCTGCGCAGCCGCCGCGCCCGTCCCGGCTATCCGTCCGACGATGAGGACACGGAAGATCAGGTCAAGGACAAGAAGGTCGACGGCGACGAGGACGAGGAAGACGACGTCAAGACGCCGGAAATCGACGAGGAAGGCCACGAGCCGATCCTGACCCCGGACGACGAGGACGAAGACTCCCCGGCTGACGCCTCGGAAGAAGCCGGCATGGGCTCGACCGACGGCGACGACGATCTGCTGGCCGACGACGATGACGACTCCGTGCCGTTCATCGAGGACGAAGACGACGACTCGATCGACGACGAGATCGCCAAGCCGTCGCGCGACGACGACTAAATTCTTGGGCCTATCGCGCTTCGCGCGACTTGAAGCCCGACTTGCTGCGGGCTTATCGCGATCTGGCTCAGATTCTTGTTGCACCCGCCGCATTTCCCGTTAGGGAGACGCGGCGGGACAGCAGGCCTTTCACACCTTTCGGTTTGAAAAACCTGCGTATTTTCACCCTTGGGAACGCGGTGAAAATAAATCTCGAAACGGGCTTGATCACAGAAAAAGCCTGACCTAGTTTCCGCCGCCTCGCCGGGGGCCATCGCAAGATGAACCGGGCGATCCAGACCGACAGGTCCGGGGCTTTAGCTCAGTTGGTAGAGCGCTTGCATGGCATGCAAGAGGTCAGCGGTTCGACTCCGCTAAGCTCCACCATCGTCACCTCCGAGCACCGCAAGGTGTTCGGAGGGACGGCCATCCTCCCTCACATTTTCGATCCGCAGAAGTCGCCATTCGGCGCGCGACTAGGCGCGCGTTTCTCGTTCGATGACAGATGCGGCAGGTGGCTCGATCCGAACCTCCCGCCGCGATAGCCGCCGATCAGTTCTCGACTTCGGTCGACCCTTGCCGGAACTCTTCGGCCGGCACGAAGGCCGAGCCTTCTTCATCCAGCACCCAGACGCCGATCAGGGCGGGGTGGTCCGGGGTGACGTCTTCGTCCAGCAGGTCGCCCTCGTAGACGCCGACATTGCTGTAATCGAAATCCAGCAGCAGCTGATCGGCCATGTCGATCATTTCGTCGGCCATGCGCCGTGCATAGCCCACCGCCTCGTTGGCGTCGGAAAAGTCGTCGGTCAGAGTGTTGACCTCTGCGGCCTCGCTGCCCTGAACGGCGCTGGTGGTGACGATGGTGAATGCGGACATGGTGATCTTTCTTGAGTCTAAGGACCTCACCTAGCCCGTTTGGCCCCGCAACACGTCGAAATTCGGTTGCGCCATCGACGCTATCGATCGGCCCCGCCCCGATCGTTGCGCTTCGTCGCGCGATAGACCTTCTGCAAGCCGCCCAGCCGCCGGCGTTCCGCAGCCTTGGCGATCCGTTCCGCCTTGTCCCCTGCGGCCGCCAGTTCCGACTTCAGCTTCTGGAAATGCGCCCAGCGCGGTCCCTCCAGCGTGCCGTCCGCCAGGGCCGCCTGGACAGCGCACCCCGGCTCGCTCACATGGCCGCAGTTGGTGAAGCGGCACTCCTGCATCAGGTGTTCGATATCGTCGAAGACCGCTTCCACACCCTCTTCGGCGTCGATCAGGCCCACTTCGCGGATGCCGGGCGTGTCGATGATGAGACCGCCGCCGGGCAGCGGGAGCAGCTGGCGGTGGCTGGTGGTATGCCGTCCCTGGTCGTCGGATGCGCGGATCGCCTGGGTCGCCATCCGATCCTCGTTCAGGAAGGCGTTGACCAGGGTGGACTTGCCGACACCCGACGAGCCGATCAGGACACAGGTCTCGCCCGGCTTCACCTGAAGACGCAGCGCCTCCAGACCGACGCCTTCGCGCGCCGAGACGGTCAGGACCAGGGTCTGCGCCTCCAGCGCCGCCACCTGAGCGGCCTCGGCTTGGGGGTCGGCGCTGAGATCTGACTTCGTCAGAACAAGAACAGGCCGCGCTCCGCTGTCCATCGCGGCAGCCAGGAAACGCTGTATCCGGCGCGGATTCAGATCCGCATTCATCGAGGTGACGACGAAGGCCACGTCGATATTGGCCGCCAGGATCTGGGTTCGACGCACGCTGTCGGCCGCCCGTCTCACGAAGGCCGTATGGCGAGGCAGGACGGCGTGGATGGTGGCGGCGCCGTCCTGAGGGTTCGGCGCCAGCGCCACCCAGTCGCCCACCGCAGGGGGCCCAGTCTCCTGGGCTTCGTGCCGCAGTCGGCCGGACGCCTTGGCCTGAAGCTCGCCCGCATCCGTGACGACCAGATAGCCGTTGCGATGCTGGAGGATGACGCGGCCCGGCGTGTGACCGGCATGGGCATGCGGCGCAAACGCCGTCGCCCAGACCTCGGACCATCCATACTGTTCAATCAAGTCAACGGCATCCCTGTCGCTCGCGCTCCTCAGCCGGCTTGTGCTGAACACTGTCCCAAAGCCTTGCCAGTCGGCGGGGCCGCGAACAAGCATGCTCGCCGTCCCAGCGCCTCGGGAACGAAATGTCGATCGGCGGCGCTCCGCTATCGAGACGATGTTCAGCGAGGAAAGACAGCGATGAGCGAGATCAAGGAAGGCATGGAAGTCATCGGAGCCGACGGCGTGCACGTCGGCGTCGTGGACCGGGTCGAGAGCGACCGGATCAAGCTGACGCGCCGCGAGAACACCAGCGCCCACGCCGATCATCACCACTATATCGAGAACGGCTTCGTGGCCGGCGTCGAGGGCGACAAGGTGCGCCTGTCGGCCAACGCCGATGTCGCCGTCACGCTTGAAGAAGAGGAATCCGGTCGCCCAGTCGATCTCTGACCGAACGGCTACGCGTGCCTAAAGCAGCGTGGCGGCCAGATTGACCGTCAGCGCCAGGATAACGGCGTTGAAGAACCAGGCGATCAGGCTGTGAAACGTCGCTAGGCCGCGCAGCTTGCGGCTGGAGATCTGCACATCGGCCGTCTGGTTCGCCACGCCGATGATCAGGGCGAAGTGCAGAAAATCCCAGTAGTCCGCGTCTTCCTCGCCCGGAAAGATCAGCCCGCCCTGATCGCCCTTGCCGTCGTCACGGGGGGCATAGAATCCGTGGGCGTAATGCAGGGCGAAGATGATGTGCACGTACAGCCACGACACGCCGACGGTGCACACTGAAAAGACCGCCTGCCCGACGGTCGGCTTGCCGTCGCTGGCCACCATGGCGAGGACGAGGACCACGACGCTGGCCACGGCCGCCGCCATGCTGAGCGGCAGGACCATAACGCCCGCCTGATCCAGTTCCGCCGCGCGACGCCGCATCGCCTCCTGAGAACACGCGCGGAAGATCCGCACAAAGGTGGCAACGAGAAAGGTCGCCACGCCCGCGTCCCAGCCGGCCGCCAGTCGCATCGGCCAGCCGAGGCTGGCCGGCGCCAGCGCCGCGACGGCCGCCATGACCAGCAGCCCGAGCCATAGCGACAAATGCAGACGGAACAGGCGCGCGACAGATCCCATGCCTGCGAGATTGCGCATTCCTGGCCGCACGTCCAGCGACCACGCGGCCTGCGGAGAGGCGGCGACCAAAAGTCTTGTCGTCTCATTGAGGGACACGTCTGTCGGCGACGTCATAGAAGTGTCGCTTATCGTTTCGGGGGAAACGCGAATGCTGGTGTCGATCGTGATCGGCGAGGCTCTCTATCTGGCGCATCGCTGTCGGCGGGCCTTGATCGCCTCGCCCGTGGTGCTGGTCGGTCTGTGGGCCGTGATGACCGTCATGCCGCACGGGTCGGTGCACTTGCCGAACTGACGACGCGCCGTCGGCGGTCTTTCCAGGCGCCGGACCGAATCTGGCGTCCCAGGCGTTGTCAGGTGTGAAAGCCACGCCGAGGACGCCCTGACCGACTTCACGCCATCACCCCAACGCATCCGCGTCATCGACCTGGAGACGGCCGGATCCGGCCCTCAGGACGTCTGCGAGATCGGCTGGCAGGACGTGGTGCGTGACGGGGCCGGCCCATGGCGTCTGGATGCGACGCGCGGTGCCCGTTTCGTAAATCCCGGTCGGCCGATTTCGCCCGACACCATGGCGATCCACCACATTCTGGACGAGTGGGTTCAAGACGCCCGCTATTGGAAGGCCGTCGCCCCGCCCATCCTTCGTCCCGAGGCGGGCGTGATCGCCCTGGCGGCTCACCGCGCCAGCTTCGAGCAGCGGTATTGCACCCCTGCCCTGTCAGGCGGCGCAAAGTGGATCTGCACCTGGAAATGCGCCCTGCGGCTGTGGCCCGACCTGCCGCGCTTCTCCAACCAGATGCTGCGCTATCTGCGCCGGCCCGAGGGATTGGTGCACGAGTTGGGCCTGCCGGCGCATCGCGCCCTGCCCGACGCCTATGTTACCGCCCACCATCTGCGCGACATGCTGAACCAAACGACCGTCGAGCAGCTTCTGGCCTGGAGCCGCGAACCGGGACTGCTGCCTCGCGTGCCCGCCGGCCCTGAACGCGGCAAGGCGTGGAGCGCGGTGGATGCCGACCGGCTTCAGGTCATGGCGTCGGGACGCGACATCGACATCGCCTTCACCGCCGCGACCGAGCTTCGCCGCCGCGGCCTGACGACGGACACGGCCGTCCGGACGTCGGATCAGGGACGGCTGCTCTAGCGCGCGAACGCCAGCCAGGGGCTGATGGCGACTGATCTGAAAAGAAAAGGAAATGGTGGACGCGACAGGGATTGAACCTGTGACCCCCTCGATGTCAACGAGGTGCTCTCCCGCTGAGCTACGCATCCGCCGTAGGGCTCCGAAAAACGTCTTCGGAGCGGGAAGAGCGGTCGTATAGCGGCGAGGCCGGTCGGCATCAAGCCGATTTAACGGCAAGAATGCGATTTCTCGCCAAACGCCGCTCGGCCCAGTCGCAGCGAAGGTTCAGGCGGCGACCATCCGCTCGACCTCATTGACCAGATCACGCAGGTGGACGGGTTTTGACAACACCTTGGCGTCCGGCGTGGCCTGGGCGGCGGTCAGGGCCACGGCGGCGAAGCCGGTGATAAACATGATGCGCAGGCCGGGTTGGCGGGCGGCGGCGACGCGGGCGACCTCGATCCCGTCGGCGCCCGGCATGACGATGTCGGTCAGCAGCAGGTCGTAGGGACCGTGTTCCAACGCGTCGATCGCGTCGTCGCCGTTCTCGCAGTCGATGACCTGGTGGCCTGCCCGCTCCAGCGCGCGCGTCAGAAATCCGCGCAACGAACCGTCGTCTTCGGCCAGGAGAATACGCGCCATTCGAGAAACACCCTTGAAACAGACCGCAAACCTAGAGCCGGAACGGTAAACCGCCGATGAAATTCGCCGATCAGCCGACTTCCTTCCACAGCGAAACGCGCTAAGCGGGAGCATGACCGACGGCGGCGACAGCTTTTCGATCACCGCCCCGGCGGCGGACGCGCCCGCGACGGCGCTGGTGTTCGCCTCGCCCCACTCCGGCGACCTGTATCCCGACGACATGGGCGCCGCGCCGGGCCTGTCGCGCGCCAGCCTGAAGAGCGCCGAGGACGCCTTGGTCGGGAGTTTGGTCGCAGAGGGACCGCGCAGGGGGGCCGCGCTGATCGAAGGCCGGATCGGCCGGGCCTATGTCGATCTGAACCGCGATCCGTCCGAGCTGGACCCGGCCCTGATCGCGGATCTGGAGGGGCCGGTCGGGGCCAAGACGGCCGCCGGTTATGGCGTGATTCCCCGATTGGCCGGCGACGGCACGCCGCTCTATGCGCGCCGGCTGACTCTGGCGGAGGCCACGCACCGCATCGCCGGGGTCCACGCCCCCTATCACCAGGCGCTGGAAGAACGGATGCAGGCGACGCGCGCGAGGCACGGACGCGCCGTGCTGATCGACTGGCATTCGATGCCGGCGCGCGCCGTCGGGGCCGAGGTCGTGCTGGGCGATCGTTACGGCTCGGCCTGCAGTGCGCGGCTCAGCCGGCGTTTGCGTGAGTTGTTCGAGGGCTTGGGCTGGCGCGTGGCGCAGAACCATCCCTACGCCGGCGGCTGGTCCACCCAGCGCTGGGGACGGCCGGACGAGGGCTACGAGGCCATCCAGATCGAGCTGAGCCGCAAACTGTATTTTGATGAGACGACGCTGGCCCCTAACGCAACCTACGCCAAGACGCAAAAGGCGCTGTCCCGCGTGATCGCCACCTTGTGCGCAGATGCGTGGTCGGCCTGACTGATCGCTGATCAGATCAAAAAAAAGCCGCACCCGAGGGTGCGGCATTAAAAGTCTATAGGGAGGAAACGCCCAGGAAGGGCAAGACGCCCGGAGGCGTCAGAGGTCAACTTAGGTTGCGATGCACAATGGGTCAAGACCCATGCGCGCCTGCACGGTCACGCCTTGTTACGCAAATATGGCCATCCATGCGTGAAAGTGAGGTGGATTCGCCTCGATACGGCGATGCGGCATCTCGCAAGTGCGAGATGTTTGGAAGTGCGCAGGCTGGATAACGCCCTAAGCTGACGACGCCGTAATCTGCATGCCCGCAATTGGCCGCAAAGCGGATCGCCAATATCCGCTCAAGCTTCAGCGGAGATCTCCCATGCGCCCGTCTCGCCTGTCCTGCGCCGCCGCGGTTTCGGCCGTCGCCCTGGCCTTTGCCGTTCCGGTCTTGGCTCAGGACGCCCCGCCTCCAAACAACGCGGAAATGGCCGCCATCTTCGCCGCCGACCAGGCCGTACGGCAGACCCTGACGCCGGACTTTTTCAAAGACCGCGCCCGCGTCACGGAAATGCTCGCCGCCGACGCCGAACGCCGCGTCCAGACCCGCGCCCTGCTGGACGCCGGCGCGCTCCAGACCGGCGAGGACTACCGGGCCGCCGCCTTCGTCTTCCAGCACGGCTCCACGCCCGAGGATTATCTGCTGGCCCATAGCCTGGCCGTCGCCGCCGTGGCCAAGGGCTCGCCCGAAGGCGCATGGATCGCCGCCGCGACGCTGGATCGCTATCTGCAGATGACCGAAAAGCCGCAGATCTACGGCACCCAGACCCGCAAGATCCGCGACGCCCCGGCCACACTCGATCCCTACGACCGCGCCCTGATCCCCGACAGCCTGCGCGCCGTCTTCGGCGTCCCGCCCCAGTCGGAGCAGGACGCGCGTCTCGCGGCCGTCAACGCCGCGGCGGAGGCCGCGGCGTCCAAGCCCTGATCGCTCAGTTCGCGGCCGGCTTCGGCGGGGCGTTCTTCACATACTGGTCCAGCCAGCGGGTCATCTCCCACAGGGTGTGGCCCACCGATTCCCGCGCGCGGTATCCATGCGCCTCCAGCGGCAGGGTGACGTAACGCGCCGTCGCCCCCAGCCCCTTCAACGCCGCATAGAAGCGCTCGGACTGCACCGGGAAGGTGCCCGAGTTGTCGTCCGCCTCACCGTGGATCAGCAGGATCGGCTCGTTAAGCTTGTTCGCATAGGTGAAGGGCGACATCTCGGTATAGACCTCGGTCGCCTCCCAGTAGTTGCGCTGCTCGGACTGGAAGCCGAACGGCGTCAGGGTGCGGTTATAGGCCCCCGACCGCGCGATCCCGGTCCGGAACAGATCGCTGTGCGCCAAGAGGTTCGCCGTCATGAAGGCCCCGTAGCTGTGCCCGCCGACGGCGATCCGGTCGCGGTCCGCCACGCCCATGCCGACCACGGCGTCGACCGCGGCCTTCGCATCAGCGACCAGCTGCTCGACATAGGTGTCGTTCGGCTCGGCCCCATCCTTGCCGATGATGGGCATGGAGGGGTTGTCGAAGATCGCATAGCCCTGGGTCAGCAGGAACAGATGGCTGGACCCGCCCGGCCGCACGAAGCGGTTCTGCACGTCCACCGTCTGGCCCGCCACCGCCGCATCGGTGAACTCGGCGGGATAGGCCCACATCAGCATCGGCAGCGGCCCGTCGCGGTCCTTGTCGTAACCGGCCGGCAGATACAGCGTCCCCGACAGCTTGACCCCGTCGGCCCGCTCATAGGTCACCAGTTGCCGCGTCGCCTCGGCCAGCTGCGGCGCCGGATCGGGGAAGTTGGTCAGCCGCGTCGTCTGGCCCGTAGTCAGATCGCGGATCTGCAGGTTGGGCGGATCCAGCCGCGTCTCGCGCTGCGTCACCACCCGCTTGCCGTCCGCATCCAGGAAGCCGACCACGGCCTCGTAGTCCGTATTGGCCGAGGTCCACAGCCGTTCGCTGCGTCCCGTCGCCGGGTCCATGGCGGCAAGGAACGGGAACTCGCCCTGCGGCGTGGCCCCGGCGCCCGACATCAGGATGCGCCCCTGCGGATCGAAGCGGATCACCGAACGGCCCTGCGCATTCGGCTGGGTCACCGGCTGGCCCGGATTGTCATAGCGCGCCTGATAGTTCCGCTCCAGCAGCACCCGGCCCTCGCCAGGGTTCGACGGATCGACCACTAAGCGCGTTTCGTGCCGGGTGTTGAACCAGCGGCTATTGACGATGGCCAGGTCGTCCCGGCCCCAGACGACGCCGCCATACCGTTCCTTCAGGTCGATCAGTTTGACGGGCTCGCTCGTGAACGGCGCGGCCTGCATGAAGACCCGGTCCCGGAACTCGGCTTGCTTGCGGATGTCGCCGCCGTCCAGCGCCTCGACCCAGGTCAGGGTCGCCGGCGCATCGGCCCGCCATTCGACCGCGCGCGGCCCGGGCGCCACGGCGTCGAAGGCGGTCGGCACATCGTCCCTCAGCGGCAGGTCGGCGACCGTGCGCACCACGCGGCCGTTCAGATCCGTCACCACGATCTCGGTCGGGAACAGGTCGTCCGGCACCGCATAGGAATAGGGCCGCTTGGCGATCTCATGCAGGATGTATTTGCCGTCCGGCGACACTGCGGCGTCCAGATAGACCGCCGGCGCCCCGATCGTCCGTGCACGGCCGTTCAGTGGAACCAGCGTCAGCTGGCTGGTGAAATAATGGTCGAAAAGGGCCTCGTCGCCGGGGTTCGACAACAGGTCCTGATAGGTCCGCACCGGCGCGACCCGCCCGGCCGTCTCCTCGATGTTGGGCCCCGTCGGCGCCGCCGTCACGTCCGGCGCCGGACCGCGTCCCGCCGGCACCGCCTCGACCAGCAGGCCCGAACTGTCGGGCAGCCACTCATACCCCGTCCCGCCGGTCATATTGACCACCGGATCGGTCAGCTTCCTCGCCCGCGCCGAGGCCACGTCCACCACCCACAGCTCCAGCCCCGTCGGCCGGTCCAGCACGAAGGCCAGCGACTTGGCGTCCGGCGAGAACCGCGGCGCCGTGAACCGCGCGCCGCTGGGCAGGGCCACGACGCGAGGCTGCCCCCCATCCACCGCCTGCAGGCTCAGACCCGTCAGCCACGCCACCCGGCTTTCGGCCGCGCCATTGTTCCTCGGATTGATCCGCGTCCCCGCCAGCCGCAGCATCGGCTCGGCCAGGGCCTTGATGCTGGGCAGGTTGGACCGATCCATCAGCACCAGCGTCCGCCGATCCGGGCTCAGCATCGACGACGGCGTCGGCTTGGCGTCTAGGATGTCCGCGATCGGCGCCGGCGGCTGCTGATAGACCATCGGTCCCGCAGCCGGCCCCGCGTTCTGCCCCCCCGCGTTTTGGGCTAACGCCCCACCCGCCACGCCGCTCAGCAGCACCGCCGCCAGAACCAACCCAACCCCACGTCCACGCATCATCATAGTCTGAAGTCCCCACAAATCCCGAACCCCAGACGTAACCCCGCCCGCACACCGGCGCCAACCCGTTTTGGGTCAGGCAGTCATTAGGTCGCTGGCGGGATCAAACGACGATTTCCCCGAACGCCGGTTCGATCCCGCGCGTCGTCTCCAACCGCAGAACATAGGCGCCGGGCCTGAGCATCATGGTCCCCCGCGCCTGGCCCGCCTCCAGCAGAAAGTGATCTGCCGGGATAACCATGCCTTCCTGGATATGCAGCGCTTGCAATAAGGCCTGACCTTCAAAAGCTGGGATCGAGACTTCGACCGCCTTTCGCAGGGGGTCAGCCGCCAGCCAGCCCGGCCTTCCAGCCACGCGATCCAGTCTCGGATGAAAGACGCTCAGGTCTACTCGACCTTCGAAATCGCTGTTGGCGAAGGCGATCCCGTTGCGCGACACAACGATAGGCGCGGTCGGCTGGAAGCGCTTCAAGACAGCGGCGACATGCGGCGCGTCCGCTTGCGGCCGCGTTGCAGGCCAGTTCCACGACTGCTCGATGGTAAGGGGATCGATGCCGGTCAGCGCCTTCAGCCGGGCGGCGAACCACAGGCCGCCGCGCCCTTCAAGCTCCATGGCATGACTGTAGCCGCACAAGACGAAGATCCGCGCATCCGGTCGGCCCTTCAGCACCGCCTCGACCAGATTGTCGGCCTGCGCCGCTTCTCGCGCTGCTATCTGCTCATCACCTGACGCCGTCGCCGGCGGCCTTTGGTCCCACCGCCATTCGTAGTCCGCGAAAGTGTAACCGAGCGCCGCCGCCTCCCTCACGGCCTCCGCATAAACCGGATCGGCGATGTAGTATCCGAAACCGGAATGCAACGGATCTCCCCGCCTGTATCTGCGTATGCTAGGGGCCGCCTCTTGCTGAGGCTGGAGGAAGGTCTCGGCGGCGAAGGTGTCGAAACCCAGCGGTCTCAACGCCCGCATGATTCGCGTCGCAAAACCGCGATGGCCCGATATGTTGTGAGCCTCGTTGAGTATGACGATCTGCCTAACTCTCGCGGCTTCGACGATGGCGGACAGCGCATCGCGGCTCTCGGCGTCCGACAGGTCTGGCAACTCGGCGTCGGCCGGCCGATCCTCTTCATCGACGCCGATCGCCGTCGCCTCATCGCCAAGGAAGGCGGCATACTGCGCCAGAAAGCCTCCGGCCGCCGGACGGCCTGCAGCCGCCTGCGCCTTCAGCTCGAGATACTGCGGCAGATACCGCCCTTCGACCATGAACTGCTGCTCGGCGCTCAATGGCGTCTGCGACCCTGCGGGTCGCGAAGTCAGCGCAGCCGTTGCAACGGCCGCCAGCGCTAGTCCTCGTCGTGTCAGCATCCGCCCCTCCATCCGCCGCAAATCACAGGTTGTGCTTGGCGGAAGTATGGCGAGCTGTCGCTGCATCGAACGTTTGCGTGTGAACGGCGCCTCTTTCGGCCTTGTCGCGCATCGACCCGATTTCGACTGCCACAAGAAAATCGTAGCGGCCTGCAGCGTCTTCGCAGTTTCCGCTCCAGACGCCTTTGCCCAGGAACGACAGGCATGTCCGTTCGGCGCCATTTCATGTCTCCAAATCTCGATCGTCTCACCGCCCAGGAACAGGACCTGCCGCGCCTTCTGGCTCAGGGTCACACCGCCAAGACCATCGCCAATCTGACGGGCCTGTCGGTCAATAGCGTCAACGAAAGGCTCCGATCGGCACGGCGCAAAACCGGCGCGGTCAGCAGCCGCGAACTGGCGCGCCGTCTCGCCGATCACGCTCCACAGCCGCCACAAGAAATTAGGCCCAAACTATTCGGTGTTGGCCGCCAGACTCCCTGGCGCCACTGGTCGGGCTCGGATCGAGCAGCGACCGGCAAGGTCAGTTTGTGGAAAACAGCGATGGCGTTCGGAGTAATCTTTGCGGCCGCATTGGCGGGCCTCGTCACCACCAGGTTTGAATATCCGGCTGTCTCATCCTCTGGAGCCACATCACCGCTAGGGCCGGCCGCGCATAGCTCTGGAGGGGAGGAATGGAGAGGATTCTTTAGCCCCAACGTTCCGGCCGTCGCCTTCCTGGTTCCCAATCCGTCCAAACCGTACAGTGCGACCCCGCAGGTCATGCTAGTCTGCGAAAGGCTATCCATGACCGCCATCGTGCGGGGATTTTCACCCCGCGATGCATGGCCCCAACCTGAAATGGACCTGCGGGTCGGCGACGTGGTGGTCAGAACAGGCTCGCCCCGGGTGAAAGGCGAGGCTGACGATCCCGCCCTTGAATACGCATTTTCGATCGCAGACGAGATTCTGGAGCCCTTGGCACAGGGCGCACCCATCGCCTTCACCTTTGGTGGCCAGACCATTTCAGCGCCGACAGTTTCCGAACCCTGGCGCAGCCGTTTCGTGAAGGCGTGCGGTGATCTGGTGCATCCCGGCATGCGCCGACGCGGCGCCGTCAGCGCCCGCGTCTATTGAGCGTTGAGCAGAGCCTCGACCTGATCGCGCTCCGGCGCTGAGGGCTGCGCGCCCGGGCGGGTCGCGGCGAAGGCTCCGGCGGCGCAGGCGAAGCGCAGCGCCTCGGCCGGGTCCATGCCTTCCAGCAAAGCCACCGTGATGGCGGCGACGAAGGCGTCGCCCGCGCCCGTCGCATCGACCGCCTCGACGGCCGGCGGGGTCGCCCAGGCCATTTCGACGCCGCGCTGATACATGGCCGCGCCCCGGGCGCCCTTGGTCACCACCACCCGTCCCCCGCCCCGGTGCAGGCCGTCGCCATAGAAGGCCGCCTCGGTCTCGTTGACGACGATCAGGTCGGCGCGGCGCAGCAGCAGTTCCGACACCGGCGCGGCGGGCGCCAGATTGGCGCAGACGAAGCCCGTCGCCCGGCCCACCGCCGCCTCCACCGTCTCGATCGGCAGCTCCAGCTGCACGATCAGCGCGCCCTCAATCCGCTGCGGCAGCTGTTCAGGGGTGACCATGTGGTTGGCGCCGGCCGCGACCACGATCTGGTTCTCGCCGGTTGGATCGACGGCGATCAGGGCGACGCCCGTCGGGGCCGCCACATCCACCTCCACTCCCGCCAGATCGACGCCCAGATCCTCCATCAGGGCCAGGGCCTCGCCGGCCATGGCGTCATTGCCGACCCGCCCGATCAGGCTGGCCTCGGCTCCCAGTTTCTCGGCCGCCAGCGCCTGATTGGCGCCCTTGCCGCCGGGATGCCGCGCCAGGGTCGCCCCGGTCACCGTCTCGCCCGGCGCCGGCAGTTGGGGCGCGGTGGCGACCAGATCCAGATTGATCGAGCCGACGACGGTGATCCTCATGCGGCGGCCTCCAGCGCCTGAGCCTTCAGCTTGGCGACGATCAGATCGAACACCCCTTGCGCATCCGCCGAGACCGCCCAGCGATGCCGCGCCGTCGCCGGATCGATCCGGAACTCGACCGCCGTATGCCCGCGCGTCAGGTCCGAACCCGTCTCCACCTCGATCCGGCAGGGCTTCGTCTCGAACAGGTCGGGCTTGATCAGCCAGGCGATAGGACACGGGTCATGCAACGGGGCTGCGTCCCATCCCACGATCTCGCGCTCCACCCGCTGCGAGAACCGCAGCGTTGACGCCGCGGCCCGCGCGGCCTCGCTTTCGATGGCTTCTATCGCCACGATCCGGGCCTCGGTCGCGCGCACCTGATGGGTCGCGTCCAGGCCGAAGGCGACCACCTGACATCCCGATCCGAACACCACCGCCGCCGCATCCGGATCGGCCCAGATGTTGAACTCGGCCGATGCTGTGACATTGCCGCCTTCCGACCGCGCCCCGCCCATAACGACCACTGGCCCCAGCCGTTCGGCCAGCCGCCGATCACGCCGCATCGCCAGCGCCAGATTGGTCATCGGCCCCAGGACGGCGATGGCGACCGAGCCTTCAGGCCGGCTCATCACCAGATCGACGATGGCGTTGGCGGCCGGCCCGTCGCCGACGATCCCTGTCGGTTCGAACGGCTCCAGATCGCCCAGACCCTCGACGCCGTGAAACTCGCCCGCGCCCGCCGGCGGCCGTTTCAGCGGCCGCTCGGCCCCGCCGAACACCGGCACCTCCTCGCGCCCGGCGATCTGGCGGATCATGCGCGCATTGCGCTGAGTTTTGGCGCCGGGGACATTGCCACCGACCGTGGTGACGGCCAGCAACTCCAGCTCGGGCGCGGCGAAGGCCAGAAACAGCGCCACGGCGTCGTCCACGCCGGGGTCGCAATCGATGATCAGGGACTGAATAGACACCCTCGTCGTTTGAAGGCCTGAACGCCGGTGAGCAAGCCCGTTTCGGTGGTGCATACTGAGCAGATTGAGGGAAACGCGGTTGAATCCACGCCTTCACCCCTTGTCCCCTTCGCGCTAAGTCAGCCGCATGACTTTCGCTCCCCTCCCCGACGCCGGCGCCAACTGGGTCGATCGGCATGCGCCGGAGGGGCTGAAGCCGTGGTTGAAGCTGGGGCGGTTCGACCGGCCCATCGGCATCTGGCTGCTGCTGCTGCCTGGGTGGCAGGGGATCACGCTGGCCTTGGCGCAGTATCGGCAAAGCCCCGGCTTTTATGATCTGTGGCTGTTCGTCGGTTTTGCCATCGGCGCCTGTCTGATGCGAGCGGCGGGGTGCGCCTTCAACGACATCGTCGATCGGGATTTCGACGCCCAGGTCGCCCGCACCGCCCAGAGACCCATTCCGTCCGGCCGCATCTCGGTCAAACAGGCCTGGGCGTTCGTCGTCGCGTGCAGCCTGATCAGCCTTTTGGTCCTGCTCACCTTGCCGACCGTCGCCATCGGGCTGGGCGTTGGGTCGCTGGGCCTGGTCGCGGCCTATCCGTTTATGAAGCGGATCACCTGGTGGCCCCAGGCCTGGCTGGGCCTGACCTTCAACTGGGGCGCCCTGATGGGGTTCGCCGCCGCCCTGCCCTTGGCGGCGGCCGCCTTGCTGCTGCCCGCCGATCTCGCCGGAGAGTTCCGGCCCTTTCTGTGGTCCCCGGCCAGCGAAAGCGGCCATGCGATCGCCCTGACGTGGCAGGCCTATCTTCCCGCCATCCTGCTGTGGATTGGCGGCGTCTTCTGGACCCTGGGCTACGACACCATCTACGCTCTGCAAGACATCGAGGACGACGCCATGATCGGCGTGAAGTCCTCGGCCCGCCGACTGGCCTCGGCCGTGCGGCCCGGTGTGGCGATCTTCTATGGCCTGACCGTGATCCTGGCCGCCATGACCGGCCTCGCCGCCGGGCTTGGGCCGCTCTTCTGGATCGGCCTGATCGCCTACGCCGCCCATCTGGCGCGTCAGGTCATGCGGCTCGACCGCAACGACGGCGCGCTGGCGCTGAAACTGTTCAAGTCCAATCGCGAGGCCGGCCTGATCCTGCTGGCCGCTATCGCCCTTGGCTCAATCTCCCTGTGATCCCCCCGATGATGGAGTTTCCCATGTCGCGCACCGCCCGCATCCTGCTGTTGTCCGCCGCCGTCGCCGCCACGCTTTCCGCATCTCTGGCCGCCTGCCAGCGCAAGGAAGACAAGGCCCAGGCGCCGGCCGCACAGGCCCCGGCCGCTGCGCCGGCCATGTCGAACACTCCCGTCGGCTATGACAGCAAGACCCCCTATGCCGCCGTCAAACTGACCCTGCCCCAGGCGATCAAGACCACGCCCGCCCTGCACGCCGCCCTCTATGCCGACACGGTGCGCGATCTGAAGCAGTTCGAGGAAGGCGCCCAGGCCGATCTCAGCGAGGCCGGCGGCGGCCCGAACCCCTATGAAAAGACCATCGCCTTCGCGCCCGGCGCCGAGACTGGCAAACTGGTCAGCCTGGCCCGCACCGATTTCGAGTTCACCGGCGGCGCCCATCCCAACACCAGTTTCGACGCCGTGATCTGGGACAAGACGACCAACAAGCGGCTGGGCTTCGCCGACCTGTTCCGGCCGGGCGCCGACCTGTCGGTCCTCGACAAGGCCCTGTGCGCCGCCACCAACGCCGCCAAACAGGCCCGCTCGCCGGGTTCGGAGGCCGCGACGCTGGACGGCAAGATGTGGACCTGCCCCAAGGCCGTCTCGACCCCGTTTGTGCTGACGCCGGGCACGACGCCAGGCAAGGCGGGCGGCGTGACCTTCCTGATGGGGCCCTATCAGATCGGCCCCTATTCGGACGGCCCCTACTGGATCGCCCTGCCGCAGAGCGCGTTGCGCGCCCTGCTCAATCCGGCCTACGCCGACCAGTTCGACGGCGCCCCGGTCAAGGCCGGCGACGTGACGCCGAAGAACGGCTGAACCAATCCTCCCCCGTTTGCGGGGGAGGATCTCCAAGGCTCACTTCGCCAGAAACGCGTCGACCAGCTCGGCGAACCGCTCGGGCTGGTCCGCCATGATGAAATGCCGCGCGCCATCAACGCGGATCAGGGTCACGCCGGGCAAGGCCGCATACTCTCGCGTCCACATCGCATCGGCCACCGCCGCCGGCGCCCCGCCGTCGGCATCGGTGGCGTAAAGCGCCGTCACCGGCGTCGTCATGGTCGCCAGCCCCGGCCGCGCATCGGTGGTCATGACATCTTTCATCGCCGAGGCCATCGCGTGACGGTCGGTCGCCAACGACCAGGCCACGACGCGCGTCTGTTCCGACGGGGTTCGCGACAGGGCCTGCGCCGTCGCCGCCTGCTGGGTGCGGAAGCTCGCCGTGTCCGCCGACAGAATCATGTTGGCCGCCTGATCCGCGAAAGGCTTTGCGCTCTCTGCCGTCGCGGTTGGCCCGAACATGGCGCTGTAGAAGGGCAGCGAGTCGACCGTCATCACCCGCCCGACCATATCCGGCTGCTGCTGCGCCAGCAAAAGTCCGCTCAGACCGCCCATCGAATGGCCGATCACCGCCGGCCGATCCAGCCGCGCCTGACGGATATAGCGCGCCAGTTCATCCACCTCGGGCTGGATGAAGGCGCCGTCGCCGTGCGTCCAGGGTTCGCCGGCGAAACCCGCCAACTGCACCAGATGTACTCTGTGCGACGCCTTCAGCCGATCCGCTGTCGCTCGCCACACTTCACGCGAAGACGCCAGTCCGGGGATCAGGATGACGTCGGGGCCTTGGCCCACCACCTCGACCGACAGCCGGTCGGAGACGAAGGGCGTGGCGGAGGAAGCCACAGGTGGCGCGGTCTGGGCGCGAGCATGATCGCTGGCCACGGCGCAGGCGATCACAACGCCCAGGATGATGGCAAGGCGCGACGGGGCGAAGACGCCCCGGCAAGGGCGAATGACGTTCGACATCACAGTCTCCAATTGTAAGGTTATTCTGACTTTTGGTCAGCCCGCGTGCGGGTTTTCAAAGATCTCTTCGACCGGCCGCTCGAATACGGCGGCGATCCGATAGGCGAGGTCCAGCGACGGATCGTGCCGCTCCGTCTCCAGGGCGATCACCGCCTGACGCGAGACCCCCAGCGCCTGACCCATCTGTTCCTGGGTCCAGCCGCGCTCGACGCGTAGAAGCTTCAGACGGTTCTTCATCGGCTGCTCCGGATGAAGGGCGAAACGACCCCATAAAGCGCCCAGAATACCGGCACGATCAGCCAGGTCTGCATATGCGGCGCGCCGGCGAAACTCTCGCCAAAGCCCCAGAAGGTGGCGACGGCCATGGCCAACCCTGCGGCGACGATGAACTGTTTGGCCGTCACGCCGCGCACGAACTCGTCGCTTTCGCGCATCAGCGCCAGGGTCGCCCAAATCTGCCCGATGACCGGGGCCGACACCGCCGCCGCCAGGACCCAGGCCGCCGGTTTCCCCATCAAATCGTCGAACGCGTCTGTCGTCATCATGGCGATGCAGATCGCGACATAGGGCACGGAGAAGGCCATCGTGCGGACGATGTAGCGTCGATGCGCAGGCGTTCCGGTCTTCCAGGCGGTAAACATGTCGGCTCTCCTTGTGTAAGGACAACCTGACACCGACCCGATGTCATGTCAACCTGACTTTTTGTCAGGCGCGCCCAACATTCTTGCGTTGCTTTTCCAGACGCGCGTCTGGGGCTAGACTCGTCTCATGTCCGCCGCCCCGCGCATCGCCCCGTCGGCCCTGTTCACGCCTCAGGAATGGGCGCCGTATCAGATACGCTCGGCCTGGGTCGGCCCGCTGCTCGTGGCCCACTGCTGGGCCGTGATCGCGCTGGCTGTGATTACGGGCGTCCTGATCCCCTGGCTGATCCCGCTGTGCATAATGATCGTCGGCACGCGTCAGCTGGGTCTGGCCATTCTGATGCACGAAGCGGCGCATGGCGGCCTGTCGAAGTCGAAACGCCTGAACGATTTTCTCGGCCATTGGCTATGCGCCGTGCCGATCGGCGCCAGCCTGAAGGCCTATCGTCCCTATCACCTGACGCATCACCGCTTCGCCCAGCAGGCCGAGGATCCCGATCTGATGCTGTCGGCGCCGTTTCCCATCAGCCCGGCCTCGCTGCGCCGCAAGCTGATCCGCGACCTGACGGGCCAGACCTTCTTCAAGCAGCGGGTCCTGCTGCCGCTAGCCCAAGCGCACGCGCGCTCAAGCAGCCCAAGGGGCGATAGCACAAAAGGAATGAGCGACAGCGCCCATGATTACGAGTCGATCGTGACGGGCCGATCCGTCCTGCCCTTCCTCGCCTTCAACGCGGTCCTGCTGGCGGGCTTCATCGCCGCCGGCGTCTGGTGGGCCTTTTTCGTGTTGTGGCTGCTGCCGATGGCGACGTGGTTTCCGATGGTGACGCGCCTGCGAAACATCGCCGAACACGCCTGCGTCGAGGGTTCGTCGGCCGATCCCTTTCGCGCCGCTCGCACCACCAAGGCCAGCCTGTGGGAACGCGCCTTCATCGCGCCCTACTGGGTCAACTTCCACGCCGAGCACCACCTGTTCATGCATGTGCCCTGCTGGAAGCTGCCGCGCCTGCACCGCGCCATTCGTGCGAAGCCGCAAGCTGAGGCGATGGAGGTCGCACCCGGCTATGCCAGCGTGTTGAAGGCTGTTACGCGCCAGCCGGAATGACCGTCCTCGATCCCGCCGCCTTCATCCGTGACAACACCCGGCTTCAGCCCGTGCCGCACGCGCCCGAGATTTTTTTGTGGCTGGCCGACGAGATCACGCCGATCTGGCGGCTGACGGAAAAAGAGCTCGGCGAAATGGGCGTGCCGCCGCCCTTCTGGGCCTTTGCCTGGGCCGGCGGTCAGGCTCTGAGCCGGTATCTGCTGGATCATCCGCATGAGGTCGTCGGCAAGCGCGTGCTGGACTTCGCCGCCGGTTCGGGTCTGGTCGGCGTGGCGGCGATGAAGGCGGGGGCGACCCATGTCCTGTGCGTCGACATCGATCCCTTCTGCCAAGCCGCCGTCGCCGCCAACGCCGCGGCGAACGGCGTGACGCTGGACTTCACCCAGACCAATCTGCTGGACGCCGACCCGCCGGATGTGGACGTCATCTGCGCGGGCGACATCTGCTACGAGCGCCCGATGACCGACGCCGTTCTGGCCTGGCTGGCCCAGGCCCGCGCCAGAGGCACGCGTGTCCTGATCGGCGATCCGGGACGCACATATTTCCCGCGCACGGGCCTGGATTTTCTGGTCGAATACCGCGTCCCGACCTCGCGCGAACTGGAGGACCAGGAAATCAAGCGGTCCTCCGTCTGGGCGATGCCTTAAGCTGCAGCCTGACCTTCGTGGCGGCCTTCGGCGAACTCCTCGATCATCTTGGCGTTGAAGGCGGGAATGTCGTCGGGGCAGCGGCTGGTCACCAGGCCCTGATCCACCACCACCGCCTCATTGACCACATTGGCCCCGGCGTTCTTCAGGTCCGTGCGCAGGCTTTCGAACGACGTCATCGTGCGCCCCTCGACCACGCCTGCCTCGATCAGCAGCCAGGGCGCGTGACAGATGGCGGCGACCGGCTTGCCGGCGTCGAAGAAGGCCCGAACGAACTTCACCGCGTCCTCGTCCGCCCGCAGCAGGTCCGGGTTCGCCACCCCGCCCGGCAACAGCAGGGCGGAATAGGCCGAGGCGTCCACCGCCGCCACCGCCTTGTCGGCCGTGACCTTGTCGCCCGGCGTCAGATGGTCGAAGCCCTGGAACTCTCCGGCCTTTAGCGACACGATCTCGACCACCGCGCCCGCATCCTTCAGCGCCTTCATCGGTTCATTCAGTTCGACCAGCTCGACGCCATCGGTCGCCAAGATGGCGACGGTCTTGCCGGAAAGGGATTGGGCCATGAGGAATGCTCCGTTCGTAAAGGGGGTTCGGCGCGATGAACCCACGGCGGCTCAAAGGGTTGCGGCTCCGCTTGGCGGCGATGGCGCGCGTCCCCACATCGTGTCCATGCGATCGCTCCTGACCCTGACCGCCCTGTTGGCCGCTGCCGCCACACCGGCGTTGGCCCAGACCTATCCGCAGGCCGGCCGCCCATATGGCGCCTATCCGGGCGGCGTCCCCGCCGCGATCGCCGACCAGCACCGCTACGAGAACGACCGTCTGCGTTCTCAAGCGCAGTCGAACGCGGACCAAGCGCGTCAACAGCAGATCGAAACCCAGCTTCGCCTGCGCGCCATCGAAGGCGCACGCGAACCGACCGTCGCCCAGCCCTTGCCGCCCCGCCCGCTCTACAGCCCCGAGCAGGAGCGGGCCCTGCGCCAGTCCGCCGCCGAACGCCGCCAGCAGACGGCCCAGGGCATGAGCCAGATCGACAACTGGCTGGCCCGTTCGCGATGAAGCGTCCAAACTGACGCATCCCTTCCGTTGCACCCGCGTTCCTGCCTAGCTTAACCAGGATGGGGCGGAGGATAGGGCATGCGCTGGCAGGGTGGACGGACAGGCGGCGGCGTCGAGGATCGACGGGGTCTCGGCGGCGGAGCCATCGCTGGCGGCGGCTTGGGCGTCGGCGTTCTGGCCATTATCGGCTATCTGGTCTTCGGCATCGATCCTTCGACCACGACTCAGCTCGCCAGCCAGTTCGGCGGCGTCGGCGCCGAACAGCAGGGTCAAGTCGGCACGCCGAAAGATCAGGCCGGCCGCTTCGTCGATGTCATCGGCGCCAACATCGATGATGTCTGGTCGCAGAAGCTTGAGGGCTATCAGCGGCCCAATGTCGTCATCTACGAACAGGGCACGCCCACCGGCTGCGGTTATGGTCAGTCGGCCATGGGCCCCTTCTATTGCCCGACCGACAAGACGGTCTATCTGGACCTCGGCTTCTGGCAGGAGATGGAGAACAAGCTCGGGGCTTCCGGCGCCGACTTCGCCCGCGCCTATGTCATCGCCCACGAGTTCGGCCATCACGTCCAGACCCTGACCGGCACCTCCGATCAGGTTCGCCAGGCCCAGCAGCGCGCCTCGGGTCAGGCCGAAGCCAATCAGTATTCCGTCGCGCTGGAGCTTCAAGCCGACTGCTACGCCGGCGTCTGGGCCCGGAACGCCTCAGCCGTTTCGAACGGTCAGGTCGCACTTGAGCCCGGCGACATCGAGGAGGGCATGAAGACCGCCCAGGCCATCGGCGACGACACCCTGCAACGGCGCAGCGGGGGTCGCATCTCGCCCGAGAGCTTCACCCACGGCTCCTCGGCGCAACGGGTCGAATGGCTACAACGCGGCTATCAGTCGGGCGACCCGGCGTCCTGCGACACCTTCAGCGGCGCCTGATCGCCGCGCCCCCTCAGAACGATTGATTGACTGACGATGCACGACCGCGCCGGCACGACCGCACGCCCCGAAGACCTGATCGATCTCGACGCCCTGCTCGGCGCCTATGAGACGACCCGGCCCGACATGGGCGATCCGCAGCAGCGGGTTGTGTTCGGCACCTCGGGCCACCGCGGCTCCAGCTTGGACGGCGCCTTCAACCAGGCCCACATCCTCGCCATCGCCCAGGCGATCGCCGAATACCGCGCAGCCCAGGGCGTCGACGGCCCGCTGTTTCTTGGTCGCGACACACACGGCCTGTCTGAGCCCGCCTTCCGCACGACGCTCGAGGTGCTGATCGCCAACGGGGTCGAGGTGCTGATCGACGCCCGCGACGGCTTCACCCCTACGCCAGCCGTTTCGCACGCCATCCTGACCCACAACCGCACGAATAGCCGGCAGGCGGACGGCGTCCTGATCACGCCTTCGCACAATCCGCCCCGCGACGGCGGCATCAAATACAATCCCCCCTCCGGTGGCCCGGCCGGGGGCGAGGCCACGTCCGCCATCGCCGCCCGCGCCAACCAGCTGATCGAAGGCGGCCTGACCGAGGTCCGTCGCGTCCCCTTCGCCCAAGCGCATGCGGCGGCGGGCCGGTTCGACTACGTGTCCGCATATATCGACGACCTGCCCAACGTGCTGGACCTGGACGCCATCCGCAACGCCGGCGTCCGTATCGGCGCCGATCCGCTAGGCGGCGCGGCCGTTGCCTATTGGGGTGAGATCGCTGAGCGCCACCGACTGAACCTGACAGTCGTCAATGACGCCGTCGATCCGCGTTGGGCCTTCATGCCGCTGGACGCCGACGGCAAGATCCGCATGGACTGCTCCTCGCCCAGCGCGATGGCCGGTCTGATCGGCATGATGAAGGGCGGCTCGGCCTATGACGTCGCCTTCGGCAACGACGCCGACGCGGATCGCCACGGCATTGTCACGCCCGACGCGGGCCTGATGAACCCCAACCATTTCCTGGCCGCCGCCATCGCCTATCTGTTCGCCAACCGAGCCGGCTGGGGCGCGGACGTCGCGGTGGGCAAGACCCTGGTCTCGTCGTCGATGATCGACCGCGTCGTCGCCGGCCTGGGCCGCCGCCTGCTGGAAGTCCCCGTCGGCTTCAAGCATTTCGTGCCCGGCCTGCTGGACGGAACCGTCGGCTTCGGCGGCGAGGAATCGGCCGGCGCCTCCTTCCTGCGCCACGACGGCACGGTCTGGACCACCGACAAGGACGGTCTGCTGCTGTGCCTGCTGGCCGCCGAGATCAAGGCCCGCACCGGCCAGAGCGCCAGCCAGCTCTACGCCGGCCTGACCGACCAGTACGGCGCCCCCGCCTACGCGCGCGTCGACGCCCCGGCCAATCGGTCGGAAAAGGCCCGTCTTTCCGCGCTCAGCCCTCCGGACGTGTCCGCGACCACCCTGGCTGGTCAGCCGATCACCGACATCCTGACGAAAGCCCCCGGCAACGGCGAGGCCATCGGCGGGCTGAAGGTCGTCACCGCCGACGCCTGGTTCGCCGCCCGCCCCTCGGGCACCGAGGACGTCTACAAGATCTACGCCGAATCCTTCCTCGGCCCCGACCATCTGGCGACCGTTCAGGCCGAGGCCAGGGCCGTTGTATCGACGGCTCTGGCGGGCTGATCGCCGACGACGCCTAAACCTCCGACGCGATCTTGCGCAGGGCCTCTTCGAACACCGAGGCCGGCTGGCCGCCCGAGATCAGATATTTGCCCTCGACCACCACGGCCGGGACCGAGGTGATGCCGCGTGCGCGCCACAGGTCTTCGGCCTGGCGCACGGCCTGAGCGTAGCGGCCCGAGGCCAGAACCTCGCCCGCCTCGGCCCGGTCCAGCCCGGCCTTTTCGGCGGCAACGGTCAAAACCCCGGCGTCGGTCAGGTTGCGGTTCTCGGTGAAGTGGGCGGTGAACAGCGCCTGCTTCAGAGCCTTCTGCCTGTCCGGCGCCGTCTCGTGCGCCCAGTGCAGCAGCCGGTGGGCGTCGAAGGTGTTCCAGATGCGGCTGTCGTCGGTCATGCGCATGTCGAAGCCCACCTCGCCTGCCCGCTCGCGGATCATGGCGCGATTGGCGGCGGACTGCTCAGGGCTCGCGCCGTATTTGCGGCCGATGTGTTCGACGATGTTCTCGCCCTCGGGCGCGATCTGAGGGTTCAGCTCGAACGGCTGAAAGGCGATGTCGGCGGCGATCCCCTCGACCTTCAGGGCGTCAAGGGCCGTGTCCAGCCCGCCCAACCCCACCACGCACCACGGGCAGACGACGTCGGAGACGAAGTCGATCTTCAAGGTCTTGAGCGGAGCGTTCATGGCGCGGCCTTCTGGAACAGCGTGTGTTGCATAAAGATATGGCGACGCCGCGCCGCGCGACAAGTCTCAGCCCAGGCTCAAATCCCGGGGCGGACGTATCCGGCGCCAGCGCGCCTCCACGAAGGCGAAGGCGCCAAAGGCCATCAGCCCCGCCGCCGTCAGCCCCAGGATCCACGATCCGCCCGGCTGGGCCTCTAGCGCATCCAGCGCCGCCGCCGTCGTCGTCACCTCGCCCGAGCGCGCATGCAGGCCCGCCAGAACCACGAACACGCCCAAGGGCAGATAGGCGAAACCTCGCGCCGCATAACCCGTCCGCGCCAGCGCCGTAGCCGTGCCGCAGAAGGCCTTGGGGCAGGCCAGGGCGTCGTCGAAGTCGTCGCGGACGGCCCTGACGATATTGCCGACGCCGACGCCCAGCACCACCAGCCCGGCCCCGATCAGCAGCACCTCGCCAAACGGCATCCCCAGCAGCATGGCCGCCTTCTCCTGGTTCTCGGCCACGCTCTCGGCCTGGGCCGCCGAGGCGTTTGTCGCCTCGCCGAACTCGTCCAGATATTCGAACACCCCCGACGCCAGCACGCCGTAGAACAGGCCGCTGACCGCCTGGCCCGCCCGCGTCGTCCAGCCCTTCAGGTCCGTCCCTTCATGGTCCGCATCGAACACCGCCTGCAACACCCGCCAGCCGACGAAGGCCAACAGGCCCAGGCCCAGCAACACCAGCCAGACCTTGCCGAACGGCTGCTCGGCTAGCCAACCCGCCGCCCCGCTAGTCCCCACCGCATCGCCGATCCGATCCGTCGCCGCCAGCAGCGTCAGCGCTCCCGCCGACAGGTAAACGAAGCCTCGCGCCCCATAGCCGACCCGCGCCGCCCATTCGATCAGGGTTGCCAGCGGCGGCAGGCGAAGGGTCTTGGCGGCGTTCATGATGTCTCCCACTTCAGGCCGCCCTAACGCCCCGGCCGAGGCAAAGGCTCCGCTTGTCACTGTGTCGACATCCGACAGACGCCGGCGGGCGTATGCCGCTACGGTTCGCATCGTTGGGAGCCGTTCGATTGAACATCTACGAGTTTCACTTCTTCGACGAGGCGGATCGCCGTCCGCTGCTCGACTTCTTCGACGGCGCCGACGACGCCGCGGCGCTGGAAGCTGCGCGGTCGCAGCTGGCGCGCCATGCCTCCTGCGCAGGTGTCGAAGTGCTGGAAGCCGGGCGTGTGGTCGGCCGCGTCACCCGCTGAGCCTCGGCCGCGCTCTGCCCGATCGCGTACACAACGCGGTAAAGACACGACTTTTCCCCAGAAAGCCGCGTGACATATAGCAACGCTGTGTCGAGTTTCGACAGACGCCGCGCTCAGATCGCCTTATGCGCGAACTCATGAACCGCCTTTCGCCTGGCAACCGATTGATCCAAGGGCTGAACCCCGACGATCGCGACGCTCTCCTCGCCATCGCCACGCCGGTGGAATTCGCGCTGGGCCATGTGTTCAGCGAGCCTGACGACGCTATCGAACATCTGCATTTCATCGACAGCGGCTTCTGCTCCTCGGTCGCGGTGCTGGAGGACGGCCGCACCGTAGAGACTGTCATGATCGGGCGCGAAGGCGTGCTGGGCGTCGTCGCCTCGGTCGTGCCGCACCATGCCCACACCCGCAGCGTGGCCCAGGTCGCCGGGACGGCGCGCCGGGTGGACGCCGCCAAGTTCCGCGCCCTGTCGGCTCAACGGCCGGGCGTTCGTGACGCCGTCGCCGAATACATGGCCCGACTTCAGGGCGAGTTGGAGCAGTCGGCCGCTTGCAACGCTCTGCACCACGCCGGGCAGCGGTTCGCCAAATGGCTGCTGCGCTGCCATGACCGGGTCGAGGGCGACACCCTGAACCTGACGCAGGAGTATCTCGCCTCCATGCTGGGCTCACAGCGGACCACGGTGAACGAGGCGGCGCAGGGGCTTCAGAAGGCGGGAGCCATCGCCTATTCGCGCGGCCGGATCACGGTGCTGGATCGCGCCGCCTTGGAACGGGCGGCCTGCGAATGCTACCGCCGGGGCGACGACCGGCAGCCCTAATCGACCTGGGCGGCCGGCAGTTCGAGCACCGCCTTCAACCCACCCATGTCGCTGTCCGACAGCATGAGCCGCCCTCCATAGGCGCGCGTCAGGTCGTCCACGATCGACAGGCCCAGGCCCGACCCTGGCGCGCTCTCGTCCAGCCGCGCGCCGCGCTGCATGACGGTGTCGCGCTGATCGGCCGGCAGGCCCGCGCCGTCGTCCTCGACCACCAGGATCATCTGGCCCAGGCCGCTGCCGCCCGCGGAGACGCGCACCCGACGCCTGGAGAACTTGGCGGCGTTTTCGATCAGATTGCCCAGGATTTCCTGCAAATCCTGACGCTCGCCCAGGAAGGACAGGCTGTCGGGCGCGCGCCAGTCGATCTCGACGTTCTTGTCTCGGAACACCTGTTCGATCATCACCGCCAGCTCGTCCAGCACCTCGGCGACGGGCGTCGTCTCGCCCAGACCGTGGGCGGCGCGGGCGGCGGCGCGGGCGCGGCGCAGGTGGTGATCGACCTGGCCCTGCATGATCTTGGTCTGGCGCCGCACCAGTTCGGGCAGATCGCCCTCGCTCGTCCCCGCCTCGGCCAGCATGACGGAGATCGGCGTCTTCAGCGCATGGGCCAGGTTGCCGACGTGGGTGCGCTGTCGATCCACGACCTCCTGATTGTGATCCAGCAGGCGGTTCACCTGCTCGGCCAGCGGCTGGATTTCCTGAGGATAGGAGCGGCCGATCCGGGCGGACTTGCCCTTGCGCACATCCGCGATTTCGTTGCGCAGGTCGAACAGGGGACGCAGGCCGATGCGAACCTGGATGAAGACCGCCGACACCAGTCCCAGCCCTAGGATCAGGAAGGCGATCCAGGTTACGCCCGCGAACTGGCGCGTGTCCGCGTCGACGTCGGAGCGATCCAGCGCGGCGATGAAGATGACCGGATGTTCGTGCCGGGGAATGGACTTCATGCTGGCGGCGACGCGCAGCGGTTCGCGCGTCTCGGCGTCGTCCTTGGGCCCGGTGGTGTTGAAGGTGATGACGTCGCCGAAGGCCGCATCCAATCGCGCAGGCAGGTCGGCGGGAAGGGCCAGATCATAGCGCCACAGCGAGGTCGAACGCGCCAGGCTGACCAACTGACCATTGGGGCGAACCTCCATGATCTGCCAGTATTTGCCCGACAGCAGCCGCAGAGTTCTGGCGTCCTGGATCTGCGGAATGGCCTCGCCTTGCGGCGTGCGACTGGCGCCGACCACGATC
Organism: Brevundimonas sp. Leaf280; assembly: GCF_001422455.1. Taxonomy (NCBI): domain Bacteria; kingdom Pseudomonadati; phylum Pseudomonadota; class Alphaproteobacteria; order Caulobacterales; family Caulobacteraceae; genus Brevundimonas; species Brevundimonas sp. Leaf280. Next base: position 34,100 of record NZ_LMNC01000001.1, on the reverse strand, counting down.
TCGTCGATCGTCTCGTTCAGCATGGCTCCCAGACGCCGCAGCGCGGATTCCTGAAACGCCTGGGTCAGCACCAGCGCTGAAATGACCAGAGCGACCACGATCCAGGCCGAGGCCAGCCAGATCAGCCGGCGCGTCAGGGAGCGACCGGGGCGACCGAACCAGCGGCCCCAGTCGTGGAGCGCGTCGGCGTTGGGTTTCGAAGCCGTCGCCTCGGTCACGCCGGGTCGGATTCGCCCGCCAGCGGCGTCAGCCGATAGCCGAGGCCGCGCACGGTCTCGATCCGGTCCGATCCGACCTTCTTGCGCACCCGGCCGATGAAGACCTCGATGGTGTTGGAATCCCGGTCGAAGTCCTGATCATACAGATGTTCGACCAGTTCGGTGCGGCTGATGACCCGACCCTGATGCATCATCATATAGTGCAACAGCCGGTATTCCAGCGAGGTCAGGCGCAGGGGCTCGCCATTGACGCTGGCCCGCGCCGCGCGGGGATCCAGCCGCAAGCCGCCGCACGACAGGGTCGCAGAGGCGATGCCCGCCGAGCGGCGCAGCAGCGCCCGCAGACGCGCCAGCAGTTCTTCGGTGTGGAAGGGCTTGGTCAGATAGTCGTCGGCGCCGGCGTCGAAGCCCGCCACCTTGTCCGACCAGGCGCCGCGCGCCGTCAGGATCAAAACCGGCGTCGTCTTGCCCTCTCGCCGCCAGCGCTCCAGCACCGACACGCCGTCGATCTTGGGCAGGCCCAGATCAAGGACGATGACGTCATAAGGCTCGTTCTCACCCAGATAATGGGCTTCCTCGCCGTCCGGCGCATGGTCCACGGCATAGCCCGCGTCGCCCAGCGCCGCCTTAAGCTGACGCGACAGATCCGCGTCGTCCTCGACCAGAAGCACGCGCATCAGTTCGGCCTGCGACGTTGATTGTTGTTTTCGGGACGCGCCTGTCCGGTCTGGCCGTCGACCACGACCTCACGCACGCGTCCGTCGCGTTCGACCAGGACGGAATAGTTGCCGTCGCGGCGCGGTTGGGTGTCGATGGGGCGACCGCCGCCGGCCTCGCCGCCACGACGACGGGCCTCGTCGGGACTGACGCGCGGACCACGGTCCTGCGAGCGCTGGTCCTGATCGCGCGACTGGGCCTGCGCCGACGTCGTCATGACGGGCGCAAAGGCCAGACCGAGAGCCAGGGCCAGGGCCGGAGGGGCGATCAGGAGAGGGGCGGGTTTACGAAACATGGCGACCGATCTAGTCCCGATCATCTGAACGGGCGCTGAATACGTCGTATAGTTTAAAGCGAACGCTGCTCCAAACCGGAGACCAAATCAGAAGACGGCGGTGTGACGTCTTTTTCATCCAGATGAACCGAACCTGATCGATCCTGTTCAGAACCGGCTCAGTCGCCGGGTGCTCAAATCGCCTCATCGCTGGTCACCCCGACCGGCAGAACATTTGAGGAGATCGCCATGCGCAAGCTCATCGTCCCCGCCATCGCCCTGGCCGCCGCCTCGGTCGCCGCGCCGTCCTTCGCCCAATCCTACCACCGCCCGGCCCCGCCCCATCACGCCAGCTATGGCTCGTGGCAGTCGATCAACGCCCGCCAGGCCAACCTGGATCGCCGCATCGATCAGGGCGTCCGCAACGGCCAGCTGAGCCGCCGCGAAGCCACCCGTTTGCGCGGAGAATTCAACGGCCTGCTGCGTCTGGAGGCCAACTACCGCCGCGGCGGCCTGACCGCCTGGGAACGCCAGGACCTGGACCGTCGCTTCGACCGCCTGTCGGCCCAGATCCGCTACGAACGCCGCGATTACGACAACCGTCGCGGCTGATCTTTCCAGCCGTTCGAGGATGGGCGCAGCCGGAAGGCTGCGCCCTTTTTCGCGTCCGCACTGACAGTCCGTCAGACGGCCTTGGCCCGGGGCGATCGGGGCGTTAGCGTGTCTGATCGTTTGCCGGAGCCTGCCCATGTCCCTTCGTCTGTCGCGCCGCACCCTGTTCGCTTCCGGAGGCGCGGCGGCGCTGGCGGCGGGGCCAGTGTTCGCCCAGAACACGCCGGCGAACGATGATGCGTCGCTGGCGGCGGCGGTGGACGCCTATGTGGCCAAGTGCATGGCGGCCTGGCCGGATCAGCCGGCGCTGGGCGTCGCAGTGGTCAAGGACGGGGCGACCGTTCTGGCGCGCGGTTATGGCGTCAAGGTTCAGGGCAAGCCGGCGCGGGCCGATGAGCACACCTTGTTCGCCATCGCCTCCAACACCAAGAACGTCACCGCCGCCGCCCTGGCCATCCTGGTCGACGAGGGCAAGGTGAAGTGGGACGAGCCGGTTCGGACCTATCTGCCCGGCTTCACCCTGTCCGATCCCTATATCGGCGAACACGTCACGGTGCGCGATACGCTGAGCCACAGGGCCGGGTTCGGCCTGGGCGCCGGCGACCTGCTGTTCTGGCCCAACTCGGACCGGACCCGAGCGGAAGTGCTGGCCCAGGCCGCCTTCGTGCCGATCGAGGACGGATTCCGGGCGCGCTATCACTACTGCAACCTGATGTTCGTGGTCGCGGGCGCGGTGCTGGAGGCCGTGTCGGGCCTGAGCTGGGAGGCCTTCATTCAGACGCGTATCCTGGACAAGGTTGGGATGACCGAGACCGTGCCGCTGGCGCGTCTGGCGGATGCGTCCAAGTCCGCCCTGCCCCACGGCCGGGTTGGGCCGCCGCTGCGCTATCAGGGGGCGATGACGCCGATCGCCAAGTCCATCGTCGAGGTGTGGAACTGGGACTCCGCTGCAGCGGCGGGGGGCATCTGCACCACCCCGACCGATTGGGCCAAATGGATCGCCGTGCGGCTGAACGACGGCAAGCTGGCGGACGGGACGCGGCTGTATTCCGAAGATGCGGCGCGCGAGATGTATCGCCCCAACATCATCGTCGGCTCGTCGGCCGGACCGACGGCGGAACTGCCCAACCGCTCCATCGCCTCGACCTACGCCATGGGGCTGCAGGTTCAGGACTATCGCGGCGAGCGGATCGCCAGCCACGGCGGCGGCTCGCCCGGCGGCATTTCCGCCACGGTGCTGATCCCGGGCCGCAAGACCGGCTTCAGCGTCTTCTCCAACGCCGAAGAAAGCTTCCTGCTGCGCGCCTTGCGGTCCGGCATCACCGACATCTGCATGGGCAAGGTCGACGTCGACTGGATCACGGACTCCAAGAAGCTGGAGGCCGAGGGCAATGCGAAATCCATCGCCGCCGCAGCCGAAATCGACGCCAAACAGGCGGCCGGCGCGCGTCCGTCCATGCCGCTGGAATCCTACGCCGGCACCTGGCGCGATCCGTGGTACGGCGACATCGTCATTGCGCCCAAGACCGAGGGCCGCGGTCGCAATCGCAAGAGCGGCCTGTGGCTGAGCTTCACCCACACGCCCGCGCTGCAAGGCTGGCTGGAGCCGTATGACGGCGAGACCTTCCGCACCCGTTTCCCGGACAAGCGCGAGGAGGACGCCTTCGTCACCTTTTCGATCCTGACGGCCAAACCGGCGACGGCGACGGTGAAGGGGGTCAGCCCCGACATCGACTTCAGCTACGACTATCAGGACCTGAGACTGACGCGCGTGTGACCTGGGACGACCCTGTGACCCAGGGTCGCAAACCGGAACGGCCCTGGCGTCCTGACGCTGTCTCCCCATCAATCGAAAGGGAGACCGTCATGTCCAAGACCCCAAACCCGCGCGCGCTGGATCGCGACGAGGCGGATATGGTCGAACAGACGAAGGCGTTGGCCGAGCGTTCGCCGGCGGAACTGCGCGACCTGATCGGGCGGCTGCGCGGGCGGCGTGACCGGGTGCAGCGTCAGATCCGAGGACGCGTTCGTGCGGGAGAGAGCGGTCCGGATGCCGGCGCGCGCGAGAAGAAGGCGCTGCTGACCGAGGCCATCGCCCGCGTCGCCGATGAGATGGACCTGCGTAAATCCGGCCCTAAATCCGGCGGGGCGTCCGCGACGGCGACCGACAATCTGCGCGATGCCGTCCGTCGCAAGGCCGAAAGCCCGACCTGGACCGGGCCGGACGATCGCACCGCCGATCTGGGACCCAGCGAAACGCCGAACACCAAGATCGCCCCGTCAGGCGCGCTTCACGCCGAGGGCATGCGCGCCGCGATCGCCCGCTCGACCGGCGCGCGCTAGCCGGTGATCTCAAGCAGCTCCAGCTTGGCTTCCTGCTTGGGCCACGGCAGGACCAGGCGCCAGCGGTTCTGCCCTATGCGTTCGATGACGCCGACCTGATCGCGTTCGGCCTTGTCGCCATAGGCGGGGAAGGTCTTCTCGTCGGCGCCCCCCGATCCACCTAGGGCCTGGGCGCCGACATAGACGGCGCGGCGGTCGGTGTCGGGATAGATCAGGCCGCGCGTGCGCTGCGATCCCGTCGTCTTGGTCAGGACTAGGTCGCCGCCGGGCGTCAGCTCGACCGAACAGGCGAACCAGGGATATTCGACATAGGCCAATCCCTGGCCCTCCACACGGCGGCCCATCTTGATGGTGCGGCAGCGATAGGTTCCGGGGCCGGGTTGGATGCGGCCCGTCTGGGCGGCGTTTGGGTCGGCGAGCGGCCCCAGAGCCTCCACCTGACGCGAGAAGCCGCCGTCCTCGGCCTCGGCGCGGGCCATGCGCCAGGCCTGATCCAGCCGGCCAAGCAGGCTGGCGTCGGCGGCCTTGACGACCTGACGCCAGGAGTCGGTTCCGCCCTGCATCCCCTCGTCGGGAGCGGCTGCGGACTGCGGCGTCGCCGTCGCCTCAGATGCGGCCTGGGCCGGCACGCCGGGCGCGGGCGTCGTGACGGCGGGCGTGGCCTCGGTCGGGGCGGGACTGTTGTCGCCACAGGCCGCCAGGGCCGTCGTGGTCATCAGGGCCAGAACGGCCAGAGGGGTGCGGCGCATCAGCGTCTCCATCGGTTGCCCTGACCGAACGTGACAGGGCGCCCGAGGTTCAGCCTAACCTTAGCCGCGCGGCGCCGGGACCAGCTCGATCAGGTCCAGATTGGATTCGGTGTTGGGCCACGGCAGGACCAGGCGCCAGCGCGCCTCGCCGATGCGTTGCAAGATGGCGACCAGATCGCGGTCGGGGTTGCGGCCATAGGTGTTGGCGGCCGGCTCCTGCGCCAGGGCCAGCGAGCCGAGCATCACCATATGGCGGTCGTCTTCGGGAAAGAGCAGGCCGGAGGGGCGCTGCGAGCCGGTAAGCTTGGAGAACTTCAGGCCTTTCGGCGTCTGTTCGATGCGGCAGGCGAACCATCCGTAGACGACATAGCCCAGACCGTCCTCACCGCCTTGGGTGCCCAGTTTGACGGTGCGGCAGCGATAGTCGCCGGGCGGCGGGGAGACGCCGGGCCGGGCGGCCTTGGGGTCGATCAGATCGCCCAGGCTGTTCAGGTCGCCGGAGCCGCGCTGACGCTTGGCCTGTTGCAGGGCCAGGGTCCAGGCGGCGTCGACGCGGCGGTAACGGTCCCGGTCGCCGGCCGTGATGACGCCGCGCCAGTCCATCAGCGCGCCCGATGCGCCGGACGGCGGCGGGGGTGGCGGCGGCGGGGTCGAGGCGCAGGCGGCGACGGCGCACAGGACGGCCAGCGGCGCCAGGCGACGCGCGAGCGAGCGGAACGAGACGAAACGGGACATCGACGCTTCCCTTGGGGCGACCAGGCGAACTTAAGCCTCTTAGGCCCTCTCGCGACCGTCGGCGTCAACCTCCGGGCCGCCCAGCGCCGTATTCAGCGCAGCCGGCAGGGCCGCCAGATCCAGCGGCTTGGCCAGCCAAGCGTCGAAGCCGGCCGCGCGGCCGCGCGCCCGGTCCGGCGCCGATACGGCCGCCGTCAGCGCCAGGACCGGCACGTGACGCGTCAGGGGATCGACGTCCAGTCGCGCCTTGACCTCATAGCCGTCCATGTCCGGCAGGCCGATGTCGAGCAGGATGACGTCGGGTCTGAGCGCACGCGCCAGATCCAGCCCCTCCGGTCCCGTCGTCGCGGCGTGCAGCGTCAGGCCCAGTCCGCTCGCCGCCTGGCGCATCAGGGCGATGTTGGCGGGATTGTCCTCGATATAGAGCACCACCGCCTGACGCGATGACGCCAGACCCGGCGCGTGGGCTGCCGGCAAACTCAGCGAAAAGATCGTGCCCGCACCGGGGTCGCGCGCCATGGTCAGGGCGCCGCCCATCCGCTCGGTCAGCCGCTGGACCGAGGCGACGCCAAGGGCGGTGCCGCCTCTGGCGTCGCGACCATCCAACGGGCGGAAAGGTCGGTCGTCGCCCGCACCGACGGGGATCATGCCGGCGTCATGGATGGCGATGACGATCCGGTCCTCAGCGCGCGACATCTCCATGCGCACCGTGCCTCCGCCGGGCGAATGGCGCAGGGCGTTCTCGACCAAGCGGCGCAGGATGCGGCGGATCTGGCCCGGATCGGCCATGACGCACAGGCCGTGGGCGGGCGGCGGACAGGCCAGCGTCACCCCCGCCTCTCGCGCCTGCGCCTCCAGCCCATCGCAGACCTGGCGCAGCGCCAGACGCAGATCGACGCGGTGCAGCGAAGGCGAACCGCCGCCGTCACCGCCGGTCATGAAGGCTTCGGTTTCCTCAATCAGGGCCAGCAAGACACCGGCCGCGGACTCGATCTGACGTACGGACTGTGCCTGGCGCGCGGTCAGGGGATCGGCCTGGTCGTCGGCGCGCAGCAACTGGGCGAAGCCCATGATCGTGGTCAGGGGACTACGCAGTTCGCGCCCGAGGGCCTGCATGATCTCGCCCCGCGTCCGAAGCTCGGCGGTCAGACGGTCGACCTCGCCCTCGGTCGTCGTCAGGGCGCGGCGCAGGCCTTGGGTCTGCTGGGCGATGCGGGCTTCGAGCCGGGCGTTCTCACGACGCAGGCGCTCGGCGACCCCGTGCGCCTGACGCCAGAGCCAGATCCCCGCGCAGGTTCCCGCCAGCGCCAGGGACAAGACAAGCAAGACGAAATCCATGACGCCCCTCCGACGCGCCATATTGACGCGCTAAAGTTGCATTCAGGTAAACGTGCCCGCTTGGGTTGTTATCAGTCTTCGCTGGCTGCGGCCGCTTCGGGCTTGCGACGCGGCGCACGGCGACGCGGGGCCGCCTCGCCTTCGGCTTGCTCGGCCGGGGCCGACGACACCGGCGCGCGGGTCAAAAAGCCCGGCAGGGCGGTCGGGGCGTCGCCCTCGTCCGCAGCGACAGCGGCGGCGGCGCGGCGCGGTCGGCGTGCAGGCCGTTCATCGGCGGTCGGCGCCTCGACGCTCGGGGCTTCACCGACAGGCGCATTGACGGGCGTCTCGGCGACGGGCGCTTCGCTGACGGCTTCGGCGCGGTCGGCCTCGGCGTAGGAAGGGGCGGCGCCCTCAGCGCCGTCTTGGGCGCCGTCCTGATTGTCGAAGCGGCGATTGCGTTCCTCGCGGCGACGCTCCCAGCGTTCGCGGCGGCTTTCGCGACGACCGCCGCCCTCGCCCTCGGCGCGGACCTCGTCGCCCTCGCGCGGCTCGCGGAGTTCGCGCGGCTGCTGGCTGTCGCGGTTCTGGTCACGGTCACGATCACGGTTCTGATCGCGATCGCGGTCGCGGTTGTCACGGTCCCGGTCGCGATTGTAGTCGCGGTCGCGGTTCTGATCACGGTTCTGGTTCTGCTCGGCGCGCTCTGCAGCCTCCGCGGCCTGACGGTCGGCGGCCTGCTGGGCGGCGACGAAGGCGGCGGCCTGAGCGCCGGATTCGTCCTCGAAGTCGATGTCGAAGCCCTGGTTGGACTGTTCGCGCGCGGCGATGTCCGAGAAGGACCGCTGCGGCTGGAGCGCGCGCAGGACGCGGTAGTAGTGTTCGGCGTGCTGCTGATAGTTTTCGGCCAGCACGCGGTCGCCGCTGGAGGCCGCATCGCGGGCCAGCTGCTGATAGCGCTCATACACCGTCTGGGCGTTGCCCCGGACCTTGATGTTCTCGGGGCCTTGCGAATCCCACGAACGATTCGGATTGGCGTTGTTGGCGTTATTGGCGCCCGCCTTGTTCCGATTGCGTCCGCGCTGACGCTTCATGCCCTTGAAATCTCTCATTCGCGCTACCGTGTGCAGGGGCGGACCAAAGCCTGAAGGCCGGTTCCGTCCGTTTCGTGGTTCCGTCTCGCTCGGGGCCGATCCCCGATTGTCGAACTGTCGGAATGCCTTGTCGCCCGCATGGTGCGCCGGTCCTTTCGGGACCGACCGTCATGGCCGGCTCAAGCCGCGAACAGCCGGGTATGCGCCCGTAAAGCTGCGATTGAGTGGGAGACGGCAGAGACTTAACCCGAGTGGGCGGCCTTTCCAAGCGATATTCGTCAATGCGTCGCACCGAACCCTGCACAGCGCCGCTTTGCCAAGCCCGCCGGCTGGGCTAGGCATGACCTTTGAGACGACGACGAGGCTATCCCATGCGCGTGCTGGTTCTGGGCGGCGACGGTTTTTGCGGCTGGCCCACGGCCCTGCATCTGTCGGCCGAAGGGTGGGACGTGACCATCGTCGACAACCTGAGCCGTCGCAACATCGACAACGAGCTGGAGGTCCAGTCCCTGACGCCGATCCGCACGATGGGCGAGCGGATCAAGGCGTGGAAAGACGTGTCCGGCCGCGACATCGGCTTCGTCAACATGACCGTGGGCAAGGAGTTCGACCGCCTGGTCGCCCTGATCCGCGACTACGCGCCCGACAGCGTGGTGCATTTCGCCGAGCAGCGGGCCGCCCCCTATTCGATGAAGTCGGCGCGGCACAAGCTGTACACCGTCGACAACAACATCAACGCCACCAACCATCTGCTGGCCGCCATCGTCGAAAGCGGCCTGGACGTCCACCTGGCGCACCTGGGGACGATGGGGGTCTATGGCTACGGCACCGCAGGCCTGCGCATCCCCGAGGGCTATCTGAAGGTGACGGTGGATACCGACAACGGCCCCGCCGAGCAGGAAATCCTGTTCCCGCCCAATCCGGGCAGCATCTATCACATGACCAAGACGCAGGACGCCCTGCTGTTCCAGTTCTATGCCCGCAATGACAATCTGCGCATCACCGACCTGCACCAGGGCATCGTCTGGGGCACCCAGACCGAACAGACCAAACAGGACGAACGACTGATCAACCGCTTCGATTATGACGGCGATTACGGCACGGTGCTGAACCGCTTTCTGATGCAGGCGGCGGTGGGCTATCCGCTGACCGTGCATGGGTCGGGCGGCCAGACGCGGGCCTTCATCCATATTCAGGACACGGTGCGCTGCGTCGAACTGGCGCTAAAGAACCCGCCCAAGCGCGGCGAGCGGGTCAAGATCCTCAACCAGATGACCGAGAGCCGGCGCGTGCGCGACCTGGCGGCCATGATCGCCGACAAGACCGGCGCCGAGATCCATAACGTCGCCAACCCGCGCCAGGAGGCCGACGAGAACGACCTGGTCGTCGCCAACGACCAGTTCCGGGATCTAGGGTTGAAGCCGATCACCCTGGCGCAGGGTCTGATGGACGAGGTTACGGACATCGCCCGCCGCTATGCCGACCGGGCCGATCTGGGTCGGGTGCCGTGCGTCTCCGCCTGGAACCAACGCCGGGCGGAGGCGCTGGAAAATGAGGCGCGACCGGCAGCCGACGCGCCTTCCCAAGTTCTGACGGCCTGAGTTTCGTAATGCCTATCGCCTCCCCTCCCCTCGATCTACTGGTCTTCGGCGGCGGCTATCTGGGGCGGGCGACGGCGCTGGAAGCCATACGGCGCGGCGGGCGGGCGACCGCCACCTCCCGCGACCCCGAGCGGCGCCGCGCCCTGGCGGCCGAGGGGATCGTCGCCATCGATCCAACGGATACCACCGCGCTGAAGACGGCGCTGGAGGCGGCGACGGCGATCCTGATCACCGCCGCGCCGGACGCCCAAGGCTGTCCCGGTCTGCGGGCCCTGGGGCCTCTTGCGGGCGACGCGTGGCCCGACTGGATCGGTTATGTCTCCTCGACCTCCGTCTATGGCGACCGGGCCGGCGGATGGGTGTTCGAGGACGGGCCGTTGAACGCCGCCAATCTGGAGGGCGCACGCCGCGTCCGCGCCGAGCGCGATTGGCTGGACGGGGCGCAAGGGATGGGGCTGACGGTCCAGATCTTCCGCCTGCCCGGTTTCTACGGGCCGGGGCGCAGCGTGGTCGAGCGGCTGAAGGAAGGCACGGCGAAGCTGGTCAGAAAGCCCGGCCAGGTCTTCAACCGCATCCATGTAGATGACATCGTCTCGGGCCTGTTCGCGTCGATGGCGCAGCCGCGACCGGGCGCCGCCTACAATCTGACTGACGACGAACCGTCGCCCGCCGATGTGGTGATGGAATGGGCGGCGGATCGGATGGGGCTGCCCCGCCCGCCCCAGGTGGACTGGACCGACGACAGCGTCAGCGAGGCGATGCGTCGCTTCTATCTGGATTCCAAGCGCGTCTCGAACGCCCTCGCCAAGGCCGAGCTGGGCTGGCGGCCCGCCTATCCCAGCTGGCGCGAAGGGCTGGCGACGCTGATGGACGCACCGCCGCCGCTCCGATTGGTGAGCTGATCCCGCGAAACGGCCACGCGCTCAAGCCGCGAGCGACCGCGTCGCGAGCCCAGCGCGCTTAGAAGGGCAGCAGATTGCGCTGGCGGCTATAGCTCATGGTGCCGACGTTGGCGCCCAGGCGCAGGCCGACGCCGGTGCGGATCGGGGCCAGGACGATGCCGTCTGCGCGCTGATAGTTCACGCCCAGGCCCGCGACCAGATAGGCCGAGCCCTCGATGCCGGGATAGCGGCGATAGATCATGTCGGGGTGGTACAGGCCATAGACCAGGGTGAAGACGCGGCTGGCGTTGCCGCCCCAGTCCCAACCCACCGACGCGCCCTGCCAGAACACTTCCTGAGAGGCCGACAAGTCCTTCATGTGCAGGGCGCCGCGGCCGTAGCGGGCGCCGACAACGACGGCGCCGGAGCCTTCCTCGCCCGCGATATAGGCGGTCGGGCGGTCGCCCTGGTCGGCGAAGACGCGCTCGATCGCGCCGCCCACGACCTCAGCCGCGATGCCCAGCTCGCGCGAGCCGGCCGAGACCAGTTCATCGAAGCTGTAGGCCTGGGCCGTCTGGTCCGAGCGGATTGGATAGTTGGGATCGCGCGGCGGCGCCGAGGCGCAGGCGCCCAGCGACGAGGCGCCGGCGGCGGTGGCGAGGCCCGAAAGGATCAGTTGGCGGCGATGCATGGAGGGCGCTCCGAAAGGCGACGAGAGGACGGCCGGCTGGCGCGCCGGTCTTGGCCTCACCGTCCCCGACCTTTGCGGCAGCCTTGCGGCTTCAAGGTTAACGGGGTCTTACCGGGCGCGCCGATCAGGCCGCAGCGCGCTTTCGCCGGACCAGCAGCCAAGCCAGCCCGATCAGGACCGCCAGCATTCCAAAGGCCTTTCCAGCCGTCAAAGGATCCTCGACCACGAAGATCACGAACAGGGTCGTATTGATCGCCAGGGCGATGATCGCCGGCAGGGGATAGAGCGGCATCTTCCACGGCCGGTCCAGATTGGGCTCGCGCACCCTCAGGACGATGACGGCCGCATTCACCAGAACGCTCATCAGCGCCAGCAGCGACGTCGAGAAGGTCAGCAGGGTCTCATAGACCCCGATGGTGGCCAGCAGCCCGCCGGCCAGCACGGTCGCGATCAGGGCCAGACGCGGCGTGCCGTTGGCGGCGACCCGGGTCAGGGCCGAGATCTGATACTCGCGCGCCATGGCGAACAGGACGCGCGGGAACACCATGACCATCGCATTGATGATCGTCACCAGCGACACCAGCGAAATGGCCGTGACGATGGGACCGGCGACATCGCCGAACACCCGACCGGCCGCATCTGCCGCGACGAGGTTCGAGCCGGCCATCTCGGCCGGCGTCAGGACGTTCAGATAGGCCAGGTTGGCCAGCACATAGATCACCGTCACCACAGCGATGCCCGAGAAGGTGGCCCGCGCGATCGTCCGGCCCGGATCGACGACCTCTTCGCAGAAATAGGAGGCGCTGTTCCAGCCGTAATAGGTGCCGGAAATAGCCCGCAGGGCCATGACGATGCCGCCGAAGGTCAGGGCCGCCGCCGTCGCCGGCGCGATCTCGGTCGCCACGGGCGCGCCGCGCGGCGCCAGGAAAAGGCCGATGATCAGCACGGTGAACAGGGCCGCCTTGACCGCGCTGCCGACCTCCTGCGACCGACCGCCGACCCTGGTGCCCAGCCATTGCACGCTGCCCACCACGACCACGATCAACAGGGCGAGGACGCCGATGGGCACGCTGGTCGCGACGCCCAACCGGTGCAGATATTCGCCGAAGACCACGGCGATGAAGGCGATGCCGCCCATATTGCCCAGCCAGTCGCAGACGCCGACGGCGAGGCCGGTCAACGACCCGAAGGCGCGCCGGGCGAAGATATAGGGGCCGCCCGTCTTGCGGATCGAGGCGGCCAGTTCGACCGTCGACATGGCGTCGATCCAGGCGACCAGACCGGCGACGCACCACAGGGCGATTATGATCGTGGGGTTCTGAACCCCCTCGGCGACCACGCCGGGGGTGCGCAATATACCCTGACCGATGACGCCGCCGACCACGACGGCGACGCCGAACGTCACGCCCAGGACGCGCAGCAGATGGCCGCGATCCGGTTGGGCCGCCTCAGGTTCCGTCGTCATCGCCTATGTCCCCCGCGCCGCCCGAAAGATGGCGCTGCGCTCCCTCAAGCCCGCAGCTTGCCGCCCTGCTTTTCGACCGCTCCGACGACCTTGGCGGTCAAGGCCTCGATCTCGGCTTCGGTCAGCGTGGCTTCGCGCGGCTGGATCACGACCTCGAGGGCGACGGACTTGAAGCCCTCGTCCACGCCCTTGCCGCGATAGACGTCGAAGACGCGCACGTCGGCGATCAGGGCCTTGTCGGCGCCCGTTGCGGCCCGGACCAGATCGCCCACCGGCTTGGCGTCCTCGACCACGAAGGCGAAGTCGCGCGTCAGCGGCATGAGGGCCGACAGGTCCGCCGATCCGCGAGCCTTGCCCGACTTCCCACGCGGCTCGGGCACATTGTCCAGCACGACCTCGAAGGCCAGCATGGGGCCGTCGACGTCCAGCGCCTTCAACACGCGCGGATGCAGTTCGCCGAACTCGACCATCACATTCTTGGGCCCCAGTTGCAGCCGGGCCGAACGGCCGGGGTGCCACCAGTCGCGGTTCTGACCCTGGACCAGTTGCAACGAGGCGACCGGGGCGCCGATTTCTTCCAGCAGGGTGGTCAGGTCGCCCTTGAGCGCGAACAGACCGTCTTCGCCGGCGCCGGCCCAGTGACGGGCGGCGTGCGGGGCGACCAGACCGGCGATGACCGTGCGCTGATCCGCCGGACCGTCGCCCAGGTAGATAGGGCCGATCTCGAACATGGCGGCGTCGGCGAAACCGCGCGCGGCGTTCCGCGCCGCCGCCTGGACCAGGTTCGGCAGGGCCGACGGCCGCATGCAGTCCAGATCGGCCGCGATCGGGTTCTCGAGCACCAGCCGATCATCCCCGCCGCCGAACAGGGCCGCCGTCGATTGCTTGGTGAAGGACCAGGTGACGGCCTCCGCGTATCCCAGGGCGACCAGGGCCCGGCGCGCGGTGCGGACGCGTGCCTGGCGGGGGCTCAGCACCCCGCCGGCGGGACGGGTGGCCTCGGGCAGGGGCGTGTCGGGCAGGCTGTCGAAGCCCTCGATCCGCGCGACCTCCTCCACCAGATCGGCCGGACCTTCGACGTCGCGGCGCCAAGACGGCGGGGTGACGAGCCAGGGCTCGGACTGACCGGTCGGCGCGGCCTGAACCAGGAAGCCGAGCTGGCCCAGGATGGTCCCGATCCGGTCGTCGTCCAGATCCATGCCGCTGAGGCGCTTCACATAGGCGGGGTCGAAGGCGAAGGGAGCCGGGCTCGCCGGCGGTTCGCCGACGAAGACGATTTCCGACGGCTCGCCGCCGCACAGGTCCAGGATCAGGCGCGTCGCCAGTTCCAGTCCCGGCGTGACCGAGACCGGATCGACGCCGCGCGCGAACCGGTACTGGGCGTCGGAATGGATGCCCAGCGCACGGCCGGTCTGGGCGATGACCAGCGGGTCGAACCAGGCGCTTTCCAGGAAGACGTCCGTGGTGGTCTCGTCGCAGCCGGTCGATTCCCCGCCCATGACGCCGCCCAGGCCGATGGGGCGCTCGCCCCCGGCGTCGGCGATGACGCAGTCGGCTGCGGATGCGGCGTAGGTCTTGCTGTCCAGGGCGATCAGATGTTCGTGCTCGCCGGTCGCGGCCGAAACCTGCCCCGCCCGCACCACGATCTCGGTCCCCGACAGCTTGGCGACGTCATAGACGTGCAGCGGCCGGGCGCGGTCATAGGCGATCAGGTTGGTTACATCGACCAGACGGTTGATCGAGCGCAGGCCGATGGCCGTCAGACGCTTCTGCAGCCAGGCCGGCGACGGGCCGTTTTTGACGCCGCGAATGACGCGACCGGCGAAGACGGGGCACATCTCGGGCGCCTCCAGCCGCACGCTTATCGGCGAGGCGAAGGCCCCGCGCACCACGGCGATGTCGAAATGCTTCAGCTTGCCGACGCTGGTGGCGGCTAGATCGCGGGCGATGCCGGCGACGCCGAGCCAGTCAGGCCGGTTCGGCGTGACCTCGAAATCGATGACCGGCTCGGCGCCGAACAGGCCGGCGACCGGCGTGCCGACGGGGATTTCCGGCGGCAGTTCCTGAATGCCATCGCTCTCGTCCGACAGCTCGAGCTCGGAGGCCGAGCACAGCATGCCGTTCGACACCACGCCGCGCACCGGCTTCTCGACCAGGGTTACGCCCAGGCCCGGCACATAGGCGCCGATGGGGGCGTAGATCGTGGTCAGGCCCGCCCGCGCGTTCGGCGCGCCACAGACGATCTCCTTCATCCCATCGACCGTCTCGACCTGGCAGACCTGCAACCGGTCGGCGTTGGGATGCCGCTCGGCCGAAATAATCTTGGCCACGGTGAAGGGCGCCAGTTTGGCGGCGGGGTCGAGCACCTCCTCGACCTCCAGCCCGGCCAGGGTCATGGCCTCGGCGATCTGCTGAACATCCGCCTCGGTTTCGAGGTGGTCCTTCAGCCAGGACAGGGTGAACTTCATGCCGCCGGTCCCGCCACCGTCGGAACGGCCGCCAGCTGTTCCAAAACCGCCGCCGAGCCAGTGTACCCCACGTTATAGAACTCACACCCCACGAAGGTGCAGTTGTGCATTGGGACAGTCCCCAGCGCCTTATCGCCCATGGGCTGAAGCAGCAGGTTTTTCATTCCGCCCCGCGAGTCGCCGAAGTTGGTCTCATCGAAGGTCGTGCCAGGACCGATCAGGACGATTGCGGGGCCCTGGAGCCGGCATCCGGTGAAGGTTCGCCCGACGATAGCGCCCTGCTGCTGATGCGCGGTGTACAGGTCGTACAGGTTGATATCGACATCGACGAAATCCACCTGCGTCAGAGACTTGGCGACGCTCATGGGACGGTTGATCGGAAGCCGGCTCATGCTTGGTTCTCCCGTGCGCTGAGGAGGTCAGCCTCGATCTGCTCAAGCAGATCTGGGGCGCCGGTGAAGCCGACCTGTACGAAGCGGCAGCGGACAAAGCGGCAGTTGGACATGCCCACGACACCCGCAATCATATCGCCCATCGGCTGAAGCAGCAGCGTGCGCGGATTGGACGCCACGCCCATGTTGCAGCTGTCGAACGTCGTGCCGTTCATGACGGCCATGACCGCCGGTCCTTCGATCAGACAGTTCGTGAAGGTCTTGTCCTCGATGAACGTCTTGCCGGCGTTCATGTGGTGAACAGCCAACGACGGCAGCCACACCGCCTCCTTTTCAAAGGTCGTGCGGGCCACCAGATCTCGGCCGAACTTTTCTTCGGCCGACATCGGCGTTTCAGTTTGATCGGTCATCTTGAAACTCGTTCAGCTCAGGCCCGAGGCCGGGTTGGGGGCGGCGAAGGCCGAGAAGCCGTAGTGCGACAGCCAGCGGGTGTCGGCGTCGAACATGGGGCGCAGGTCCGGCACGCCGTATTTCAGCATGGCCAGCCGATCCACCCCCATGCCGAAGGCGAAGCCCTGATACTCGTCCGGGTCGATGCCGCAGTTCTTCAGCACATTGGGATGCACCATCCCGCAGCCCAGGATCTCCAGCCAATCGTCGCCGGTGTTGAAGACCAGTTTCCCGCCCGAACGGTCGCAGCGGATGTCCATCTCGGCCGAAGGTTCGGTGAAGGGGAAGTGGTGCGGACGGAACCGCGCCTGGACCGCGTCCAGCTCGAAGAAGCGGGCGATGAAGGTCTGAAGCGTCGTCTTCAGGTGACCCATGTGGATGTCGCGGTCGATCACCAGGCCTTCGATCTGGTGGAACATCGGCGTGTGGGTGGCGTCCGAATCCTTGCGGAAGGTGCGGCCCGGGGCGACGATGCGGATCGGCGGCTTCTGGCTCATCATGGTGCGGACCTGCACCGGGCTGGTGTGGGTGCGCAGGACCTTCCGCTCGCCCGTCTCGGGGTCCGGCTTCAGGAAGAAGGTGTCATGCATTTCCCGCGCCGGGTGTTTGGGCGGGAAGTTCAGGGCGGTGAAGTTGTGGAAGTCGTCCTCGATGTCCGGACCTTCGGCCACGGCGAAGCCCATCTCGGCGAACAGGGCGATCATCTCGTCCATCACCTGCATGGTCGGATGGACCCCGCCCTTCCTGCGCGGACGCGCCGGCAGGGTCAGGTCGATGCGTTCCGACAGCAGCCGGGCGTCCAGCTCGGCGGCTTCCAGCGCGGTCTTCTTCGCGGCGATGGCGGCGGCGACGCGGTCGCGCAGGCCGTTGATCATCGGCCCCTGTTCACGGCGTTCGTCGGGGCTCATGGCGCCCATGCCCTTCAGCAGGCCGGAGACGGAGCCGGACTTGCCCAGGGCGGCGACGCGCACCTCTTCCAGGGCGGCGACGGTTTCCGCGCCGCCGATGGCGTTGATCAGGTCGAGTTCGAGTGTGGCGAGATCGGTCATTTGCCCCGTGCCTTAGAGCATGATCGGTTCGGACGGAACCGCCTCGCGGTTCCGACAGGAGCGTGAATCATGCTCACGGGGAAAATAAAGGCCTGATTCACGGCATCAGCGAAATCGCGAAGCGATTTCCCCTCAGCCGATCAGGCCTGACGGGTGGAAGCCGTTTCGTCACCCTTCAAGGGGCGGATGCGATGGCCTGAAGGTCCGACGCTGGCGCCTTGTTGGCCGCAACGATCCAGGCGGGCGGTTCCGGCTCCCAGCGGATGGGACGGCCGTCGGTCTGCATCCAGCGGCGCAGCCACGAGATTCCGTTGGCGCGGACATAGGTGTCAGGGTGCTGATAGATCGGATCGGCCAGCGCCTCTTCCAGCGGCACGAAGCGATAGCCGCGCGCCAGATACAGGGCGTGGATCTGCGAATACCAGGTCTGGTTCAGGCTGTTGGCGTGCAGCAGCAGCACCTGCGCCGGTTCACGCCCGCCCGCCACCTCGGCGCTGTAGGGTTCGAAGAAGTCCAGCACCGTCGCCATATGCGCCACATAGGCCTGACCGATGCGCTGCATCAGCGCCTGATCGCCGATCTGCTCGGCCTTGCGATAGACGTCGGCGAACATCCAGTCGTTGTTGTCGAGGGTCACAGGCGCGATCGTATAGCCGCGCTGGGCCAGGCCGGCGGCGATGGCGTCGTGCTTTTCCTGCGTCTCGCCGGTGAACAGATAGGGGTGGCGGAACCAACGCAGGGTCTGGCCGCGCGCCTCAAGCGCCTGCCGAACGATCGGCGCCCCGGCGTCCACATCGGCCAGATAGGCCTCAACCGTCGTCGAGTGGATGTTCAGATGGGTGTTGGTGTGGTTGCCCAGGTCCAGACCAGCGTCCAGCCAGACGTTCAGCACGCGCGGCAGGATCGTGGCGCGCTCGGCCTCGCACACCTTGCCCGCGTTGACGAAGGCCACGCCGTGCGTGTCCAGCGGCTTCAGCATGGCGACGAAATCCTGGGTGATCGTCATCAGGCGCGCCGGATCGCACAGGGTCGCCGTATCCGTCTGGAACGGCAGGTCGTCGAAGGTCACGGCGACGCGTCGATCCTGCGCGGCGGCGGGAGTGATCAGGGCGAGGGCGGCAGCCAGGCCGCAGATCAGGGTGCGCATCATGCGGCGAGGCTATCGAAGTCGCGTGCGCGAGGGAATATCGCGCGCAATACGGACTTTCCATCCGCCCACGGATCGACTGTCGAAAACCCGCCGCGAAAGGTTCATGAACGGCAAAGCTGGCGTTAAATATCACCGTCTAATCAGGCCTCCGGACTTGCGAGGACCTTGATGCCGCTGATCGGTGATTTCGTCGACTTGATCGCGCCTGTGGCCCCGTCCACGCCGGGCGCCGATGTGTTCGAACGGTTCCAGACCGAGCCTAACACCCTGGCACTGGCTGTCGTCGATGGCGATGGCCGCCCCCTCGGCATCATCGAACGCAACGCCTTCACCCTGAGGATGGCGGCCGAGTTCGGACGCGCCCTCTATGCCCGAAAGCCCGCAGAAAGCCTGATGGATCGTAATGCGCCGGTGGCGGAGGCGGCGACCAGCGCCGAGGCCTTCTTCCAGGCTTACGGGGCCGCCGAACTGGGCGCCTTGCTGACGGGCTTCATCGTGGTGGCGGACGGCCGCTACGTCGGCGTCGGCACGGCGCTACAGGTGGTTCAGGCGGGCGCGGCCCTGCACCGCCAGCGGGCCGAGGAAATGAGCGCCCTGGCCCGCGACCTGGCCATCGCCGAGGCCGAGGCCGTCGCCTCCAGCCGCGCCAAGTCCGAGTTCCTGGCGGTGATGAGCCACGAGATCCGCACGCCCCTGAACGGCGTGCTGGGCGTCGCGGCCCTGATGGACAAGAAGCTGGAGCAGGAAGAACTGCGTCCCTACGTCCGCACCGTGATCGATTCGGGCCAGAGCCTGCTGCGGCTGCTGACCGACGCGCTGGACATGTCACGCGCCTCGGCCGGCATGCTGACGCTGGAGGAGGAGCCGCTGGACCTGTCGGCCGTCGCCTTCGACATCGACGCCCTGTGGCGCGCGCGGGCCGAGGAAAAGGCCCTGGCCCTGACCATCCGCACCGATCTGGCCGTTCCTTGCGTTCAGGCAGACGGGATGCGGTTGAAGCAGTTGCTCAACAATCTGATCGGCAATGCGCTGAAGTTCACCCTGACGGGCGAGGTCGTCGCCCTGATCGAAAGCCACGCCGACGGCGAGGTGATCTTCACCGTCGACGACAGCGGACCCGGCGTGCCCGAGGCGGCGGCCGCGACCATCTTTGATCCCTTCAACACCGGAAAGGCCGGGCGCGAGGGGGCGGGCGCGGGCCTGGGCCTGGCCATCTGCCGACAGATCGCCGAACGGATGGGCGGCGCGATCTCGCTGGGCGCCTCGCCCCAGGGCGGCGCGCGCTTTCAGGTGCGCCTGCCGCTGCGTGTCGCGACCGAGAGCGCGGCGCCCGCCCCCGCCATGGCCGAGCCGACGCCGCACGACACCCTGCATGTGCTGGTGGTGGACGACAACGCCACCAACCGCTTCGTCGCCGGCAAGCTGTTGGAGATGTTCGGCTGCACCTGCGAGATGGCCGAGAACGGGCGCGAGGCGGTAGACGCCGTCAGCGCGCGTCCGTTCGACCTGGCCCTGATGGACATCAAGATGCCGGTGATGGACGGCGTCGCCGCGACGCGGGCCATCCGCGCCCTACCCGGCCCGGCCGGCGCCCTACCGATCCTGGCCCTGACGGCGAACGCCGATGAGCGCGACGAGCTGGACTATATCGCCGCAGGCATGAACGGGGTGGCGCAAAAGCCCATCCAGCCCGACGCCCTTCTGAACGCCATCCGCATGGTGCTGGCGCAGAGCCAGGCATCGCATGTCCCCAAGGCGGCCTGAAACGAACAACGCCCGCCCCGGAAACCGGAGCGGGCGTCGTTCTTGTTGCGCTACACTCGCGACGCGGTCGCTCGCGGCTTGAGCACAGCTCTTACGCCAGGGCGGCGCGGACCTTGTCGGCGACAGCCTTGAAGCCGGTTGCGTCAGCGGCGATCGCGGCCAGAACCTTGCGGTCCAGTTCGATGCCGGCCTTGTTCAGGCCGTTGATGAACTGGCTGTAGGTGAAGCCTTCCAGACGGGCGGCGGCGTTGATGCGCTGGATCCACAGGGCGCGGAAGTTGCGCTTCTTGGCGCGACGGTCGCGATAGGCGTATTGCCCGGCGCGATCGACGGCGGCCTTGGCCGTACGGATGGTATTCTTGCGGCGGCCGGAGAAGCCCTTGGCCTGCTCCAGAACCTTCTTGTGCTTGGCGTGCGAGGTTACGCCACGTTTAACGCGAGCCATGTCGCTATTCCTTCAAATTCTTTGGGATTGAGATCAGTCGTACAGCGCGCGCCGATCAGGCGTACGGCATGTAGGATTTGATCTTCTTGGCGTCGGCGTCGGCCATGACCGAGGTGCCGCGGTTCTGGCGGATGTATTTCGAGTTGTGGCTGATCAAGCGGTGACGCTTGCCCGCAACGCCGGCCTTAACCTTGCCAGTGGCCGTGAATTTGAAGCGCTTCTTGGCGCCCGACTTCGTCTTCAGTTTCGGCATTTCAGTCTCCTTTTTGAGGGCCGACCGCTCTTCGAGCTGCTTGAGCCCGTCTTGCGGTGTTTCCTCAGAGTTTAAGAACCGCCCAGGCATGCCTGTTCGCCTGGCGGTTCGGTACGCGAAGGCGCGGCTTCTACGTGAAGAGCGCCGCCATTGCAAGACGAGTCAGGCCGGGGCTTTGACGCCGCCCTCTCCGCTGCGAATGACGCGTCCGGCGTTGATCGCCATCAGGGCCGCCGGGATGGTCAGCAGCGCCCCGATCACGAAGGGCCAGTCATGCCCCAGCCCCGAGAACAGCGCGCCCGCGATCATCGGCCCGAAGATGCGCGCCACCGAGCTTGAAGCCATGTTCAGACCCAGCATGGCCCCCTGCCGATCAGGCGGCGAGGCGCGGCTGATCATGGCCGAGATGTTGGGCATGGCCAGCGACATGCCGCACGCGCCGATCGCCATCACGATCGGAATGATCCAGCCCTGGACGACCGGGATCGTCAGGGCGCCCAGCTCGAGCCGCGTCGCAGGGAACCACGCGACCGGCGCCAGCACCTGCAACACCAGCGAAGTTCCAAACAGCAGCATGCCGGTGGCCAGCACGCGCGATTCGCCGAACCGTCGCGCCAGCCGCCCGGCGAAGAAACCTTGGTTCAGCGTGGAGACGATGCCCACGATCATGAAGCTGAGCCCCACTTCGCGCGCGCCCCATTGATAGCGGCTCTCGGACCACAGGCCGAACACGCTCTCCATCGCCGAAAACCCGGCCATATAGATCAGGGTCACGACCAGCACGCGCGACACCACCGCATTGTCGCGCGCATCCTTCAGCCCCGCCAGGAAGGCCGGACGCGGCGCGGCAGGATCGGCCTTGGCCCGGCTTTCGCGCAGGAAGACGACCACGCCGACCGCCGCAACCGCCGCCAGCGCCGCCGCCAGGAAGATCGGCAGCTGATAGCCCAGCCGTCCCAGCTGCGGCTGCGTCAGCAATCCACCCAAGCCCGGTCCGACGATGAAGCCCAGGCCGAACGCCGCGCCGATCAGACCCATCCGCCCGGCCCGCTGCTCGGGCGGGGTCACATCGGCCACATAACCCTGGACCGTCGAGATATTGCCTGCGCCCAGGCCGGTGAACAGCCTGACCGCGATCGCCAGCCAGATGTTGGGCACGAAGGCCAGCATCAGATAGCCCAGCGCATTGGCGATCAGCGTCATCAACAGCACGGGCTTTCGCCCGATCCGATCCGACAGCCGCCCCCAGAACGGCTCGGCGAAGAACTGGCCCAGCGAATAGGCCGAGAACATCAGCGTGATCTGCCACGCCTCGGCCTTCAGGCTCTGGGCGAAGAACGGCAGCAACGGCACCACCAGCCCAAACCCGACCAGATTGATAAACACCGTCGCAAACAACACAGCCAGCGCCGGTGTCTTGAGCTTGGGCGTCGTCGGGTTCGCGGTCATGTCGCAGCTTTAGCGCGACACCTTGCCTCAATCGACCGGATTGTTGGCCTCAAGGAACCGCACCGTCTCACGCAGCATCTGCTGACGCGTGTCGGCGCGCGACAGCCAGTGGTCCTCGCCGGCCAGTTCGATCAGTTCGACCGGCTTGCCTGCCCGCTTCATCGCCTCGGCCATGACGCGGCTCTGCTCGATCGCCACCACCGTGTCGTCGCGGCCATGGATAAGCAGCAACGGTTTGTCGACCGTATCGGCCAGATAGGCCGGCGATAGGGCGTCCAGCGCCCGGTCGTTCAGGCGCGCCGCGCCCATGAACCGGTTCCAGTAGCGAACGGTCTGGCTCTCGCGCCGTCCTTCCTGACGCGCCTCCCAGTTGACCATGCGGCGCAGGTCGGACACGCCGGCGACGGCGACGCCACAGCGATAGACCCCCTTGTCCAGCGTCAAACCAGCCATGGCGGCATAGCCGCCGTAGCTTGCGCCGACGATGCACACGCGTTCGGGATTGACGATGCCCTGCTCTGTCAGGAAACGCACGCCGTCTGACAGGTCGGTCTGCATCTTGCGACCCCATTCGCCATAGCCCGCCTCCATAAAGGCCCGCGTATAGCCGTCCGACCCACGGAAGTTCGCCTGCAGCACCGCATAACCGCGCGACGCCAGCGCCTGGGCCCACCAATCAAATCCCATCACGTCGCGCGACGCGGGGCCGCCATGTGCCAGCACGATCAGCGGCAGCTTCTCCGGCGTTGCGACGCCAGGCGGCAGGGTCAGATAGCCCGGAATGTCCAGCCCATCTGCGGCGGCATAGCGAATGTGCCGCACAGCGCCGACCTTCTCGGGCGGAATGTCTGGGTAGGCGAAGGCCAGAGCGTCAGCCGTGCGTCTGTCGAAATCAACGAGTTGATAGAGGCCGGATTCGCCTGAGTTGGTGAACACCAAAATCCGCTTCTGATCTGCGTTCCAGGACACCAACTGCGGCGCCTTCTCGCCAAAGGCCCGCGTGATGGAACGCCATCGGCTGGCGGAGGCGGGCTCGATGAACTCGTAACGCACGCCATCGTCTTCGGTGCGTGACCCGCCGATCAGGAGGCGGGTCTGAGGATGACGCAAAAGGTTGTCGGGATGATGCTCGAATGGCAGTTCGGTCCAGACACCCGTGTCCACATCGACCTCGAACAGATTGTTGGCCGTTTCGCTCTCCGGATCGGCGGCGGCGAGATCAGGCCGATCCGCAGCGACAAGAATCGTACGCGGCGTTCGCCCCATGCCGAGCAACGCCGGAGGATCGAGTGGAGCGTTCACTGACCAAGCATCGCGCAAGCGACGGCCGTTCGGCAGCATCAAGGTCCAGCGACCGCTACGCTCGACATAGGTCGACATGGCGATAACGGCGCCCTCGGCGTCCAACACATAGTCTTCGGTGTCCCAGTCCATAGGCGCGACGGACCGCCCCCGGCCCGAGGTCAGGTCGATCCGGAAGAGATCGACTTGGCCGCTATAAAGATTGACCGCACGCGCGAACAGCGCAGGCCCTTGGGCGGTGTCGCGGATCTGGGCGCCGCCATAGAGAACCGGAAGAACATCGTCCGTGCGGTCCAGAACACGCGCCAGCTTCTGGGTCTTAAGGTCCAGTATCACGCCGAAATAGAGCTCGGACCGCGGGATGCCTAAAAGATGCAGCGCACGCGTCTGGGAGCTGATGATCAGCACCTTGTCTTCGCCGATCCAGCGCAGATCGCGGACCTTCGCCTGACCGATGGTCGAGGCGAATAGATGCTCGCCCGTGTCGATATTTGTGACCGCGATGGCGCGCTCTTCACCGGTCACGACGATGCGGGCGATAAGCGTTCCGCTGGGCGAAAGCTCCATCAATTCCACGGCCGGAGAAGCGGCGTACACATCGATGGGGGGAGGTGCGTTCTGTGCGAGGGCCGCCGAAACCAAGCCGCCCATCAGGGCGGCGACACTCACCACGGCCAGGATCAACCCCGACAGACCAGACTTCAGCATGAACGCCCCCACTCAAGGCAAGGCTCAACCAGAAGACGCAGATTTACGCAAGCGGCAGATGCGCAAAAACAAAACGCCCCGGTCGTGGGACCGGGGCGTTTCGTATTCAGCGATGGATCGCGATCAGCGCGGGGCCAGGATCATGATCATCTGGCGGCCTTCCATCTTGGGCGAGAACTCGACCTTGGCGACTTCGTCGAAGTCGGCCTGAACCTTGTTCAGCAGCTTCATGCCCAGTTCGGGGTGGGCCATTTCGCGACCGCGGAAGCGCAGGGTGACCTTGACCTTGTCGCCTTCCTCAAAGAAGCGGTGCATGGCCTTGGCCTTCACCTCATAGTCGTGGGTGTCGATGTTGGGACGGAGCTTGATCTCCTTCAGCTCGACGACCTTCTGGCGCTTGCGCTGCTCGGCCTTCTTCTTCTGTTCCTGGAAACGGTGCTTGCCATAATCGAGGATCTTGGCCACCGGCGGCTCGGAGGTGGAGACGATCTCGACCAGGTCCATCCCGGCTTCCTCGGCGGCTTCCAGAGCAGCAGAGGTGGGCATGACGCCCTGTTTTTCGCCGTTCTGGTCGATGAGCAGAACGCGAGGGGCGCGGATATCCTGGTTCATACGCGGCCCGTCTTTCACGGGTGGCGCTTGCATGGGACGGCGAATGGGCGTCGTTTCCTTGTGTGGTCAGAGAAGGCGTATGTCGTGATGAGCGAATGCACGCGGCGATCGCCACGTTCCCCTCAAGGCCGGCAATATGCGCCGCGAGCCCCGATTTTTCAAGGGTTCGCAGGCGTTTCGACGATGTAGGCGTCATGCAGCGCCAGCACCGCGTCGAAGACGTGATCCACCGTCAGGTCCTCGATCGGCGCGAACTGGCCGCGCGTCTCGTTGGACGCCGCCGTGCGCGTCTTGGGCCCCCACGGCCCATAAAGCCACCACTCGGTCGGACCGAACAGACCCAGGGTCGGCCGGCCCAGCGCCGCCGACACGTGCATCAGACCCGAATCGTTGCCGACGAACAGATCGGCCCGATCGATGGCGGCGGCCGAGGCCAGGATGTCGCCCTTGCCGACGAAATCGATGCCGCGCAGCCCCGCCGCCTCCAAAGCCGGGGTCGCCGGGGGCCGGTCACCCGGCCCGCCCACCGGCATGAAGCGCCAGCCGTTGAAGCGCGGCTCGGCTTTCAGCTTCTCGACCAGCGCGCCCCAACGATCGGCAGGCCAGCTCTTGCCCGGCTGATGCGCGATGGGGGCCAGGGCGATTATCGGCCCCGGACCCGCGCCGCCCGCCAGCTGCGGATCGATGACGGCGGCGGCCTCGGCCCGCGCCTGATCGTCCAGGAAGATTTCGGGATCCAGCGGCGTCGGCGAACCCATCAGGCGCGACACCATCTCGACCTTGCGCAGGCCCGTCTCCCACGCGCGGTTATAGACGATGCGCCGCTTCGCCGGGATCAGATAGCTGAGCGCCGAACCCCGGATGTCGATGACCAGGTCCCAGCGCGTGCCGACGACCTGTTTCCACAGATCGAGCCAGTGGCCGGAGAGCTTCTTCTTGTCCAGCACGATGGTGCGCACCACGCCGGGCGCATTGCGGAAGAAGGGCGCGGGCGGCCGACCGCACGCGACGGTGATCTCGGCCCCCGGGACCTGACGCGCGATCTCGCGGATCACGCCGGACGAGATGACGCAGTCGCCGATGCGGTTGGAGGTGACGAACAGGACCTGGGGTGCGGACATGGGTCTGTGTTTCGCCATCGCGCGTCGCGGTCAAGGGTGACGACGGCGGAAAGTCGGGGCAGAACGGCGCCATGACCGACATCCAGCACCTGTGCCGCCCCGACGGCGAAACCCTGGCTTTCAAACGCGTCGTCGGCGGCGGCCCGACCGTGATCTGGGTGGGCGGCTTTCGTTCGGACATGGAGGGGACCAAGGCCCTGGCCCTGGACGTCGCCGCGCGCGAACGCGGCTGGAACTTCGTCCGCTACGACCATTTCGCCCATGGCCAGTCCTCCGGCGACTGGAGAAAAGCCACCATCGGCCGCTGGCGCGAGGACGCTGTCGCCCTGATCGACAGCCTGTCCGGCCCGGTCATTCCGGTGGGCTCCTCGATGGGCGGCTGGGTTTCGCTGCTGGCGACTCTGGCGCGGCCGGATCAAATCAAGGGCTTGGTTCTGGTCAATCCGGCCCAGGACTTCACCGAACGGCTGATGTGGCCCGGCCTGGCGGACCACGAGCGTCAGGCCATCCTGCGCGAGGGCGAAACCCTGATCGTCGAGGAGGGTCTGGGCGAATATGTCCTGACGCGGCGCATGTTCGAGGAGGCGCGCGACTGGCTGCTGCTGGACGGCGTGATCGACATCGCTGCGCCGGTTCATGTCCTGCAAGGCCGCGCCGACGACGTCGTGCCGTGGAGCCATCAGGTCGAACTGGTCGAACGGCTGACCGGCGGCGACGTGCGCCTGGACCTGATCGAGGGCGGCGATCACCGGCTTTCGACGCCGGCGGACCTCGACCGACTGGTCGCTGCGGTCGAGGCGATGCGGGGCTAGGTCAGCCCTTACCCGTCAGCGCCCCATACAGGTCCGTCCGCCGATCGCGGAAGAAGCCCCAGGCCGCGCGATATTTGTCCAGCTCGTCCAGATCGAAGCGGTGCACCAGCACCCCCTCCTCCTCGGCGCCCAGTTGCTCGACCAGTTCGCCCTGCTGATCGGCGATAAAGGAATGGCCGTAGAAGGTCTGGCCGACCTCGGTCACGCGCTCATGACCGATCCGGTTGGCGCCGACGACCGGCACGGCATTCGACACCGCGTGTCCCTGCATGGCCCGCCGCCACGGCTCGGCCGTGTGCAGGGTCGCATCATGCGGCTCGGTGCCGATGGCGGTCGGGTACATCAGGACATCGGCGCCCTTCAGCATCATCGCCCGCGCCGCTTCCGGGAACCACTGGTCCCAGCAGATGCCGACCCCGACCTTGCCGAAGCGAGTCTTCCAGACCTTGAAACCCGTATCGCCCGGCCGGAAATAGTATTTCTCCTGATAGCCGGGGCCGTCGGGGATATGGCTTTTGCGATAGATCCCCAGCGCCTCGCCGTCCGCGTCCAGCATGACGAGCGAGTTGTAATACTGCGGCCCGTCCTTCTCGAAGATCGAGACCGGAATGGCCACGCCCAACTCCTTGGCCACCGGCGCCATGGCCGTGACGCACGGATGCTCGCGCCACTCATAAGCCTGGCTGAACCAGTGCTCCTCTTGCGAGACGCAGAAATACGGCCCCTGGAACAGTTCCGACGGCAGGATGACCTGCGCGCCCTGCCCCGCCGCCTCGCGCACGAGGGCGATGGTCTTGTCGATGTTCGCCTGCATATCCTCGCCGTACGAGGTCTGGATGCCGGCGACGGTGATGGTGCGGGTCATGCGGGCTCCTGCTGGGAGATGCAGTGGAACGAGCCGCCGCCCGTCAGGATGGCGTTTGACGGCAGCGGGATGATCTCGCGATCGGGGAAGGCGTCTTTCAACGCCTGACAGGCCATGTCGGCCGCACGCGCATCGCCATAGGTGGGAACGATCACCGCGCCATTGGCGATCAGGAAGTTCATGTGGCTGGCCGGGATCGGGCGTTCGTCCTCGTCCAGCACCAGGCCCGGCGACGGGATGCGCACGACCTTCAGCCGGCGACCCACCGCATCGGTCACGGCGGCCAGATCGCGCGCCGTCGCGTCATAGACGTCGGCGTTGACATCGTTCGTCCCCCAGGCGACCGGGCAGGCGACGACGCCCGGCGCGACGAACCGCGCCAGATTATCGACGTGCCCATCAGTGTGGTCGTTCAACAAACCGTCGCCCAGCCACACCACCACCTTGGCGCCGACAGCCTTCTCCAGCGCCGCCGCCGCGACGGATTCATCCTGGTTCCAGGCCGGATTGCGGTTCGGGTTCAGCAGGCATTGGCGCGTGGTCAGGACGGTCCCCTCCCCGTCGTGATCCAGCGACCCGCCCTCCATGACGAAGTCGTTCCAGGTCAGATCCACGCCCGCATGTTGGCCGATCTGGCCGGCGACCAAGTCGTCGCCCGGCATGTCGTATTTCCCGCCCCAGCCGTTGAACCTGAACGCGGCGGCCGTTTTGGATCCCGCGCCAAAGATCGGCCCGGTGTCGCGTAGCCAGACGTCGCCGAATTCGCCGGGCACGACCTCGACATTCGCCACGCCCGCAAAGCGCGCCTGGGCGTCCGCCAGAACCTCGGCCTTGCCGACCATCAGCTTGACCTGCTCGCGACCCGGTCCGGCCAAGGCCCGCACCAAACCCTCGACCTCGTCCTGCGCCTGTTCCAGCGCTTCGAACCAGTATTCCGCATGGCTGGGCCAACCCACCCACATGGCGCGGTGCGGCGCCCATTCTGAGGGGATGGCGGCAGCAGTCGGATCGGTCATGCGGGCGTCCTCAAGAAGGGCCGAACTCGGAGCCGCGCCATATGGCCCCAAGCGCCCCCGACTTCAACGTCAGCCACGAAAAAGGGCGGCCCGCGAACGGACCGCCCTTCGTCGCTTCAGTCTGGCTGAGCCTTAGAACTTCAAGCCAACCGTCATTTGGACGGTGCGCGGCGCGCCCAGCGAGAAGGTGCGCGGCTGGCCGGCGCGCGTGACACCGCCGCCCACCGCCACCGGCAAGGCGTTGTTGCCGGTCGAGATGTTGCCCAGGTAGTCTTCGTCGAACAGGTTGGTCACGTTCAGCTGAACATAGGCGCCGCGGATCGAGATGTTCTGCAGGTCGTAGCGAACGTCCATGTCGGCGACGACGTAGGACGGCGAGGTTTCGTCGTTCACGTCCGTCGAGAAACGCTCGCCGACATATTTGGCCTGCAGACCGACGTGGAAGGCGTCGGTCGGATCCCAGTCGACGCGCGCCGAATAGGTCCATTCCGGCGTCTCGACCAGCTTCTTGCCCTTGGTCGGCAGGAAGGTGGTCGCCGACAGGGCCAGATCGTCCTGCAGTTCGCTGTCGTTCCACGACGCCGAGGTGTTGAACGTCCATTGGTCGTTCAACACGTAACCCAGTTGGGCGTCGACACCCTGCTGCTTCACCTGACCGACGTTGCGGTCGATGCTGATGCCGAAGGTCGGCGAGTTGATGTCGTTGTCGAACGACGACACGATCCGGTCGTTGTACTCGATGTACCAGGCCGCGATCGAACCGATGATGCGTTCGTTGCGGAAGCGATAGCCCAGATCGTAGGACTTGGTGGTCTCCGGGACCACGGTGGTGAAGTCCAGGGCGTTCGTCGTGGTATTGCGAACCGGCTGATACAGGTTGTCGGTACGCGGCACCGAAATGCCTTCGGCATAGCTGGCATAGACGCTGTGGCCTTCGCCGAAGCGATAGACGATGCCGGCGTTGGGCAGAACGTCATCGTATTTGATCGTTTGCGAATACGGCGGGATGTAGGCCTGCGTGCCGGTCGAGGCGAAGTTGACATTGCCGTTGGCCAGGGTCGCCGAAGGCGTCTCGGTGGTGCAGCGCACGGTCGAGGTGCCGTTCAGCGAGTAGCAGTACTGGTTCAGCTGGCGCTCGAAGAAGGGCGCGCGAACGCCGATGTTCACGGTCACAGCCTTGTCCAGGAAGTCCCCGACGTATTCGACGGCGATCTGGTTCAGCTGGGCGATCGAGAAACGATCGCGGCCGCGCAGGAAGGAACCGTCGCGACCGACGATGCGCGCGTCCTTGTCGCCCCAGCGCTCTTGGCCGCCGAAGACATTGCCCGGCTCGCTGTCGATGCCCGTGCGGGTCCATTCGGCGGTCTGGCGGTGACGGCCGTAGTCCAGCGTGTAGGCGGCGCGCAGGCGCTGCGAATCCGTGATGTTCCAGATCAGCGAGCTGGTCAGGCCGTAGCGGTGGGTATTGGTGTTGTTCGGCGTGTACAGGCCGACGTTGTCGCAGCTGTCGCCGTCGCCGTTCAGATCGACGCCGGTGCCGTTGAAGGCCGCAGTGGCGCACTGAGCGTTGGTGATGGCCGACAGGCCCGTCGCGCTGTTGTTGTTGGTGCGGTTCTGATCCAGGCGGTCGTCGCGCTCGTTGACCAGGGTGTAACCGCCGCCATTGGCGATGGTGTACTGGAACGAGGGGTCGATGGTCAGGCGGATGCTGTCCGTCAGGCCGTAGCTGAACTGGCCGCGGATATTGCCGGTGTTGGACGGGTTGATCCGGATGCCGTAATAGTTGGAGCAGCTTCCGGTCGCGGTCGTGCCGTCGCTCAGGAAGCGGGTCGAGGCGGAGTTTTCGTCCTGCACCGTGCCGGCGACAGCCGCAGGACGGACGCAGGCGAGGTCGTTTTCAAGGAACGAGTTGGCGTCGAACTGGGCGCGCGTGATCTGGTTGTTATACTGGCTGTTGCGGTTGATGTTCCAGTGCGCAGCCAGGCTGGCGAAGTTGCCTTCGCCCAGATCCTGATAAATCTTGCCGTTGAACTGGGCTTTCTCCAGTTCGCCGGGGCCCTTGAATTTGTCGTACTTCGTGTAGGAGGCGGTCGCGTAGGCGGTGGTGCCCCACGGTCCGAACTCGCCGGAGTCGACGCGAGCGAACATGCGCTTGTAGTTGAACTCCCCGATCGAGGTGTTGATCTGCAGACCGCGCACGTCCAGCGGCGTCGCCGAACGATAAGCGATGGTGCCGCCGGTCGCCGAAGCGGTGGGGCTGTCCACGTCGGTCGCGCCAAGGTTCACCGAGGCACGCTCGATGATTTCGGGATCGAGCTGCTGGTTGGTGTAGGCGGCGTAGTTGCCGGTGTCGTTCAGCGGCATGCCGTCGAAGGTGATCGAGACGCGGTTGCCGTCGAACCCGCGCAGACGAATGTTGCCACCCGAGTTGCCGTAGGGATCGGAGTTCACGAAGTTCAGGCCGGGAACCAGGTTCAGGCTCTGTAGGATGGTCTGGCCCGAGGCCTGGGTGCCAATGAACTCCTGGTTGATGCTGGAGCGGCTCTTGGACGAGGTTTCGGCCGTGACGCCCGCGATAGCGCGCGGAGCCCGCGTGCCGGTGACGACCACTTCCTGCACTTCGGTCGCTTCCGTGCCGGTCGATTGGGCGGAGGCGGCGCCGGCGAAGGCCAGCGAGCCGGCAAGAGCGGTGGTCGCCCAGATCAGGCTTTTGCGAGTAATCATTACATCTATCCCCAGATGGACGGCGCGAATGGCTCTGGCGTCAGGCGTCCATCGCCTGTCGCAATCCAGCCCCCTCTAGGGCGCATGTTGAAACCTTGGGCGACAGTTATGTAACAGCAATATGACAGCGCAGGAGGGTGGTCTGGGCGCCACACCCTGCAGTGACTGGCTTAGGCTGATGCGCGCTCGAAAATGTCCGCGATCCCGTTTGCCGTCGGAACGATGGCGTGCGGTTCATGATAGTTGCCGTTCACCTGGCTTTGCGCAATCACATGGGCGCGGAAGCGTGTGAACAGCGCGCCGTCCGGCGCTTCCGGTGCGCTCCAGAATTCATCCAGCGGCTTTTGGTCGGTCAAACCCTCGAAATCGAAGAAGGCGTCGCCCAGAACCTTGACAGGCGTGTGGAACCCGAGCGCCGACAAGGCGGCGCTGGAGTTGTTGACGACCATGCCCATTGATGCTCGGCAAAGCGAGGCCAGATTGCCGCCGTCGATGAAATCGACACGCCCCGCCACACCATGCTCTCGGGCAAGCCGCATTGTGACGACGCGAAGATTGACGAGGCCTGGATCCAGCGGATGGTTCTTGACCACCAGCCGCGTCTTCGGCGGCGCCTTGGCGGCGAAACTGGCTATGACGGCGGTCAGGAAAGCGCGATTGTCGCCATAGCGAGAGTAACGCAGCAATTGGGCGTCACCTTCGCGTTGCAGGCAGGCGATGAAGAAATCGCCCTTGGCCCTGATGATGTCGGCATCGCAATTCTCAGGCCGGCGGAACGCCAGACTGACGTAGCGTCGAATATGGCCCAGGCACTGTTTGAGCGGGGAGAACACGTAGGGCGCAGTGTAGTTTGGGAAGAATGCTTTCCCCGCGACCTGCACCGTATGATAGGCACTGATGTTGGCGACATGGTGCGGCAGGATTTTTCCGACTGCGACAGGCTCGAGCAGCTTCGGCGCCGGCTCGGGATATGCGTCTCGGAAGCGTGGCAGCGCGCTGGAGCCGTTCACGCCATTCCGCTCGACTGTGACCCAATCAGGACGAAAATAGCCGTTTTCCAAGACCCAGACACGAGCGTTCAGGCTTTCGCCGGCCGCAAGAACCGCACGATTGTAAGCGCCGGCCTCGCCAAAGACGATGACGTCGGTGAAATCGGCGACGATTCGCGCCAGACCATCGGTCCAGGATTTCGCCGTCCCCTTGAATACCAAGCCGCCCGGTCGGCGCCAGTTCATCGCATCCCCGGCATT
This sequence comes from Brevundimonas sp. Leaf280, assembly GCF_001422455.1. NCBI lineage: Bacteria > Pseudomonadati > Pseudomonadota > Alphaproteobacteria > Caulobacterales > Caulobacteraceae > Brevundimonas > Brevundimonas sp. Leaf280. The sequence continues at coordinate 1,573 of NZ_LMNC01000001.1, read as the reverse complement.
GAAGATCATGCGATTGACGACTGCGCCGCGCGATTCGAGTACCGAGGCCAGTGCGGCTCCGAACGATCCAAAGGGGGCGGAAACGATAAGAAAACGCCGGCCCGACAGGCCATGTCGACCGCCTTGTCGTGTCGCGGGAAAGGCAGAGGTAACCGTTGGTCGGGGAAGTGCCGCTGCACGCAGCCGCCGAGGTACGCTGGGCCGAACGTCATCTGCCCTTAAACGATAACGACGACGACGCCGCGCCGACAGAGTTCGAGAAGACGACCGCACGTCCACCATCACGCGCACCGGTGCAATGGCGGAACAGAAACCGCTTCGGCGTGGCCGCTGCAACCGAAGAGTTTGTCGACAAAGGGCATCGTCGCCCTTTTGTCGCGACCACCTTTTTCGATCAATCGAAAATGCTCAAAGTTCAGGGATTTTGAAACGTGGCGCTTTGAACGTTGGTTTTTAGCACCAAAGCCGCCGCCGCCCCGGAGGCGACGACGGCTCAATGTCTTTGAAACGACGACTTCCATGCTTCGCAGGTCGCTGGTTGGGTGATCCCAACCAGCTCCTGGAAAGTCTTAGAAGTTGATGTCGATGGTCGCGCGGCGGTTGAGCGGTTCGCGCACACCGTCGGCGGTCGGCTTGGCCAGGTTGGTCTCGCCCTTGCCGTCGAGGGCGATGACGCCGCCGTTGACGCCCGAGGCGACCAGCGCGTCCGCGACGGTGCGCGAACGACGGTTGGACAGGCCCAGGTTATAGGCACACCGTCGGCGGTCGGCTTGGCCAGGTTGGTCTCGCCCTTGCCGTCGAGGGCGATGACGCCGCCGTTGACGCCCGAGGCGACCAGCGCGTCCGCGACGGTGCGCGAACGACGGTTGGACAGRCCCAGGTTATAGGCGGCCGAACCCGAGGTGTCGGTGTAGCCGACGATCAGGACGCGCGTCGGACGACCCGACTTGGCGTAGTTGGCGGCCTGCGTCACCACCGAACGGGCTTCCGCGGTCAGGTCCGAGCGATCCCAGTCGAAGTAGACCACGAACTGGCGAGCGACCGGGGTCTGAGCGACCGGCGGCGGCGGGGGCGGCGGCGGCGGGGGCGGCGGGGGCGGAGGCGGCGGGGGAGGCGGCGGCGGCGGTGCGTCTTCCGCACCGAAGCTGTAGCGCAGACCCAGGGTCACGGTGTGCGACTGGTCGTAGTCGCCGTCCCATTCGCCGAACTGCGTGGCGCCCACGCCCGTACCGGCCGTCGTCGAGGCGAAGTTGGCGTCGCCCGTCAGATAGCGGTAGGTCAGGTCGATGTTGGCGCGGTCGCTGATGGCCCAGGCCAGACCAGCGATCGCCTGAGCGGCGAACTTGGTCGAGGTGTCGTCGACGGCGAAGGTGGCGGCACGGTTRGCGCGCAGSGCGCCGATCGTGTTGGTGTCGACGCGGTTCACACCGGCGCCGAGGCCGACGAACGGACGAACGCCCCAGTATTCGAAGCCGAAGTCATAGATGACATTGGCCATCAGGGTGGCGGATTCGATGTCGCCTTCGGGCGAGAAGCAGCCGCCCGTCGCCGGGGTCAGGTTGCACAGGCCTTG